>NZ_FNDM01000009.1:0-245184 GCF_900100505.1 Bacillus sp. cl96
GGGCAGGAATATTAAAGATAGCTGCCGTCTCAAATAAGGACATACCGTTTTCAATCATAAAGTTTAGTACGTCTAGTTTAAATTGTTGTGTGTAATTTGTACATCGTTTTAGAAAAGCTTCCAGACCATTCTGTTTATATTGGTTTACCCAATTCAAAATGATTGTGTCACTTATACCGAGCGATCTACCCATTTCTCGATAACTTTCATTTCCGTTCAAATAACGTAGAACGATTTGTATTTTTTCATCAGCTGTAAATTTAGCCATAGAAAAACTGCACCCCCAATTGTTAGGCTGTGTCTAACAATTGGGGTGCAGTTCAAAAACTGCTCTCTTTTTATTTGTTATTGAACTTTCTTTTTCCAAACACCTAGCGTAACAGCCGAGACAATTGTTCCAATTAATATAGAGAAAATATATAGTAACGGTTTATTTACTAACGCTATTACAAATAATCCACCATGCGGTGCCGGTAATGTAATTTGGAATAACATAGATAACGCACCTGCAATACTTGAACCAACAACACAACTTACGATTACTCGAACCGGATCTGCAGCTGCAAACGGAATCGCACCTTCTGTAATGAACGACGCTCCCATAATATAATTTGTTAAACCAGATTTACGTTCCGCTTCTGTAAACTTTGATTTAAAGAATGTAGTTGCGAATGCAATCGCAAGTGGTGGTACCATCCCACCAGCCATAACTGCTGAGTGCACTCCAAAATTCTGCGCTTCTATTGCAGCAATACCAAACGTAAATGCCGCTTTATTAATTGGCCCCCCCATATCAATTGCCATCATACCACCTAAAATAAGACCTAGTAATATAGCATTCGTACCGTTTAAACCATTTAACCACCCTGTCAACATTTCATTTAATGCTACTACAGGCGGAATTACTACTTTTTGCATTACAACTCCTGTAATCAATAATCCAAAGACTGGATATAACAATACAGGTTTAATTCCTTCTAATTGTACTGGTAGTCCTGAAAATAATCTTTTCAACCCTAAAACAACATATCCAGCTAAGAAACCAGCAATTAATCCACCTAAAAATCCAGCATTCGCATTCGCCGCTAAAAATCCACCTACAACACCAGGCATAAAACCAGGACGATCAGCAATAGAACTTGCAATAAATCCAGCTAAAATTGGTACAAGGAATAAAAACGCACCTGTTTTTCCTCCACCAATTGACATGAACAATTCAGCTAAAGGACCTTCCGCCTTTATACCACCAAACGAAAACGCTAGCGCTATTAAAATCCCGCCACCAACAACGAATGGAAGCATATTACTTACACCGCTCATTAAATGCTTATAAATTCCTAATCCTTTTTCTCCCTCAATACTTTCTGATTTCCCGTCCTCTTTTACACCTTTAAAGATTGGTGCATCTTGTTTGACAGCTCGCTTAAGCAGATTTTCCGTTTTTCGAATCCCATCAGCAACTGGCACTTGAATGACATGTTTACCAGCAAAACGATTCATTTCTACTTGTTTATCCGCCGCAACAATAATAGCTGTTGCACGTTCAATATCCTCTTTCGTTAAACCGTTTTTAATACCTGTTGATCCGTTTGTTTCAACTTTAATCGCTATTCCTAACTCTGTCGCTTTTGCTTTTAAGCTATCCGCTGCCATATATGTGTGAGCGATTCCAGTTGGACAAGCTGTAACAGCAAGTACGTACGGTTCATTTCCTTCTGGTTTTGCGACTTCAATCTCTTCTTCTTTTTCATTCTCTTTTTCATCAAATAGTTGAAGAAGCTCACTTTCATCCTTTGCTTCTAATAGTTGCTTGCGAAATCCTTCATCCATTAATAATGTCGATAAACGAGACAACGTTTCTAAATGAGTATTATTCGCTCCTTCACTTGCAGCAATCATAAAGAATAAGTGTGCTGGCTGTCCGTCAAGCGACTCATAGTTGATACCGCTTACACTTCTACCAAAACAAATCGATGGTTGTTTAACAGCCTTTGTCTTCGCATGAGGTATTGCAATACCTTCCCCTATTCCAGTCGTACTTTGGGCCTCCCGCTTTAAAATAGCTTCTTTAAATTCCGTTTTACTATTTAAACGATTTGCCCCGTTTAATTTCTCAACTAATTCATCTATGACAGCTTCTTTATTTGAAGCTGTCAAATCCATAATGACTGTATCCCTTTTTAATAGTTCTGTAATTTTCATATGTTGCTTCCCCCTATCGCTTAGCTACAATTACTTGCGACAATAATTCTTCTACTTTTTCCTTCTTACATAAATCAGCTGAAAATGCTGTTGCACTCCCTGTTGCAACGCCGTATTGAAATGCCTTTTCAATATCTTTTGTCTGTTCATATTTGCCTACAAACCCTGCAACAAGAGAATCCCCGGCCCCAACTGAATTAATTACAACACCTTTTGGAACAGTCGCTTCATATATACCTTCTGCCGTAAATAATAAAGCTCCCTCTCCAGCCATCGATACGATAACGTGTTTTACACCTTGTTCAATTAATTTTCTTCCATAAGGTAAAACGTCCTCTACTGTTGAAAGCTCCACTCCAAACAACTCACCAAGTTCATGGTGGTTTGGCTTAATTAAAAATGGCTTATTTTTAATTACATGTTGCAGTGCACTTCCACTTGCATCTACTACTACACGAATACCTTTTTCAGCTCCAAACGCAGCAATTGATTCGTAAAAGGTACTTGGAATAGAAACTGGTACACTCCCAGCAAGTACAACACAATCTCCAGGTTGCATACTCTCAATTTTTTTCATTAACTGTTCGAACTGCTCTTTTGTTACAATAGGACCTTGGCCATTTAATTCTGTTTCTTCTTCCCCTTTTATTTTCACATTAATGCGAGTATCTTCATCTACTTGGACGAAGTTTGTTGTTACACCTTCCGTCTGTAATACCTCTTTAATAAATTGACCAGTAAATCCACCAGTAAATCCAAGTGCTATATTTTTAACACCTAAACGCTGAAGAACACGAGAAACATTAATTCCTTTTCCTCCAGGAAACTTCATATCTTTTTCCGCTCGATTTATTGTTCCTAAATCAAAGGAAGAAACTTGCACTACATAATCAATAGATGGGTTTAAAGTAACTGTATAGATCATTGTTTATCAGCCTCAATTACATTGGTTTGTTGTTTATATTTTTCTAAATCAATTTCTAAATGGTTTGTAATAATATTTGCATCTTCAACATTTGCAATTTTCGCAAACGCAACTTCTGAAAACTTACTTTCATCAATTAAGAAATATCCTTCGTTTGCTAATGTTAATGCCATTTGTTTTAAGAGCGCTTCTTCTGGATCTGGCGTTGTAAAGCCAAGCTGTTCATGTACACCATTTGCACCTAAAAAACATTTATCAAAACGATACTTCTGCATACTTTCCTGTGCCATAGCACCGATTAAAGCTTTCGTCCTACTCTTCATCATTCCGCCTAGTAAATACGCACGAATATTATTTTCAACTAAAGCTTCAATATGCATAAGTCCATTCGTAACGACAGTAACATCTTTATTTATTAAAAATGGAATCATTTCAAATGTTGTACTTCCTGCATCTAAATAAATACAATCACCTTGTTCAATAACGCTAGCCGCATACTTAGCAATTTGTTGTTTTATTTGAATGTTTTTGGATGATTTTTCGACCATCGTTGGTTCTTGCCCTTTTCCTGTTAAAACAGCGGCACCACCATGAACTCTTTTTAATAACCTTTGCTTTTCCAATTGTGCTAAATCACGGCGAATTGTCGACTCAGAGCTTTCTGTTCTTTCAACTAATTGCTGTAATTTTACAACTTTCTGTTCTTTTACAAGTTGCAATATCATTTGATGACGTTCAGGAGTTAACATTTTATTCACCTCTTCTTTGATTACAGTATAATGAAAACGGTCACAAAAATCAACCATAAACAATCAAAAATAATCAAAAACATCCACAAACATTTATAAACAGCAAAAAAAGAAACCTATTCGATCAAACAATCAAATAGATTTCTTTTCTAGATTCACTTATAAAGAAGCTTTATATATACTTAAAACATCATCTTTATTTAATTTTTTAAAGTTACCAAATTCACCATACGCCATCGCTTTATCCGCCATTAAATCAATTTCATTTTCTCCAATAGCGTAATCAGATAATGTTACTGGCGCCTCAATTGAAGTCCAAAATTGACGTAACGCCTGAATTCCTTCTAACGCAATTTCTCGATCAGTCTTTCCATCTGTTTCTACATTGAATACTCGAATAGCAAACTGTTTAAAACGACTTACATTTCCCTCTACAACATGCTTCATCCAGTTCGGGAATAAAATCGCAAGGCCACCCCCGTGTGGTATATCATGAACAGCAGAAACTGCATGCTCAATATTATGAGTCGCCCAATCTCCTTTTACTCCCATTGCTAAAATGCCGTTTAACGCCATAGTACCACAATATAAAATAGTTTCTCTATGCTCATAATTTTCTAAATCACTTAAAAGCTTAGGAGCTGTCTCAATTACTGTTTTTAAAACAGCTTCACAATAACGATCTTGTAGTTCTGTATTCGTTCCATGATGGAAATATTGTTCTAATACGTGCGACATAATATCTACCATACCGTAAATTGTTTGATCTTTCGGTACAGAAGTAGTATGAACTGGATCTAAAATCGAAAACTGCGGGAAAGTAACCGGGCTACCCCATCCATACTTTTCATTCGTTTCCCAGTTTGTAATTACCGAGCCTGCATTCATTTCAGATCCTGTTGCTGCAAGAGTAAGTACAGTACCAAATGGTAATGCCTCATTAGCAAATGTTTTTTTCGTTACAATATCCCATACATCTCCATCGTACTTACTACCAGCTGCAATTGCCTTCGTACAGTCGATTACACTTCCTCCACCAACTGCTAAAATAAATTCAACACCATTCTCTTTACAAATTTGAATCCCTTTCTTTACAGTTGATACACGTGGATTCGGTTCAACACCTGTTAATTCAAATACTTCTGCATTAATATCCTTTAAAATAGAAATTACATTATCATAAATACCGTTTCTTTTAATGCTGCCTCCCCCGTATACGAGAAGAACTTTTTTACCGAACTGTGGAATTTCAGTTTTTAACTGTTCTAATTGACCTTTACCGAAAATAAGTTTCGTTGGATTACGAAATACAAAATTTTGCATATTTCTTTACCATCCCTTCTATATAAAAAGCAACTATACTTTTGTATACCATATTTTTTTCATTTCACAAAAATATTTGCCTAATAAAAAAATCCCAGCCTACAGGCTGAGATTTTTTTATTGGTAATAAGGTGAGATCATTAAGTAAACAATAACACCAGATAAACTTACATATAACCAAATCGGCATCGTCCAACGTACAATTTTACGGTGACGTGTTAATTGATTTGTAAAACCAAATACAAGCGCAAACAATGCAAGTGGTACGATAATTGCTGCTAGGATAATATGTGTAATTAAAATGATGAAATACACATATTTAATGAATCCTTCTCCGCCAAAATGTGTTGCCGGTGCTAAGTAATGATACGATAAATACGACACACAAAATAGTAAAGTTGTCGTAAATGCTGCAAGGATAAAACCACGATGCATTTTCACATTCTTTTTAATAATAGAGAATAACGCTGCTAATAAAAATACGAACGTAAAGCTATTAAAAATCGCGTTTAACATTGGTAAAATCGTTACATCAAAATGTACTTCTCCTTCATAGCCAACAGGTCCAAAGAACAAAAATAAAATAATCGCATTTACAATTACAGAAAGCGTTATCACAATAGGAGCATAGCTTTTCTGATTTGTTGATTGATCCACCAAAATGGTCACTCCCTCTTCCTTCAAGTATGTATACATAACCTCACTATTTTAACATATTATTCACAGTGTAAATGTGACAATAGTTTGACACAGCAAGACCAGACAAAGAAAAAAATCCTTCTTAATAAAACTTCTTAAGAAGGATTTTATCGCTTTATTATTCAAATAGCAATGCGATTAGTTTTTGTTAAAAAATGTATCGCTATATGCTTGAAAAATTTCAGACACTTGATATCCCATTAATGAAATTGCTGTTAATGAAAAGAAACCAATCATAAGAAATCGAAACCACATATAAATCTCCTCCTTGTATTTAGCTTAAAAAACATTCGCTATATTACAAGTTGAGTGGCACTCTTCATCGTCACTTTCCTTTTTCCTTACAATTGCTGTAATAAATCGAATCATAAAGAAAACTACAAAAGGAAATTGTTCGTAATTCACATTGGCATAGTTTAGCAACGGCTCGCGCTGCACATCGAACGGAGATGAGAAGGAATAGAACATACCTTGCTCTTCCATATATACAATTACAATTTTCATGCAAAATACGATTCCTAGAAACGAAACAATATCTTGCCATTCTGTCGTATATAACAGGTTATACAGCTCTAATACGTACTCTTCCATCATCATCCCCCCTTCCTTTTTTACCATTTTGCTCGCCTTCGTATAAAAAGTCAAGAAAAAAGTTTATATTCACTATGACAATAGTAATTACTTGTTTCTATGATTATATATGATTCTTTTATAGCAATGATTGGGTGTAACTCTCTTCGAAAATAAGAAAATTAGAATCGAACAGATTCCTCATTCTTACTTTTAGGATGCAAAACTGTGATATTTTTATTTCTATTAAAAATAAAATAAGAAAGTATGATAAGAACAGTAACAAACATTGTTAAAAATGCTTGTGAACGTAAAGTATCAATTGCGAACATCGCAACTAAAACTGCTATAATAGCAGCAATTGTAACATACGTTACATACGGAAAAAGCCACATTTTCACTTTCAAATTTTGTTGTTCTACTTTCCCCATTTTTTTACGCATCTTTAAATGCGAAACTGCAATAACGAGATAAACTAGTAACGCAATCCCGCCAGATGCATTCACTAAAAACAAAAAGACTTTATCTGGAGAAATGTAACTAAACACAACTCCAATATAAGCGAAGAAAGTTCCAAATAAAACCGCTCGAACGGGAACACCACTACTGTTCAATTTTAAAAATGACTTTGGAGCATCTCCTCTTTCTGCCATTGAAAAAAGCATTCTTGAATTTGTATATAAGCCTGAATTTAAGCAAGAAAGTACAGCTGTTAAAACGATAAAATTCATAATTTGTGCTGCCGCTGGTATTCCTATATGTTCAAGTACAGCTACAAATGGACTTTTTAATATGTTTGCTGAATTCCATGGCAGTAGCGTAACAACTACCGCTATAGACCCAATAAAAAATACAAGAATACGCCAAATCACACTGTTTGTTGCTGTTTTTACTGCTTTTACAGGTTCTGCAGATTCACCTGCGGCTACTGCTACAATCTCTGATCCCATAAATGAAAATATAACAACAGTAATTCCAAGCAGGACCGAACTTATACCGTTTGGCATAAATCCACCTTGTCCAATTAAATTCGAAGTGCCGGGTGCTTCTGTTCCTGGAACAAATCCTAAAATAACAGCAAGACCTAGACAAAGGAACAAAACAATACTTATTACTTTAATAAAAGAAAACCAATATTCAAACTCTCCAAATGATTTCACCGAAAAAACGTTCGTCAGCGTTAATAAAATTGTTAATATTAAACTTAATAACCAAAGCGGTATTTGTGGAATCCAATATTGGATAATACCAGCACCTGCTGTGGCTTCTATTGCAATAACAATTACCCAAAAAAACCAGTATAACCAGCCTATTGTATAACCCGCCCAAGGACCAATCGCTTCTCTTGCATACGTTGCAAATGAACCACTTGTCGGATTAACAGCTGCCATTTCTCCTAGCATTCTCATGACGAAAATGACTAGAAGTCCTGCTAATGCATATGAAACGATAGAACCTGGTCCTGCCGAATGTACAACTGCACCACTTCCAACAAACAAACCAGCCCCTATTACGCCGCCAATTGAAATCATTGTAATGTGGCGTATTTTGAGATCTTTCTTTAGATTTTTATCCAAATCTTGTACATCCCCTTCCAAACTAAATTTTGAAACTTATGTAAGAGTACTGTGCGAAAGATTTTGTTCTATACGTTAAAATATATCAAAATATTCTGAATTTAACAATTACAATTCAACCTTCTTCAAAAATTATTACATTAGGTTTAAACTTTCCCATACACAATTGTTGAGAAAATTATAGTCCCCTTACAAAAGAAAGAATTTTCAGATATTATTAAATAAACAAGATTATACATCTAGACAACTTTTTGTATAGGAGTGTTGATATGTTAAACAAGTTCAAATTTTTTTGTTGTATTTTAGTAATGTTCTTACTTCTACCGCTATCCCCTTTCCAAGCACAAGCAGCAAACAATTTAGGTTCAAAATTACTCGTTGGATATTGGCATAACTTTGATAACGGTACTGGCATTATTAAATTAAAAGACGTTTCACCAAAATGGGATGTAATCAATGTATCTTTTGGTGAAACTGGTGGTGATCGTTCCACTGTTGAATTTTCTCCTGTGTATGGTACAGATGCAGACTTCAAATCAGATATTTCTTATTTAAAAAGTAAAGGAAAGAAAGTAGTTCTTTCAATAGGTGGACAAAATGGAGTCGTTTTACTTCCTGACAATGCCGCTAAGGATCGTTTTATTAATTCCATACAGTCTCTAATCGATAAATACGGTTTTGATGGAATAGATATTGACCTTGAATCAGGTATTTACTTAAACGGAAATGATACTAATTTCAAAAATCCAACTACTCCCCAAATCGTAAATCTTATATCAGCTATTCGAACAATCTCAGATCATTATGGTCCAGATTTTCTATTAAGCATGGCTCCTGAAACAGCTTATGTTCAAGGCGGTTATAGCGCATATGGAAGCATATGGGGTGCATATTTACCAATTATTTACGGAATGAAAGATAAACTAACATACATTCATGTTCAACACTACAACGCTGGTAGCGGGATTGGAATGGACGGTAATAACTACAATCAAGGTACTGCAGACTACGAGGTCGCTATGGCAGATATGCTCTTACATGGTTTTCCTGTAGGTGGTAATGCAAATAACATTTTCCCAGCTCTTCGTTCAGATCAAGTCATGATTGGGCTTCCAGCAGCACCAGCGGCAGCTCCAAGTGGTGGATACATTTCGCCAACTGAAATGAAAAAAGCTTTAAATTATATCATTAAAGGAGTTCCGTTCGGAGGAAAGTATAAACTTTCTAACCAGAGTGGCTATCCTGCATTCCGCGGCCTAATGTCTTGGTCTATTAATTGGGATGCAAAAAACAACTTCGAATTCTCAAATAACTATAGAACATATTTTGATGGTCTTTCCTTGCAAAAATAACAAAGTAAAACTATAATTAGCCCCCATCAATCGGACATTTATGGGCAATCAATGCAGGATAAAAACAACAATAGGACCCTTTATAGGTCCTATTGTTGTTTTTTATTTATGAAAATTACTTTGTCACATCTAAAGTTTTAAGAAACTGTTTTCCATCGCCCAACATCGCACGTTCCTCCGAATCATATTGTTAAATATTCTAGTCACTCTTTTGCTTCAACACAAAAACTGAAAGTTCAGGTACACTACAAAATCTAACAGGCATCCTAGTAGTCCCAATACCACGATTTACATATAAATATAACTGCTTACTCTTCCCCTCCACTTCATACATACCTTCAACATAACTCTCAGCTAGTTTGGTAGTAATTAACGGACCTACAAAAGGGATTTGGACTTGTCCTCCGTGACTATGTCCTGACAGTTGAAGATCAACTGGGTAACGATTTATTTTGGTTACAACATCCGGCTCATGTACTAATAACATGTTGAAATCATTTTGTTTCAAGTTTTTTAAAGTTGAATCTATTTTCGGCTTCCCTAATAGAAAATCATCCAAACCTGATATTGTAATATATTTGCCGTTTTCCACTTTAATTTTCTGCACTTCATTTACTAATACAGAAAAACCAGCTTCCTCCATATATTTTTTGTAAAATAAACTACCGCCCCCGCCCCTATCATGATTCCCAAACACAGCATATTTCCCTAAGGGAGCATAAATTTTCTGCAAAATAGCCTTCGCTCCCTCTCTTTCTGCACTATAAGAACCAAATTTATCTATTAAATCTCCGGTAAAAACTACTATATCTGGATGTAATTCATTCATCTTCTCCACCAAATGTTCAAGTTGCTTCAATGTAAACTCTGGCCCTAAATGTACATCTGAAAACTGTAATATTTTTTTATTATTAAATTCTTTAGGAATTGCAGAAGCTTCTATTTCATTCCATGTAACTGTTACTAGTTTTCGTTCTATTTCTGTCGCATAATAATACAAACTTACTAGTATCATTAATATACTTATAAAACTAATAATAAATATCTTTACGATTGATTTTTTTCGTTCTTTTTTTACATGATTCGTATTCATGTTTTCACCTCTAGAAACACTTTAAATCCTTATTGTTACATTAATGTGACAACATGAACAATGTTATTAATATGTAATTTCCTCCCTATTCACTTTGACAATTTTATACAGAAGTCATACCATATTTTTATAATACATATATTTTCGAATCTTTTTCTATTCATTCCATCATTTTATTACGGAGGGGTTATTCATGTCTGTATTTACACCAGAAGAAATTACGGAACTTGCTGCGAATTCCGGAAGGAAAAAAGCTCATTTATCATTACTCCCTATGCTAATTCTCGGTTTTTTTGGCGGTGCTTTTATCGCATTAGGGTATTTACTCGATATTCATGTTATTGGAACAATGCCAAAATATTGGGGATCATTTACTAGTTTTCTAGGCGCTGCTGTATTCCCTATCGGTCTTATTCTCGTTATTCTTGCAGGCGGTGAACTAGTAACTGGTAACATGATGACAGTTTCTATGGCTTGGCTTCAAAAGAAAATTACTTTATTTCATTTCATACGAAATTTAGTTATTGTTACGTTTAGCAATTTCATAGGGGCTGTATTTGTAGCCTACTTTTTCGGCCATATCGTTGGCTTAACTGAAGGAGCTTTTTTAGCGAAAACTATTTCTATCGCTCAAGCGAAACTACAAGATACACCATTGCAAGCATTTATTTCTGCAATCGGATGTAATTGGCTCGTTTGTTTAGCTGTTTGGCTCAGTATGGGAAGTAAAGAATTTATCGGAAAGATTATCGGTATTTGGTTCCCAGTTATGACTTTTGTTGCAATTGGATTTCAACACGTTGTAGCAAATATGTTTGTCATCCCAGCCGCAATTTTTGCCGGTCATTTCACTTGGGCTGAATATTTTCCAAACTTTATTTTTGTTTTCTTTGGAAATTTAGTAGGAGGTATGTTATTTGTAGCACTACCTTACTTCATATCTTATAATAAGAAACTATCTTCTTATCAAGAGAAGACTGAAATGAAGAACAAATCTCTGTCGGCTTAAATAGAATGTCTATAAAGAACCCTAAAAATATTACAAATTTCATTTTTTTTGCGAATATATGTACGTACACTTGTTCTCGAATGTTTTATACGTTATAATAACAACTTAAATAGCATTATTTACATATGAGGTGAAAAACATGAACAAAACAGAATTAATTAAAAACGTAGCACAAAATGCTGAGATTTCTCAAAAAGAAGCTACTGTAGTTGTACAAACTGTAGTAGAATCAATCACTAACACTTTAGCTGCTGGTGAAAAAGTACAACTTATCGGATTCGGTACATTCGAAGTTCGCGAAAGAGCTGCTCGTACAGGCCGTAACCCACAAACTGGTGAAGAAATGCAAATCGCAGCTTCTAAAGTACCTGCTTTCAAAGCTGGTAAAGAACTAAAAGAAGCTGTAAAATAATGAAAAATATCCTTCTCATTTATGAGAAGGATATTTTTTCATAACATAATTAATAAAAATCTGACCATTATGCTGTTTCTTTTGTTCTTTTATGCAAATAAAATCTTTACTTTCAAAAAAAGGTTTTGCGGTAATGCTCGCCTCTGTATATATCTCCCTATGTCCCAAGTTCACTGCTTCTTTTTCTAACTTCTGTAGTATGTATGAAGCGACTCTTTTCCCTTGATAATCTTTATGCGTAAATAAACGATCTACGTAACGATCATCGTTATAATCCCCAAACCCCACAATCATACCTTTATGATCCGCTACATAGCTAATATTCTTTTCTAAAGACTGTAACCAATTTTCTCTATCTAGTCGCTCCGGTGCCCACGCCTGTAGCTGTAACTCATTATAATCTTTTGCATTAACCGTATGAACTGTTTCATAGAACAATTGTAATACTTGATCTAAATCTTTTTTCTGGAATGTTCTAATTATAATATCTTTTAACATATATAAGTCTCCTTACCAAACTACCTCTTAACTTTTCTACTACATACGATTCTATATTTCTGCTTTATTATATCGTTTTAATTTCTATACGAACAAAAAAACAATACTTATTCAAGTATTGTTTTTTAATTCTATTCAATTACTTAATGTAGCTTTTTAAGGTTTTAATTTAACTCTTTGTAATCGTAATGCATTTAATACAACGGATACAGAACTAAATGCCATCGCTGCTCCAGCAACCCAAGGGGCTAAGAAACCTAATGCCGCAATTGGAATTCCTAACGCGTTATAAGCTAATGCCCAGAATAAATTTTGTTTAATATTTCTTATCGTCATTTTACTCATAAATATCGCATCAGCAATACTATTTAAGTCACCGCGGATTAACGTTATATCCGCTGCTTCCATCGCTACATCCGTTCCCGTTCCAATTGCCATACCAATGTTCGCTGTAGCAAGAGCAGGAGCATCATTTATCCCGTCTCCAACCATCGCTACTTTCTTACCATTTGCTTGCAGTTTTTTCACTTCTTCTGCTTTTCCTTCTGGCAATACTTCTGCAATTACGTGATCAATACCAACTTGCTTTGCAATTGCCTGAGCAGTTTGTGTATTATCTCCTGTAATCATCACAACGTCTAGACCCATTTTTTTCAGTCTTGCGATAGCTGCTTTTGAAGTATCTTTCACAGTATCTGCAACGGCAACTATACCAGCATATTCTTTATCGATTGCAATAAGCATTGCTGTTTTTCCTTCTCGTTCTAGCGCTTCCATTGATTTAGAAACTTCTTCAATATCAATATTGAATTTCTTCATTAATCGACGTGTACCAATTAATAAGTGTTTTCCTTCTACAACTGATTCGATACCAAATCCCGGAATCGCTTCAAACGTTTCTGAACTTTGGATATCAATTTTCTTTTCTTTAATTCCTTCTACAATCGCTTCTGCAAGCGGATGTTCAGAATTTCTTTCTGCTGCCCCTACTAATCTAAGCAGTTCATTTTCATTGAATCCATCTGCTACAATTACATCTGTTAATACCGGCTTCCCATTTGTCACTGTACCCGTTTTATCTAGAATAACCGTATCTAATCGGTGCGTTGCTTCTAAATGCTCTCCACCTTTAAATAAAATACCATACTCAGCCGATCTTCCTGATCCTGCCATAATAGATGTAGGCGTTGCAAGACCTAATGCACATGGACAAGCAATAACAAGTACTGCTATCATTTTCTCAAGTGCTCCGCCAAAATCACCAGGTGTAACAAATATCATCCATACTGCAAATGTGATAATCGCAATCACAACTACAACCGGTACGAAAATACCTGAAATTTGATCTGCTACCCTTTGAATAGGAGCTTTTGAACCTTGTGCCTCTTCTACTACTTTAATAATTTGAGCTAATGCAGTATCTCTTCCTACCTTAGTTGCTTTCACTTTTAAAAATCCATTTTTATTTATTGTCGAACCTATTACTACATCCCCAATTGACTTATCAACAGGAATACTTTCACCCGTTAACATCGATTCATCAATTGCTGACTTTCCTTCTACAATCTCACCATCTACTGGTATTTTTTCACCAGGCTTTACATAGACGATATCACCAGCTACTACTTCTTCAATCAAAATTTTTATTTCTGTTCCATCTCGCACAACTGTAGCTGTCTTCGCTTGTAAACCCATCAATTTTTTAATTGCTTCTGATGAGCGCCCTTTTGCTTTCGCTTCAAATAATTTACCTAAAATAATTAATGTAATAAGTACCGCACTCGTTTCAAAATATAAATCTGTCATATGTTCCGAAGAACCAATAGATTGAATACTTAAATATACACTATAGAAGTACGCGGCCGACGTTCCAAGCGCCACGAGAACGTCCATATTAGCACTTTTATTGCGTAACGCTTTATAAGCCCCAACATAAAACTGTCCACCAATGATAAATTGAACAGGAGTTGCAAGTGCTAGTTGCACCCAAGGGTTCATTAACATATCCGGTAAATAAATAAATGACGTAAATGAGAAATGACTAACCATTGCCCACAATAATGGGAAAGATAAAATAAACGAAATAATAAACTTCTTCTTTTGTCTTTCAATTTCTTGTAATCGATGATCAGTTGATGCATCTTGATCATCTGGTTTCACTTCTAATTTATATCCTAGCTTCGTAATCGCGCTCTTCATTTCATTTACATTAACTTCATCAGGGTTAAAGTCTACTGTGGCTGATTCTAAAGCAAAATTTACTGTCGCCTTGTTCACACCATCTAACTTATTTAAACGCTTTTCAACTCTATTTGCACATGCTGCACATGTCATTCCTGAAACAGTAAATTCAGCTTTATCACTTACAATTCCATATCCTAATGATTCAACTTTTTCTTTAAATTGTTGCGGATTTGTTTTAGTTGGATCGTACATTATTTTTGTTT
This sequence comes from Bacillus sp. cl96, assembly GCF_900100505.1. Taxonomy (NCBI): domain Bacteria; kingdom Bacillati; phylum Bacillota; class Bacilli; order Caryophanales; family Bacillaceae; genus Bacillus; species Bacillus sp. cl96. The sequence continues at coordinate 14,857 of NZ_FNDM01000009.1, forward strand.
TTTCAAGCGCAAAATTTACATTTGCCTCATGAACACCTTCTACTTTTTTTAGACCTTTTTCAATTCTATTTGCACATGCCGCACATGTCATTCCTGATATTTGAAGATTGGCCTCTTTTTTTTCATTCATGTCTCTCACCTCTATATACCCTTATGAGGTATAATGATTAGCAAAATAAATCGTACTTCATTTAAAGTACGATTTATTTTCATATCTAAAAATAATTATTGAACATCGTATCCTTGATCTTCGATTACAGCAACGATATCTTTTAATGTGACAGCAGACGAGTCGATAGTAACTTCAACAGTTCCTTCTGCTAATTGAACCTTCACTTGTTCAACACCGTTTAGCTCTTTCACACTGCTTTCGATAGCATTTACACAATGTCCACAAGACATACCTTCAACCTGTAATGTTAACTGTTCCATTTAAAATCCTCCTCTTGTTTATTCATTGTTTGTTAATCACAATTACATCTTACCATACCCCCCTAAGGTAATCAATGGTTTTGTATCATGATTTTTCAATTATTTTCTAAAAGTTTATTTTACACACACTTTTTCACTACAATACACCCAAATCCAATATGAGGGTAAACAAAAAAACAAGCCAGTTAAATACTAGCTTGTTTTTACGCTTTTGAAAAACGTTCAAATACTGTCATTAATTCTTCAATTGCTTCGTCACCATTTCCATTTTTAATAGCTCCTGAAACACAATGACTCGTATGATTTTTGAGAACGCCCATTCCTACTTTTTTCATCGCTGCATTAATCGCTGAAATTTGCACTAAAATATCTACGCAATAACGATCATTTTCAATCATGTTTTGAATACCGCGGACCTGTCCTTCAATTCTCTTTAATCTATTTATAATCTGTTCTTTTTCTTTTTCTGATCTATGTGTTACTGCTTCATGCTCTTTATGATCCATATTATCACCTTCTTAAAGTTTCTCTTCATCCAATAAAACAATTGTTTTTTATGAGTATACCAATTATAGCATTAAATATCTACGCATGATACCCCATAAGAGTATATTTACACTTTATGATTATTCTTAACAACGCATTAGCTTCTTAATCTCAATTTTCAGTATACCCTTTCCTTTTTGTCAAAAAATCATTATATCTCTCATCAAAATTCAATAAAGTGAAACAAGAATAAGCGGGGATTACCCGCCCCCGCTTATTCTTCGTCTATAATGTTTTAATTTAAATTTTCAGATATTTAACCCGAGAATTTTTTCTTTCCATATATAATTATTGCTGATCACATACTTTTGTATCATTCACTACTGAAGTTCCTTCAACGGTTACCGTATGAAAACAGTCATTTACTCGAACTGTCACAACATTATCTTGCCGATCAATGATATGATATTCATTAAAATTTTTATTTAGAGCACTGCGAATTTGTTCTCCTTCATAAATTGGAATGCCATGTGATAGAACCCAAATAAGTCCAGCGATAGCAAGAATTGTTTTCATACGATCTACCTCCTTGGGAATATAGTGAACTTTTCATCCATGGTTTTTCAGCTCTACGAATCCTGATTGTAATAAACCAAGCCTTTTGGAAATAAGTTCATTTCGTCTATTTTATGTTTATGCTAATTGTGACCGAATTGTGACAACTTTTTGTCTCTTTAGACGAAAAGTTGAAACAAAACTTTCGAAAAGGACAATTCTACACATTAAAAAAGGTTATGGAATGTTTCATCCATAACCTTTTTTCCTATACGTAACTAATAAACCTCAATCCTTTACTTAAAGACGTCGGCACAACAGATGCATGATTCTCCCCTTCAGCTTCATAAAACTTAAATTTAAGTTTATCGTGGTTTACTTGGAGAAGGCGCTCTGATAATTCATTTGCACCTACAACCATATGCTCTCGTTCAAGTGATCCAACTGTAAGGAACACTCCTGTTTCAAACTTAGCATTGTTTAATTCAATTATAAGGTTCTCTTCTTTTTCAAGAACGGATTTATTATTCCACCATATAGATGGACTACTAATAAAATAATTTTGAAAAGCATTCAAGTTTGTAAATAGTATATGCAAAGCGAATAGGCCACCTAAAGAATGCCCAAATAAAGTTTGCTTACCTTTATCAATCTCAAAATTCTTTTCAATTTGTGGTTTCAGTTCTTCTTCAATAAAAGTAAAGAAATTATGTGCTCCTCCTGTTTTAGGCCACGGTTTACCGTCTGGTTTTAAAGGGGCATCTTTTGAAATTACGCTAGGCGTAAAATCATAGCACCTTTCTTCCCCTGAAAATGCGCCTTCAATTGGATAACCCACTCCTACTATAATAGCTGGTGAAACACCGGTTTTTTCCGCTCTTACTGATTGTATTTTAACTGCTTCATGAAATGTTTGAAAAAAGGCATTGCCATCTAATACGTAAATGACAGGATATCCTGAATCCGGTGCTGGTTGCTTCGGCTTTGAAATATGAATTTGATATTCCTTACCTTCTAATTTTGAATACATTTTCCACTGCTCTGTATTAGATGTTATAATCTGCTGTTTTTCAACTGTAGTATTCACCCTATCCCCCCCTTTTTAACTTGTTACATATATTTCGATTTTTTCTTCTTGAGATACAACGCTATCATAACCGAAACAAACAGGAGCCCCGTTATACGGATCAATCATGACACGCGCATCAATATGAAATACTTCTTTTAACACTTCATTTGTAATGATTTCTTCTGGGCTACCAGTTGTAACAATTTCGCCTTCCTTCATTGCAATAATTTCATCTGAAAACCTTGATGCATGGTTAATATCATGTAATACCATAACAACCGTACAATTATGTTCTTTATTTAACTTCTCCACAATTTGTAATACATCTAATTGATGAGACATATCAAGGTATGTAGTTGGCTCATCTAATAGCAACACTTCTGTCTCTTGTGCTAATGCCATCGCTAGCCATACCTTTTGTCTTTGACCACCTGATAAATTTGCAATTTGTCTCGTTCGAAATTCAGAAGTTTTCGTTATATCTAATGCCCAATCAATCATTTCTTTATCTTTTGTCGTTAACTTATTTACGTTATTTCGATGTGGATAGCGTCCATAAGAAATTAATTCTTCCACTTTAAGCTCACCTGGTGCAATTGGAGTTTGCGGGAGTAAAGCTAACTGCTTCGCAATTTCTTTCGTTGGAATTGTATGTAAATCCTGTCCTTGCAAATATATTTTACCGCTTTTTTGTTTTAAAATTCTTCCCATTGTTTTTAACAATGTCGATTTACCGCAACCGTTTGGACCTATAATTGTCGTTACTTTTCCTTCTTGTATTTCCACATTTAAATCGCGAAACACTGTAAGCTTTTCATAACTTGTTTCTAAATTTTTTGCACTTAAAATACTCACTTTTATTCCTCCTCTTACGCTTTCGCCTTATAAAGTAAATATAAGAAATACGGTACACCGACAATAGAAATAACGATTCCCACTGGTAGCTCTACAGGTGTAAAAACTGTTTTCGCAATAAAGTCTGAAGCAATTACAAGAAACATTCCGATTACGCCGCACGTAGGAATTATATACTTATGTTGAATACCGACAAGCCTTTTCGCTATATGCGGTGCCATTAAGCCAATAAAACCGATACTCCCTGAAACAGCAACACATGCGCTCACAAGCCCGATACTACTTAATAGTAAAATCGATTTCTCTCTTTCTACTGAAACACCTAAACTTGTAATACTCGTTTCTTCCAATTGAAATAAATCTAATAAATAAGCTTTCTTTTGTATAAGCGGAATTAAGATAATAAGCCATGGTAACATAGCCACAATATACTTCCAGTTTGCACTATATATGCTTCCAGACACCCACACTGCGGCCATTTCAAAATCAGTTGACTTCATTTTGAGTGATAAGTACATAGAAAAGGCTCCAAATCCTGATCCAATTGCAATCCCTGTTAATAAAAGTCGCTGCGAATCTAATTTACCGTTTTTCCAAGAAAACAGATAAATGATGATAGCTGCACCTAATCCGCCTACTAAACCAAACATTGGCATCATCATAATAGAAACCCAGTCTGTGCTTTTTAATTGCCCTTGAAAGAAAAACATAAAAATGACAATCGCTGTTCCTGCTCCGGCATTTACGCCTAAAATACCTGGGTCCGCCAACCCATTTCTCGTAATCCCTTGAATAACGGCACCCGCAACACCAAGGCCTAATCCTACTAATCCAGCAATTACGATGCGCGGAAGGCGAAACTCAAAAATAACTAAATCATGTTCTGGTACTGGATCAATTCTAAACAGTGTTTTAAATACATCTGTAATCGTAATGTCGAACGTACCATTTGTTAAACTAATATAAATAGCACATAGTATTAAAAATATAATAATCCCCATCGTCATTCCGAAACGTTGACTTGAACTTTTAAGCATGTCTCTCTCCTCCTCTAGTACGGATTAAATAAAGGAAGAAAGGAATTCCAATTAAAGAGGTAACGACTCCAATAGGTGTTTCAAATGGATAGTTTACAAATCTACTCAAAACGTCACATAACGCTAAGAAAACGCCACCAATAACACCTGCACATGGCAAAATCCACTTATAATCTACCCCAATTATAAAGCGCGTAATGTGCGGAATAATTAAACCTACAAAACCAACTTTCCCCACTAAAGCAACTGCTGTTCCTGTTAAGAAAATTACCGATAAAATTGCCATCGCTTTAACTAGTTTTGTACGTTGCCCTAAATTAATAGAAACCTCTTCGCCTAATGAAAGAATGGTAATAGATTTTGATATTAACAATGCTAAAATTATTCCAATTATCCCAAACGGTATCGTGATTTTAATGATATTGGGATCTACTTGATCTAACTTTGCATTAAACCAAAAACTAACATTTTGAGAAATTTGGAAATACGAAGCCATTGCAGCCGATACACTACTTAAAAATGTTCCAATAACTGTTCCTATAATCGCTAACCTAACTGGTGATAAGCCATTTTGAAGGAGCGAACCAAAACCAAACACGATACCGGCTCCTAGTGCAGAACCAATCATTGAACATACAACCATACCAATTGATGACATTCCCGGAAGAAAAATCATGCTAAGTGTAATAACAAAGGCAGCGCCATCCGTCACACCCATAATAGAAGGGGATGCAAGATAGTTTCTTGTCATCCCCTGCATAAGTGCTCCTGATATGGCTAGAAATGCTCCGACTAAAAGAGCTGCAACTACCCTTGGTAAACGTGAAGTAATAATAATATTATGATTTACATCGCTTGAATCAAAATGAAATAATGCGTTCCACACTGTTTCAGCGTCAATACTTTTTGCCCCATACAAAATCGAAAGTATAATTGTAAATAAGATGAGTATGGGTGCTATACATAATATAGTTACTGGTACTGCATTTGTTTTCTGCATATCATTCAACGCACCTTACTTATTGTATTATTTAGATAAATTTTTCACGACTTCTTTTAAGAATGCTGTTTTACTCCAAGCTGTACCACCTTGTGCCATTGGATCTACAACATTTACAAATACTTTCTTTTCCTTCGCAGCATTCATACTTTGCCAAATTGGATTACTTTCAATTTCTTCTAACACTTTCGGGTTTTTATTTTCACTTGCCTCATATTGTAAGAAAATATAATCTGGGTTAAGTTCAGCAAGTTTTTCAAATGAAATTTTCTCTTGTGCTTTTACAGTTTTCAATTGTTCTGGAGCAGTTAGTCCAAGATCTTTATAAATTACAGGATTGAAGTATACTCCTTCTGGATATAGGAATAATTCGTTTGCTCTTAGTCTTATGACAAGTACTTTTTTATCTTTTAACTTATCTCCTAGTTTTGCTTTTGCTTTTTCAGCGTCCGAATTGTAATCCTTAATAATTTTTTCGGCTTTATCTTTTTTACCAGTTAATTCTCCCATTAACTTTAAGTTATCTTCCCAATTTGTTGAAACGTGTGATACCGGGAATGTAGGAGCTACTTTCGTAAACTTTTCAGCTGTTTCTGCTGGGAATTTCGTACTCGATGTAATAACATCTGGTTTTAATTGTAGTAATGTTTCGAAATTGGGTTGCATTTTCTCACCAACAGATTTAGCACCTTCTAACTCTTTTTCAAGATATTTTGGTAATTTACCACCTACAGTAATGGCACCAACTGGTTTAATTCCAAGTACTGCCGCATCTTCCATTGACTCTAAACTAGCTGTCGCAATTTTATCTACTTTTGCTGGCACTGTATACTCTTTACCTAAATATGTGATTTTTCGTTTTTCATCTTTTTTCGTTTCCGTAGCTTTTGTCTGTTGTTTTTGCTCGCCTGAAGTTTTATCCGCACTATTACATGCCGCTAAACCTACACTTAAAACTGTAACCATCCCTAAAGTAAATAATTTCTTGTTCATCTTTATATGTCTCCTCTCGAATTTTCAAACTATATTCTCAATAAAATTTAACTATATGAACCTTGTCCCATATATATATTTCATTAGATTAATAATTTTATCCAGAACTCATTCCCGTTCACTTCCCCTAGACTATAATTCTTTTACGCCTTCATCACTTGATAATCATTTTCACTGATAATGATTATCGTTACTAAGTATATATTTAATATGAAATTATTTCAAGAATGATTTGAAAAATTTTAACAAACTGAATTAAAAAAAGAAGTATCTCCCTAATATTAGGGAGATACTTCTTTTTTTTTAGAAATTTATATGTAATTCAACTGGACAATGGTCTGACCCCATTACTTCACTATTAATTTTCGCTTCTGTTATTTGGTCTTTCATTCTTTCCGAAACAACAAAATAATCTAAACGCCATCCGATATTTTTCGCTCTCGCGCCCATACGATACGACCACCACGAGTATGCACCTTCTTGATTAGGATAAAGGTAACGATATGTATCAATAAATCCTTCTTCTAAAATACATGAAAATTTCTCTCGTTCCTCATCAGAGAATCCAGGATTTTCACGATTACTTTTCGGATTTTTCAAATCGATTTCTTTATGAGCAACATTTAAGTCTCCACAAAAAATAACTGGTTTCTTCTCATCTAATCGTTTGATATAGGACCTGAAATCATCTTCCCATTTCATTCTGTAATCTAATCGTTCTAATCCACGTTTTGAATTTGGTGTATATAACGTTATCATGTAAAAATCTTCGAATTCTAAAGTAATAAGTCGCCCTTCTTGATCATGCTCTTCAATGCCTAAACCATATGTAACTGAAAGCGGTTCTTTTTTCGAAAAAATAGCAGTTCCTGAATATCCTTTTTTCACAGCATAATTCCAGTATGTATAATATCCCTCTAAATTTAAATCAATTTGCCCTTCTTGTAATTTAATCTCTTGTAGACAAAATATGTCAGCACTTGATTCCTCAAGATATTCCAAAAATCCACCTTTTGCGATAACAGCTCGCAAACCATTTACATTCCATGAAATTAACTTCATTTATAGTCCTCCTCTTGATGTTTATTTCCAAATTTCATGCTATCACAAAATAGAAAACAATCATATTTTCACCTTTGTAATCTTGCTCTTACATTTATGAATACATACATACGCACTTTATTCAGGTTATACTAATTTCAGAGGTGATGTTCTATGCACAATGAAGGAGTTACATTAACAAATGAGTATTGGCAAGCAATTATTCATAATGATTCTTCCTATGATAGCAAATTCTTTTATGCTGTGAAATCAACTGGAATCTTTTGCAGACCATCATGCAAATCAAGAATACCGAATAGAAACAATGTACGAATTTTTCATCATGCAGAGCAAGCATTAAGTGAGAACTTTCGCCCGTGCAAACGTTGTAAGCCAAATGGGATCACTTTACCTAATGAAGAGTGGGTAGAACAAATTAAAGACTATATCGAAAAGCATTATGACGAATCCTTAACTCTCGACATGCTTGCGGAAATGTGTCACGGTAGCCCTTTTCATTTACAACGTACTTTCAAAAGAATAATAGGGTTAACTCCTATAGAATATATACAACAATTCAGGGTTCTTAAAGCAACCGAATACCTTTTACACACAAATCAATCTATTAAAGAAATTAGTACTGCTGTCGGGATAGAAAACCCAGAGTATTTCGCAACTTTATTTAAAAAGAAAACCGGATTTACTCCTACTGAATATCGAAAAAAGAACGAAATGAAAGAGGGATACGATAATGAATTCCTACAAAAATAATTATATATATTGGACGCTACTTACACATAAAAATTGGCGATTTCATATTGCTGCAACTGAAAATGGACTATGTTTCATTGGATCACAAGACGAAAACTTTGAAGAATTAAATATATGGGCTAGAAAAAAACTGCCCCAACATATATTGACCCATAGTCCAGGTTACTTGCAAATATATACGCAAGAAGTTATCGAGTATTTAGAAAACAAGCGAGAAACTTTTACATTTCCTATCGATGCTTATGGAACTAATTTTCAATTATCTGTTTGGAATATGGTACGTGAAATTCCTTATGGAAAGACATATTCTTATACAGAAATTGCTGAAAGAATTCAAAAACCTAAAGCTGTGCGCGCCGTTGCTTCTGCTATTGCTGCTAACCCTCTTCTTATTACCATTCCTTGTCACCGCGTTATTGGGAAGAATGGGAAACTAACCGGATTTAGGGGTGGATTAGAAATGAAGAAAAAATTGCTTACATTAGAAAAGTTGCAGGTGGAATTCATATGACAGCAGAATATAATAGCGCATTATCTATAGCAGTTCCAAAAGAATTTTGTTTCCAAGAAAATTTACGTTATCTATCACGCTCTAACAATGAATGTATGTTCCATATTGAAGATAACAAAATTTATAAAGTTATCCCTGTTCAAGATGTAAATCCTTTAGTTGAAATTAGTGTGAATACAGATGGGAATATTCAAATACGTTGTTTAGAAGAACCATATACATCTGAAAAATCGATACGTGAAGCTGTAGTTAACTATGTAAAAGAATGGTTTGATTTAACTACTGATTTAGCCCCATTTTATACATTAGCTAAACATGATTTACTCCTTCAAGGACCAATTGAACAATATTATGGCCTTCGTACTTTAGGCATTCCAGACTTATTTGAGGCACTTTCCTGGGGAATTATCGGTCAACAAATTAACCTAACATATGCTTATACACTAAAAAGGAGATTAGTTGAGCAATTTGGAAGTTATGTAGAATGGGACGGTAGAAAACATTGGATATTCCCATCACCTGAAACAATTGCAAATCTACATGTAGAAAATCTTCAACAATTAAAAATGACGACTAGAAAATGTGAATATTTAATCGGTATTGCGAAGCTTATTACAGAGAGAAAATTATCAAAAGAGGATTTACTGCAAACACAAGATGTAAAGGTTGCTGAGAAACAATTAACTGCTATCCATGGTATAGGACCATGGACTGCCAACTATGTTTTAATGCGTTGTTTAAGATTTCCTTCGGCTTTTCCAATTGATGATGTTGGTCTGCATAATGCAATTAAATTTATAACAGGTTCCGAAAATAAACCGACAAAAAATGAAATAAAAGATTTCGCGGCAAACTGGGCTAATTGGGAGTCTTATGCGACTTTTTATTTGTGGCGAGTACTATATTAAAAGAACCAAGTAGCACATTCGTACTACTTGGTTCTTTTTTAAGCTTGCTCCTCAAAACGTCTTGCAATTTCCACAATAACTTGAACGGCTTTTTCCATAGTATCTACCGAAACATACTCAAATTTACCGTGATAGTTTTCACCACCAGTGAAAATATTCGGCGTCGGTAATCCCATATATGATAATTGTGATCCATCTGTGCCTCCGCGAATCGGATGAATATTTGGTTCAATGTCTAAACTTTTCATTGCTTCATATGCAATATCAACAATTTCTCTTACCGGTTCAATTTTTTCAAGCATGTTATAGTATTGATCATTCATTTCTAAAACGACTGCATCTTCGCCATATTTTTCTTGCATAGTCTTCACAATATTTTTAACGTTATTTTTACGTGCCTCAAAATTTTCACGATCAAAGTCTCGAATAATATAATATGCTTTACTTTGCTCAACATCACCATTTAAAGAAAGTAAATGATAGAATCCTTCATAGCCTTCTGTATATTCTGGCGCATCTTCTACTGGTAAATACCCATTAAACTCCATAGCAAGTTTAGTAGCATTGCGCATTTTATTTTTTGCTGTTCCAGGATGTGTATTCGTTCCGTTAAACGTTAACTTAGCACCTGCAGCATTAAAACTTTCATACTCTAAACCACCTAATGGACCTCCATCCATCGTATAAGCGAATGATGCACCAAACGCTTCTACATCAAAATGCGCTGGCCCACGACCAATTTCTTCATCCGGTGTAAATGCTACTCTTATTTTCCCGTGCTTAATTTGTGGATTATGTATTAAATGGTTCATTGCAACCATAATTTCTGTAAGACCAGCTTTATCATCTGCTCCTAGAAGTGTTGTACCATCAGTTGTAATAATGGTATGTCCTTTATATGATGGTAATTCCGGGAACTGCTCTGGTGTTAACACAACATTTAGCTCTTCATTTAACGTAATTGCATTACCATCAAAATTTTCATGAATTTGTGGTTTGACGTTTTTCCCTGTAAAGTCTGTTGCCGTATCTAAATGGGCTAAAAATCCGATTACAGGAACATCCTTGTCCGTATTAGCTGGAAGTGTTGCCATTACATAGCCATTATCATCCATCGTTACTTCTGTTAAACCAATTTCTTTTAGCTCTTCCACTAATAACTTACCAAACTCAATTTGTCCTGGTGTTGTTGGTACTGTATGACTTTCTTCATTTGATTGCGTATCAATTTTTACATATCTCGTAAATCTTTCAATAAGTTCTTGTTTCAAGTTCATTCACTCCCTTTTATGTTCCTCCCTCCATTATAATCCTTAAAACGAAATATTTTAACTTTTTTGACTGTGAAGATGTATATTTCATTTACATTGTTAACACTTTTACATAACAAAAAGAAAATTAGTGAACATATTTAAAGTACAGCTTAATACAAATAAATTCACCCTATTTACGACTCTCATCGCAAATAGGGTGTTTCTGTTTTTATCTCGCAATTTAAGAATATATACTACTCATTTACAATAAAAGTATATACATCATCATAAATACAGCCATTTACTTTAATCACATACTTCCCAGGTTTATTAAAACTAATTGTGTATTTATTTAACTGAATTGCTTCTTTATCTCCAGAAAGAATATCAATGCTTCTGCCACTTAATACATACAATTCATTTAGATTCATCGTTACATCAATTGTATTGAAATTTTCTACTTTCACTTGCTGTGCTTCCGCAACGCTTACACTTGGTTCTAAAAACAGTAATCCACTTAATCCAATCGTCCCCGCTAAAGCAACTCCCGCAAACTTTTTAATCTGTTTCATTACAATGACCTCCTTATAGATTTTACGTAAAGGCAATGTCCTCCCTTACACCACAAAGCCTATATGTAATGAAATGAAAAGTAAACGGGGACTGTAAGACAAAATTCTACATCTTTTTCTCCTATTGAATATAAATCCAACGTTTGGAATTTTGACACATTTAAAATTGTTTCCCTAAACCAATTTCTCCATAATTTATTCAAAGACTGAATAATTACTTATTTATTTAACATTCTAACAATAGTTGATAAAGATGCTTTCTATTCAAAAAAAGACTTTGCTATAAAAGTAACTTTTACAACAAAATCCATGCAACTAATTTTATTCAGCTTTCCATAATCTCTCTACATTCATTAATTGTTCTTCTTTAAATTCCATCTTATATATATCCGGTTTTGACGTATTCATTAAAAATTCAAAACCATATTGTTTATCAAAATAGTTCATCATTAATGTCATGACAAGCCCATGTGTACCAATTACAATTTTGCATCCTCGAAAATCCATTAAGATTTCTTTTAATACTTTCACTACTCTTCTCTGGCAATCTGCATATGACTCTCCTTCCGTTCGTGCAAAGTCCGGATTAGAGAACATCTTCTGTACAAGTGGATACACCTCTTTGTCTGATATAACCTGATCCTCACTTGAAAACATACACTCTTTAAGATTTTCATATACTACTATTTCTTTTTCATGGAAATTAGCTGACTCCTCTATCGTTAGCATAGCCCGATTATAAGGACTGGAAATAAAAGTATCAATCCTCTCCGCTTTTAATATGTCAGTTACTCTACGGGCATCCATATGTCCCCTCTCAGTTAATCCACGCATTCTTTCATTTCCTTCTAGTTTTGGTGATTCACCATGTCTAACCATATAAATATATGTGCTCATAATTTCTCCTTAAAATTTTTTATAAAGTGAAACTTTAATCAGCCCTCACTAATCGGGCTGCCCGGCAAATAGCAAGATAAGTTAATAAATCACGTTCATTTATCCCATTTCAACACTTAGGGGTAATACTAAAATACTTTATAAACTGTGCTGATTTGTTCGTCTAATCCATTCTCCTACTAAACTCTCAAATAATTCAGGCTGCTCAATTTGCAAATTATGCCCTGCCATATCTAACACTGCTAATGTTGCCCTTGGATATTCTTCAATAATTTCTATAATATTTTGATAACCTACTGATATATCTTGTCTTCCAGTCAGTAAAAGAACGGGATTTTCATATTTTTCATGCTGAAAATCCATAGTAAGAGAGTAATTCTTTTGCAACCTTTCAATAAATTCATAATTAGCAACATCTAACCCAGGCTTAATTTCTTCTTTAAATCGCTTATATGTATATTCATTTGCTATTACAGCTAACTCACAAAACTCCTCTCTTTCTGTGGAAGTGAGCGTATTTAAAAATTCCTCATCTTGTACAATTACCTGTTTATCTGGAAGAATCCTTTTTTCTGGCTCCGCTACAACAACAGGACATACTAATAGTAATCCGCTAACTCTCTCAAACATCTTTGCAAGTATACCTTTGGCTAAATAGCCTCCATATGATTCTCCTACCAATAAAAATTTTTCAGTAGAAATGATTTCCTCAATAAATGTGATAAGCACTTCTACTATACGATCTGAACTATTTATCCAATTTGGAGCATTCGATTTTCCCATTCCAGGTAAATCAATATATATTCGCTTATAACCTTCATATTTCTGAAATACTGATTCCATACATTTCATCATTAACCTATGGTCAGGGGCGCAGCCATGTATGATAATGACCGGTTTACCCTCTCCCACAATTTCATAGTATATTTCTGCATCTTTAATTCGATATATCATAAAAAAGCCTCCCTATTTAGTGGCAATACTATTCCACTCTGTAAGAATACACGTTCTTATTTTATATCTTTTCTCAATATTTTCACAAATATTAATATTCAGATTAAAAATAAAAAGCTCACCAAAAAAAGATACTCATCATTTTATATGCAATTTTGCATCTCCACTTACAAATCACTAAAAAAACTTTACAATTCAAAGGATGACTAAATATACAATTTCTATTTAAAGTCTTGATACAGTCTATACTATCAACCGCAATATTTTTTCAACCTTAAGAATACTTACACTCTTTAACACTTTCCTTATAAACATGATTTTTATAAGGAAATCTGATACAATTCTTAAATAATATTATTATGTATAGATATAACGAACATAGTGCATAATTAAAGAAGGTGATTTCATTGAAATTAAATAAAAATTTACAATTATGTATATTAATCGGAACATTAATATGCTATTCAATCTATTTTATGTTTTTCTATCTGTTCCCTACTCATTTTTCAAATTCAGATGTACGCTTCGCTTCACTTGTCGTTGAAGCCATTACATTTGTATCACTGATTTACTCTATATACTCTAAAAAAGTCAGTTCAAATCCGTTTTGGATATGTATTACAATAGCAATTGGTAGTTTTTTATTAGGGAAAATAGTATATACATATCAAGATAGCTTCTTCGAAATTCCAATACATCGTTTTACGGTTTCAGATGTATTTTACATGTTTTTTCTATTTTTCTGTCTTATCGCTTTCTGCTATAAAATCTTAAAGGAATGCAATAAATGGGAAAAAGCGTTCTTTATTTGTGATATATGCATAGTGCTTACTTCCATATTTACATTAGAATGGTATTTATTTAATCAACCAAATTTAAATATATTCGCTCTTTCACTAGGAGATGTTTTCCTTTCATTTTTATACCCAATTGCAGATTTATTATTTCTACTGCTAGGTGTTAGTCTCTTTTTCCGTCCAACAATTTTTAATTCCAAACGGAAAATTTATATCTTTATTTTTGTATTAATAAGTTCTGCAACTTTTAACTATATTTATTTTTACTTAAATAACCACTTATCAACTGAAACGATAATATTATTACGTCTTTTATATAGAATACCTATATTACTTATTGCAATAGCTGGCTCTATTTCAGAAGATCATAATAGCCATAGAAATTATTTCCTTGTAAACCCTATAATAGGAAAAAAAGCTTTAGTTGTATTTCCCTATCTTGCTGTTGCAATACTAATCGGGTTTACATTAAAAGAACAAACATCATCTTCAACTCTCATTACAGGAAATTGTATTACTTTTATTTTCGTACTCATTCGTCATTCTATCGTACGTATGCAAAACAATTCCTTAACAAAACGTTTGCAGGCATTTAATGCCCAACTAGAAGAAAAAGTTACTTTACGGACTTCTGATTTAGTTCATAAATCAGAGGCTCTTTCTCAAAAACAACAAAAATTCAAATCATTATATGAATATCATCCTGACCCTATTTTCACCATTGATTTAAATGGAATATTCTTAAATGTAAATAAGGCTGGGAGTGTACTACTTGGAGCACCAACAGATGAGTTACTCGGTGAAACTTGTTTTTCGATTATTTTAGATGAAGATAAGCATAAGCTAGCATTGGCGTTAGAGAAAGTGAAACAACAAGAATCGGCATCCTTACAACTTAGTTCTCAATATAAAGATGGCTTTACTTATTTTTTATACGTTACAATCATTCCTATTATAATAGACGGACAAATTTCAGGAAGCTATATTATGGTGAAAGATATTACTGCACTAAAAAAACAGCAAGAAGAAATAAAATATTTAGCATTCCATGACACTGTAACGAAAATTGGTAACCGTGCCTTTTTCCATAAGAAATTAAAGAGAGTTATAAAAAATGCTGAAATAACAGAAAGCGAGTTTGCATTATTATATTTAGATTTAGATCGCTTTAAAGCAATTAACGATACACTTGGACATTCATCAGGAGACTACATATTAGAAGAAGTAGCAAAGCGCTTCCAATCATGTCTTCCATCACATACTCATCTTTCAAGAATCGGTGGCGATGAATTTACAATCATAATTGAAAACTATACTGACGAAGATTACTTATTCCAATTATGTAACCAATTATTTAAATGCATGAAAAAGTCATTTATCATACATGAGCATAAATTAACTTTATCACTGAGTATCGGCATCGCTATTTATCCACATTCCGGAATCGATACCGCTACACTTCTGAAAAACGCTAATGTTGCAATGTATGATGCAAAAGCAAAAGAACTTAACTCTGTATCTATTTATGACGATGTAATCGCTAAAAAAATTGAAAGACGATTGCGATTAGAAAAAGATTTACCAAACGCACTACAAAATGAAGAATTGTTCCTTTTGTATCAACCTCAAGTTGATAGTGAATCTAATAAAATTATCGGTGCAGAAGCTTTAATTAGGTGGAATCATCCTGAATTAGGTATTATTTCTCCATACGAGTTTATTCCGATTGCAGAAGAAACACTACAAATTATTTCAATAGGTAAATGGACATTAGAGCAGGCTTGTAAACAAATGAAACGTTGGCACGCACTCGGATATTCACATTTAAAAATAGGTGTAAATTTATCTGCTAAAGAATTTGAACAAGAGGATTTTGTAAAATCTATTTCTTCTACTTTAACAAATACAGGTTTACCAGCAAGCTCTCTTGATCTTGAATTAACAGAGCGAATTGCAATGATGGATGAGCGAGAAACATTGATAAAACTGCGTACACTAAAAAGTTTAGGGATTCACATTTCTATCGACGATTTTGGTACAGGTTATTCTTCGCTAGCCTACTTACCTTTGTATCCAATTGATACGTTAAAAATCCCGAGAGAATTTATTACAATGTCTGAAACATGTGATGATGGAATGGAAATTATTAAAACGATCATCACATTAGCAAATACATTAGGAATGTCTGTCATTGCTGAAGGTGTAGAAACGAAAGAGCACGTAAATTTCCTTCAAAAAAATAAATGTCAGTTTATTCAAGGTTATTATTACAGTAAACCTATTCATATTCATGCATTTACTGAGCTATTAGAAAACGGCATTCACCCATAGTACATAACTAATTAGAACAAATATAGCAAAAAGGAAAGAAGATACCTTCTTTCCTTTTGTTTTTCTATTTACATTTCTATTACTTCACCACTTCATTTATTATATCTATTATTTGATGAATTCCCTCATCATTTGTTTTCTTATATCCATTCATGTTTTGAATATATTTCTCCTTATTTGTATACAACTTATTTACTGCATGTATAAATGTATTCGTACTTACTCTGTCTTGGAGTATAACTTCCGCATATCCTTGCCGTGAAAAATATTCAGCATTTAAAACTTGATCTCCCCTACTGGAACTGTTAGTTAACGGGATCAGCAACATCGGTTTCTTCAAAAATAACAATTCAGAAATAGCAGTAGAACCCGCTCTAGAAACTACAACACTTGCCATATTTAGTATATGCGGCAACTCGTCGCCTATATATTCAAATTGCATATATCCCTCCATGCCAATAGATGGGTCTACCTTCCCTTTACCACATATATGAATAATATTAAAGTTTAATAGTATTGTATCTAAACATTCCCTTACCATATCATTTATCCACTTAGCACCTTGACTCCCACCCATAATTAATAATACTGGTTTATCTTGCTGAAATTCACAATATCTTCTTCCTCGTAATACGTTACCCTTCTCAATTTCTACCCTTACAATTGGTCCTACATAAACCTTCTTCTCATTACTTACATTTTCTCCTGTCTGAGGAAATGTTGTGCATAGCTTTGTAGCAAAAGGTAATGCTATTTTATTGGCAAGCCCTAATGTGCTATCTGGTTCACGTATAATTATAGGCACACGATTTAACCATGCTCCTATAGCTACAGGAACTGAAACAAATCCTCCTGCTGAAAAGATAACGTCAGGCTTTGTTTTCTTAATTAAATTATAACTTTGTAAACAACCGCGTATAATTTTAAAAGGATCTTTAAAATTATCCCAATCCCAATATCTCCTAAGCTTTCCCGTTGAAACACTATTGTATTTAACATTTTGCACTAATGATTTTTCAATTCCATTTTTGGATCCAATATACTCGACTCTCCAGCCTTTCTCTATAAATTTAGGAATTAATACAATATTAATCATAACGTGTCCGGCTGTACCGCCCCCAGTAAAAAGAATCGTTTTGCTCATAACTTATACCCACCTTTATTATTAAAAATCTAGCTTTCTCTTTACCTTTTAAATGTAAATAAACTTATTATTTTTTATATAAATCTTTAACTCCACCTCTATATCTTGTAAAAGATCGTTAATGAGTTCATAAAAATCATTTCCATACTCACTACACTCGTATTGAGCAAAGATTTGAATCACATATCTAGTTTCCGTCTCTAATGCTGACTTTATTCGATTAACCCTTTTTTCTTCTACATACGCTTGATATTTATGTATTGCCTCATAAATAAGCAATACATGCGCTTCTTCATCTCTCCAGTCCAGCGTATCAACAATTGAAAGAAATAGCGTATTTTGATTATCTATTACTTCATAACCATTCATATATTTCTTACACCCTTTTTTGTTTTTCATTGCATGCAGATGTCACTACACTTCGCATACTCAAGTACATCTTTTAATGATTGATGAAATTCAATTTCTGGGATCCAACCTAAATTTTTTATTTCCTCTGTTGCTAAACTCTCATTTGAGTCGCTCCCACTTTTCTCTGTTTCCTCTATAAAAAAATTTAGCTGTGTTAATTCTTTATATTGTTCTAGTACATCTAATAAAGATCGTTTTACTCCTGATCCGATATTATATTGTTTTCCACTTATTCCATCTCGTAATAACACATGATACGCTTTGACCGCATCACGTACATCTAGAAAATCTCTACTATCTTTCAAACTGTTTACTTCGATAATAGCCTTACTTCTACCTGATTCTATATCTATTATTTTCTTTGCGAGAATCGAACAAATACCATTCGATACCCCTGGACCAATTAAGTTTGAGGGCTTTGCAATGATAATATTTGAATCCATTAATCCTCCCCAAGCCTCTGCAATAATGACTTGCATCGTTTTACTTAAACTATATGGATTTGAAATTTTCATTTCGTTCATACTATCTGCTTGCAAAGCAGATCCTATAACTAATGTTCTACAATGCGAGGCTTCTTGCTTAATTGCTTCTAATAAATATAACGTTCCTATTACATTAATCTCTATATACTCAAGAGCAGCTGTCCAAGATTCTATAACCGAATTCCTTCCCGCTAAATGCAATACGTAGTCTGGCTTTATTTGTTTCATTACCTTCATTACTTCGCTCTTATTAGTTAAATTACACGTAATACCATTTCTAATTTTTTCTCTATGTGCACGATTTTGAAACATAGGAATTACATGAAAGCCCTGCTCTAAAAAATAGTGGCAAGCATGGCGGCCTGTGAAACCATTTGCACCAGTTATTAAAAGGCTCGCATTTTTTTTCATCGCAAAAACCCTCCTTTTAATAGCATTTGTTTCACCTCATGTTTTGCAAGTAAATCTTGTTGAGAACTAAAACTCTTCACATCCACTAGCGGATAGCTAGAATAATATTCTTGAAGTCCTTCGATAGGAATCGTCGGTAGTACCACAAAATAATTTTGATCAAAACTTATACTTGTTTTACTCTCTACCTCAGATAGAAGCATTTCACTTAATTTTTCACCCGGTCTTATCCCTACCTCTTTCACCTTAATATTTTCTTTTTTTGAATCTTCAATTAATATTTCCGCTAAATCTGTTATTTTACATGCCGGCATTTTCATAACAAAGATTTCCCCGCCTCTACCTTGATATACGGCTTTAAATAACAATCCAACAGCATCTTCAACTGTTAAGAAAAATCTAGTCATATTCGCATCGGTAATCCCTACTTCTGAAGATCTTTTAATTTGTTGTTTAAAAAGCGGTACTACACTTCCACTCGTTCCTAAAACATTTCCACCACGAACACAAATGAATTTTGTTTTCTTCGTTTGTATATTCGCATGAACCATTAATTTTTCACCAATTGCTTTTGTCATCCCATACGTATTTGATGGATCAGCTGCTTTATCCGTTGAAACATATATAACTTTTTCAACTTGCATCTGTGTAGAGGCTTCAATTACATTTTGCGTACCATGTATGTTAGTTTTTATAGCTTCATAAGGATAATACTCACATACTGGAACGTGTTTTAAAGCTGCAAGATGGAATACATAATGTACACCTTGGCATGCATAGACTAGTTGATCTTTATCACGAATATCTCCAATAATAAATTTTAGCCTATGATCATTTATAAACTGTTGCTGCATTTCAAACTGAACCGTTTCATTTCTTGAAAAAACTCTAATTTCTTTCGGTGATTTTTCTAATAGTTGTTTTATAAGTTCATGCCCCCACGAACCTGTACCACCAGTAATTAAAATTATTTTATTTAACATTCCTTTTCCTCCTACGAAACATCTCAATTTAAATAATATTTATTGAATTATTTTCAATTGATTCAAATCATAATCGTCGTTTGTTACATTTAATTGACAAAATAAAAAAACAGAAACTATTAAACTTAGTTTCTGTTTTTCATTTCACCTCACAACAGTAAGATTTTCCATACTGTTTGCATGATAAATAAATTCCTTGTAAAAAAACACCGCTCATTTATTTCTTATACTCGTAATAAAATAAATAGAATGATTCATAGCCAATAATCATGTTTAAATTTATGAAAAAGGGAGGTAACGGAATGGACCGAAGCAATTCAAATCATACATATAACGGACCTTCCAAAGCACTGCCTCTCTCCCTATTCGACGTAAAAAATGAATTAAAACAAAAAAGCAAACTTATTCCTTCTGATACCATGTATAAATTAACGAAAGAAGAGCAACTCATCATCAACAAAATAAAAATACAAACAGAACAGCTAAATAAAAATAATGTTACAAGAACACGCGCATACTACCAATTTTACATTCAATATCCAGAAATACATTGGGCACTGCTTGGACATATGGTATCACGTAACGGCGGTTGGAATATGACTGATTTAAAGGGGGATTTATATACGAGAATTTTATCAGAGAAAGATCAATTCATATTTTTTTCTTTTTTAGAAAAAGGGAATTGGCTTATTTTCCAAGATGTATACCCTCAATTTTTACTTTACGAACAAAGTGTAAAGAGATCACAAAAGTTATTTCACCTTCTCCCTCACCTAAATGTTTCTACATTTATGGAAACGATGTGGCACCATTTTTGGAAAACAGGTAACAAAAAAACTTTAGCGATTGCCACTATTATTAATGAACAAAACTACTTAGAAAAAAGAGTGATTCAAAATGTACAATTTAAAAAGACTGTACTAAATAGTATTGGATTTAAACTCTTTGATTTCTTTCAGTTTAATCATATTCTTTTCCCATTCTACGAAAATGATAAGAAACAAAAAGTATTACTATTTGGTGATACAATGAAACATTTCACTTCCTTACATGAACGGATATTAATTGGAAAAAGATTGTACTCATTATTATTTCGAGATACACATGTTTTATCTCAAATAATAAGCTGGGCTCAACACCATCCACATACAGGATCAAGGAAAGATTACTGGCCCCATTTATTTTCAAGTGTAAATGAATCTTTTTCCCGTGAGTTTTATAAGCGCCGAATAAAGAAATGCCAGTTACGAAATGGCGCTTATCGCATATACAGCCCTGCACTCATCTATGCATGGCGAGATATGAAGCATGAAGAAGTTGACAGTGAAGATTGGTTTACCGATTGGCAAGTTGTAAATTACTTAGTTGATAAGGAGGAAAATATAAATGGACAAATTACAGAAGACTACTGCAAAACACTCGAAAAAATTGAACTCGCCATTCTCGCAAAGAAAAATGTCCTCCTCCGAGAAGAAGAATGAGTTTCTAGCATTAGTAGTTACAATCTTTCTCTCTTCTATTATTGGAACTTGCTTAGATGCCTTTTTTGTTCATAAACAAATATATTCCTTTCCGGCTAGGCCCTTCTCATCCACATTTTCGGTTAATATAGCTTTTACATTGTTCGTACTGCCGATTTTAACAGTTATCTTTATACACATTTCAAAAAAATTATCTAACGTTTCTAGAATTTTATTTATTATTTCAATCGGTATTTGTGCTAGCCTTTTTGAACAGATTGCTGAAAGTTTAGGTTTATTTGTACATAACGCGAATTGGAACCATACATATTCTTTATTTGGTTATATGATTTTTCATTCTTTTATTTGGAACGTATATAATTGGATAAAAAAATAAAGAGACCATTATAGGTCCCTTCTTAAGCATACTCTTCCGTTATTGCTAATGGTGCCAATGTTTGAAGGCTTTTAGAGCGTAAACGATAGGCAACGACTTTCTTCTTATATTGCTTAATGACATCAACATGTTCTTCATAGCTATATAGCGAAAATCTAATCTCTTTATTCCCTTTCTTCGTATCAATGACTATGGGTGTCCCTTCTCCGTGCGGCGGGAAATAATGTTTATCTAAAAACAAAGCCTCATTAAATTCATGAATAACTTGTAGTTTCATTTCTCCCTCTATATTTTTTCCATCTATCGATATAGAAGTATTTTCCGCCTCAAGCTTTTGATGCAATTCAAATTTACTAATAATTGATTCCACAACAGAAGTGGGCATGCTAGAAACTAATACTTTAATAGCTCCAAAAACAAATAATGTAACTATAAACCATGTTGTCATTGTTATCATCTCCATTACATTTAAAAAATAAATTTCGTTCCATACGGTATTAGTATACTAATGAGTATTCCAGTTACAATCATCGTTACCGAACCGATTGTCGCCTCTTTCTCGCCTTCCTTCACGAGACGGCTCACACCGATAATATGTGATGCACAGCCCATTCCAACTCCTTTTCCAATCGTACTTGTTATACTGAAAAACTTAAGTACTGTTGGTCCGATCATAGCGCCTGTTATTCCTGCAACAACTACAAAACTAGAAGTCATAGATGGAATACCACCAATTTGATCCGCTAATGATAGGGCAATAGGCATCGTTGCTAACTGTGGTAAAGTAGTTAATATAAGTTCCTTATCTATATTTAAAATTCCGCCAATCACTACATTCATACTCGTTACAGCCACTATACCTATCACTACTCCAATAAGTATCGATAAAAAATTTTTCATAAGTATCTTTCGCTCTTTAAATAGAGGTATGGCTAATGCTACAATTGCAGGGCTCAATAAGCTTGAAAGAATGTCTCCTCCATTTTCCCTATACTCATGATGAGAAATACCAAAAATGAAAAATAAACAAATCATAATTGCCGTAACTGTTAACACCGGTAACGTAAATGCAAACGTAAATTTTTTATATAGCTTTGTCGCCAAGAAATAAATTGCTACAGTAATAATAATTAAGACCATTTGAATCGTGCACCTTGTCGATTTTATTTTTTTGTTGTTATTAATAATTGACTTATATACCCTGAAACAATCAAAGTTACTACAGTACTTGCAACTACTAAAAGGAATATAATACTCTCCTTACTGAAAAGAAAAGACCCGTATTCCATGAGCCCTGTTGTCGAAGGGATTAAAAATAACGGTAAAAATACGATTAACTTTTCCGCACCTAACTCAAACCATTTTAACGGTAAAACGCGAGTGGAAAGGAGCAGGAACAGTATTAACATCCCTATTAAACTTCCTGGCATTGATAGATGGAATACTCCTTGAATCCACGTACCCACTAGGCTAAATACATATAGCACGCCTACTTGAAGTAAAAGCGTCACGTACTTCATTTCTTTCCCTCATTTCACTATCACACATCCATATTATGAAATCTCATTTAGCGTGTCGGCAAACCGTTTAATTCCAAGTTGAATTTGTTCTATATTCGCTCTACCAAACGTAAATCGTATATATTCATTTTTCGAACCTAAAACACTGCCCGGAACAAATGCGACACCATTCTGTATAGATTCACCTAATAAGTGATATTCATCAAACTTTCCTTTCACTTTACACCATACATGTATTCCACCCTCTGGCACGAAACATTCAACTCGGTCTCCCAATGTTCCTTCAAGCTCTGCAATTAATACATCTCTTCTTTGCTTCAATTGTCCACGAAGTATCGTAATATGTTTATGGAAATCCTTTGATTCTAAAAATTGATTTGCTACCCACTGCGTAAATACACTATGGCCAAAATCAACTTGTTGCTTTGCATCTGCTAAACGCTCAATTACACGTGTAGGACCAATTATCCATCCAATACGTAATCCTGATGCAACAATTTTTGATAATGAACTTATATAAAGAACATTTCCATTTTGGTCCATTGATTTTAATGTCGGGTTCACTTCTCCATTAAAAGAGATTAAACTATACGGATCATCTTCTACAATTGGTATACCGAACTCAGAAGACAGTTCTAAAATTTTTTTACGTCTCGCTAATGAAAGCACAGTCCCCGTCGGATTCTGATAATCTGGATTCAAAAACACCATACGAATGCGATGCTTTTTGTGCAAATCGATTAAGTCATCTGGATTCATTCCATGCTCATCAACAGGTAAATGAAATATGTTTAAACCGGCCGATTTAAACATTGGAAGCGAAAAACAATACGAAGGATCTTCAATCGCTATCGCATCGCCAGGTTTTAATAAACATTGAACGATAAGATTAAGCGCCTGTTGTGCTCCTGACGTAATAAGAATAGAGCTTGAATCTGCTTCAATTTGTTTATATTGCTGAACATGTGCTGCAATTGTTTTTCTCAACATCTCATTTCCAAGTGGATGATCATAACCGAGGTTTTCCATAAATGTTTTCTCCGACAAAATTGTTCGAAATCTATCACTTGGAATTAATTCTGGTGACAGTTCACCGCTTGCTAAATTAATTAAATCATCTTTTTGTGTTTCCGTTCGAATTTGTTGAACGAGTGGTACGTTAGGTAAGAACGATCCATCCTCCACGTACCTACCCCAGTTCGGTATTCGTTTATGTGAGACACCCCATATGTCTGTATTGACCCGTGTTCCGCTTCCCTTTTGCCGTTCTACTACTCCAAGTGATTTTAATTCTTCATACGCAGCTACTATTGTACTCCGGTTCACCTGTAATTCCTTTGCTAACATACGCTCAGAAGGTAACTTACTATCAGAAGGAAATTCACCTGAAGAAATGCCTCTTTCAATATAATCCGCAATTTGTTTATATACAGGTGTCTTATCTGCACGATTTGGTTTCCATTCCATCTAGTTTCCTCCTTTCAAAACGAACTATCCTCATTTTTTACTAACAGTATTCACCGTAAAAATAGTATTAATTAGTCACATTTTCTTATCCGTAAATGGATATATCCAAAATGGTTCTCTTTCTGATTACTCAATAGCTTCTGAAATTCCAACTTCATACTCTCATTTCAGTTCTTTTACAAACTATTAAATCATTACCACGTACCATGTTACCCCGGCCAGTAGAACAAAAAGAAGAAGAATATAGATTGCAGATAAGTTTTTCACATTTCTTTTTGTAGACTTACCGTAATTCTCCTCCACGTTTCTTGCAACTAGTACAGTCCCAAATAGCGATACAATTACAATAATAACGACTAGGGAAATTGCAAAACTCATTGTCTTTTCACCTCTCTAAGACCCATCTATTTTAATTAAAGAACTTACATAAAAACCTTCCTCTTTAAAACGTCGATAACATACTACCTTTCTTCTCTTATCATAATAGATGTTTACAAAAAGCGGACCAACCACTTTCATATTTTTTTGCTCATCCACTTAAAAAATAAAAAGCAACTGATCACTTAGGACCAGTTGCTTTTTTCACACGATAATTTTTCATTTAAAATTAATTCGATTTAAAAGTTTCGCCTTTTCATAATGAAACATCGACTGAGATAACTCAAAAATTGTTCTATTTACAAGATACACTGTATTTTCAATAAGAAGCGCCGGATCACCTTCATTTAATTCTAAAAGCTGTGCATTTTCTTTATTTACTTTTTCACAACTAATAACTTTATCAGCAAAACCAATATTTAATCGTAAATCTTCAATGAAATAACTGTATACAGAGCTTAATGCTATTTCTTCGTTCAAATATGGAATAATATCCTTTTTGAAATAACTTACTTCAATAGAGAATGGTTTAGCATCTACAATTCTTAAGCGCTTCAAAAAATACAACCTAGTTCCAGCTTCGCATTGCATCCGCTTTGCTATCTCTTCGTCCGCATCTATTACTTCCAGCTCTAACACTTTCGTTTCAATATTTTGTGAAACAAGATTTTTCGTTAATCCACGTAAACTTCCTAAATTAATGTAATCTGTTACAGAAGTTTCGCGTAAAAACATGCCACTACCTTGCACTTGAAAAATATAACCTCTATTCACAAGCTGACTAATTACTTTACGTATCGTATTACGGCTTACTTCAAATCGATTCATCAACGCTTCTTCTGTAGGTAGTTTTTTCGTTTCATTAAAAAGCCCATCTCGAATGTTTTGCTCTAACACATCTGCAATTTGTTTATACTTTGCACTCATACACTTTCTCCTAAAATACGCTTTTATCTGTTATAACTCTTCCCCTCTCGTTTCGACCACACGTTTATACCAATGAAACGAAAGTTTCTTCTTACGTTTTAAGTTATCATTATGATCGACAAAAATAAAGCCATATTGCTTTTTATATCCATTTAACCAACTTAAAAGATCAATCACTGACCATGCATAATAACCTTTTAAGTTAATTCCCTCTTCAATTGCACGCTTCATTACTTTTAAATGCGCTTCAATAAATTTAATTCTCGGAACATCTACAATTTCTCCGTCAATGATTGGATCTTCATCACCAAGTCCATTTTCCGTTACATACATCTTTATGTCACCGTAACGCGCTTTCAACATATGCAATCCCTCTAAGAAACCTTCGGGAGATATTTCCCATCCCCATTTTGTATATGTTTTATCATCCATTTTAACTGTTCGATAAAAACCATCAAAAGAAGGGTTACCTGGAGCAAGCGTTGAGTTTTCTCGAGAATGTTCCTCACTCTTTATATCCATATCGTATCTTTCTACTCGTATTGGTTGATAATAATTCAAGCCAATAAAATCATTTTCTTCTGCATTTTGTTTAATGATTTCTAATTCTTCAACCGTCCAATTAGGAGTCCATCCTTTTTCCTTTAATTGTTGTACAACATAAGACGGATACTCGCCTTTTAAAATTGGATCATAATACCAATACGTTTCATATTCATTCGCATGATTTGCTGCTTGTATATTTTCTTTTTGATCATCCACACTATAAGCTGGTAAGAAAACATGTGTAATCCCAATCTCACCATATTGTTTCAGCTGCTTGTACACCGCAACTGTTTTCGCGTGTGCATAAAATACATAATGAGTCGCTTGAAAATACTTTGGAACATCATTTTGTATTCCTGGTGGATGTGCACCTTTTAAATAACCTAATCCACAAAACATTACGGTCTCATTAAAAGTAATCCAATGCTTAACTCTGTCACCAAATGCCTTAAAACAAGTTTCTGCATATTTTACGAAAGCCTCTGCTGTTCTTTTATTCGTCCATCCACCATCTTTTTCTAACGGTAATGGTAAATCCCAATGATATAAAGTGACAAACGGCACAATCCCGTATTTTAAACATTCATCAATTAAGTTGTTATAAAATTCAATCCCTTTTTCATTTACCTTTCCATCTCCAGTCGGCAATATTCTCGCCCAAGAAATAGAAAAACGATACGATTCTAATCCCATCTCAGCCATTAAGCGAACATCTTCCTTATATCGATGATAATGATCAACAGCTACATCACCATTTGTTCCATTGTATGTTTTGCCAGGAATTTTTGAAAACTCGTCCCAATTCGTAACACCTTTTCCATCTTCATTCCATGCACCTTCTACTTGATAAGAAGCTGAAGCAGCTCCGAATAAAAAATCATGTGGAAACTTCATAGTATATACCTCCATTTCATTACAACAAATCAAATTCGATCATACATATAAAATTTATAGGTACAAATTTTATATGTATGATTATATCTTATGTTTTTATTTTTTTCTATTATAAAAGTACAATTTATATTGTTGGTTATTGGAAAAGAAATAAGAAGCGATATATTTTATCGCTTCTCACTCTCATCATCTTTATTCTTTTATTAATGACTTATTCGCTCTTATAACTTCTTGATACAATAATGGTGACCACTTTTCATTTATGTAGTCTTGAATTACCCAGCCTACTCTCGCAGGATTCTTTTGTTTTATATGGTTTGCAATTTCAGGATTTATATAAGAGGCATAGTAATATGGACTATTCCATGCTGTACCACCAGAAGACAAGCTTGTAAAATTTATATATAGATGATTTAAATCCTCGCTATTGTTCATCGTTTCATTCATTGTATCTTTAATAGATTTTACTTTCTCATCATAACTCACTTTATATTTATCTTGTACTGTTACATTTACATTTTGATTTACAGTTGTGGTAAACGTCTCATTATCTGGCCAATAAAAATTATTATATCCTCCAGATTCATTACTACCACTATATCTTTTTAGTAGTACAATTTTCCCACGAGCATCTCCAAGTTTTATATTTCCTTCTGTTTTTAAAAAGATAGGATCAACAAAATAATTTTTTTCAAACGTACTACTAAATGAATCTTCTGCCCCTTTCATATCCTCATACTCTTTTTTTAAAGACATAATAATCGTTTCACTCGGGTTATCTCTTAAAAATTGTTTCGCTTCGTTTATGAATTCATGCAGTGTTACATAAAGATATAATGGCCCATGATGAAGAACTATCGTATTATCATCTGTTAAACGTCCTCTTATATCAAAAATGCGAGCTCCATGGTCCATTTGATAGCGAAAATCATATTCTTGCGTCATTCCCCATACTTGCTTAATCGGATTTTGCAACTTGAACGTCCCACTATCGTGTGTTCCTGGAATTGAAATTCGTGCTAACGGGATATTATCAGGTATAGGTTGCATCCATTTCGACCAATTTTCAAGCTCATTAACAGAGCTAGCTGCAACTACTTGCTTATCATGTAAAGCAAATACAAATGTGATAAATATTGTACTACATATGAATAATTTCAAAATTAACTTCTTATTGCTCATTATTATCCCTCTCTTTTTCTGTTTTTATATCAAACTTATTGAATATAATATAAGCTAGTTCAGAAAAAATAAATAACATTTCATCAATATGAAATATTGCATAGAAGTAAAGTTAAAAAATCATTCACATATACTAAATTAGAAAAATTTAAAGGAACTTCATCTGAAGTTCCTTTTACTTATTTTATGTTCAATACGTATGAACCATCTGTATTCTCATATTTATAGACGTATAAATAATATTTACCTGGCTTTGCATTATAAGTTCCTTTAACTACATTGCCTTCATTTTCACCATATGCTACATAGTTATTTAAATCTGATTCATGATGAAGTACCCATGTCATTCCGATATTTTGTTCATTTAGTAGAGAAATATTAATATTTTCCGGCGAGTCAATTTGGAAAGTAAATACATCTACTCTATCACTATTATGTAGCATTCCTTTCACCGGTGTATGAAAGTTAACTTTATTTGCCTGTCTAGGCTCATTATTTGGTTCATTTTCTGTTACTTGTAATTCATTCCCACCGTTTGGTTTTCTTTGTTCATAGCCTAAGTTTACTAGTATAGACTTCAAATCTGGTAAAACACCCATTTTATCTGCATATGGATCTTTAGATTTTGTTCCTGTGCTCTGGTTGCTTAATATTGCTCTTAGTTCACTAGGTCTATATGGTTGTCCTAAATTTTCTTTAGCAATGCTTTGTACTAAAGTCGCTGCCCCAGCAATAATTGGCGAGGCACTAGATGTTCCGCTAAAGCTTGAAGTATATAGATTTACAGCACTTCTACTTTGTTCAGCTGTAGTTGTATCTACATTTTCTCCCCATCCGTACACATCAATACGGCTTCCATAATTCGAAAACCACATACGTTCATGAGGGAAAGATGAAGAGCCAGCGCCTACCATAATTGCACCCGAATCTTTAAAATCTTTACTATTACGATTTAAGACTTGCTTACCTTTTCTATCTTTGAACTGGTCTAAATCATTCCACCCATTTGCTCCAGCCTCTATAATTACAATCCCTTTATCTGTACCAGCACGAATTGCATCAAAAATATCTGGTTGTACTTCAACAGGTAAATATTTATCACCATATCCATCAAAGGATGCTTGCGCCTCTAATAATAAAACATCCCCAGCTTCTAACTGATTTACAGCGCTTAATATTGCATCAGCCGTATTATACTGTCCGTTATCTCTTATTTGAGAGATAACCTTTGCTTTCGCTTTTGGCGCAATCCCAATATTCCCGACTTCATTGTCCTCAGAGGATACAATTCCTAGTACAGACGTCCCATGACCGACATGCTGATCTATATTTCTTCCAGACATTAATTCAATATTTTGATGTAATAAATCCTCATGATTTAATAGCCATCCGTATTCCATATCAACAAAAGTAATACCATTTCCATTACCGCCTTGAATTCCCCAGGCGAAAGGCGCATTAATACCGTATGGGGCTGCTTCAAGATAACCTTGTTTTTTAAATCTAGGATTGTTATTAGGATTAAGAGCTACACTTGATGATTGCACTTCAGGTGGCATTATTTTCTCTTGTTTCTTCATATACGCATCTTCTATTAAAGAAGATGCCTTTAACTTATCTACTATTTCTTCTTCATACCCACTATTTTGATTTTGAAGAATATAGTAGTTTAATAGACTTGTAGATACATGATTAGGTGCTTTCACTTCAAGGTTTTGTATTTGTTCCGGGCTTACAGATGTGAATAAACGAGTAAATGTTACATCTGGATATTCTGTCAAAAGATCTTTTATTATTTTATCATTCGTTTGAGATTGTATTTGTTTTTCAATACCATCTTCATATGGCAAATCCAAATCCGCTTTAAATTTTACAATGATTTGCTTATCTGTTTCTTGTTCTATCCCTAATTTACTCTGCTGTTCTATAGAATCAGCATATACACTATTGATAGTGCCTCCTGTTCCTAAAAGTGTTGTAATGATTACAGTTGACGCACACATTTTTTGAAATATTTTCATTACATCAATCCTCCTATTAATAATTATTAATCATTATATTAATCTATAATGATTAATTCTATAACGTATTCCCTTTCTACTAAATAGATTATAGTAATCAGAAATATGAACTTCAATGTATTTTCATATGCAATATTTCATATTCTGACTCTACACTAAACGAATATGAAACTTATAGTGATTATTTATTTTATATGTGCTAATATACTTACATTAATATATTACGCATATACACATTTCAAACTACATTACTTAATCGTTTCACCTTAATTTTTTCTTAGGAGGATTTACAATGAAATTACTAAAAATAAAACATATAATTCCTTTATCTGCGGCCGCAATTACATTCGTATGTAGTCAAAGTACAGCTGAAGCTTCTACCATTCATACAGTAAAAAAGAACGATACACTTTGGGGCATTAGTAAACAATACGGAGTTTCAATACAATCCATTAAACAGGCTAATAATAAAGGAAACGATAAAACCTTTATTGGCGAACAGTTACATATTCCAGGGTCCGTGAAATCAAATGAAATCACTGTTCCTCAAAATGCCAAGCCTGCGAACATTTCTGAACAAATTATTTATCAAGTACAACCGGGAGATTCATTAGAAACGATAGCAAAGCGTTACAATGTCACTGTCCAATCTATAAAACAAATGAACAATACAGTCGGAAACAAGCTTTATACAGGACAACATTTAAAAATCAACTCAAGTATTTCACAAAAAGAAAAAGACTTAATGGCACGCTTAGTTACCGCTGAAGCAGGTGGCGAATCCTATAAAGGAAAAGTAGCAGTAGCCAAAGTTATACTAAATCGTGTAAATGCAAAAGGTTTTCCAAATACAATAACAGGCGTTATTTATGAACCTATTAAATACGGATATGCATTTACTCCTGTTACAGATGGAAGAATTAATCAACCTGCAAGTGCAGAAGCAAAAATGGCTGTAGAAGAGGCTATCTCCACAAATGGAGTAGATTCAGACTGGATTTATTTCTACAATCCAAAAACATCAACGGACAAGTGGATTACGACACGTCAAACAGTAGCAGTAATTGGTAATCATGTTTTTGCTAAATAAGATTTAAAATCATTAACAGACCTCTTCACTTAAAAGGTCTGTTTTTTTCTATGTAAGATGTTATTAATCATATGACATAGTTATTTTTTAAACTGTTTCTTCTTTCAAATAAAAATTTTTGTATTTACTCCACCACTCGTAGAAATTAATAAAGCATCAAGTTCAAAAACTCCCACTTTATTAATAAAAGCTATTTCTTAACTTCATAAAATTGTTATACACTAGAAAAATAAAAAACAAACTATTCGTTAGCAGGTGGAAGAATATGTATGATGTTACGATTATCGGCGCTGGAGTAAGTAGCATTTTTATGGCTTATTCACTAGCTAAAAGTAACAAAAAAGTTTTAATTCTTGATAAAGGTAAAGCGCTAGAAGATCGCCATTGTCCTTTAGACGAAGGAAAAGTGTGTAATTGTACTACATGTGATAAATATTTCGGGTTTGGTGGTTTAGGCAAATCTGAAGGGAAATTTAATTATACAAACGGATTTGGCGGAGAACTTGAGAAAAAAGTCGGTAAAGAGGGTTTTTTACAACTCATGGCTGAAGTAGATGAAATTCTATGTCAGTTTGGTGGAAGTTCGGTTTCAAAATATTCTACTGAAAATTCAAGTCTCACTAAGAGAGCTGAAGCGTGTGGTTTACAAATGCTAACAACAGAAGTAAGACATCTTGGTACTACACTTTCCAGTAACATTTTTCAGCAGCTCTATGAATTTTTACTGACGAAAATAAAGATTCAATTTCATATAGATGTACAACATATTCTGAAACAGGAAGATCATTTTACAATAGATACAAATCAAGGAACAGTTCAAACTAAGCAACTAGTATTTGCAACTGGGCGCTCTGGGGCCGATTGGTTAAAAGAAATGTGCAGTTCCCTAAATATTTCTCAGGAGCAAACACGTGTAGATTTAGGAATTAGAGTAGAAATGAAAGAACATCAATTACGTTCTATATTAAAAGATACTTTTGAAACAAAACTTTCTTATCAAGGTGAGCATTTCACAGCAACTACTTACTGTATGAATCCAAAAGGACGCATCATTCGAAAGTACGAAGAAGGTTTAGTTATGCCTGACGGTCAAAATTTTCGAGAGCAAGGAACTGGCACTTCTAATTTAAATTTCACTTTATTTATTCCTAGCTATTTTCCAACTCTCAAAGAAGCAAATGTATACGCAAGTTCAATTATTAAAGGCATTAACCAAGGACGAGATCGGATTGTTATACAGCGCTTAGAGGACTTACTAAAGAAACAACCTACGGCGGAAAACAGCATGGAACATAGCCGTATACAGCCTACACTACAGGGGGATTATGGAGATTTGAATCAAGAAATTCCTCAATTATATATTGAAGGGCTCAAAGAATTTTTATTACGTTTAGAACAATTTATACAAGAACCTATTGATCAACATACTTTACTATATGGAATTGATGGAAAGTTCTATGCTCCTACGATAAAAATTAATAATCATTTTGAAACTAGTATACATGGGCTATTTTTAATTGGAGATTGTTCAGGCGTTACGCATTCATTATCTCAAGCAGCTGCAAGTGGTCTGTATGTTGGAAAGTACTTATCTGACATTTAATTTCTATCATTAAAATGTCAGTCAAATATTTTCAATTTCAAAACACTTTACTTACATATAGTAAAATTATATTAATAAACCCCCTATCCTTCCCTGCTAATAATTAACCGACAAAAAATCGGGATTTTACAAAATACATATGTAATATAACTGTATATTTAAAACGATTGACATTCAATTCTAATAAATTGAATGTCAACAGTTTTAAAAGTCTCTATCCATTTTCACTTTTATTTGTTCGATATTTTGTAACATCATCATAGTGTTTAATATGGTAGGATGTCTATAAGTCAATTTCACTACAACTATGACTTGTTCTGCCCGTTTCTCAAAAAGAGTTATATTTATGCTACTACGCTTTAAAAATCCCCATTGTATATATATGAATACTTCAAATTATTCCCTTTAGAAAACAAAGTCTAAATGGTTCATTACACTCTAATAGTTATAAAAACATAATATATAACTTTAGTTAAATAAATTATATAAAGAAGGTGTAAAAATGAAGAACAAAATAAATTTACAAATGCAAAATATAAGTTTTGTTATAATAATGGCTTTAGCGGTATGGTTAAAAACATATCTTATTACGCGATTCAGTTTTGATTTAAAAATCGAGTCTTCAACGCAAGAGCTCATTTTGTTTATTAGCCCTCTAGCCGCATCATTAGCATTTGTTGGATTAGCATTATTTGCAACTGGTGAAAAGCGAAATTATATAGCGCTCTGTATTAATTTCTTATTAACAATCGTGCTTGTTGGAAATGTAATGTTCTATGATTTTTATAGTGATTTCGTTACATTACCAGTACTTGGACAAACCTCAAACTTCGGCCAATTAGGCGGCAGTATTATAGAAATATTAAACTACAAAATTATACTCGCATTCGTAGACATTGTTTTCTTCTTTATTTTATTAAAAAAGAAATCATTGGTCTTTAAAACAGAACGTGTAACTCATTCTACGCGCTTGTTATACTTTCTTTTAACGATTGGTGTATTCTTTGCGAATCTACATCTTGCAGAAAAAGAGCGCCCTGAATTATTAACAAGATCATTCGACCGAGTCATGCTTGTCAAAAATTTAGGCTTATATACTCACCAAGTATATGACTTAACACTGCAAGTAAAAGCTGGGTCACAAAAAGCACTTGCTGATAGTAGTAAATTACAAGAAACTGAAAACTACGTAAAAGCAAATCAAAGCGAGCCAAACCCTAATATGTTTGGTGCAGCGAAAGGAAAAAACGTAATTGTCGTCACTCTTGAATCCTTGCAGACCTTCTTAATAGGCGCATCAGTGAACGGGCAAGAAGTTACACCATTCCTAAATGAATTCATAAATGAAAGTTATTACTTTGATAACTTTTTCCATCAAACTGGTCAAGGGAAAACATCTGATTCTGAATTTCTAATCGATACGTCGTTGTATCCATTAAATCGAGGAGCTGTATTCTTTACACACGGTAACAATGATTATACTGCAACTCCAGAAATTTTACGTCAGCAAGGTTATTTCACTTCTGTATTTCATGCGAATAACGCAACATTTTGGAATCGTAATATCATGTACTCTGCTCTTGGTTATGATCGTTACTATAATGAGCTTGATTACAAAATTACACCAGAAACAAATTTAAATTGGGGATTAAAAGATATCGAATACTTTGATCAATCAGTAGATATATTAAAAACTGTTAATCAACCATTCTATGCTCGTTTCCTTACTTTAACAAACCATTATCCATTTACGTATGATGAAGATACAAAATTCATTGAACCATACAACTCTGGTAATGGCGTATTTGATCGTTACATCGTAACAGCACGTTACTTAGACGAATCAATTAAAAAATTTATTGAGCGTTTAAAAGCTGAGGGAATGTATGATGATTCTATTATTGTTTTATATGGTGATCATTATGGCATTTCTGAAAAACATAATCGTGCAATGGCACAGTTTTTAGAAAAAGATCAAATAACAGAATTTGATACTCTGAATTTACAACGTACACCTTTATATATTCATATGCCTGGCCAAACAGAAGGTGAAACGATTTCAAAGCCTACAGGACAAATTGATATAAAACCTACTATTCTAAATTTACTTGGGATTGATACTACGAATGATATCCGTTTTGGCCATGATATGTTTTCAGATGAATATACTGGCTTTGTTGTTTTACGTGATGGTAGCTTCGTTACAGATAAGTATGCATACAAAAACAACACTTTCTACGACCGTATAACAGGTGAAATTGTAGATTTACCAAAAAAAGAAGCTCAAACCCTCATTAAACGTGCACAAAATGAATTACGAATGTCTGACAAAATTATTGAAGGCGATTTATTACGTTTCTCAGAAAGTAATAAAATTAAAACTGGCGAAGTACAAACTAAAATTAAAGAAACAGAAAAATAATCTATATGAAAAAGGAGCAACTTATTACAGTTGCTCCTTTTTACTTTCTTATAACACATCAGATTTTTTATTCTACGCTTGTTTCTAAAACTACATCCGCAAAAGTATTATCATCACCTATATTTAAAATCACTTCACATT
The DNA here is from genome assembly GCF_900100505.1 of Bacillus sp. cl96. Lineage (NCBI taxonomy): Bacteria > Bacillati > Bacillota > Bacilli > Caryophanales > Bacillaceae > Bacillus > Bacillus sp. cl96. Next base: position 50,801 of record NZ_FNDM01000009.1, read on the forward strand.
GACGCAATCTCAATTCAAAGAGCATGATAGAATCGTGATAGATTTCAGGATTTGATTTCATCTTATGTAATATCTCTTGTTTTTCTTGTATTTCTAAATGCGTGTTTTCTACAGCTTGCTTTAAGGAGTTAAATGGATTCCTAAAGAATATATTAATATCTCGCTCTTGTGTGTTTTCAAACAGCTCAAATTGCAAGAAAAATTTCTTCATAATAGAAGCCGTTACTTCAGTATAATCTTCATTTTCTACATACTGTTTGTATTTGTTATATAGCATAGATTTATTTTTAGGAAGAACTCCAAACAATTTACCGGCACTTTTCAGTAAAAATTGTGCTGGCGTAAATCGACGTAAAATATTTACTTCATCCATTTGTATTCTAGTCGTCATCCTGTCAGTATCTCTGCGCCAGTCATCAAGCACTTTAAAGTCACATTCTAACTGTATTCTATTTTCTCCAAATAGTGAATTAAGCCCTTCACTAAGTTCTTCTAAATACGTTTGACTTTGAAGAAGCTCATTATTAGAAGTTGCAATCCAATTTTGCATAGAAAGAGCCAGATTAGGTAACACAGTTTGTTCTAAATATTTATGCACTCTTTCATTCATTGCTTTATTTAGTTCCGTATCCATGTGCCCGAAATCACTTTCTTCACTAATTAAATTAGAACAGCTCTTTAATATCTTCGGAATATTTTCAGTAAGATCATTTGTAATTTCAGTCTTCATTGAACGATATGATTGTGTAATGAAATGAATTTTTTCCCTCTCAAATGTAGTAAGGTTATTAATGCTACCGTTTAGTTTCACTAGCATATCTTCATTCCAATTAATAGCATCCACCAGATTATTTTCTTTCTCAACACGTTTATCCAAAAGATATGTAATTGTTTTTCGAATGAAAAATAATAACTTTTCAGTACGTTCTGCATCGATATTTTTATGATTAAAGTTAAAATGAATAAACTCAGTTAAATCATTTAATTGTTGACTACTTGTATATAACGAGGAATAAGGGAAAATTCTCGCATACGGGAAATATGTGTTTATTCTCGTTGCCGTATCATGTAATACCCTTTTCACTTCTGCTTCACTGTAAATGTTATCGATTTTATTTAATAAGAAATGAATTTGTAAATTTGGCGTATGTTCTTGAATACTTAATAGAATGTCACGTTCTTTATCAGTAAAAGGTGAATCCGCATTCAATACGAACAGTAATTCATCTACAGAATTTAAATATTCAAATATCTCATCTCTAGTGTCGTTATTCCTATTAAAGCCAGGTGTCACTACAAATGTAAGTTTATTTTCATTTAAAAATCTGCATGGTAATTTAAATTCAACACACGCTCTATCTCTATATGTTTGATGGTGCTGAGACATCATATTATGGTAATCAGAGACATCTTCCGTTGTTGTAATTGCTGAGTCTGTTATAGCGTTTATTTCTATATGAGCATCATTTTTTAAAACTACTACATTTGAAATTGATTTTTCTAATATATTTTCTCCTAATATAGAGTTAATAAATGTAGTTTTTCCGTTCCCTGAAGTTCCCGTTACTAAAATACGATTTGTTCTTAAATCTGCGAGCTCGTCAACTAACCATTTAAATCGGTGACCTATTTCTATATTCTGCTTTTGTGCCCACTGTGTAATAGATTCAAAAAGGTGTAAGCTGTACTCTAAGCCATTTACATGATTAATAGAATGTGACAGTAAGTTTTCCGCATGTTCTATATTTGCTGAATCTATTTTGGAAGGGAAAATCTCATCCCATGCCAATACAGCTGCAGATGGAAATACAGCATAAGATGGATTGACTACCTTTAACCAATTTGCTAACAGATTTGGTATGATATCGTTTAATTGTCTAAGCGTATATTGACCTTGAATTAATGCAAAGTACGTTTCTTCGTAAAGAGCAGAAACTTTGTTCCATATATCGGACGAATGTATTTCAATATGTAAGAAAAATTCATTTATTGTGTTAAGCCACAATAAGTAATTTTTTTCATTTTTATAACTGTTCCAGAGTGATGAAACCATTTGCGTAAATTGTACTTGATCTACATTATTTAATGTAGCTAATGCATCATAAAAATAGTCTGGTGAAATATGTTTAGTAAACCCTTTATCGATATATCCTTTTAACACCTCAAACCAAGGATACGATTCTATGCGAATTAACTCATTCACAGCAAGCTCTACTGCACTATCAAAATCTTGCTGTTCCTCATAAAAGGAACGGGCAATTTTTGTGACATTCGGATAATCAGGATTTAAAGAAACTGCTTCTTTAATAACACCGAAAGCTGAGTCAAAATTATTTTGCTCAATGTAAAGAGAAAGTAATTGTAGTCTAATTTCGGTCATCAATATTTTATTATCAGTAGTAATAGAAGTATAAATATTTTCAGCAAATGATAACTGATTCAGTTCGAAATAAGCATCCGCAATATTTTTTTGTGCCCATGGTGCTAATTCATTACTAACCTTCTCCCATTTAAAAATAGCTGCTTCAAAATCTTGATGACGATAATAAAATTCACCTTGTGCAAAACGAATATAAGACCCATCAGAAATCTCATTTTTTTCTTCGTTTACATAAGCTTGTCCAAGTACGTCAAGAGTTGGTTTTGTTTCATTCTCCATTAGGAATGTTTCATAATACATCTTTTTTATTAATTGTTTTTCTAATCTCATCTTTTCCCCCACTATATCTTGAAAATACATTTTTAAGATATGTCAATACTTTTTGTATGTATGCTTTTTATCTTAACAAAGAATATCTTTTGGAAAATTTCATTTTCCTTTCATTTTTCAAGTTAGATTGAATTTTTATGAGAAAAGTTTCAGTTTTTTTTCAATTACCTTTCAGTTATGAAACAGCATTAAATGTTCCTAATAACCTAATAACACTATAATATTCCACATTATATTATCAAGAAAACCCCATATAAACCATATTATAAAAACAATCTATATTGAATTTATATACATAATTAACTGTGCTGTCAAACGAAAAAAACAACAATAGGAGCCAACAGCTATTCATACCATTTCTTTCTCAAATTGTTTTCCTTTAAAATGTTTCAGTAGTTATGTAATTAAATTCCATTAACCTATATAAATAACTAGTCCAAAAAATATCTATATGCATATCATGTTATAGTAAAGAATTTAGGAGATCCTAAAAGGAGGCATTTTCATGTTTGAAGATAAATCTAAAATAAATTACCCATATGAATTTACTGAAACTACAACAGTTCCTCTAAAGAACCCCATTGATAAAAAATTCAAGAACGGCACAGGTACACATAACTTCCCAATTAAGAAGCACTATAAAGAGCAAGTTCTATACACTGAAAAAATTAATAATAATAAAAATAAGTAATTGTATAGATCCTTATGACAATTAGCTAAATAAGAAGCAACATTCAACCATGCATAGTTATTTAGTTAGTAATGATACAATTCATGCACATTTTAAAAAGTGCTGTATACAGCGCTTTTTTATACATAGATAAATTTAAGTTAACACAACCAAGAAATAAACTGTAAAATTACTCCACCATATTCTCGTTTAACTATTAAATCTACATATGAAAAGGGAGCAACAGTAAATGTTGCTCCCTTTTGAAATATAATTTATTCACTCTACATAACCCTCTTAAACATCTTCTCCAACTCATAAGTAGAATGATGCACAAGAATCGGTCTTCCGTGTGGGCATGTGTATGGGTTTGTTGTTGTACGTAATTCTTCCAGTAAGGCAAATATTTGATCGTTCGTTAAATATTGATTCGCTTTAATGGATGCTTTACAGCTCATCATGATGGCTGCTTCTTCACGTAACTTTTTAATATCCACTTTTTTTAGTTTGACAACTTGCTCCATCATTTCATCGATAATTTCTGTTTCTTGTCCTTTCGGGAACCATGTTGGATGCGAGCGGACGATAAAGGATTGATGGCCGAATTGTTCTAAAAATAGCCCAACTTTTTTTAGTTCTTCTAACTGTTCTTCGACACGTAAAAATTCAGTAAGAGATAGATCAATACGGTACGGTACAAGTAACTCTTGTACTTCTTGCGCTACCCTTCCTACTTTATCACGGAAGTATTCATAATTAATACGTTCCTGCGCGGCATGCTGGTCAATCATATATAAGCCTTTATCATTTTGAGCGAAAATATATGTTCCATGCATTTGTCCAATTGGATAAAGCGGTGGTAAGTCATTCCCGTTCATTTCAATCTCTTTTATTTCCCGAACTTCTTCTTCTAATTCCTCTAGTTCAAAATCCTCTTCATTACTGTCCCACGATTTCTCTTCTTGAATTGGTTCTTCGATTATCGGTTTAGTGGATGGTTGCCAACTTTGTTCTTCTCTTATGAGCGACTGTGGTGGTTGCCATTCTTGTTTCGGCGGTTGCCACAGTTGTGGTGGCTGTTTCACAGCCTGCGGTTCTTCTTGTTTTGCATCCATGCCAGTTGGTAAAACAATGTCCGGCATAGATGGTTCTTTCGGCTTCGCATGCTCAAACTGGAACTGTTCTTGCACACTTTCGTCTTTTTCTTTTTTCTTCGTTGTTACGCCTGCATCTGGAATGAGCTGTATTTTTTTAAATGCAGCTTGCAATGTTTCTTCGATCAGCTTTAGCAATTCTTGTTCTTTACTAAAACGAACCTCTAACTTCGCTGGATGTACGTTAACGTCAACTAGCATTGGATCCATTTCAATCGATAAGAAGCCAATTGGATACCGGCCAACTGGCAGTAATGTATGGTAGCCTTGCTGAATTGCTTTCATTAGTACAAAGTTTCGAACGTAACGACCATTTACGATCGTTGACATATAATTACGAGATGCTCTCGTTACTTCTGGTAATGTTACATAGCCTTTAATTGTAAAGTCTAAAGATTCAGCTTCAATTGGAACAAGCTTCTTCGCAACTTGAATACTGTAAATCGATGCAAGTACTTGTCTTACATCACCGTTACCTGATGTATGAAGCAATTTCTTTTCATTATGAAACAGTTTTAACGATACTTCTGGATGTGACATTGCAATACGATACACGATATCTGTAATATTCCCGAGCTCCGTATGAATGGTTTTCATATATTTAAGACGCGCTGGTGTATTAAAGAATAAGTTTTGTACTGTAATATCTGTTCCTTTTCGGCTCGCAGTCTTCTCTTGCTTTATAATGTCTCCACCTTTAATTATGAGGTGTGTACCAGGCGCATCACCTGTGCTAGTAATTAATTCTAATTCACTAACAGAGGCAATACTCGGCAATGCCTCACCGCGGAAACCGAGTGTTCTTATGCGAAACAGATCGTTTTCATCTTTAATTTTACTCGTCGCATGGCGTTCAAAAGCGACGATACAGTCTTCTTCTGCAATACCATCACCGTTATCAATGATACGAATTTTCGATAACCCAGCTTCTTCTAAGTGGATTTCAATAGATGTACTATTCGCATCGATAGAATTTTCCACAAGTTCTTTTACGACTGAAGCAGGGCGCTCTACTACTTCCCCTGCCGCAATTAAGTTAGAGAGTTGGTCATCGAGTTTGCGAATTTTCCCCATCTACTTACTCATCCTTTCTTTAACTTTTTCTGTAAGCGATACAATTCGTTCATCGCTTCTAAAGGTGTCATATCAAGTAAATCGATTTTTTTAATTTGCGCCAATACTGCTGTTTCTTTTTGATCTAGCAGAGATTTGTCTTGTTTCTTCGAAGACTGTTCTCCTCCAAAGAAAGATAGTTGCGATTCTTCTTCAGTCTCTACTTTCGTTTCCTGTATTTCTGCTATTTCCTCTTTTACAACTACAGGTTCTGGAGCAGCTTCTTGTACTTTCACTTCTACTCGTTTTGGAATAATAATTTCTTCCTGTCCTTCTAGCTGTGCTAACACTTCTTTCGCGCGGGCGATTAAGCTATCTGGAAGCTCTGCAAGTTGCGCAACGTGAATTCCGTAACTTTTATCTGCTGCCCCGTCTTGAATTTTATGAAGGAATACTACTTTTCCATTCTCTTCAATTGCTGAAACGTGTAGATTTTTCAGTTGATCTAAACTCTCTTCTAACACCGTTAATTCGTGATAATGCGTAGAGAATAACGTTTTTGCACCAATTTGGTCATGAATATGTTCAATGATAGCTTGTGCAAGTGCCATACCATCATAGGTAGATGTACCGCGTCCAATTTCATCGAATAAAATTAAACTTCTTTCTGATGCGTTTGCAATTGCATTTTTCGCTTCTAACATTTCGACCATAAATGTACTTTGACCTGATATTAAATCATCCGCTGCACCAATTCTCGTAAAGATTTGATCAAATACAGGTAATACTGCTTCTGTTGCTGGTACGAAACAACCGATTTGCGACATAACAGTTACAAGTGCTAATTGTCTCATATACGTACTTTTACCAGACATGTTCGGTCCTGTAATTAAAAAGACATCCATCTTCTCTGGCATAATACAATCATTCGGTACATACAATTTCCCGTTCAATACTTTTTCAACGACAGGATGACGACCATCTTTAATAAAGATTTCACGCTTCGTTGTTAGTACAGGTTTTACAAACTGTTCTTCTTCACTAACTGTCGCAAAACTTTGCAGTACGTCTAATTCACTAATTACTTTTGCTAAATGTTGTAATTTCGGAATAAATACTTTTACTTCTTCACGAAGCGCTGTAAATAAATCGTATTCTAGTTGTACAATTTTTTCTTCTGCTTCTAAAATTAACGTTTCTTTTTCTTTCAGTTCATCTGTAATGAAACGTTCAGCATTAGCAAGCGTCTGTTTACGTTCATAGCGACCTTCTGGAAGTGCTGCAAGATTCGCTTTCGTTACTTCAATGTAGTAACCGAAAATACGGTTGTATCCGATTTTTAACGATTTAATTCCAGTAATATCACGTTCTCTTTTTTCAAGCTCAGCAATCCACGTTTTCCCGTTTTTACTCACGTAACGATATTGATCAAGCTTGTCATTATAACCATCTTTAATAATATCTCCATCTTTAATTGAAAGCGGTGGGTTTTCTTGAATACTTCTTCCTAGTAATTCTGTTAAGCTTTCACATGGATCTGCACCTTGAATTAATCTCGATGCATAAGCGTTATCTAACAAACTAATTGCTTCTAAAATAGCTGGCACTTGAAGTAATGAACGTCTTAATTGTAATAAGTCTCTTGCATTTACGTTACCAAATGCAACTTTTCCTGCTAAGCGTTCTAAATCATATACTTCTTTTAACTTTTCTTTTAAATCTTCACGTAAGAAGTAATCATTTACAAACGTTTCAACCATTTCTAAACGCTCTTCAATTCTTTCTTTCTGTATAAGTGGACGTTCCATCCACTGTTTTAACATACGACCACCCATAGCTGTTTTCGTCTTGTCCAATAACCATAATAGTGATCCTGTTTTTTCTTTCGTCCGAAGTGTTTCTGTCAGTTCTAAGTTTCGCTTTGAATGTACATCAATTTTCATAAATTGATTCGTATAATAAATTTCTACTGGTTGCAAATGATCTAAAGAACGTTTTTGCGTTCTTATTACATAGTTAAATAAACGTCCAACTGCTTTAATTAATTTTGCTTGTGAAACATTTTTCACAAGATGTTCTAATCCTTCCGGAATTGCCGTTGCATCTTCATACGAAATCGTCATTTTCAATGTTTCAGTTAACTTGTTTAGTTCATCTTTAGAAAATGAAGAATCAACAACAATTTCTTTCGAACCAGTTGCATACACTTCTAATAAAATATCTTCTACTGAACCAGTCAGTAACGTTACTGTATTTTGTCCAGTCGTTAAGTCGTTACAAGCTAATGCATATGATCCATCTTCAAAATGTGTTAATGCGGCTAAGAAGTTGTTTTCTTTCTCATCAATTGTACGCCCTTCCATCATCGTTCCTGGCGTAATTAATTGTACTACTTCACGACGTACTACACCTTTAGCTGTTTTCGGATCTTCTACTTGCTCACAAACAGCTACTTTATATCCTTTTTCAACAAGTTGTTCAATATAGTTTTTAGCCGCATGATATGGTACACCGCACATTGGTATACGTTCACTACTACCACCATCTCGGCTCGTTAATGTAATTTCAAGTTCATGGGCTGCTTTAACAGCATCCTCAAAGAACATTTCATAAAAATCGCCTAAGCGAAAAAATAAAAAGGCATCTTGATAATCTGCCTTAACCTTTAAATATTGCTGTATCATAGGCGTATATTGAGTCATACTTTTCCTCCATAATTCTTACATGATAATCTATTTTCATATATGTCGCATTTCACGGACACTCTTATCTCCTATTTCAGGAGTCTTTCTTCATTATAACATATTTCATAAAGAATCATGTTCATTCAGCGCCACTTATGTAAAGTAAAAAGCTAGGAAGAACTTCTCCCTAGCTTTCTATTACTCTTCTTCTGCATCAACGATAAAGTTCGGATCTAATTCTTCAAATTCATCATCAGCAATTTGGAAATCATCATCTGATTCTACGCAGCCTTCAGGATTTACACTTACACAAATTTTCGTTTCTCCAACTACTTCTGTTACAAATTCACGTTCTACAGTTACAACAATTTTATTACCATTTGGTGATACAAGTGCTTCTAAACAATTTGGCGGCTGAATAACACGAGCAATAATTTCTAAATCGTCACCAGAAAAGTTTTTATCACGATAACCAATACTTACTTCGTCCGTGTAGTTCACACGTTCTGTTACAACTTCAGTCTTTGTATTTCCATCAAATGAATACCAAGTGTTCACATCATAGAAACCTTCAATTTCCACATGTTTTCCATTCTTTCTTGCTTCGTACGAGTGGTTAATTACCCAGCACCCTAAAATACTTGTTGGCTCATTATTCGATTCACATGTATGCGTTGACTTTGTATACTTACGTCCTTTTCCAACCACTGCTTTTGTAATAATCTCTCTAAATTCGGACATTCGTAACCCTCCTCAATCACTATTCACTTAATCATATGCGTGACAATAGCGGAATGTGTCATTCTTTTTTTTGAGAAGACCTTACGTTTAATCCACAAAAAAAGAGATGTCAATATGACATCTCTTTAACAACCACAATTTCCTTTTTTACTTTCTACTGCTGCGCCAGTTTCACCCTTTAGTACATCGCCACCAGTTGAAATTAATATTTCATCTGTTACGTTGTTAGAAATTGTACTAGCAACTAACTGTAATAAGTCATTTACGTATGTTTGTGAAGATTTAAATTGTTGTACGACTGGAATGCTGTCTAACTTATCTTGCAATGCATCAATTTCAGCTTCTACCTTTTTTAAAGCTTCCCATTTCCCGTAATGTTGCAAGTTTACTGCTTGTTTTTGCAGTGCTTTAATTTCATCGATTGCGCGCTTTACATTTTCATTTTTATGAATTTGCGCCTCTGCTTTCTTAAAAAAATCAACTTCTTCTGTTTCAGAAATCATTTTTGCTAATTCTTTCGCTTGTTCAACAATGTCATCTTTCGAATATACTTTCATCTATTATTTCACCTCAATCGGCTCTTCAACTAATTCCCCGTTAAGAGACCAAGTTTTTGCTTCCGTTATTTTTACTTTCACAAGCTGACCAATTAAAGATTTTGAAGCGACGAAGTTTACAAGTTTATTCGTACGAGTATAACCTGCAAGTACTTCCGGATTATTTTTACTTTCCCCATCAACTAACACTTCTACAATTTGACCTTTGTAACGACTATTCTTTTCAATTGCCAACGTATTTACTAGTGTATTTAAGCGTTGAAGACGTTCTTTCTTTACTTCCATCGGTACATTATCTTTCATTTTTGCAGCTGGTGTACCTTCGCGAGGAGAGTAAATGAATGTAAAGGCAGTATCAAACCCTACTTCACGATATAACGACATCGTTTCTTCAAATTGCTCATCTGTTTCATTTGGAAAACCAACGATAATATCTGTTGTTAATACTGCATCTGGAATTGCTTCTTTAATTTTTCTTACAAGTTCTAAATAATGCTCACGCGAATATTTACGTGCCATAATTTTCAGCATATCCGTACTTCCAGATTGAACTGGTAAATGGATATGTTCTACTAGGTTGCCACCTTTGCCAAGCACTTCAATTAAGTGATCATCGAAATCACGTGGATGGCTCGTTGTAAAACGAATACGGGCAATATCAACTTTACGAAGTTCGTCCATTAAATCGCCGAGACCGTATTCTATATCTTCAAAGTCTTTACCATATGCATTTACGTTTTGACCAAGTAAAGTAATTTCTTTATAACCATTTGCAGCTAAATGACGAATCTCTTGGATAATATCTTCTGGACGTCTACTTCGCTCTTTTCCGCGTGTATACGGTACAATACAATACGTACAGAATTTATCACAGCCATACATAATATTTACCCAAGCTTTAATATCACCACGACGTACTTTCGGAAGGTTTTCAATTACGTCACCTTCTTTTGACCATACTTCAACTACCGTCTCTTTCGAGAACATCGCATCTTTTAGAATGTACGGTAATCTATGAATATTATGCGTTCCAAATACCATATCTACATGCTGATTTTTTTGCATAATTTTATTTACAACAGATTCCTCTTGAGACATACAACCACATACACCAATTAAAAGGTCTGGATTTCTTCGTTTGAGTGACTTTAAATGGCCTAGCTCACCAAACACCTTATTTTCAGCATTTTCACGAATTGCACAAGTGTTTAATAAAACTACATCTGCATCCTCAGTTGAAAAAGTTGGTTCATATCCAAGTGCGGTGAAAATGCCTGCCATTACTTCCGTATCATGCTCATTCATTTGACAACCATATGTACGAATATAGAACTTTCTTCCTGTACCAAAATTGCGAAACTCTTCAGGTAAGCCAAAATCCCGTTCAATTTTAACTTCTTCTTTCCCGCGCTTTTTCGCATCCTTTAAGGAAGGTGGTTGATATACACTTTCAAAGTATTTACTATAATCTTTCTCTTCTTTTTTCGTAGAGGAATTTGCTTGTTGACTTGCTAATCGTTGTTGCTCGTTCATCGGTAATCTCCTTTCACCCTTAACTATACATACTCTATAGTCCATTTTAATGCGCCTAGACTCACCTCAAAAATGGTTAGATAGCTTGAGAGATAACTTGTCCTTTGAAACTTGAGTAATCAATCTAATCATTCATAAGAATGAAGTCTTCCCCACGCAAATAGACATTCCCTTTTTATCATTTCTTGTTGTCCTACCAAAAAGCATATTGCTTTATCCCTATAAACATTACCATAGTATGATGTATTTCGCCAATTTTAACAATAAAGAGGCCCTTTATTATCTTACATTTCATAAGCAATGAACTTGCCATTTTCATACAACGATTTATATATTATTTTATCATTCTGAATTTTCTAAGTAAATAAGACTACCCTATATTTTTGTACATAAAAAAAGGTTACCAAATCGGCAACCTCCTCTTCTTACATTACATAAATTCAGCAACAAGCTCATCAAACATTTTCTGATCCATATTTAAATCAGATTTCACTAAAGGCTCTTCACTATAGCCTTTAACAAGTTCTTGATATGATGGTTGCTTAGTATTTTGATAAATTAACCCTGTTACTAAACCGTTATTTTCCATTAAAGTTTGCATAGCCATCATGCGATTAGATGGATCATATCCCTCTACTGTGCTTAGTTTCGTTAAATTCTCTTTAAACCAATCGTAAGTATTCACTTTATTGTAAGTAACACATGGGCTAAATACGTTAATTAATGAAAATCCTTTATGGTTAATACCAGCTTCAATAATTTGTGTTAATTCTTTTAAATCACTCGAAAAGCTTTGCGCCACAAATGTCGCACCAGCTGTTAAGGCCATTTCCATTACATTTAGTGATGGTTCAATTGAACCTTGTGGTGTGCTTTTCGTTTTAAATCCAGCTTCACTACGTGGTGAAGTTTGCCCTTTTGTTAATCCGTAAATTTGGTTATCCATTACGATGTACGTAATGTCGATATTACGACGAATAGAATGGATTGTATGACCCATACCAATCGCAAATCCATCACCGTCACCACCTGAAGCGATAACTGTTAAATCACGATTTGCCATTTTCACACCTTGCGCAATTGGAAGGGCACGACCATGAATACTATGCACACCATATGAATTAATATAACCTGAAATACGGCCTGAACAGCCGATACCAGAAATAACAGCAAGTTCATCTGGATTTAGGCCAACGTTAGCTGCCGCACGTTGAATTGCAGCTTGCACTGAGAAGTCTCCGCAACCTGGGCACCAGTTTGGCTTTACACTGTTACGAAAGTCCTTAAATGTTGCCATTTAATACAACCCCTTTTTTGCATTCGTTGTAAATCTCTTTCGGCAAGAATGGGTTTCCATCATATTTTAAAAGACTAGAAATTTTCTCACCATTACCAAGATTCATTTTCATAATGTTAGCAAGCTGACCTGTTGCATTGTTTTCTACTACTACAACACGCTTCGCCTTTTTCACAAGTGGATCGATTTCAGCTGTTGGGAACGGGTGAATTAAACGCACATGAGCATGGTTTACTTTCATACCCTCTTGTTCTAAACGCGTCATTGCCTCTTCGATCGCACCACGAGTTGAGTTAAATCCAACAAGCAATACGTCTGCTTCTTCATGCTTAACATTTTTATAAACAGGGGTATTAAACTTCAAGTTCTCCATTTTACGGAAACGTTTGTCCATTTGATCTTTACGGTTTATTGCTGATTCCGATGGTTTTCCAGTTTCATCATGTTCTACACCTGTAACATGGTGAACACCATTTTTCATACCAGGTAAAACACGTGGTGAAACGCCGTCTTCTGTTACTTCATAACGCTTGAAGTATGCTTTATTTTCACGTTCTGGTAATTCTACTTCTAAATCAAGCTTACCACGACGAATTTCCACTTTATCTAATTTAAGTGGTTCTACTGTTTGTTTTCCTAAAGAAAGCTGTAAATCTGTTAAGAAAATAACAGGAACTTGATATTCTTCAGATAAGTTAAATGCTTCTACAATGTCATAGAAAGCTTCTTCAACTGTACTTGGCGCCATTACGATTTTTGGAATTTCACCATGCGTACCGTAAATCATCGCCATTAAGTCAGACTGTTCTTGCTTAGTTGGTAATCCTGTACTTGGGCCGCCACGTTGTGTATCAACAATTACTAATGGAGTTTCTGTAATACCTGCTAAACCGATTGCTTCCATCATTAATGAAAGACCTGGACCAGCAGATGCCGTTAATGTACGAACACCAGCATAGTTTGCACCGATTGCCATTGTACAAGCTGCGATTTCATCCTCAGTTTGGATTACTGTTCCGCCGACTTTCGGTAATTTTTTAATTAAGTATTCCATAATTTCTGATGCAGGTGTGATTGGGTATGCTGACATAAAACGAGCACCACCAGCTACCGCACCAAATGCGATTGCATCGTTCCCAATCATAAACATGCGTTTTTTACCATCAGCTTTTTCAAGCTGCATCATGTTTACTTTCTCACCTAGTAATTCTTTCATATATTGAGAGCCACGTTTAATTGCGTCCATATTCTTTTGAACGACTTGCTCTCCTTTACGACCAAAGATTTCTTCAACAACATCTAAATAAGCTGTTTCATCTAATCCTAATACTGCACTTGATGCTCCAACAGCAACCATGTTTTTCATTAATGATGTGCCTAATTCTGAAGCAATATCTGTAAACGGTATCACATATAGATTTACATCTGTATTGTCAGGTATTGTTGGATTAAATTTCGCATCCGCAACTACAATTCCACCTGGACGTAGTTCGTGGAAATTAAAATCAATTGTTTCTTGGTCAAAAGCAATTAAAATATCTAAATCATCTGAGATCGCTCGTACTTCTGTTGTACTTACACGAATTTTATTATTTGTATGGCCGCCTTTTATACGTGATGAGAAGTGGCGGTAACCGTATAGGTAATATCCTAATCGGTTTAATGCAATACAGAAGATTTCTCCTGTACTTTCAATTCCTTCACCTTGTTGGCCTCCAACTTTCCATGAAAGTTGACTAATCATCTCCTACACCCCTTTTGGCTGCATTCATTGTAGTGTATTTTTTTACAGTAATAGTTTAGCATTTTTTATGCAAATAAACTACAACGGACGCAAATTATGCCTCTTCTGATTTCCCTGAATCTTTAGTATAAAGCTATTTTGTTTTTCATTCTAGTATTAGGTCTTAAAAAAAGCAATAAAATCAAATGAATTAATTTTAATTTTTCTGAATTTTAAACCAAAACTTAAAAACTCATATGTTCTACAAAATTATCATATAAAAATCGTTCTACAGTAGATGCAGCATAGTGTTTACAAAGCTCATTCATTACATTTTCATAATCTCGATAAACTGATACATTTACAACTGTTTCTAAAATCCCATCAAAATCTGAACCAAATCCTATATTGTACTCTCCACCTAATGAACAAATATATTCGATATGTCTTACTATATCTGTTATATTTGCTTCATTTTCATTCGTTAGAAACTGCGGTACAAAAGTGACACCGATCATGCCATTTTTCTTTATAAGAGCTTTAAGTTGTTCATCGTTTAAATTACGTGGGTGCTCGCAAAGTTTCATACAATTTGAGTGGGAAGCAATAGGATTTTTTGCAATCTCTATAACATCCCAAAAACTTCTTTCATTCAGATGAGACACATCAGTCCATACATGTAGCGCATTCAGTTCTTGTACAACCTGTTTACCAAAATTCGTTAAACCCGCCCCACGTGTCTCTAGCGCACCATCAGCTAAGAGATTGGCATAATTCCATGTTAGTCCAAAAGAACGTACTCCTAGGCGATACAACAACCGTAATTTCATTGCTTCTTTTCCAATTGCTTCGCATCCTTCTAGTGTTAATATCGCTCCAACCTCGTCCTGTTTTAACATGTTAATATCATCTTTTGTCTGAATAAACTTTACACCTGGTAGGGATAAAATTTCATTATAAAAAATATCTACCATTTGTAATGCTGCTTCAAATCGGTTTTCATATGCCACTGTTTCTGGTACATATATAGCAAAACATTGTATACTTCCTTTTCTTCTCTTTAACTGTTCAAATGTAATATGTAATTGTGAATCATCGTTAAAATTCCTTTTCCCTTGTGCACTCCATAACTGAAGAAGCACGTCACAATGAGCATCAAAAATTTTCATTTTCATTCCTCCATTATAAAAACAACCTGTTTGCATACTGCAAACAGGTTGTTTAAAACTTAACGAGGTTCTACAATTAATTTTATTGCTGTACGCTCTTCGCCATCAATCATAATATCTGTAAACGCTGGGATACAAATCAGGTCCAAACCACTAGGCGCTACAAATCCTCTTGCGATTGCTACTGCCTTTACCGCTTGGTTCAATGCACCTGCACCAATAGCTTGAATTTCTGCTGTTCCGCGTTCGCGAATAACACCTGCAAGTGCACCAGCTACAGAATTAGGGACCGACGTTGCTTTAACTTTTAATATTTCCATTCCGCGTTTCCTCCTCGTTTCTTTAAAAAGTATTAGCAATTATTTCACTTTAACTTATATTCACGAGGAATGGCGCGTATTCCTGCTAAATTTTCGTAATTTTTCTAAAAAATTAAAATATAATAACTTATCTAAAATTTAACGGGAATTTACTCAAAAAATGGTTGATCGTCATTAATTAAAATACGTTCAATTTTCTTTGCTTTTCCTGTATTTGGATCCACATCAATTAACACTGCACTTAATTGCGTTCTACCATTTGTTACTTCAAATCGTACTGGTAAGTTTGTTAAAAACTTCTTCAATACTGCTTCTCTATCCATACCTAATATTCCATCATACGGCCCTGTCATTCCAACATCTGTAATGTATGCCGTTCCGCTTGGTAAAATACGGTTATCTGCTGTAGGGACATGCGTATGCGTACCTACTACTGCTGTAGCACGTCCATCTACATACCAACCTAGCGCTTGTTTTTCACTTGTAGTTTCCGCATGGAAGTCAACAAAGATAATATTCGTACGTTTTTTCGCAATATTAATTAATTCATCCACTTTACGGAATGGACAATCAATCGGAGGAAGGAAAGTACGTCCTTGTAAGTTAATAACTGCAACTTCTGTTCCATTACAGTTCACAAAGATAAGTCCTTTTCCTGGAGTTCCTTCTGGGAAGTTAGCTGGTCTTGCAAGATATTTTGCATCATCGATGAATTCAAATACTTCACGATTATCCCAAGCGTGGTTTCCAAGTGTAACTGCTTGCGCCCCACATTCTAAAAAGTTTCGATATATTTTTTCTGTAATCCCACGGCCACCTGCTGCGTTTTCTCCATTAATGATTGTTACTGTAGGTGTATATTTTTTCTTTAATGCCGGTACGTATTGTTGAATCATACCTCTACCAGGAGATCCTACTACATCCCCAACAAATAATATTCTCATATGTCTTACCCTTTCTATGTACTGCATTTTTTATTGCTATAGCATCAAGTAAATTCCTTATAATATGTTTATTATAAGTTTGTTTCACTTTTATACTATATAACTAACTGTCTTTATTTTATCCAATTCCAACACAAAAAAATAAAGTGGTGTTTCACCACTTTATTTTGCGTATTCCACTGCACGTGTTTCACGAATAACAGTTACTTTAATATGTCCTGGGTAATCCAGTTCATTTTCAATACGTTTTCGGATATCACGAGCTAAACGATGAGCTTCTAAGTCATCGATTGTATCTGGTTTTACCAAAATACGAACTTCACGTCCTGCTTGAATTGCAAATGACTTTTCAACGCCTTCATAAGACTCTGAAATCTCTTCTAACTTTTCAAGACGACGAATATAGTTTTCAAGTGTTTCACTACGAGCTCCCGGTCTTGCAGCTGATAAAGCATCTGCTGCTGCAACTAAAACTGCAATGATAGAAGTTGGTTCTGTGTCACCATGGTGAGATGCGATACTGTTTATAACTACAGGATGCTCTTTATATTTCGTTGCAAGTTCAACACCAATTTCAACGTGGCTTCCTTCTACTTCATGGTCAATCGCTTTTCCGATATCATGTAATAGACCTGCACGTCTTGCTAGTTTTTCATCCTCGCCAAGCTCTGCCGCCATAAGTCCAGTTAAATATGCAACTTCCATAGAGTGTTTTAAGACGTTTTGACCATAACTTGTACGGTATTTTAAACGACCTAAAATTTTAATTAAATCTGGATGTAATCCATGAACACCCACTTCAAACGTTGTTTGCTCTCCGACTTCGCGAATATACTCGTCCACTTCACGTCTTGATTTTTCGACCATCTCTTCAATACGCGCTGGGTGAATACGTCCGTCCTGTACTAGTTTATCAAGAGCGATACGAGCTGTTTCACGACGAATTGGGTCGAATCCAGAAAGGATTACTGCCTCTGGTGTATCATCGATAATTAAGTCAATACCCGTTAACGTTTCTAACGTACGAATATTACGACCTTCACGCCCGATAATACGTCCCTTCATTTCGTCATTTGGAAGATTTACAACCGAAACGGTTGTTTCAGCAACATGATCAGCTGCACATCTTTGCATTGCAAGAGATAAAATCTCTTTTGCTTTCTTATCCGCTTCTTCTTTCGCGCGAACTTCACTTTCTTTTACCATAACAGCGATTTCATGAGAAACTTCACTTTCTACTTTACCAAGAATAATTGCTTTCGCTTGTTCGCGTGTCAGATTGGAAATGCGCTCTAATTCTGTTTGTTGCTTTTGAACTAACTCTCCCACTTTGCTTTCCAACTCTTCAATCTGTTGTTGTCTCGCTACAAGAGATTCCTCTTTCTTCTCTAACTGTTGCTCGCGTTTATCGAGCGTTTCGTCTTTACGATCAAGGTTCTCTTCTTTTTGCATTAAACGATTTTCTTGTTTTTGTAATTCGCTTCTACGGTCACGAATTTCTAATTCAGCTTCTGTACGAAGTGTATGAATTTCATCCTTTGCTTCTAAAAGCGCTTCTTTCTTAAGTGCTTCAGCATCACGATTCGCTTCGTCTAAAATACGTCTCGCTTCATTAGCCGCACCATTAATCTTCGCTTCAGCAATAGACTTTCGAACAAAAAAGCCAACAACTGCACCGACTGTTGCAAGCAAAATGGAGATGAGTATCCAAACTGTACTCGTCATGATTTCACCTCCCCTTGCTATGAATGAAAAAAGACTGTCGGCATGTACATTGAATTACAACATACAGCAAAGACCGTCGTCCCGCTTTTTTAAGGGACTTTCTTCATTTCACAATTAAAATGTCATATTATTATTTCGGTAAGATTTAAACCTTACTCCGAATATTACTTCTCTTCTTGAGAAGAGTATATTGTATATAAGAAAAAATATACATTCTCATTGTATCTATCGTAATTTTCATTGTCAAGCGTTGTCTACTTTTACTTTCTTTGCCTTCAGCCTTGAATGTGACCTAAATTTTAAAAGTAAGGAGCCTACTATACTGGAAAACCTTAGTAATTCCCATTTCTTTTACTTAAAAATATTTATATATCCCTCTTTACACAACGCATTTGAAGTAAAAAAATATTTTTTATCTATAGTATTATGCTCCTTAATAGTAGATAAAAAAATAAAAGACACGAGGCCGTGTCTTTTATTTTTTTAATCAAGAAGAGTTGAATCTTCTGCGCCCTCAGCACCAGAATCTTCACTAATTCCGTGATGCTCACGAATAAAGAAAGCAATTTCTTCTCTTAAATCTGTATTTTCTTTTAAGAACTGCTTCGAATTTTCACGACCTTGTCCTAGGCGTTCTTCATTATAAGAATACCAAGCACCGCTCTTTTGAACGATATCAAGCTCAGAAGCCATATCCAAGATTTCACCTTCTCTTGAAATACCTTCTCCGTACATAATATCAACTTCAGCAACACGGAATGGTGGTGCTACTTTATTTTTCACTACTTTTACTTTTGTTTTATTACCAACGATGTCGTTACCTTGCTTTAATTGCTCCGCACGACGCACTTCAAGACGAACAGTTGAATAGAATTTCAACGCACGACCACCTGGAGTTGTTTCTGGGTTTCCGAACATAACCCCAACTTTTTCACGAATTTGGTTAATAAAGATTGCAATTGTTTTTGATTTGTTGATTGCTCCTGAAAGCTTACGAAGTGCTTGTGACATTAAACGCGCTTGTAAACCTACGTGTGAGTCACCCATGTCGCCTTCAATCTCTGCTTTCGGTACAAGAGCTGCTACAGAGTCAATTACGATAATGTCAACCGCACCACTTCGTACAAGTGCTTCCGCGATTTCTAATCCTTGCTCCCCTGTATCAGGCTGTGATAATAGTAATTCATCTATGTTAACGCCTAATTTTTGTGCATATACAGGATCCATTGCGTGCTCCGCATCGATGAATGCTGCTTGTCCACCTTGACGTTGTACTTCTGCAATTGCATGTAATGAAACTGTCGTTTTACCTGAACTTTCAGGTCCGTAAATTTCGATAATACGGCCACGTGGATATCCGCCTACCCCTAGTGCCACATCAAGTGCTAAAGAACCACTAGAAACCGTAGAAACTCTACGCTCCGCTTGTTCTCCTAATTTCATAATTGAACCTTTACCGAATTGCTTCTCTATTTGTTTTAACGCCATATCTAACGCTGCTTGACGATCACTCATTCAAAATTCCTCCTTAACTGAATTGCTAATCTTATTATACCTATTTTCAATTCAATTTGCCAACAAAAATCGAACATTTATTCGATTTTTTTATTTTCTATCAAATAATATCTAAATTTAACCGTAAAAAAACTAGAAGAAACTTATATCTCTTCTAGCTTTTTATATAAATGATAAAATCCATATTTTGCTGTTCGTTCTCTAATTTGTTGACGACTTCCGCTTAAATTAAGAGGAAAGACTACAGTTGGTTCATCCTTAATCGAAAGCCCAACAAATACTGTTCCTGGTTCTTTCTGTTCTGAAGCATCTGGCCCTGCTACCCCAGTGAAACTAATTCCAATATCCGCTTTTAGTACATCCTTAACATTTTCAGCAAGATAACGAGCACATTCTTTACTAACTGCACCATCAGTATGCAACACTTCTTCAGGCACACGTAAAACATATTGCTTCACATCATTATGATAACAAATGACACCGCCTTTAAACACAGAAGAAACACCAGCGTTTTCAGTTACTTGATTTCCAAAAAGACCACCTGTTAAACTTTCTGCACACGCTAAAGTTAACCCTTTTCTCTTCAATAACTCGATTGCCTTATAATGCAAAAATTCTTGGTCATATCCGTAGAAAAATTCTCCTACTCTTTCTAAAATCAAATCTTCCACATGTTGAATTAGTTTCTCCGCTTCGCTAACATTTTGATGCTTAGCGGTTAAACGTAATGTCACTTCTCCATCATTTGCTAACGGGGCAATTGTTGGGTTTGTTTGTCCATCAATTAAATCTTGAACTTTCACCTCTAATTGGGACTCCCCAATGCCGAAGAAACGAAGCACACGAGAATAAATGTTTTCTCCTGTTGTAAAATTACGTAAAAAAGGCTCTACGTAACTTACATACATTGGTTTCATTTCTTTTGGCGGCCCTGGTAATAAAATATAAACTTTTCCGTTCTTATTTACCCCCATACCCGGCGCCATACCGTGGTCATTTGCAAATACTGTTGCTCCATTTAAAACGAGCGCTTGCTTTTTATTATTCTCCGTAAATTCACGGCCTGTACGCTTAAAGTAATTACTTATTAAGGCTAATGCCTTTTCATCATACACAAGCTCTTCATCTAAACTAGCAGCTATCGTTTCTTTCGTTAAATCATCTTTTGTCGGTCCTAATCCGCCTGTAAAAATAAGTATATCAGCACGTTCTTCCGCAGCTTCAATCGCCTTTTGCAATCGCTTATTATTATCACCAACAACAGTATGATAGTACACGTTAATTCCGATTGAAGCTAACTTTTCAGATAAAAACTGGGCATTTGTATTTGCAATTTGTCCAAGTAATAATTCAGTTCCAACCGCAATAATCTCAGCATTCATCCCAATTCCCCCATAAACTTCTATTTTGAGTTTACAAAAGCAGCTCTATTTTTCCAGAAATAATCCCATCCTGAAATAACAGTAAAGATTAATGCAATCCATATGAAGATATCCGCAACTGGAATATGGATTAAATTTAAAGGTACATCGTGTAATAAATATGCTGCAATCGCAATAATTTGTGTCCATGTCTTAATTTTTCCTAGCTGGTTTGCTGCAACTACTTCCCCTGTTCCAGCAAGTACAAGACGTAAACCAGTTACCGCAAACTCACGACTGATAATTACAATAACAATCCAAGCCGGTACATATTGCATCTCTACCAATGTAATAAGTGCTGCCGAAACAAGTAATTTATCAGCTAACGGGTCAAGAAACTTCCCTAAATTCGTTACAAGATTATATTTTCTTGCGTAATGTCCATCAATCCAATCTGTAGCTGAAGCAATGATAAAGATAAGTGCCCCCACTAAATGTTGAATCGGTAAATCAACATCACCAATTTTGTATGAACCCCAATCAAAGGGTGCTAACATAATTACCATAAAAATTGGAATTAAGAAGATTCTAGATATTGTAATTTTATTTGGTAAATTCACAGCTATTCCTCCATCATATCAAAAACATTTGTTCATCGAAAAAAAGTCATCGAAGCGATGACTGTTATTGTGCAGGTTGCTCTATCCCTTGGTTTTTTATCACCAATCTTTGGTGAAGTTCTTTTTCTGGATCCAATGGATAAGCGACCACTTGGCCATTCAGTTTAACTTCAACATTCGTTGCATTTCCAATATTAAGTCGCACTTCTTTTAATGTTGATACATCACGTTTTTCTATTTGGCCCTCTTGTACTGTAGCGTTTAGAATCACATTCCCAGCATCATCTTTAACATCTACATAACTCGCACCTTTACCCGATAATTCCAGTTCTAATGTTTTATTATTATGAATTTCCAAAGTAGATACCTTTCCAGTTGTTCCAACTACTTTCACTTCTTGCTGTCCAGTTGGTTGTGCTGGTTGCTCCTCTTTCTTTGGTTCTTCTTTCTTTGGTTCCTCTTTTTTTGGCTCTTCCGCTTTCACTTCATCTTTCTTCGTATCTAACGGAGAATCTTTCGCTTTTTGAACTTCAATTTTCTCACTTTGAGCACTCGGAACTTTTTCATCATCTTTTCCAGTTAACGCTTGAAACACAAACCAGATTACCACTCCAACTGCGATTACTAACAGCGCAACTAAGATTTTCGGCATGTGATCTGCAATTGGCCATGATGAAGATTTTTGCATTGTTTCTTGTGTTTTTTGTCCCGTTGATACTTGTGGAACTTCACGCTTTTCAGATTGTGGTATCGTACTCTGATGTTCTACGAGCAGTTCCTCTCCATTTAATCCAACCGCATCTGCGTATTGTTTAATGAATGCACGCGCATAAAAAGCTCCTGGCAATACATCATAATTGCCTTCTTCAATTGCCACTAAATGGCGTTTTTGAATTTTTGTAATCTCATGCAGCTGATCAATAGACAAGCCTTTCGCTTCTCTTGCTTCTTTCAGCTTTTGTCCCAATTCCGTCACTACTAACACCTCAATATTTCTTTAAAAGTCAAACATAGAGAAATTATTTTGCGTACCTTGCTCAATTTCATCTACTAAATTATATTGAATTTCTTCATCATAATCGTTACGCAACTCGATAATATAATCAAAATCATCCAATGTGTATTCTGACTGACTCACAAATACATCAGGATGTTCCACAACTTTCGTTGCAGGCAATCTCATAATTTCACGAACGAGCTGCCAATGTCTTTCGTTAGCACGCTTCGTTGACACAATTCCATCTAGGATGAAAATATTGTCATCGCTATACTCATCTTCAATTAATTGACTACGAACAGTTTGCTTAATAAGAGTAGATGATACAAATAACCACCTTTTATTTGCACAAACACTTGCAGCAACAATGGATTCTGTTTTTCCGACACGAGGCATTCCGCGTATCCCAATTAGTTTATGGCCTTCTTTTTTCATAATTTCTGCCATAAAGTCTACAAGTAAGCCTAATTCATCACGCACAAATCGAAATGTTTTCTTATCATCTGCATCTCGTTGTATGTACCTACCATGTCTAACCGCTAGCTTATCTCTTAGCTTGGGCGGACGATATTTCGTTACCGTTATGTTATCCATCGTATTTAAAATTGATTCAAGTCTAGAGATTTGCTCTTGATTATCACACATAAGAAGTAACCCACGTCGTGCATTATCTACACCATTAATTGTGACAATATTAATGCCGAGCATACCGATTAACGAAGAAACGTCACCAAGCAAGCCAGGTCGGTTTTTATGTATTTCATATTCAAAATACCATTCAATCATCCAAGATCACTCCCCTTGCTTACTTTACACCTACGTACTATATTATATGATTTCACCTTAATAGGGAAGCTAAATGTATAATCTACCCTGTGTAATTATTATACAAAAAAAGTAGAGAGGAGAATCTCCTCTCTACTTTTACTTATGTTGTACGAACTTAACCATTAAATTTGCAATTGTATGTTGCTCCTGTTCATCAGCAACTTTCCAAAGCTCAGCTAATAATTTCTCTTGGTCATTGCGTCCTTCTACCTCATTAGCAAGATAGTCGCCAACACGAAACGCCATATCTGATACCGCACCGCCATCTAAACCTTTGTCTTGCGCTTGCTCTAAACGTTCTCCTAAAAAGCTCTTCCACTGATCAAAATTATCTAATACTGACATAATTAAGCACCTCACTATTGAGTAATAAAATCATCCTTAATTTGTGCAACTATTCATTTTTTATGTAAGAATTTTTTAGCAGTGCCAACCGCCATTCACTCCGATAATTTGTCCAGTTATGTAAGACGCTCCTGGTGATACGAGGAATGAAACTGTTTTCGCTACTTCTTCTGGTAATCCTATTCTACCTAATGGTATATCTTCAGCAATTCCCATTTTATCTTCTTCAGAAAAAACACTTAACATTTCCGTTTCAATTGCTCCTGGTGCTACTGCATTCACACGTAATCCACTTAAAGAAACTTCTTTCGCTAAAGCTTTCACATATGAATTTTGTGCCCCTTTTACCATTGAATAAAGCACTTCACAAGAAGCCCCTATTTGTCCCCATATAGATGAAACAATTACAATATTACCTCTTCTTCTCCCGATCATAGGCGGAAGTGCCATAGAAAGTAATTTATATACGTTCTTCACTTGAAGTTCTACCATATAATCCAATTCATCGTTTGTTACATCTGTTACTAGTCCAAAAATACTCTTCCCAGCTGCGTATACAATAACATCAATAGGATGTTCAATTTGTCCCCACAATTGCTCTGCTCCATCACTAGAAGCTAAATTCGCTTGAACAGGGATAACTTCTCCCCATGCCTTCTGCAATTCCAATACCTTTTCTTCACTGTTATTGTAATGAACATAAACTGTATATCCATCTTGAATTAATTGTTTCGAAATAGCAGAGCCAATTCCTCCGCTCCCTCCAGTTACTAACGCATACTTTTTCATAAAGTCCCTCTCTTATCTCTACAAGTTCAATTTTCACATAACTAAATAATACCCTCATCTTACAATTTTTCAATGATAAGATGAGGGTATCTTTTTAATTTTATTTTTTCGGTAACACCTGACAAATACTCATTTTGTCTTCTGATAACAATAATTTCGCTACTTCTTGTAAGTCTTGAACGGTTAGTCCTTCTAATACAGTCAATGCGTCAAATAGGCTAGATTCATTAAACGCGTATCGTGTAAATTGATTTGCAATATATTCTGGTGAATTCAACGAGCGTAAAAAACCACCAATTTTCTTTTTCTTCACTCGTTCTAATGCCGCCGCATCTAATTGATCATAATCTGTTTTTAATAAAATATCTTTTAAACGATTTGCCAATTCATCAGGTTGTTTCGTATCACCGCCAACCATTGCAAAACCGAAGTTATTTTCTTCTGTATAGTCATACGAGAATGAATCATCAATAAGCCCTTCATTATATAAAGTTTCGTAATGAACAGAACTTTTCCCAAATAAATAATCTAAGAGTAACGTAAGCGCAATTTCTTGTTTTAAAAGCGCTTGCCCCTTTTCCTTTAAATTAGTCGCTTTAATACCAACTAAACATTTCGGTGTTTGCACAGGCATTGAAATAATTTTTTTCTTTTCATTTACCTCATTTGGTTCTTCTTCAAATGAACGCACAATTTCTGGCTGGTTTTTATAATCTTTTTTCGCTTGATTTTCACGTACTAAATCCATTGTTTTCTCTGGATCAATTGCACCCACAACAAATAATAACATATTGCTCGGATGATAAAATGTTTCATAACATTCATACAATAAATCTTTCGTAATTTTACTAATAGATTCGATTGTCCCTGCAATATCAATTTTAATTGGGTGTTTTACAAACAAGCTATCAATTAACCCGAAGTACAAACGCCAATCTGGGTTATCTTGATACATTTGAATTTCTTGCCCAATTATCCCCTTCTCTTTTTCAACCGTTTTTTCAGAGAAATAAGGCTCTTGCACGAAGTTTAGCAATGTATTTAAATTTTGTTCTACGTTTGAAGTACATGAAAAAAGGTAAGCTGTTCGTGTAAAGGATGTAAAAGCATTTGCCGATGCTCCTTGTTTACTAAACAATTGGAAAGCATCGTGATCTTCTTTTTCAAATAATTTATGCTCAAGAAAATGTGCAATTCCATCAGGCACACGAATCATTTCTTCTTTCCCTAATGGTACAAATGTATTATCTACAGAACCATATTTCGTCGTAAACGTCGCAAATGTTTTATTAAATCCTTGTTTCGGTAAAACATATACATCTAATCCATTAGGAAGTTTTTCATAATAGAGTGTTTCTTTTAATTGCTCATAAACAATTTTCTCCATTTACTCTCCCTCCGTTCCTTGTAAAAAGTAAATTGTGTCTAGTTCAATATTTTTAGCAACTTTTACAATTTCTTCTTTCGTCACACTTTCTATACCTGTAAGCCATTCTTCAACTGGACGTGTACGATCTGAAATAATACCATGATATAGCATTTCTACAAAGCCACGTGGTGTATCAATTGCCTCTAATATTTGATTTTGGATGACACTTTTTGTTTGATGTATTTCTTCTTCAGAAAACTCTCCGTTTTGCATCGCAAGCATTTGTTCTTTAATAATCTCAACTGCTTTTTCATAATTTTTCGCTTCGATTCCTGACATAACAAATAATAAACCTTTATGACTTTCAAAGCGCGATGCTGCATAGTACGCTAAACTATTTTTTTCACGCACATTTACGAATAACTTCGAATGAGAAAAGCCACCAAACAATCCATTGAACAATTGCAATGCAAAATAATCTTCATCTTTATATGTGACAAATGTACGATAACCGATGTGTAATTTACTTTGTTTTAATTCTTGTTTTTCAACAACTTCTTTTTCTTCATTATTTCGTCTATGAAGGAGTACATTTCTTTCTCTCACTGGACGAGTTGAAATAGAAAAATACTTACTTACAAGATCAACGGCGTTTTCTGAAATATCACCAATAATATATAGATCCATTTCATCTTCCGCTAACACCTTTTGATAATATTGATACAAACTTTCATTTGTAATAGACATAACACTCTCTTTTTTTCCATTTGCACTTAAACGATACGGTTCTACTTTGCACATTTCTTCAATTAAACGCTCGTTTGCATAACGCATTTTATCATCATAAGTAGCTTCAATTCTCTGTAACAGTGCTCTTTTTTCACTTTCTACGATAGAAGATAGGAAACCGTTCCCCTCCGTTGCTGGATGTAACACAATATCTGACAACATAGAAAGCGCTTTTTCAAATAACGGTGGTGCATCATGTAAATAAACTTCATTTGCAATGTCTACATAAATGGAGATAATATGGTCTTCCCCTTTTTTACTTACATCTACCGCTAAAGAAGATCCGTATAATTCTTCTAAATATTGACGAAGACGAATTACAGAAGGTAATTTTTCTGTCGCACTTTGCAATACGTATGGCAATAGGGCACGCTCTGTCACCGTCTCCTCATTTAAAGGCGCTTTAAAACGAAATACAAAGGTATTCGTTTTATATTTATCAGTCGGAATAATATGTACGCGCAAACCACCTAACTCATGTAGTTGTTGTTCCATTAGTTTCATTTATAGCCCTCCTTTACGTATATAGGAATATTCCTCTTCAATATACAGTTTTTAGAAATAAAAAATCAACTTTTCTCCCTTATTATGCTTACATATGATTCTTTCTAAAAACTTTAATATGTAAGGAACATAGTAAAATTCCGTATTAAATATATTCTATGTAAAAAAGCCCACACTAATGTGCGAGCTTTTTTATACTTATAAAATACTTATCGTTTTCCTTTTTCATAAGGAGTTCCTAAAGCTTTCGGAGCTTCAGAACGACCTACAAAACCAACAAGCGCTAATATTGTGAATATATATGGTAATATCGTTAATAAAACACTTGGAATTTGATCTAATACAGGGATTGTTCCGCCCGTTACACTTAGAGATTGCGCAAAACCAAAGAATAGAGCTGCACCTAGTGCGCCTAGTGGATTCCACTTTCCAAAAATCATAGCAGCTAAAGCTAAGAAACCTTGTCCTGTAATAGTTGCCCCTGAGAAGTTATTAGAAATTGACATTGCAAAAATCGCTCCACCAATTCCAGCAAACACTCCTGAAATACAGACTCCAATATAGCGCATTTTATATACGTTAATCCCCATCGTATCCGCTGCCATTGGGTGTTCACCAACAGCACGTAGACGAAGACCGAACGGTGTTTTATAAATAACATACCAAACAACGAATGCTAAAATAATGGCAATATATGACGTTATTGGTACGTTCGAGAAAAATATTTTCCCTAAAACCGGAATATCCGAAAGGCCTGGAATATCAATCTTTTCAATACGATACTGAATAAAGTCAGTCTGCCCTTTATCAAAAATCTTCTTAATTGCAAATACTGTTAAACCAAGAGATAAGAAGTTAATGGCTACACCACTTACAACTTGATCTGCTCGGAATGTAATAGAAGCTACCGCATGAAGTAATGCAAATAATCCACTACCAATTGCCGCAAATAGTAACGCAATCCACGGAGTCATCGTTCCCCAAGTATCACCCATTAATAAGTTTGTAACGACTCCAATAAATGCACCAAATAGCATTAGTCCTTCTAATCCGATGTTTACAACACCCGATCGTTCACTAAATACACCACCTAGTGCTGTGAAAATGATAGGTGCCGATGTATATAACGTACCCGTCACAAGAATGGCTAATATATCTAAAAAGCTCATTTATTTCCCCTCCTTGCTCATGCGTGTAAGCGCCCATCTTAACACATAACTACATGCAACAAAGAAGATGATACATGCAATAATTACATTAATAAGCTCTGACGGTACATCTGCCTCAAAGTTCATTTGAGGGGAAGCACTTTTCAAACCACCAAATAATAAAGCTGAAAGGATTATACCAAACGGATTATTCCCTCCAAGTAATGCTACGGCAATCCCATCAAATCCTACTCCTGTAAACGAAGACATCGCTGTCATACTCTGGAATGTCCCTAATCCTTCCATCGCTCCACCAATCCCCGCAAATGCACCAGCAATTGTCATGGAGAATACTACATTACGAGAAACTTTCATACCTGCATATTGAGAAGCATGCTGATTAAATCCTACTGACTTTAATTCGTAACCTAAAGTTGTTCGATCTAATAAGAACCACATTAAAATAGCGATTAAAATTGCTACAATAATTCCCCAGTGTAGACGTGAACCATCAGTAATAGAAG
Organism: Bacillus sp. cl96; assembly: GCF_900100505.1. NCBI lineage: Bacteria > Bacillati > Bacillota > Bacilli > Caryophanales > Bacillaceae > Bacillus > Bacillus sp. cl96. Next base: position 79,870 of record NZ_FNDM01000009.1, read on the forward strand.
CAAGCCAGTCTGAAGATAGTGACGCACTCTCTTTAATATCATACGTTTTGTCATTACCCGCATGTAAGAAACGCTTAATGATGTCATACGTTACATACAAAGCGATATAGTTCATCATAATAGTTACAATAACTTCATTCACTTGAAACTTCCCTTTTAAATATCCCGGAATGAAGCCCCAAATTCCGCCCACCAATGCTGCAAATAAAATAGATAATGGAATATGAAGGAAAGCTGGTAGTGAGACTGCATAACCGAACCAAACCGCTGCAAGCCAACCAACTAACAATTGACCCTCTACCCCGATATTAAATAAACCTGTACGAAATGCAAACGCCACCGATAAGCCAGCAAGAATAAGCGGTATCATTGTACGAAGCGTTTCACCAATCGCACTTGCGCTGCCGAACATTCCTGTCCAAAGTGCACTATAACCAACAATTGGATCATAGCCACTAACTAGCATTACAATCGCTCCTACAAGTAAGCCGAAAATAACGGATAGTACTGGGACTAAAATATTTATCGTTCGTTCTGTTAAAAGCTTTTTAGCCATTTGTACCCACCTGCTCCTTCTTTGTTCCTCCAGCCATTAACAATCCAAGCTGTTGTTCATTCGTTTCTTTCGCATCAACTATTGCTACAATTTCCCCTTCATAAATAACAGCAATTCGATCGCTAACATTTAAGATTTCATCTAATTCTAATGATAAAAGTAATACACCTTTTCCTTTATCCCTTTGCTCTATTAATCTCTTATGAATAAATTCAATTGCTCCTACATCTAAACCACGTGTTGGCTGTGCCGCAATTAATAAATCTGGATTTCGGTCTACTTCACGTGCAATAATTGCTTTTTGTTGATTCCCCCCAGATAGAGCGCGTGCTAACGTTTGCTCACTAGGTGTACGCACATCAAACTGTTCAATAAGAGCCTTTGCTTTTTCTGTAATTTTGCTGAAATTTAAAATCCCTTTCTTTGAAAATGGATTTTTATAATACGTTTGCAGAACTATATTATCTCTAACAGAAAAATCAAGAACGAGTCCGTGTTTATGACGATCTTCTGGAATATGACCAATTCCTTCTTCTGTTATTCTTCTAACAGGCCAATTTGTTATTTCTTTTCCTTTAATTGCAATAGAACCTGACTCAACTTTTCGTAAACCAGTAATTGCTTCTATTAATTCACTTTGTCCGTTTCCATCAATCCCTGCAATCCCAACAATTTCCCCCGCACGAACAGTTAAGTCAAGGCCTTTTACAGCAGGTAGTTGACGTGCATCGTGAACAACAAGGTTTGCAATTGAAAGTACCTCTTCTTTTGGCTTCGCGTCTATTTTTTCTGTTTTAAAATTCACTTGACGTCCGACCATTAATTCTGCAAGTTTATTTTCATCCGTATTTGCAACGTCAACCGTTCCAATCCCTTTTCCTTTACGAATAATCGTACAACGATCGCAAACTTCCATAATTTCTTTCAACTTATGTGTAATAAGAACAATAGATTTTCCTTCTTGCACAAGCTTTTTCATAATTTGAATTAGCTCATGAATTTCTTGCGGTGTTAACACAGCTGTTGGTTCATCAAATATTAAAATTTCTGCACCGCGGTAAAGAGTTTTCAAAATCTCAACACGCTGCTGCATACCAACTGAAATATCCTGTATTTTCGCATATGGATCTACAGATAAACCGTATTGTTCAGACAGTTTTTGAATTTCTTTAGCAGCTTCCTCAACAGCAATTTTCCCTTTTTTCTTCGGTTCATTTCCGAGAATAATATTCTCTGTAACTGTAAAATTATGAACAAGCATAAAGTGTTGATGGACCATTCCAATACCAAGGTCATTTGCTATATTCGGATTTGTGATTTTTACAGGTTTACCTTTAATTTTAATTTCACCCTGCTCTGGTTGGTACAAACCAAATAGTACATTCATCAATGTGGATTTCCCTGCACCATTTTCTCCAAGTAAAGCATGTATCTCACCCTGCTTTACTTGCAGCGTAATATCATCATTCGCTACAATGCCTGGGAATACTTTCGTAATGTTATTCATCTCAATTACGTATTCCATTGTGTTCCTCCTTTTAACAGGGAACATTCCCTATTACACTATTAACTTATTAAGCAATTCGGAAGTTTTATACATACAAAGGTTAGTTCTATGAACTAACCTTTGCTATTTCTCTATTTATTTTTTTAGAGAAGCTTCATATTCTTTATACTCTTTATCTGTAGCTGGCACTTTAATTTCACCGGCTGTAATTTTCTTTTCAAGCTCTTCTACTTTTGTTAAAATTTCAGGGTTAACTTTTTTCACGTTATCAGTTGTTTTTGAAATACCAATACCGTCATCTTTTAAGCCAAACTCTTCAATTTTCCCGCCTTTTAAATTCCCATCTTTTGCTTCTTTAGCTACTTTTTCTACTGCTACATCAACACGTTTAATCATTGAAGTTAATGTTACATTTTCAGGCATACCTTCTTGATGTTGGTCACGGTCAACACCGATTACCCAAACATTTTCACCTTTTTTCTTACGGTTTTTCGCTTCTGTGAACACACCGTTACCTGTACCACCAGCAGCATGATAAATTACGTCTACGCCTTGACCATACATTGCTGAAGCAAGAACTGTACCTTTTTCAGGCTTATCGAATGCTTCTGCATATTCAGATACGATTTCAATGTTTGGATTTACTGCCTTTGCACCAGCTTTAAATCCATTTTCAAATTTACTAATTAAATCACTTTTCATTCCACCAACAAATCCTACTTTATTCGATTTTGTTGACATAGCTGCTACCGCACCTACAAGGAATGATCCTTCATGATCTTTAAACGTAATGCTCGTTACGTTCGGTGCATCTACAACAGTATCTACGATTGCAAATTGTTGTTTTGAAGATTCTTTTGCTACTTCTTTAATTGCACCTTCTAATTTATAACCAATTCCGAATGTTAAATCATATTTATCTTTTGAGAATTTTTTTAAATTCGGAATATAATCAGCTTCTTTTTCAGACTGAAGGTAACGATAATTTGTCTTTTCTTTTAAACCATTATCTTTACCAAACTTTTGTAACCCTTCCCAAGAAGATTGGTTAAATGACTTATCATCAACGCCCCCAACATCCGTTACGAGACCAACCTTGAAGTCTTTATTGTCTTTCGTGTCTTTCTTGTCACTGCTCGCCTTATCCGAGTTACCACATGCACCTAAAACTGTACTTGCTGCTAAAGTTAATGATAATAAAAGGCCTGCTTTTTTCTTCATACTAGAAACCCCTCCAAAAATGATATATATTTATTTATTCTTACGCTGCTGTTCCTTACTTCTTGCTGTCACCTCCCTAAAAAGGAATTTACCTACATACGCTTTCTTAATACGTGGAAGCTAAATTTATCAGCTCTAAAGTAATTGATAGAATATAAGATTGGCTCATCATTTTGATCATAGTGCATTTGTTTTAATACAAGCAGTGCTGTTTCAGGCTCACATTCTAAAATTGGTGAGATTTTAGGGTGATAGCCAATTGGCTCAATGTGAGCAACCGCATATGTTATGCGCTTATGCGTGTTATTATGTATCACCGTTAATAATGATTCCTCATTGTAACCCGATAAGTCTGGCAATATTTCTTTTGCAAGTTTATCGATACAATACACAACAGGTTCCCCATCTGCTGTACGCACGCGTTCAATCATCACTGCATTAAAACCATCTTCACTATTAAACTTCTCTTTTTCCTCTTCTGTTAAAGTTGTAGTAGATGATGATAAAAAGATTGTTCCTGGTGTTTTCCCCACACTAGAAATCATATCTGTAATACTAGAAAGTTGTTCTATTCCAGAAGAAAATAATGGCTTTGCATTTACAAATGTCCCTACACCATGTCTACGAATGACAACATTTTCTTCTTCTAAAATACGCAACGCTTCCCTTAAAGTCGCTCTACTTACGCCAAGTTCTTTCGCTAAATCAAACTCTGATGGTAACTTTTGTCGTTCTTTATAAGCGCCATCTTTAATTTTTTCTTTGATGTGATCAATCACCCGTAGATATAGGTGACGACTATCAGATTTTACTGACATAAGACTCCCCCGCATTTCAATTATTCGACCTCTGATGTAAGACTTCTTTTCTCTTTTTTCAACTTACAACATAGTACAAATGACTAAACACCAAAATAAGTGCAATTGTCGAATAAATAATAATAATTTTTTAAAATAAAATTTTCACTCTTTATTGCATAAAAAAAACTTTGCACCATAAACATTCCTCATTTCGAGAAAAAGTTCGGCACAAAGATCCTTTACATCCTTTGTTACACACTTTTCCCCTCATAGTCTAGCAATTCATGGTTGCCAGGTAGAAACTTATGGACCTTATCTCCAAGATTATATGAGGCAGTGATTCTTTTCGAAGTAATCTTACCACTTGCTCTCATACGTGTCAACAAAATCTAACATTTTTCTGCATTAAATATCGAACATTTACATAAAACATACTCAAAGTATTCGTATTCTAAAGGGCACCCCTAAATGTAAGCCCTTTCTTTATCGCTGAGTATAGTATATAACAAAAACACTATATAAAAAAGCCTAATTGTAAAAACAATTAGGCTTTTTTTAAGAACTTTTTTCTTGTACATCACTAATGAGTACTTCTCTCGGTTTACTCCCTTCATACGGACCTACTACACCATTCATTTCCATTGCATCAATTAGGCGAGCAGCTCGCGTATAACCTACTCTAAACCTACGTTGTAACATAGAAACAGATGCTGTTTGCATTTCCACTACAAGTTGAACCGCTTCATCATATAATTCATCTTCTACTTCCTGCTTCGTATCAGGAACATCTTGCGGAATCATATCTTCTTGATATTGTGCTTTTTGCTGTCCAATAACATATTCTACAACTCTCTCAACTTCATCATCTGATAAAAATGCGCCTTGTACACGTACAGGTTTCGATGCACCAATTGGTATAAACAGCATGTCTCCACGACCTAGTAGCTTCTCTGCACCACCACCGTCAAGAATTGTACGAGAATCTGTTTGAGAAGATACAGCGAATGCAATACGTGACGGAATATTCGCTTTAATAACTCCCGTAATTACATCAACTGATGGGCGTTGCGTTGCAATAATTAAATGAATACCGGCAGCACGAGCCATTTGCGCTAGACGCATAATCGCATCCTCTACATCCGACGAAGCAACCATCATTAAATCTGCTAACTCGTCCACAATTACGACAATATAAGGTAATTCCGGTTGTTTCGCTTCTGACTGATTATTATGCTCTTTTATATAATCATTATATCCTTCAATATTTCGCGTGCCACTATGAGCAAATAACTCATAACGGCGCTCCATTTCACTCACAACTTTTTTCAATGCTTGCGATGCCTTTTTCGGATCCGTTACAACTGGTGTTAACAAATGAGGCACACCGTTATATACATTTAACTCTACCATTTTCGGATCAATCATCATTAATTTTACTTCATGTGGTTTTGCACGCATTAAAATACTAACAATAATACCGTTAATACATACACTTTTCCCGCTACCTGTCGCACCTGCCACTAGCAAATGGGGCATTTTATTTAAGCGGGCTAATACAGCTTCACCTGTAATATCTCGTCCAAGACCTATTAACAACTTCTCTTCCGGATGATTGTTAGCTTTAGAATCAAGAACTTCTCTAAGCGTTACCATGGAGACTTCTGAGTTCGGAACTTCAATTCCTACAGCTGATTTCCCGGGAATAGGCGCTTCAATACGAATGTCCTTTGCAGCTAAAGCAAGGGCTAAATCATCACTTAAACCGACGATTTTGCTTACCTTTACTCCCATATCAGGATACACTTCATATTTTGTAACTGCAGGACCTCTATGTACTTTTGTTACTTTCGCTTTCACTCCGAAACTTTGGAAAGTACGTTCTAATTTACGAGCATTCTCATAAATTTCCGCATTTTCATTTGTAACTTGCTTATTCTTTGGAAATTTCAATATATCAAGCGCAGGAAGCTTGTAATCTTTATTTTCTACATTTGAAAATTGCATAGGAGGTGCTTGCGCTTCACTCTCTAACGATTCAACAATTTTTTCTCCACGCTTTTTCTTTGGTTCTTCAATTGGCGGAGTCTCTTCAATAAACGGTGAAGTGATCAACTCTTCTTGCTCTACTTCGATTCGTTTATCCTCTTCTTCATTTACAGGATAATTCTCAGTGAAATTCGAAATAATCGGAGGATCAATTGAGATTTCTTCCATCGGCTCAATAATTTCTTCTTGTTCTGCAGCACGTTTGCTTCTTGTGCTTCTTGTTGTTTTTTTCTTTTCTGTTTGTTCAGCCGTTCTTTTGGCTCTCCAATCTTTATAATCCCCTTGCATCACTTGAAACTGACTTCTAAGAATTCTACCAACTGGAGCTAACACTTCTCCAATATGCTTATTTGTTATACAAAGTATACCGAGAATAACTAGAATAATACCAATGATATAAGCTCCTACTTCGTCAAATAAGAAGTAACATGTTGCGAACATAAGCGCACCAAACATACCACCACCTAAATGAACGCTATCTGGCCCCTTTTTCATTTCAAGAAAGAAGTTATCTTTCGTACTCACAATAACAGAAGTATTTTGCACTGCTCCATCTTTTGTAAGAAGGTTAAATAATGTAATATGACTAAACATTAATATCGCCAATACAATTAAATAAAATCCAATTAATCGTTTATTTAAAAGGTTCGGCCATCCGCGTTTTATAACAAAGGAAACCGATAAAGCTATTACACCTAACACACCAATTATGTACCACTCACCAAAGAAGAAGCGAAAAAATAACACAAACGATTTCCCTACAACGCCTAGCTGTAAAATCGTAATGATTGAAAGTGCAAAAAGAGTTAAACCGACGATTTCATAATACAAAGTTGGCTTTATCGTACGTCTTGCCTTTGCCTTCGTCCCTCTTTGCTTTTGTTTTGCCATCTCTTCACCTCGTGTTCTACATATAAGTAAAGCTCCCTTCAAAACGCTCTATTTATATGTCTGTTTTCTCTATTTTTCTGGTCTTTATATCTTCTATTTTTACACTTCTTGTAAAATGCTAAATAAACAGAAGAAAGCAGCCTACTCATGGCTGCTCAACCGTCTTGTTTTTTATATTATACCATAGCTTCTAAACAAAATCCTTCTTTTTGCTAAAAGGTTATTTTCTGACCGGGCTCAAACTCTAAATAGTGAAGTGGGTCCGTACTTAGCACACGTACAATAGAATAACATCCATGTTCCTCTTCAGAAACCATTAATTCCACACCATTTATATTTACAACTTTTTGACTTTCACATTGTGAATAATCGACCGGATACACAAGTTGCTCTGGCATAATTGTATATAAAATCATTGTAGCATTGTCCCTTCTGTACTATCTTCCGCACGAACATCTATTAATTCGTTTAATTTTCGAATCGCATTTCCAATACCGCCGACATCATCTATAAGACCGTACTTTACTGCATCCCCACCAATTACATTCGTCCCAATATCTCGCGTTAAATTTCCTTTCGCAAACATAAGCTCTTTAAAACGATCTTCTGTTACTTTCGAGTGCTTCGTCACAAAACGAATGACTCTTTCTTGCATCTTATCCAAATACTCAAATGTTTGTGGCACACCTATGACAAGACCTGTTAAACGAATTGGATGAATTGTCATCGTCGCAGTTTCCGCAATAAACGAATAGTCAGTAGAAACAGCAATCGGTACACCGATGGAATGTCCCCCACCTAAAACTAGAGATACTGTTGGTTTTGAAAGTGAAGCTACCATTTCAGAAATTGCTAGCCCAGCTTCAACGTCACCTCCAACTGTATTTAATATTAAAAGCAAACCTTCAATTTTCGGATTTTGTTCAATCGCAACAATTTGCGGAATGATATGCTCATATTTTGTTGTTTTATTTTGCGGTGGTAATTGAACATGACCTTCCACTTGTCCGATAATCGTTAAACAATGAATACGTGATTCATTCATCTGTGGTACATTTGTCTGTCCAAGCTGTTGAATTTTTTCAACTATTGAAGCCTCTTTTCCAGCTTCTTTTGGCTCAGTTTCTTTTTCTTCATTTGTATATCGATCACGTTCTGTCATTTCGCATCCCCTTTCACTCGTATATAACTATTATTTCTTAAGTTATAAATTTCATTCGATAGGGTTAAAAAGAAAAAAGATCACCCATAAGGGTGATCTTTTTATACTTCCATAATAATCGGTAAAATCATAGGTTTTCTCTTTGTCTCTTCGTACAAGAACTGTCCTAATAATTCACGAATATTTTGTTTTAACATTGACCATTCAATTGAATATTCTTTAATTGACTGCTCAACAATCATACGTACAATCTCTGTAGATCGTTCAATTAACGCTTCTGATTCACGAACATATACGAAACCACGTGAAATGATTTCTGGGCCAGAGATAATTTTCTTTTCATCTTTACCAAGCGTTACAACAACTACTAGTATTCCATCTTGAGATAACATCTTTCTATCTCGAAGAACGATATTACCAACGTCACCTACACCTAATCCATCAATTAAAACATTACCAGCTTGTACTTTACCGACTAAGTTTGCTTCATCGTCACCAAAAGCAATTACATCGCCTTTTTCTACGATAAAGATATTTTCTCTTGTAATACCTACATCTTCAGCTAAATATGCATGTGCTTTTTGCATACGGAACTCACCATGTACGGGTACAAAGTACTTTGGTTTCATTAAATTTAACATTAATTTTAATTCTTCTTGGCTACCGTGACCTGACACGTGAACTTTTCGTTCGCCGTAATAAACAACTTCAGCTCCAGCTCTAAATAACAAATCAATAATTTTTGATACAGATATTTCATTACCCGGAATTGGCGAAGCAGCAATGATAACAGTATCACCTTTACGAATTGAAATTTGTTTATGCGCTTGTTTTGCCATTCTAGATAGAGCAGCCATCGGTTCACCTTGACTACCTGTCGTTAAAATAGCTACCTTTTTCTCTGGGAAGTTGTCTACTTCTTGTAATGAAATAACCATACCTTCTGGAATATCTAAATAACCAAGACGTCTTGCAATGTCTACTACTTTCACCATACTACGTCCTACTACTGCTACTTTTCGCCCTGTTTCAGCAGCTGCATCAAATACTTGTTGAATACGATGTACATTCGATGCAAATGAAGCAACGATAATGCGACCTTCTGCGCCGTAGAACACTTTAGAGATTTCTACACCAACTTCTTTTTCTGAACCTGTATAGCCTGGGCGCTCTGCGTTTGTACTATCAGATAATAAGCAAAGTACGCCTTCATTTCCGATTTGTGCCATTTTACCAAGGTCTGCTCCACTATTTCCAATTGGAGTTTGATCGAATTTAAAGTCTCCCGTATATACGACTGCACCTTTTGATGTATGGAAACAAACGCCAACAGAATCCGGAATACTATGTGTCGTTCCGAAGAATGACACCGTTGTAGTGTTAAATTCTACTGTTGAATTTGAATCGATTGTTTTTAGGTCTACACGGCCTAACATGCCCGCTTCACCAAGTTTTTCTTGTATAAGTCCTACTGTTAATTTCGTTGCATAGACTGGAATAGATAATTTACGAAGTACATACACAATTCCACCAATATGATCTTCATGACCGTGAGTAATAAATAAACCTTTTACTCGCTCTTGATTTTCCACTAAATATGTAATATCAGGAATAACGATATCAATTCCAAACATTTCATCTCCCGGGAACATTAACCCTGCATCTACGATAAAGATTTCAGAATCAATTTCAACACAGTACATGTTTTTCCCGATTTCACCTACTCCACCAAGAGCAAATACTTTAACAGACTCATTCTCTTTTCTCTTCATGTTGTTGCCTGGTTTAAAAATCTTGCAAACACTGATTTCACTAAAATTGCAGAGACACCAGGGGAAACTCTACAACCACCATATTTTCACCGTCCAAGACGAATGTCCTTACCGTTATGCGATATCATGTCCTTGTTTATTTTTTAAACCAGGTTTCACCTCTCTTTCATTATATAAATCAAATATCTTATTCGATATGATATGAAAATTTAATTAAATTATAATTTTTCCCAATTTTGCTAAGCATACCCGTACTAAGCTACTTAGCCATATTATACCTGATACAAGAAATAGAACACAAGTTAAATCGTGCGAAAGAAAGAGGAAAAGAACGGAATGACAACAAAAGTATCGAACGTATTTCCTTTATATTTACTCCGATTTTATACTCCATATTATTTTGAAGAACTAGCCATACATACGCTAAATTCATTTCATAATAGGGAGTTTCAAGATTTATTTTTCTAGAATCCAACAAAAACACTTACAAAATGGAGTTTTTTTATGAATTACGTCACATTTGAGGGGATTTCTCTAAAAACAGACACCGTAGTTTATTACGTTTATGCCATAATATCTATCACTTTTTGACTCAGTTAAAGGGGTACGATTATTTTCTTATACACATAATGAAGAAGCGATTAATATTCTTATAAGAACACGTATAAGTAAGAAAAAGAGGAAAAGATTTGCATATAATAAAAAATGACCTAGTTCTACACTAGGTCATTTTTTATTAACGAGGGATAGATTGCATTACAGATTGTAACGTTACTCTTTCTTCTTCTGTTAATGGAAGAAGTGGCAAACGTACAGAACCTACATCTAATCCAACCATTTGTAACGCTGTTTTTACTGGAGTTGGACTTGGCGCCATAAATAATGAATCAGTTACTCTTACAAGTAATTGATGTAATTTTTGCGCCTTCTTAAATTCTCCTGCTTGAAATGCTGTAATCATTTCTTGCATTTCGTTTCCGATAACATGAGAGGCTACCGAAACGATACCTTTCGCTCCAACTGCCATAGCTGGTAACGTTAAACCGTCATCACCGCTGTATACCGCAAAGTCGTCCGCTGTTTTTTCAATGATTTCTGTCATTGTTAACACATCGCCGCCGGCATCTTTAATAGCAACAATGTTTTCTATTTCTGATAAACGAACAACTGTATCAACGGAGATTTGTACAATAGATCGTCCTGGAACGTTATATAGCATAACCGGAAGCGGCGTGCTTTCAGCAATTGCTTTAAAATGCTGATACATTCCTTCTTGACTCGGTTTGTTATAATACGGTGCTACTAGCATTACTGCATCCACACCAACTTCTGTTGCCTTTTTAGTTAAGTCAATAGAAGCATGCGTATTATTGCTACCTGTTCCAGCGATTACGGGCACTCTTTTATCGACAACAGATACGACATGGCGATATAACGCTACTTTCTCTTCTGAAGTTAATGTAGGAGATTCTCCTGTCGTTCCTCCTACCACGATTGCTGTTGTACCGTTATCAATTAAATAATTTACCAATTTCGTTGTCTTTGCAAAATCGATATTCCCGTTTATATCAAACGGTGTTACCATCGCGGTTGCAATTGTCCCAAAATCTATCATGGTCTCACTCCTTATTGTTCCAGTTGCTTTTCTTTTGAAAGCTCAAACGCACTATGTAATGCATTTACAGCCTCCACTAAATCAGTTTCTTTTACAAGAACCCAAATTGTTGTATGACTATCTGCCGATTGCAGGATTTGAATACCTTTTTCCGCTAAAGCTGTAACGATTTTCGCAGTAACCCCTGGGTATCCTGCCATTCCAGCCCCAACGATAGATACTTTCGCACAATGTTCTGTCACAATTGGCTCATATCCGAGGTTCTGTAATAATTTAACTGCATGACTTGATACATTATCACTCACCGTATATGCTACGCCAGTAGGTGAAATATTAATTAAATCAACACTTATTCCTTCGTTCGCCATCTCTTTAAACACATGTTGTTGCAAATCATATGCCGTTTCTTTTGCAAGCACTTTAATTTGCGTTACGTTTGATACGTGGGCAATGCCTGTAACAGGACGTTCTTCTACATCACGACCTCTTGTAGCACCGTCATATGCTGAAATAAGCGTACCTTCACTATCAGAATACGTAGAACGTACACGAAGTGGCACTTTTGCATGCATCGCAATTTCAACTGCACGTGGATGAACGACTTTCGCACCTTGATAAGCCATGTTACAAATTTCGTTATACGTTACAGTTTGAAGATGACGTGCATCTTTTACAATACGAGGATCCGCAGTCATAACACCTTCTACATCAGTGAATATATCGATGTATTCAGCATGAAGTGCAACACCTAATGCTGAAGCTGAAGTATCACTACCTCCGCGTCCAAGTGTTGTCGTATCACCTTTTTTCGTTTGTCCCTGGAATCCTGTAACGACGATTACATCTACATTTTCTAACTCTTCATGTATACGATCGCAATTCATTTCAATAATCTTTGCATTCGTAAAGTCATCATTCGTTACAAAACCAGCTTGTGCACCATTTAATGCTGCTGCTTTTATACCGTTCTCATTCAACATATTAGAGAAAACAATTGCAGAGATTAACTCTCCACACGATAATAATAAATCTTGCTCACGCTTAGAAATAGTAGATTCCTCTTGATTTACAAGACTTAATAACGTATCCGTTGCATATGGTTCACCTTTACGGCCCATAGCAGATACGACAGTAACTACTTTATAACCAGCAGCTAATGATTTTTTTATATGATGAAGCGCATGCTTACGTCCATTGTCATCACGTACTGATGTGCCACCAAATTTTTGAACAATTATTTTCATATTTTGCACCTTCTCTTAGCCGTTTACACTAATTGTAATTTTACTAAGCGCTCTGCAATTTGAACAGAATTCCATGCAGCGCCTTTTAATAAGTTATCAGATACGACCCAAAGATGGAATCCTTTATCGTTATTTAAATCTTTACGGATTCTTCCAACGAATACTTCGTTTTTACCTACTGCAGTAGCTGGCATTGGATATAACTGCTCTTCTGGATTATCTTGTAGAACAATACCTTCCGCATTTGCAAGTAAGCTCTTTAATTCTGCTACTGTTACGCCTTCTTTTTCTACTTCGATGTAAACAGACTCAGAGTGTCCTGATACAACTGGTAAACGTACACATGTTGCCGCTACTTCTAATTCAGGCATATGCATAATTTTTTTCGTTTCGTTAATCATTTTCATTTCTTCAAACGTAAATCCATTATCTTGGAATTTATCAATCTGTGGAATCGCATTAAAAGCAATTGGGAAATGCTTCTTATCACCTGATACAGGAAGAACATTTGCCTTAACTTCTTCGCCATTTAAGATTGCTTGTGATTGTTCATGCAGTTCTTCAATAGCTGCCGCACCAGCACCTGATACAGCTTGATATGTGGAAACGATTACTCGTTTTAAACCATATTGCTGACGAACTGGCTCAAGAGCTACTACCATTTGAATTGTAGAACAGTTTGGATTTGCAATAATACCATTATGTTCTTTTAAGTCGTTTTCATTTACTTCAGGTACAACAAGTGGCACGTTTTCTGTCATACGGAATGCACTTGTATTATCAACAACAATCGCACCGCGTTTTGCTGCTTCTGGCGCTAATTGTTTCGATACAGATCCACCAGCACTAAATAGTGCAATATCTACTCCTTCAAAGCTTTCAGGAGTTGCCTCTTGAACTGTAAATTCTTCGCCTTTAAATACAAGTTTCTTACCTGCAGATCGTTTAGATGAAAGTAACGTTAATTTCCCGATTGGAAATTCTCGTTTCTCTAAAGTATTTAACATTTGTTCACCAACTGCGCCGGTTGCTCCAACTACAGCGACATGAAAAGTTTTTTGCTTTTCCATCACTATGCCCCTTTCTAGATACCAATCCTTCTATAACTTAGAATCAGAAGGAGTATACAATACCCCTTCTAATCTTAATAACGTTAATTTTATCATATTCTACAGTAAGAATGATGGTTTCATCAAAAATTGTCCGTTTTTTTTCGTTTTTTAATTCATATATCTGAATTTTTCTACGACCACCGGTTGCAATTGCTTCCCTTGCAGCGCTTCTAATACTGTATCTTCCAGTAACTCCATACGAGCTACCATTGAGTTCGGTTTTTTCTCTGGCGCATCTTGACCGAATGGGACGAAGTAGATGTTTTTTGTTGCCATTAGGCGCATGAGATTTACCCCATTTAATCCTAAAGCATCATTCGTCGAAACCGCCAATACGACAGGCTTGCCATTTCTTAGCGTCGCTTTTGCTGCCATTAGTACTGGAGAATCTGTCATTGCATTTGCAAATTTACTCATAGAATTTCCTGTTAAAGGAGCGATTACCATGCAGTCTAATGGAATTTTAGGTCCAAGTGGCTCTGCTCCAACAATTGAATTAATTGCTTTAAAACCTGTTATTTCTTCAATCTTCTTAATCCACTCTGCTCCTTCTCCAAATCTAGTATTTGTTGATTGAACAGTGTATGAAACAACAGGACGTACTTCTGCTCCTTCAGCAATTAATTTTTCTAAGTGCGGCATAACTTCCTCATACGTACAATGTGAACCTGTAAATCCGAAACCAATTCGTTTCCCCTTCAAACTCATTTCTTTTCCTCCTCCTTTGCGATTGCATCTGCTGCTAATAACTGAGAAAGAACATTTGCTAAGATTTGCCCAGCCGTTTTTGGGGCAACAATACCTGGTAATCCAGGTGCTAGCAATGCTTTGACTCCTCTTTTTTCTGCATATCTAAAGTCGGTACCGCCTGGTTTAGAAGCTAAATCAATCACTAACGTATGAGCTGGCATTTTTGCAATAACATTCGCTGTTACAACGAGGTGTGGAATCGTATTAATTACAATATCGATATTTCCTACTTCTTTCTCTATGTCTTGCATATGAAAAGGAGAAAACATCATTTCTGTAATACGTGCAATATGTTCAGATCGTCTTGCTCCAACTTTGACATGGGCTCCTAATGATTGAAATGCTCTCGCAACACTCATTCCTGTTCTACCAAATCCTAGAACCATTACATTGGACCCATGAATTGTATAGTCGGTATGTTGAATTACCATCATTAATGTACCTTCTACCGTTGGAATAGAATTGTATATTGCTACATCATCACGATCAAATAATTTAACAAGTTTTCGGTTCGTAGTAGATACGAGATTTTCCAAGTAAGGTGTACCAATACCTGAATATATAGTAAAGTGTTCTGGTGTATTTTCAATTTGTTCTTTCGTTATTGAAACTTTTTCATTTGAAAAAATAGTATCTACTTCTCCTTTGGCATTTGTACCGGCAACCGGCAAAATAATTGCGTCTACAGAAGTGAAATCTAAATTTTGTATACTTTCTTTTGCTGCCCCTGTGAAACCATGATCTAACTGATCAAAACCTATCAAAGAAAGTTTCGCATCCAATTCAACTAGCTTACGAATTACTTCTAGCTGCCTTGCATCTCCTCCTATGACAGCAATATGCATCTCAGTCAACATTCCCTAATTCACCTTCTTTTTCTGTCATTTATAAGAAAAGTGCCTACTTTTTCTTTTTCCTCCACATCATATGTAATGTACGAGTTTATGGTGATTGAAAATCCAAATGCACATATGATTTATCAGGTTTCTATGTAGATACAAAAAAAGATGACCAAAATGGCCATCCTTCACTCCGAATTTGAACGATCTATACTATCACAAAGAAGCATATCGTGTCCGACTTTCTTTATTTGACTCCATGCCACCCTTACTTCTTGTGGTTCCTTTTTAAAACCTCCCCACTTCCCTACAGGTATTATAAGTGTTTGTATTTGCCCGTCTTTCTCATTAATCTCTAAATCCATATAACCTAAGACTCCCATTTTTTCCGCTTTTTCTATATCTACAACCTCTTTACCACTTAATTCACTTAATCGCATACACACTCCACTCCCCTACTGAATTTTTCATTTGCATTGTCTATAATTAGTACCTATTCTATATGTATAAAAAAAATAACCTTCTCTCATTTAAAAAGAGAGAAGGTTATTTTTTATACATCGTAAAAATTGATTATAGTTTTATTCCTTTTGGAAGTTTTCCGTCTGGACTAATAAGTGCCGCAGAGAACTCGTCAGTAAACATATTGCGAATTAATCCGTCCACATTTTCTTTTGTTACAGTGTTTACACTTTCAATAATCTCATCAAGTGAACGATGTTTACGAAGAAGCAATTCATTTTTACCGTTACGGCTCATACGGCTATTTGTACTTTCTAAACTTAACATTAAGTTTCCTTTTAATTGCTCTTTACTATTCATAAGCTCTTTTTCTGTAATACCTGTATTTTTCAATGTCTCTAATGTTTCTTGCATTGTTTCATACAATGTATCTAATTGTTGGCTACCTGTTCCACCGTAAAGTGTTAACATGCCTGTATCTTCATAAGAAGAGTGGTAAGAAAATACTGAGTAAGCTAATCCACGTTGCTCACGTACTTCTTGGAATAAACGGCTACTCATGCTACCGCCTAAAACATTATTTAATACAATTAAGTTATAAATATCTTCGTGTCCCATTTGTAAGCCTTTATATCCTAGACATAAATGAGCTTGTTCCGTTTCTTTTTTACGGGCTACCTTATTGAAATGGAAAATTGGGCTATGTACTTGTTCACGGTTTGTTGTTCCTTCATAACTACCGAAATATTGCTCCACTGTTTGTAAAAATGCTTCATCAATATTTCCTGCGATTGATACAACTACATTTTCAGGTGTGTAATGATCTTTTATATATTGACGTAACGTATCACCTGTAAACGTATTAAGCGTTTCTTCTGTTCCTAAAATAGGATATCCAAGTGGATGCGTTTCATATGTTGCTTTCGTTAACATATCATGCACAATATCATCTGGAGCATCTTCGTACATTTTAATTTCTTCACATACGACATTCTTCTCTTTTTTCAGTTCTTCCTCATCAAATGTTGAATTAAAGAACATGTCTGCTAAAACATCTAAAGCATATTTAGCATGCTCATCTAATACTTTTGCATAGTAACATGTATATTCTTTTGAAGTAAATGCATTCACTTGACCACCAATGCTATCAAATGATTCTGCAATCTCTCGTGCACTACGTGTTTCTGTCCCTTTAAAGAACATATGCTCTAAAAAGTGAGAAATCCCGTTATTTTTTTCATTTTCATTTCTTGATCCCGCATGGATCCAAATACCAATCGCAACCGATCTTACAGTTGGTATATTCTCCATAACTATTCTTACACCATTTTTACAAGTATATTTTTTAATCAAAAACTTTCCTCCTACTGCCAGTTTCTCTAAATAAGTGCTATTATTTAATGATAACAAGTTTAAGGATGAATGTCATGCAAATGTATTTAATCCACACGTTTTTCATCCAGTAATTCTGTTATATTCCCCACTTTATATCCTTGTTCCTTCAATTTTTTAATCATTGTATCTAATGCTTCTGCCGTTGACGAAGTAGGATGCATTAATACGATAGCACCTGGGTGTATTTTTCTCATTACTCTCTGCAATAGTACATCTGGCTCAGGTCGCTTCCAGTCGATTGTATCGACAGTCCACATAATCGTTCCCATTTGGAAATCATCAGCGATTTTCACGACTTCATCCCGAAAACTTCCACTCGGCGGGGCAAACCATCTTACTTTTTGATTCGTTACTACTTCTATCATTCGATTTGTTTTTTGTAACTGCTCTCGTATTTCATCAGACGATAGCGTTTTCATATTAGGGTGCGTATAAGAATGATTTCCGACTTCTTGATTTGCATCGACAATCATTTTTGCAAATCGTAAATTTTCTTTCACCCAACGTCCTTCTAAAAAGAAAGTGGCCTTCACATCATGCTTTTTCAATATCTCTAATATGCGAGGCAAATACTCATTTCCCCATGCCACATTTATTGTTAATCCTACCATTTTTTTATTTGGATGGCCTCTATAAATTGGAGCGGGTGATAAATCTTCTAAATGAACACTCGGTGAGACTTCTTTGAATTCAAGATATTTTTGATCAAATTCCTTTAGCTTCTTCATGTTATTATACGATGCTTCAATATCCACTTGTCTTCCATTATATCCAGGTGTTGCCTTCCATATTTTATCAATCATCGCATTTTGAGGTGCAATCTCATACTTTTTTGCATGCTTTTGAATTTCTTCATGCAAGTTATCTTGTGCAAAAACAGAATAAGAGCCTAAACTGACATATAAAGAAAATATACATATGTATGCCAATATACGAACTTTCATATAAACCCTCCCAAATTAACTATATAAAAACATTTTCTTCTTATCTTTGTTAATTTGAGCGTTATAATGAAAACTATACCTATGCTGACATAAAAATATATATAAATCATATTTTTACATAACAAAAAAAGCCAGTTAAACTGGCTTTTACTTATTGCTGCTCTTGTTTGTTTTCTTCTTTAGCAGCTTCTTTTTCTTGCTCTTCTTTTAGCAATACTTTTCTAGATAGATTTACGCGACCTTGCTTGTCAATCTCGATAACTTTAACTGTAATTACATCACCGATTTTTACAACGTCTTCTACTTTACCTACACGCTCAAGTGCAAGTTCAGAAATATGAACTAATCCATCTTTACCGCTGAATAATTCAACGAAAGCACCGAATTTCTCAACACGTTTCACTTTTCCTTCGTAGATTTCACCTACTTGTACTTCGCGAACGATATCTTCGATAATTTTCTTAGCTTTGTCGTTCATTTCTTGGTTTATTGAAGAAATGAATACTGTGCCATCTTGCTCGATGTCAATTTTAACGCCAGTTTCTTCAATAATTTTATTGATTTGTTTACCGCTCGGTCCGATAACGTCACGGATTTTATCTGGATTAATTGTCATTGTAATAATCTTTGGAGCGTACGCTGATAATTCAGTGCGTGGCTCTGGAATAACAGATAACATATGATTTAGAATGTGCACACGACCAACTTTCGCTTGTTGTAATGCCTCTTCTAAAATTTCACGAGATAGACCATCGATTTTAATGTCCATTTGTAGTGCAGTTACACCTTGTGCTGTACCTGCTACTTTAAAGTCCATATCACCTAAATGATCTTCCATACCTTGAATATCAGATAAAATTGTGTAATGCTCACCAGTTTTAACTAGACCCATTGCAATACCTGCAACTGGAGCTTTAAGTGGAACACCAGCATCCATCATTGCTAAAGTACTACCACAAATACTTGCTTGTGAAGTAGAACCATTTGATTCTAAAACTTCAGATACAAGACGTACTGTGTATGGGAAATCTTTTTCAGATGGAATTACAGGCTCAAGTGCGCGTTCTCCTAGTGCACCGTGACCGATTTCACGACGACCTGGTCCACGCATTGGTCTTGTTTCACCAACACTAAATGATGGGAAATTGTAATGGTGCATAAAGCGTTTTGATTCTTCTACACCAAGACCATCTAAAATTTGCACATCGCCTAATGCACCTAATGTACAAATACTTAATGCTTGTGTTTGTCCACGAGTGAACAAACCAGAACCGTGTGTACGAGATAAAATACCAACCTCTGATGCTAATGGACGGATTTCGTCACCTTTACGGCCATCTGGACGGATTTTTTCAACTGTAATAAGACGACGTACTTCTTCTTTTACAATTTTATATAAAATCTCATTTACTTGTCCTAATGTATCAGCGTCAGCTTCCTGCGCTTCGTAATGCTCAATAACACGCTTTTTCACTTCGTTAATGGCATCTTCACGTGCATGTTTCTCATGTACTTGAATTGCTGAATGCATATCTTCTTCAGCCATTTCACGTACAGCTTGGTTAAGATCAGCGTCAACTTCATAAAGTTTCACTTCTGATTTCTCTTTACCTACAGCTTGTACAATCTCTTCTTGGAATGCAATTAGACGTTTAATTTCGTCATGACCAAACATAATTGCTTCTAACATTGTTTCTTCAGGTACTTGATCTGCTCCTGCTTCAACCATGTTAATCGCATCTTTCGTACCAGCTACAACTAAGTGAATATCACTTTGTTCTTGCTGTTCTACTGTTGGGTTAATAACGAATTCGCCATTAATACGGCCAACTGTCGCACCAGCGATTGGACCTTCAAATGGAATATCTGAAATCGATAACGCTAATGAAGAACCAAGCATAGCTGCCATTTCAGAAGAACAATCTTGATCAACACTCATTACAATGCTGACAACTTGTACTTCGTTACGGAAGCCATCTGCGAATAGCGGACGAATTGGACGGTCGATTAAACGACTTGCCAAAATTGCTTTTTCACTTGGACGACCTTCACGCTTAATAAAACCGCCAGGAATTTTTCCGACTGCATATAAACGCTCTTCATAGTTTACTGTAAGTGGGAAGAAATCTACATTTTTTGCTTCTTTTGATGCAGTTGCTGTAGATAGAACCGCTGTATCGCCATATCTTACTAATACTGCTCCGTTCGCTTGTTTTGCAAGCTGACCAGTTTCAACTGTTAGCTGGCGACCAGCTAAATCTATCGAGAAGACTTGCTTTTCTTGACTCATTTAAGTACCCCTCTCAATTTAAAGTATTCAATTCTTCTATGTAAATGGATAGTATATCACAATATTCTACCTCTAGTATTGCCTAAAATTAAGTAAGCTATAAAGCGTAGAAGATATATTTTTACCTAACAAAAAAGCGGGAATATTCCCGCTTCTTTGACTATCGACGTAAGCCAAGCTTTGTGATTAATTCACGGTAACGTGTGATATCGCTATTACGAAGGTAAGTTAGTAAGTTACGACGTTTACCAACCATCTTTAATAGACCACGACGTGAATGATGATCTTTCTTGTGAGTACGTAAGTGCTCGTTTAGAGTGTTAATTTGCTCCGTTAGGACAGCAATTTGAACCTCTGGAGAACCAGTATCAGTCTCATGAGTTCTAAATTGTGCAATGATTTCATTTTTACGTTCTTGTGTTAAAGCCATCCTATTTCACCTCCTATTAATTAAACCCCCAATTACCTAGCAAGCGTCGGTGAGTCGCAATGCCAAGCAATGGTTGTCATAAAGTACATAACATAGAATACTACTTTTCATTTGAAAAAGCAAGTATATTCTTTTCGCTCATAAAATATTCTTGTGCTGTTTTCTTATCTTTTGCGATTTGTTCAACTAACTCATCAATACCGTTGAATTTCTTTTCTGCTCTTATACGCATATGCCACTCTACTGTAACATTTTGATCGTATATATCTTTGTTAAATTCAAATAAGTGCACTTCAATTGATAATTGACGCTCATCTTCTTTAAAAGTCGGTTTATATCCAATATTACATACACCATCGTACCATTCATCGTGAACTTTTAATCTCACTGCATAAACACCTACAGGTGGCAATAAATACTCATCACTTAAACCTACATTAGCTGTCGGGAAACCAATTTGACGCCCACGTTTGTCGCCGTGTATAACTGTTCCCGCTACAGTATAGGCTCTACCTAAAATAGATGGAATTTGCTCCATTTCGCCATTTCGAATTAACTTTCGTAATGCTGTAGAACTTACTTTCTCTTCTTGAAATTCAACTTTTTCAATCACAGTCTGTGTAAACTCCCCTCTTGCATGAAATGGTAAAGTCTCCATCTTTCCTTTTCCTAAACGTCCATATGAATAATCAAACCCTGCTACTACATGCTTTACATTTAAACCAATAATATAATCATCTACAAATTGTTGCGGTAATAACCCTGCAAATGATTCATCAAATTTAATCACATATAATATATCGATTCCTAAGCTTTCGACTATTTTTTCTTTATCACGCATTGGTGTAATATACTCCACATGCGCATCCTTTTTCCCTAAAACAACAGATGGATGAGGATGAAATGTCATAACTGCACTTTTATATCCTCGTTCGTCCGCTATTTTTTTCGCAGTTCGAATTACACATTGATGTCCTAAATGAATGCCATCAAAAAATCCTAATGCCATTACAGTAGGTGGTAATTCTAATTTATTTTGTTCATGTGGATGAGTTAAATGAATAAGTTTCACGCTTGAATTCACCTTTTTCTGTAATAATCCTTCCAATAATTCATTATAGCTTTAGTTCTTGATTATTCACAAGTACTTTCATCGGCTTTAACATGCCAGGATGTTTCGGATGATGTTCATAAATTGCTAAGCAACGATCATTTTTATCAAACACTGTAATAAATGGTGCTGTTATTTCTAATTCATTCTTTAAGAACATACCATTCTTTATTTTCTCTGCTTGCTTTTCATCTACAACCATTTTTGGAAACTTACTTAATGCTTCATCAATTGAAATGAAGATAGACTCTACTGTTCCATTTTGCACGTTTTCTTCAATTTCTTCAAATGATATGCAATCTTCTAATAAAAATTCACCAGATGCCGTTCTTACAAGGTGAGACATATGTGATGGGAAACCAAGTTTCTCCCCGATCATTACAGCTAACGTTCTTACATATGTTCCTTTACTACACGTTACACGGAAACGGAATGAAATATTTTCTCCTTCAAAAACTTCACGATCATCAAGTAATACGAATTCATGAATTGTAATTGTACGAACTGGACGTTCCACCTCTTGTCCTGCTCTTGCATATTCATATAATTTTTTCCCGTTTACTTTTACAGCCGAGAACATTGGTGGCATTTGTTCAATCGTGCCTGTTAATTCCGCAAGGACTTTCTCTACTTCCATACGAGTAATAGTACGATCTACATTTTTCGTTTCAACAACCTCACCAGAAGCGTCTTCAGTTGTCGTTGAAAACCCTAATGTTACTTCACCTTCATATGTTTTCGTTTCACTTGTTAAAAATTGTGCAATTTTCGTTGCTCTTCCAACGCAAATTGGTAATACTCCTGTTACATCTGGATCTAATGTTCCCGTATGACCAATTCTCTTTTCTCGCAATATCTTTCTTAATTTAAATACACAATCATGTGATGTCATGCCTTTTGGCTTATGTAATAATACTACACCTTCCATATATGTTCACCTCATCATAATTCTTTCGTATTAAATATCCAAAACTTATTTTGCATTGAAAAAATGGATAGACAAATGTCTATCCATTATTCTTCACGTTTACCGTCTTTATTAATTTCATGTAAAAGTGTATCAATTCGATGACCATATCCGATAGACTCATCAAACTCAAAGGTAATTTCCGGTGTTTTACGAAGACGAATACGTTGGCCAATTTCTGAACGAATAAAGCCTTTTGCCTTCGCTAAACCTTTTAAAGTATTTTCTTTCTGTTCTTCGTCACCTAAAACAGAAATATATACTTTAGCAATTTGTAAATCACCACTCACTTGTACATCTGTTACTGTAACAAATCCAATACGTGGGTCTTTAATTTTACGACTGATAATATCGCCTAATTCTTTTTTCATTTGCTCGCCCACACGGTTCGCACGTAATTTCATAACTCTTCACCTCATTCAATACCATTCCAAATGTGTTATTGTACGTTCAATTTCAGGAAATGAATCGATGTACTCAAGTACACGATTCATTTCTTTTTCACAGATAACACGATTTGAGGATACGGAAACAATTGCAATTTCTGTACGTTGCCATACATCTTGGTGCCCAACTTCAGAAACAGCTACATTATAGCGCTGTTTCACACGAGTTAACACACGTTGTAAAATTGCACGTTTCTCTTTTAAAGAATGCACATCGTAAATCATACACTCGAATGAGAGTGAAGCGATAATCATCGCTTCACTTCTTCCATAATGTACGCTTCAATGATGTCCCCTTCTTTAAGATCATTATATCTCTCAATTGTAATACCACACTCATAGTTTTGTGCAACTTCTTTTACGTCGTCTTTGAAACGTTTTAACGTATCAAGTTGTCCTTCGAAAATTACTACGCCGTCACGGATAATACGTACGCCACTATCACGCGTAATTTTACCGTCTGTTACATAACAACCTGCGATTGTTCCAACTTTTGTTACTTTAAACGTTTGACGAACTTCTGCTTGACCGATTACTTTTTCTTCGAATTCTGGATCAAGCATACCTTGCATCGCTGCTTCAATCTCTTCGATTACTTTATAAATAATACGGTGTAAACGAATATCAACGTTCTCTAATTCAGCTGTACGCTTCGCGTTCACATCTGGACGTACGTTAAATCCAATTACAATTGCATTAGATGCAGAAGCTAAAATGATATCAGATTCTGTAATCGCACCTACACCAGTGTGAATGATTTTAACTTTTACGCCTTCAACATCAATTTTACGAAGTGATGCTGCCATCGCTTCAACAGAACCTTGTACGTCTGCTTTTACGATTAAGTTAATTTCTTTTACATCGCCCTCTTGGATTTGTTGGAATAAATCTTCAAGGCTTAATTTAGATTTCTCACCACGTTGTGCAACTAACGCTTCTTGTGCACGTGATTCACCAATTTGACGAGCTTTCTTCTCATCAGCGAATGCCATGAAACGATCTCCAGCCTGTGGTACTTCGTTTAAACCAGTAATTTCAACAGGAGTTGATGGACCAGCAACTTTTACACGACGACCAATATCACTTACCATTGCACGAACACGTCCGAATGAAGTTCCAACAACGATTGGATCTCCAACTCGAAGCGTACCGTTTTGAACAAGTAATGTCGCGATAGTTCCTTTACCTTTATCAAGCTGTGCTTCGATTACTGTACCAGTTGCATAGCGGTTTGGATTTGCTTTGTATTCTTCTACTTCACTTACAAGAAGGATCATTTCTAGTAAGTTGTCAATGCCTTCGCCTTGAATTGCAGAAATTGGTACGAAAATAGTATCTCCGCCCCAAGCTTCTGGAACTAATTCATATTCTGTTAGTTCTTGCATTACGCGATCAGGGTTTGCAGCTGGTTTATCCATTTTATTCACAGCAACAATAATTGGTACTCCTGCTGCCTTCGCATGGTTAATTGCTTCAACCGTTTGTGGCATAACACCGTCATCCGCTGCAACAACAAGGATTGTAATATCCGTTACTTGTGCACCACGAGCACGCATCGTTGTAAATGCTGCGTGACCAGGTGTATCTAAGAATGTAATCTTCTTATCGTTTACTTCAACTTGATATGCACCGATATGCTGAGTAATTCCACCCGCTTCGCCTGCAGTTACTTTTGAGTTACGAATAGAATCCAGTAATGTTGTTTTACCGTGGTCAACGTGTCCCATGATTGTAACTACAGCTGGACGTTCTTTTAAGTTCTCTTCATCATCTTGCTCATCAATGAATGTTTCAAACTCAGTCTCGCTCACAATTACTTCTTCTTCTACTTCAATACCGTAGTCGTTAGCAATTAACTCAATTGTATCTTTATCCAAGTCTTGGTTAATTGTTGCCATAATTCCAAGCATGAAGAGCTTCTTAATAATTTCAGATGGCTCTTTGCTTAATTTTTTAGCAAGATCTCCTACTGTAAGGCTTCCAGAGAAAGTAATTTTATCTGGTGTTTCTACAATTTGAGTTTGTTGTCTACCAGCAAAGTTCTCTTGACGTTTGTCTTCGTTTCCTTTGCCTTTTTTCTTTTTCTTATTGCTGTTCTTTTTACTGCGAACAACTTTTTCTTCTACTTCAAACTCATCTGCAACAGAAGGTTTTTCAGTTTGATATTCATTATCTAATTTATTTACTACTTCATCGTCTAACATTGTCATATGATTCGAAACCTCGATATTCATTTCTTTTAGTTTTGTCATAAGATCTTTACTTGAGATATTATGTTTTTTTGCATATTCATGCACTCGAATTTTACTCATACCTTCACCCCCGGTAATTTGTATCGAGCATGCTACGCAGCTTTTTCGCAAAGCCTTCATCTAACACAGCTACAACGACTCGCTCATCTCTCCCAATCGCATGCCCTAATTGTTGTCGATTTTCGACCTTTCTCATTGGTACGTTGTAGTACGTAGTTTTATCTGTGATGCGTTTTGTAGTATTTACTGACGCATCTTCAGATAGCAATACAAGTTTTGCTTTGCCACTTCGTACTTCTTTTAAAACGAGTTCTTCACCCGAAATAATTTTCCGAGCCCGGTTTGCTAGTCCTAAAAACGATTTCCAATCGGACACTTATTTCGACTCCTTCTCAACAAGCTCAAGAAGCTCTTCATATAAAGAACCGTCGATTTTCGCTTTTAGATGATGTTCCAAAACATTTTTCTTTTGAGCTTGAAGAATGCTCTCCTTGTCCTTCGACAAGTAAGCACCTCGTCCTGATTTTTTCCCAGTTAAATCAATGGACACTTCTCCCTCTTTGGAACGAACAATGCGAACGAGCTCTCGTTTTGATTTCATTTCTTGCGTTGCAACACATTTTCGTAACGGAACTTTTCGATTGCTCATACTCATCACCTCTATTCGATTTCGTCTTCCACTGAATCGAATCCAAATGCGATTACGCTATCTTCTTCTGTTACAATACCAAGTTGTTTCGCATCAGACTCACTCTTAATGTCAATTTTCCAGCCTGTTAATTTAGCTGCAAGACGTGCATTTTGTCCACGCTTACCGATAGCTAATGATAGCTGGTGGTCTGGAACAACTACTGTTGTCGCTTTTTCTTCTTCATCTACAAGTACTTTAACAACTTGTGATGGGCTTAATGCATTTGCAACATATTCAACTGGATCATTTGACCAGCGAACGATGTCAATTTTTTCACCTTTTAATTCGTCTACAATGCGTTGTACACGTTGCCCTTTTGGTCCTACACAAGAACCAACTGGATCAACATCAGTGTTCTCTGCATATACAGAGATCTTAGAGCGATCGCCAGCTTCACGTGCTACAGAACGAATTTCTACAGTTCCATCATAGATTTCAGGAACTTCCATTTCGAATAAACGTTTTAAAAGACCAGGATGTGTACGTGATACGTAAATTTGTGGTCCTTTTGTCGTTTTTTCTACTTTCGTAATGAATACGCGAATACGATCATGTGGCTTGTATTGCTCATTAGGCATTTGCTCACTTACAGGTAATAAAGCTTCTACTTTTCCTAAGCTTACATAGATGAAACGAGCATCTTGACGTTGTACAATACCTACCATAATATCTTCTTCACGATCACTAAACTCAGAGTAAATAACACCGCGCTCTGCTTCACGCACTCGTTGTGTTACAACTTGTTTTGCAGTTTGTGCTGCAATACGACCAAAGTCTTTTGGTGTTACTTCAATTTCTAGTACGTCACCATCTTGGTAGTTTGGATTAATTTGTCTTGCTTCCTCTACAGAAATTTCAAGACGTGGATCAAACACATTGTCTACTACGTCTTTACGTGCTAAAACTTGAATTGTTCCCACTTCTGGGTTAAAGCTCACACGAACGTTTTGTGCTTGATTAAAATTGCGCTTATAAGCAGAGATTAAAGCTGCTTCAATCGCATCAATAATAATGTCTTTGCTAATGCCTTTTTCAGATTCTAATACGAGCAAAGCATCTAATAACTCAGTGCTCATGAAGATCCCCCTTCTAACTAAAACGTAACAGCAAGTCGCGCATTTGCGACTTTATCCATCGAAATTTGGATTTCTTTTTTACGTGTTTTAATTGTTAATAATAATGTTATTGTTGTACCATCGTAAGAAAGCAGTTTTCCTTCAAACATCTTTTCACCATCAATCGGCTCATATGTTTTAATTGCCACTTGTTTTCCTACCGCTTGCTGGAAGTCTTTTTCTTTCTTTAATGGGCGTTCCGCTCCAGGAGATGATACATCCAAAAAGTAAAGATGAGGAATTGGATCCTCTTTATCTAAAGCTTCGCTTAAACGTTCACTTACCGCACCGCATTCTTCAATGTCGACTCCCTTTTCAGAATCGATGAATACGCGTAAGAACCAGTCTTGTCCTTCTTTCACATACTCTACATCTACAAGTTCAAGATTTAACTCTTCAACGATCGGCTGCGCAAATGCTTCTACAACTTCTGTGACTTTCTTATCCATAAACAGCCTCCTTCCTGCCGTCATGTACCATTTAAAAGAAGAAGACCCCGCCAATTTAAAAACGGTCTATCTTATTCTTTCTCGTTAGCTAACAAAAGCCCCTGCTGTTCAGCAGGGATTATCTGTCTTAGTATTACCAAATTTAAGAAGTAAAACTTGTAACAAAATATGTATATACGACAGAAATCTTTTACCTATCTACGTAGATAAAACATAGATAGTAACACGAAAGAGTGGGTTTCCCCACTCTTTTCTTTACACAATATACATGACATGGTTATCTCGGTTAATAGTATATCATAGGAAATGTTGATTTGCAAAGACTTTTCCTACCTACTAGAACAGTGATAACTGGTTTTGATCTGGTAAGTCTCCTAAACAACCTTGGCTATCTAAATACTCAATAATTGTTTTCGAAACCTTACTTCGCTGTTGCAAGTCTTCTTTTGATAAGAAGTCTCCATTTTTACGTGCTTCTACAATACTTAAAGCTGCGTTTGTGCCAAGACCAGGTACTGCATTAAATGGAGGGATTAATGTATCTCCATCAATAATAAATTCTGTTGCATGTGAGCGGTATAAATCCACCTTTTGGAATGAGTATCCACGCTCACACATTTCAAGTGTCATTTCTAGTACCGTTAATAAACTCTTCTCTTTCGGCGCAGCATCGAGTCCCTTTTGAGCAATTTCATCAATTCTTGCACGTATAGATGCTGAACCTTTCGCCATTGCCTCTACATCAAAATCATCTGCACGAACTGTAAAATATGCGGCATAGAATAACAGTGCAAAATGTACTTTAAAGTATGCGATACGTACAGCCATAAGTACGTAAGCAGCCGCATGGGCTTTAGGGAACATGTATTTAATCTTCTTACATGAATCAATATACCAACCTGGTACATTATTATTTTTCATGTCTTCTTCCCATTCTTCCGGTACACCTTTACCTTTACGAACCGACTCCATGATTTTGAAGGCTAATGATGGATCTAGACCTTGATAGATTAAATATACCATGATGTCATCACGACAACCGATAACTTCGCTCAGCGTACATGTACCGTTATAAATTAACTCGTTTGCATTACCAAGCCATACGTCGGTACCATGTGATAGTCCAGAAATTTGGACTAACTCTGAGAATGTCGTCGGTTTTGTCTCTTCTAACATCTGTCTTACGAATTTTGTACCAAACTCTGGTATACCAAGTGTACCTGTTTTACAGTTAATTTGTTCTTCCGTTACCCCTAACGATTCTGGACCAGAGAAAATTTTCATTACTTCTGGATCATCCGTTGGGATTGTTTTCGGATCAATACCACTTAAATCTTGTAACATACGAATAACGGTCGGATCATCGTGTCCTAGTATATCAAGTTTCAATAAATTATCATGAATCGAGTGGAAATCAAAATGCGTTGTTCTCCATTCAGCACCAATTGAATCAGCTGGATACTGTATTGGTGAGAAATCAAAGATATCCATGTAATCTGGCACAACGATAATACCGCCTGGATGCTGTCCTGTTGTACGTTTTACACCGGTACACCCTGCTACTAAGCGATCAATCTCTGCATTTCGAATCGTTAAGTTATGATCATTTGCATAACCTTTTACATATCCGTAAGCAGTTTTTTCCGCAACTGTACCAATCGTTCCTGCACGATATACATAGTCTTCACCGAACAGTACTTTCGTATAGTTATGGGCACGTGGTTGGTATTCCCCGGAGAAGTTCAAATCGATATCGGGTACCTTATCTCCTTTAAATCCAAGGAATGTTTCGAACGGAATGTCATGTCCATCTTTTACATATGGAATATTACAAGCAGGACATTCTTTATCTGGTAAGTCAAAACCAGAGCCTACAGAACCATCATTAAAGAATTCTGATTGCTTACACTTCGGACATACATAGTGTGGTGGTAATGGGTTTACTTCTGTAATTTCCATCATCGTTGCAACAAATGATGATCCTACCGATCCACGCGAACCTACTAGATATCCGTCTACTAACGATTTTTTCACAAGCTTATGTGAAATTAAATAAATTACGGCGAATCCATGCCCAATAATACTTTTTAATTCTTTTTCTAAACGTGCTTCTACAATTTCCGGTAGCTCTTCACCATAAATGCTACGCGCCATTTTATAACTCATATCACGCGTTTCATCATCAGCACCTTCAATTTTCGGTGTGTATAAATCGTCTTTTACTGGATGCACATCACCAATTAATGACGCAATCTTTTGTGTATTTGTTACAACAACTTCTTTCGCTTTATCTTCACCTAAGAATGAAAAACATTCTAACATTTCATCAGTTGTACGGAAATGTACTGGCGGTAATGAATGTCGATTTAACGGATTGGCTCCGCCCTGCGAACTGACTAAAATTTTACGATACATTGCATCCTCAGGGTCTAAATAATGCACGTTTCCTGTAGCAACAACTGGTTTATCTAACGTCTCACCTAGTTTTACTAAGTTAGAAATAATTGTTTTTAATTGACCTTCGTCTCGAACAAGTTCACGTTCTACTAAATGACGCAACACCTCTGGAGGCATTACTTCAATGTAATCATAGAACTGGGCAATTTCTTCTACCTCTTCAGGTGCCTTTTGCATCATTGCCTCGAAAACTTCACCTTTATCACAAGCCGTTCCTACTAAAATTCCTTCACGGTATTTTTTTAATAGTGACCTCGGCACACGTGGTACACGGTAAAAGTAATTAAGGTGAGAATATGAAACAAGTTTATATAAATTTTTCAATCCAACATCTGATGTGGCAAGTAACGTCATATGACTTGGACGGCCACGCTTATACGCATCCCCTTGTCCCATGCTATCATTTAATTGATCGTGATATTCAAATCCCTTTTCAATTACGTCTTTCAACATTTTCACAAGTAAATATCCCGTCGCTTCTGTATCATAAATCGCACGGTGATGTTGTGTTAATTCAATATCAAGTTTTTTACACATCGTATTTAATCGATGATTTTTCATTTCTGGGAATAAGAATCGTGCAAGTTCTAACGTATCAATAACGGGGTTATTCGTTTTTTCTAGTCCAGCCTTTTTAAAACCTACGTTAATAAAGCCCATATCAAAGCTCGCGTTATGGGCAACAAGTGTATGGTCGCCCATCCATTCCTCAAACTTTTTAAACACTTCGTCCACTTCAGGTGCATCAGTTAACATATCATCTGTAATACCTGTTAATTCAATGATCGTCGCCGATAATGGTTGATGCGGATTTGCAAAAGATTCAAAGCGGTCAATAATTTCGCCACCCTTTACTTTTACAGCAGCCAACTCAATAACTGTATCGTATACAGCTGATAAACCTGTCGTCTCAACGTCGAAAACAACATACGTTTCCTCTGCAAGTAAACGATGCGCTTCGTTATATGCTATCGGTACACCATCATTAACTAAATTTGCTTCTACACCATATATAACTTTAACTCCAGCCTTCTTCCCCGCAGAATACGCCTCTGGGAAAGACTGAGCCACGGCATGGTCTGTAACCGCAATAGCCTCATGTCCCCATTTACCAGCTTGAGCAACAAGCTTAGAAACTGGAGTGACAGCGTCCATTTGACTCATCGGAGTATGGAGATGCAGCTCTACTCGTTTTTCGCCTTCTGGTGCTTTATCTTTACGAGACGGTCCTGTGATTTCATTAATATCATTTGCAATCATTACTAAATCTCGAACGAATGTATCGTTTTGAACAGAACCACGCGCTTTCACCCACATTCCTTTTTTCAAGGATTGCAGCATTGGAATATCTTCTTTGTCACGCGAGAACATTTTGATCATAATAGAATCCGTATAATCCGTTATTTTTAAAGTTAATAACGTACGTCCACTACGAAGCTCTTTTGTTTCTACATGGAAGACATATCCTTGAACCGTTTTTCTTCTTTCTTCATCTTGAATTTCTCGCATCGGTGTAATCTCTTCATCTGGCTTAATAAGATACCCGAGTGTAATCGGTCCTTCATACACAACGCTGCTTTCTTCAGCTTGCTTCTTCGCCATTTCTTCCATAGCTTGTATAACACGCTCGCGGTCTTCTTGCTGCGTTTGTTCACGAAACTTTTGCATTTCTTCTGTATTTTGCTGTATATGTGTGTCTAACTGAAAACGCGGGAATCCAAAAACTTCGTATTGATCCCCTACTGGTTTCGCAACGTTTTTCTTTAAAGCAGTAGACTCCAACTCGTTATTCACATTTATTAGCAACTTCACTCCATTCACCTGTGGAAGCTGCTTCTTTAAGTATGCGAACATAGGTGAAAATGTAATTCGTTCCGTACAAAGCGGCCAATACGCCCTCACTTCTTCTTCTGTAAATTGTTTATTCTCTGTTTCTAATGCAAATGTTGTTCTTGCAATATGAGAAAATGATTGCTTAAGCTTTGTTTCTAGCAATTCATATAATTCTGTAGGCAAAATACGTGGCACTTGTAAATCAAAATGCCAACTTTTATTCGCTTTATCAATAACGAGCCTTTCAATACCACCGCCTTGTAAATATTGATTTATAAGGTCGTCTGGTATTTGCAACTGCTGGAGCAAAATTTGAAATCGCTCTTGTTGTTCATTTGTTAAAGACATAAGCACTCTCCTTCCATTTGCTATTATAAATTGAAACGTACCACAAAGAAAGATTTCTCACCTCTTCTTTTACAAAATACGTTTACAAAGAAAGAGAAGGTACCCCATTACGAGGTACCTCTTCTTATTTTAAAATATTTGCAATATATGTTTGAAGTTCTTCTACTTTTACTTCTTCAGACTCACCTGTAGCACGTACTTTCACTTCTACAATACCTTCGTCTGCTTTTTTACCAACTGTAACACGAACTGGAAGACCGAATAAATCTGCATCTGCAAATTTAACACCTGCACGTTCTGCACGATCGTCTAATAACACTTCATAGCCTTGTTCTTGTAATGAGTTGTAGATATTTTCACCCATTTCACGTTGTGCATCCGATTTCATATTTACTGGAATTACATGCACATGGAACGGTGCTACAGCTTTTGGCCAAACTAAGCCGTTCTCATCGTTAAACTGCTCTGCAATTGCTGCCACTGTACGAGATACCCCGATACCGTAACAACCCATAATAAGTGGTTGTGTTTTTCCGTTTTCATCCAGGAATGTTGCGTTCATTGCTTCACTATAACGAGTTCCTAATTTGAATACATGACCAACTTCAATTCCGCGTGCAAAAAGAATTGTTCCGTTTCCATCTGGAGATTGGTCTCCTTCTTGGATGAAGCGTAAATCTGTATATTGACTTACTTTAAAGTCACGTTCTGGATTTACATTTACATAATGGAATCCTTCTTCATTCGCTCCTGAACATCCGTTAACAATTGATGCTACAGCATGATCAGCAATAATTTCGATATCACCTGTTACATTAATCGGTCCTAATGAACCAACTTCACAATTTAATAATGCTTTTACTTCTTCATGAGAAGCAAGCTCAACAACTGAAGCGCCGTATACATTTTTCACTTTCACATCGTTTACTTCGTGATCACCACGAACAAGTACCACTACTAATTTCTCATCTACTTTAAACACCATAGACTTAATGCACTTGTCAGCTTCGATGTTTAAGAATGCAGATACTTCTTCAATTGCTTTTTGGTCTGGTGTTGCTACTTTTTCAAGTGCTTTTTCTGCTTCGTCACTCTTCGTATACGTAGCTACAACAGGAGCCATTTCGATGTTTGCTGCATAATCAGATGTGTCAGAGTATGCAATTGTATCTTCACCAACATCAGATAATACCATAAATTCATGTGTATCTTTTCCGCCCATTGCTCCAGAATCAGCAATAACTGCACGGAAATTCAAGCCACAGCGAGCAAAAATGTTAGAGTATGCTTTATATAAACGATCGTATACTTCATCTAAGCTCTCTTGTGTAGCATGGAAAGAGTATGCATCTTTCATTAGAAACTCTCTTCCACGTAATAAGCCGAAACGAGGTCTTTGCTCATCACGGAATTTTGTTTGAATTTGGTATAATGTTAACGGTAATTTTTTATATGATTTCACTTCATCACGCACAAGATCCGTAATTACTTCCTCATGTGTCGCTCCTAATGCGAATTCACGAGCATTACGATCTTTCATACGCATTAATTCAGATCCGTAAGAATACCAACGACCTGATTCTTGCCATAATTCCGCAGCTTGCATAGCTGGCATTAATAATTCTACAGCTCCTGCGCGCTCCATTTCTTCTCGAACGATACGTTCTACTTTGTGTAATACTTTTAATCCAAATGGTAGAAAGCTATAAATACCAGAAGCATTTTGACGCATAAAACCTGCACGAAGTAATAGCTGATGACTCTTAATTTCAGCATCAGCTGGAACTTCACGTAATGTAGGACTGAATACCATACTTTGTTTCATTTATTTGCACCTCTTCATTTTACTCTTACACGCAGTAAAACCCCTCACCTCGAGTTAGGTGAGGGATTTTATTCTACGAGCTCTATTTCATTATAAGTTTCACTTTATTTTACAAGAAAAACTTACGAATGTCATTCCAAGTTACAACTAACATAAGTAACATTAATAATGCAAAACCAATAAAGTGAACCATTCCTTCTTTTTGGCGATCAATTGGTTTCCCTCGTAACGCTTCAATTAAGAAGAAGAATAAACGGCCACCATCTAAAGCAGGAACTGGTAATAAATTAAATAAACCAAGATTAATGCTTAGAACTGCAGCTAAACTTAGTACACGCGTAAACCCATAATCTACAACTTGATCTGTTAGATTATAAATTCCTACTGGACCTGATAACTCATTAATAGAAAATTGACCAGTTACTAATTTAACAAGAGATTCAAAAATTAGTTTCGTCCATTGGTACGTTTGTTCAAATCCTGATTTAATAGAACCCATTACTGTTTTCTCTACAGGAGAATACACACCGATTCTACCAACTTCGTCTTTTCCTTCTTTATCGAGTGTTGGCGTTACTTTCACATTAAACTGTTCATTATCACGCTTTACTTGTAACGTAATTTCTTTATTTGGGTTTTCACGTACAATAGTAACAACATCTTTCCATGTACTTGTGTTTTTCCCATCAATAGCTTGAATTGTATCATTCTCTTTCAATCCAGCTTGCTGTGCTGCACTGTTATCCATCACTTTTCCAACCATTGGTTTGTCAACAGGAACCCCTTGTACAAATCCAAGAATCACAAAAATAACAAATGCTAAAATGAAGTTCATTGCAGGACCCGCAAAGATTGTTAAAGCGCGTTGCCCTAGTTTTTTCGAGCCAAATTGTCTATTATACGGAGCAATTTGAATTTCTTCCCCCGCAGTAATAATACGAGCCTTTTCATTCACTCGGAATGTTTGAAGCTCTTCCTCGTACTCTTCATAGCCCGAAATTGTTAAATTATGCTCCAAATCAGCTTGTTCGACTTCAATAACACGAACATTTGAATACTTTTCATATCCATCAAAAACTAATTTTACAACTTCGTCTTTTTCATTTAATACAAGGCCAACCTTTTTCCCAGGCTTTAACTCAACTGTGTCCGCATCCTCGCCGGCCATTCTTACATAGCCACCAAGGGGCAGTAATCGAATCGTATACACCGTTTCATTCTTTTCAAATGAGAATATTTTCGGACCAAAACCAATCGCAAACTCGCGGCATAAAATACCTGCTCTTTTTGCGAAATATAGATGCCCTAGCTCATGGAAAAATACGA
Source organism: Bacillus sp. cl96 (assembly GCF_900100505.1). Taxonomy (NCBI): domain Bacteria; kingdom Bacillati; phylum Bacillota; class Bacilli; order Caryophanales; family Bacillaceae; genus Bacillus; species Bacillus sp. cl96. Next base: position 115,726 of record NZ_FNDM01000009.1, read on the forward strand.
GTGCACCGAAAATTAATATAAAGGCAATCGCTGTATTCAATTCCATAACCACCTTTGCTAAATTTGTTCCATCACAAACCGTCTTGTGGCCGCATCAATTTCCAAAATTTCCTCTAAGCTCGGTCGTGCAATGACATTGTGATGGTTCATTGCTTTTTCAATGAGATCTTCCACTGTTAAGAAACCAATTCTCTTTTGTAAAAAGGCTTCAACCGCTACTTCATTCGCTGCGTTCATTACAGCTGGCATACTTCCACCTGCTTTTCCAGCTTCATACGCAAAACGTAAACAACGGAATCGTTCTTGGTCCATTTTCTCAAAATGCAACGTCCCTATTTCCCATAAGTTTAACTGTTTTGTGTCTGAAAGAGGCAATCTATCAGGATATGTAAGTGCGTATTGAATTGGTACTCGCATATCAGGTGAACCAAGCTGCGCCATTACACTACGATCTTCAAATTCAACCATAGAATGGATAATACTTTCTTTATGTAAAACAACATCGATTTGCTCATAAGGGATACCAAAAAGCCAATGTGCTTCAATTACTTCTAGTCCCTTATTCATCATTGTAGCAGAATCAATTGTAATTTTCGAACCCATTGACCAGTTTGGATGTCGAAGCGCATCTTCTACGGTCACATGATGCAATTCATCCCTCGTTTTATCACGGAAACTTCCACCAGAAGCCGTTATAATAAGACGAGAAATTCTTTTTTCATTTTCACCATTCAAGCACTGAAAAATAGCCGAATGTTCACTATCTACTGGAAGTAACGAAACATTATGTTTTCGTGCTGCTTCCATTACAAGATGTCCTGCAGTTACTAACGTTTCTTTATTTGCAATTCCAATTGTTTTTTTCGCCTCAATTGCACGAAGTGTTGGTAACAACCCTACGCTACCTACAACAGCATTTACTACAATCTCCGCATCTGGATGTAATGCTACTTCTAAAAGTCCTTCACTACCATATACAATTTTTGTATTACCAGAAACAGATTGTAATTTTAAAACATCTTCCTCTCTTTGCACAGAGACGATTTGCGGAGAAAATTCTTGAATTACCTTTACTGCGTAGTCAATATTTTTCCCTACAGAAAAAGCAACGAGACGGAATTGGTCTGGGTGCGAGCGTAATACATCTAAAGTTTGTGTACCAATTGATCCGCTTGCACCTAATAAACTAATGTTTTTCATGACTCCAACCCCTCGTTCATTTATTAATTGTATTGTAATAAGAAGTAGAGAATTGGTAAAACGAATAACCAACTATCTGTTCGGTCTAATATACCACCATGCCCAGGTAAAATTGTACCTGAATCCTTTACGCCATAATGACGTTTAAAAGCAGATTGTACTAAATCACCAATTTGTCCAAAAATAGAAATGATAATTGTCAGCACAATTAAAATTACTACATTCGATTCGACTGGGAAGAACACGTTGTAAACAAGTGCCACAATAATTCCACAAACGATACCGCCTAATGAACCTTCAATCGTTTTATTCGGACTAATTTCTGGCCACAATTTTCTCTTGCCCAATGCTTTTCCTACGAAATATGCGCCTGAATCAGTAGCCCATATAACAAATAATGCGCAAAATACATATTTAATTCCTAATATTCTCGTTTCATTTAAATATAAGAATCCCATTGCCACATATGTCGTTGCCATCAGTAAAAATGAAGCATTATCAAAAGTAAATGTATTCTTAGAAAGGACTGTATATGATAAAAGTAATAAAACAATCACAAATGTGATTTCCAATTTACCTAATCCAATCCATGTAAACAGTTCTGATGCACTACTTGGAATTAAAAGAATCCACAATAATACTGCAGCTAAAACTGTCGGTACTGAAATAAGCGTAAGCTTATTCATACGAATTAATTCATATAAACCTATAGAAGCAAGTGCATACACTAAAACCGTAAAAGGCACGCCACCGTATATTACGATGGGAATGAATAGCGCGGCAGCAACCACTCCAGTAATAATTCTCTGTTTCACTACCAAACCCTCTCTTTCTACACGCCTCCGAATCTGCGCCCTCTATGTTGAAAGTCAGTAATCGCATTTAGCAAATGTTCTTCTTTGAAGTCTGGCCAATACACGTCTGTAAACCAAAACTCCGAATATGCAATTTGCCATAACATGAAATTACTAATACGTAGCTCTCCGCTTGTTCGGATTAACAACTCTGGATCAGGTAAAGAACTCGTCATTAAGTAGGAGGAAAGCATTTCTTCACTTACCTCTTCAGAACGAATTTTTCCTTCCTCATTATCTTTCATCATATGTTGCACAGCAGAAACGATTTCATCTCGACTTCCATAGTTTAACGCGAAATTAAGAATTAATCCCGTATTCTCTTTCGTATCTTCCATGGCTTTCTCCATCGCTCTGCGTGTATGCGTAGGAAGACGATCTTTTTGCCCTATTACTCGGACTTGTACGTTTTCTTCAATCAATTCTGGTAAAAATGTACCTAGAAATTCTTCTGGAAGCTTCATTAAATAATCAACTTCCTTTTTCGGTCTTTTCCAGTTCTCAGTTGAAAAAGCATAGAGAGTTAACACTTTCACATTAAGTTTACTTGCAAATTTTGTAATTTTCTTTACAACTTGCATACCTTCATGATGTCCCGCAATACGAGGCATTGCTCTCCTCTTTGCCCATCTTCCATTCCCATCCATAATGATGGCAATATGTTCTGGGATATATCCTTTTTTCACTTCTTCAACGAGATGATCAAACGATGTGTCCTTTTTACCTTTAAAAAAAGGAAAGTTTTTAAACATCATTCATACCCTCCAGCAAGCAGACGTATGCCTAAAAGTGTAAAAAGACCCCCTTAAGAAGAGGGTCATATTTGCGAAGTTATCGCTATTACACTTCCATGATTTCTTTTTCTTTGTTTTTTGCGATTTCGTCAACTTTTGCAATATATTTATCTGTTTCTTTTTGGATATCTTCAGTATATCCTCTTAAATCATCTTCTGTAATCTCGCCAGCTTTTTCAAGCTTCTTAAGATCATCATTTCCGTCACGACGTACGTTACGAACAGCAACTTTTGCTTCTTCAGCATATTTTTTCACAACTTTTACAAGATCACGACGACGCTCTTCTGTTAGTGCAGGGAATGCAATACGAATTACAGTTCCATCATTAGAAGGGTTTAAGCCTAAATCTGCTTTTAAAATTGCTTTTTCAATATCACCGATAGAAGTTTTATCATAAGGTTGAATTACTAGTAAACGCGCTTCTGGAACTGTAATGTTCGCTAATTGCACAACTGGTGTTGGTGCACCATAGTAATCAACTTGTACCTTATCTAATACAGACGCGTTTGCACGACCAGCACGAACTGTTGCTAATTCACGAGAATAAGCAGCAACTGCTTTTTCCATTTTTTCATTTGAAGACTTCAATACTTGTTGTCCCATATTTATTTCCCCCTTACCACTGTTCCGATATTTTCGCCTAAAACGGCACGTTTAATATTACCTTTTTCCATAACTGAGAATACAATTAGTGGAATATCATTATCCATACATAGAGAAGAAGCTGTAGAATCCATTACACCTAAACCTTCTTTTAATACATCTAAGTAAGTAAGCGTTTCGTATTTTGTAGCTGTTGGATCAATAGATGGATCCGCATTATATACACCATCTACATTGTTTTTCGCCATTAAAATTACATCTGCTTCAATTTCTGCCGCACGTAATGCTGCTGTTGTATCTGTAGAGAAGTATGGATTACCTGTACCTGCTGCAAAAATAACAACACGTTTTTTCTCTAAGTGACGAACTGCTTTACGACGAATGTAAGGTTCTGCAACTTGACGCATCTCAATTGAAGTTTGTACACGAGTTTGAATTCCGATATTCTCCAAGCTATCTTGAAGAGCTAATGAATTCATAACTGTCGCTAACATGCCCATGTAATCTGCCCCTGCACGATCCATGCCCATTTCACTTCCAATTTTTCCACGCCAAATGTTACCGCCACCAACAACAACAGCAACCTCTACATCAAGTTCTGCAATTTCTTTTACTTGTTCCGCAACTGACTTAATAACAGTTGGGTTAATTCCAAATCCTTGCTCTCCAGCTAAAGCTTCTCCACTTAGCTTTAAAACGACACGATTATATTTCGGTTTACTCATAATGAACCTCCAATTGCTTACATCTTTATTTTAAAAAAGGGAACACAATGTGTTCCCTAATCTGTATTAGTTACTACCTTTTACTTGGTTCATTACTTCTTCAGCAAAGTTGTCTTCGCGTTTTTCGATACCTTCACCAACAGCGTAGCGAACGAATCCTTTTAATGTTCCGCCTTTAGACTCAACGAACTGACGAACTTTCATATCAGGGTTTTTAACGAATGCTTGGTCAAGTAAGCAAATCTCTTCGAAGAATTTGCCTAGACGGCCTTCAACCATTTTCGCAACGATTTTCTCAGGCTTGCCTTCGTTTAATGCTTGTTGTGTTAATACTTGACGCTCATGCTCAACTTCTTCAGCTGTTACAGCATCGCGGTCGATGTATTTAGGGTTAACTGCAGCGATGTGCATTGCAACATCTTTAGCAGCAGCTTCATCAGTAGAACCTTCAAGAACTGTTAATACACCAATGCGTCCACCCATGTGTAGGTAAGCGCCGAATGCATCTGCATCAGTTTTTGATACGATTTCGAAACGACGAAGTGTAAGTTTTTCACCAATTTTAGCGATTGCTTCGTTGATGTGCTCTTCAACTTTTTTACCGTTTTCCATTGTTTGAGCCATAGCTTCTTCAACGTTAGCTGGTTTGTTAGTTAATAAGTGAGCAGCTAATTCTTTAATTAGTGTTTGGAAACCTTCGTTTTTCGCAACGAAATCAGTTTCAGAGTTTAATTCTAAGATTAAAGCGTCGTTACCGTTTGTTTCGATGAAAGTTAAACCTTCAGCAGCAATGCGGTCTGCTTTTTTAGCAGCTTTCGCAATACCTTTTTCACGTAAGAAGTCAATTGCCTTCTCCATGTCGCCATTAGTTTCTGTTAAAGCTTTTTTGCAGTCCATCATACCTGCGCCAGTTTTTTCACGTAATTCTTTTACCATTTGAGCAGTGATTGCCATACTTTTCATCCTCCTAAAATATGTATTTATACCTTTTATAAAGGTGTTTATACCTTAAAAAAGGTGATAAAAGGCCGAACCCCTTATCACCTTTCCAACTTTGTTACGCAGTAACAGTTTCTTCACCTTGTTTTGCTTCAAGGATCGCGTCTGCCATTTTAGATGTAAGAAGTTTTACAGCACGAATTGCATCATCGTTTGCTGGGATAACGTGATCGATTTCGTCTGGATCACAGTTTGTATCAACGATACCGATGATTGGAATGTGTAATTTGCGTGCTTCAGCAACTGCAATACGCTCTTTACGAGGGTCTACTACGAATAATGCACTTGGAAGACCTTTCATATCTTTAATACCGCCTAAGAATTTCTCAAGACGCTCTAACTCTTTTTTAAGTTGAACAACTTCTTTCTTAGGAAGTACTTCGAAAGTACCATCTTCTTGCATTCTTTCGATGTCTTTAAGACGCTTGATACGCTTTTGGATTGTTTGGAAGTTTGTTAAAGTTCCACCTAACCAACGTTGGTTAACGAAGTACATACCAGCACGAGTTGCTTCTTCTTTAATAGCTTCTTGTGCTTGTTTTTTAGTACCTACGAATAAGATGTCTCCGCCTTCAGCAGCGATGTCGCGCATCGTTCTGTAAGCTTCCTCAACTTTTTTCACAGTTTTTTGTAAGTCGATGATGTAGATACCGTTACGCTCTGTGAAAATGTAACGCTTCATTTTTGGGTTCCAACGACGAGTTTGATGTCCGAAATGAACACCAGCTTCAAGCAATTGCTTCATAGAAATTACTGACATAATATAGTTCCTCCTAAATGGTTTTTGATATCCTCCGTTTACTTCATCTCTAAGCGAAACTACAAACGTAGCACCAACACTTAAATCAGTAAACGTGTGTACTTTGTACTGACACCACTGCTTACTATATCATACTGAAATATTACAATCAAGTCGAAAATGCGAACAATGTAAAACTTTCTTTGTTCATACTCGAATTCTAGTATTACCAACCTTCTTTTCTTTTAAGCAAAAAAGTAAATACAATTAATAGTTTTCCCAGAAAACACGCTTATGACACTTTTCACAAGCATCTTCTATCCATTGCAAAAAAAAACTCTCCTCAATTGAGGAGAGTTTTTTATAAATTAGTTTGTTTTTAATTTAGCAAGTTCTTGTAGAAACTTGTCGTTTAGCACTTTAATGTATGTTCCTTTCATACCTAAAGAGCGAGACTCAATAACACCAGCACTTTCTAATTTACGTAGTGCATTTACGATTACAGAGCGAGTAATTCCTACGCGATCAGCAATTTTACTTGCAACAAGTAAACCTTCTGTTCCATTTAATTCTTCGAAGATATGCTCAATTGCTTCTAACTCACTGTAAGATAATGAGCTGATTGCCATTTGAACAACAGCTTTACTACGCGCTTCCTCTTCGATTTCTTCTGCTTTTTCACGTAAGATTTCCATACCTACAACAGTTGAGCTGTACTCAGCAAGGATTAAATCATCATCTAAGAACTCTTGACCAAGACGAGCTAATACTAATGTACCTAGACGCTCACCGCCACCAACGATTGGTACGATTGTAGTTAAACCTTGACCGAATAATTCTCTGTTTTCTACTGGGAATGCTGTGTAAGCACTGTTCACATCTAAGTTTGAAGATGTTTCTGTAATGTTGAATAAGCTTTGTGTATATTCTTCTGGGAATTGACGTTCTGCAAGCATTTGCTTCATGCGTTCGTTTTCGATTTGTTGGTGAATTGCATAACCTAGTAATTTACCACGACGGCTAACTACGAATACGTTTGCTTCGATTACTTCACACATTGTGTCAGACATTTCTCTAAAGTTTACAGGCTTCCCTGCTGCGCTCTGTAATAACGCATTTAATTTTCTCGTTTTTGCTAATAATTCCATTTCAAAAGTTCCTCCTACATGTTACTCACATATTTTTTCATCACTTGGAAACTAGGGCGAGTCACCTGATGACACTATTACAAAATAAACTGGCTCACATCTTTATTTTTAGCAATTGTTGCTAATTTCTCCTCAACGTATTGAGGTGTTATCGTTATTTTCTCTAACGTAATTTCAGATGCTTCAAACGATAAATCTTCAAGGAGCTTCTCCATAATCGTATGAAGTCTTCTTGCTCCAATATTATCTGTATCCTGATTAACTTGATAAGCAATCTCAGCAATCTTACGAATAGCTTCGTCTGAAAATTCAATTTCTATACCTTCAGTCGCTAATAATGCCATATATTGTTTAATTAACGCATTGTCAGGCTCGATTAATATTTTAACAAAATCGTCTGTCGATAATTTTGTTAATTCTACTCGAATCGGAAATCTCCCTTGCAATTCCGGAATTAAATCCGACGGTTTAGACATATGGAACGCTCCAGCTGCAACGAATAAAATATAATCCGTTTTTACTGATCCGTATTTTGTCGCAACATTCGATCCTTCTACAATTGGCAGAATGTCACGTTGCACACCTTCACGTGATACATCTACGCTATTCGACTGCTTACCAGCAATTTTGTCAATTTCATCGATAAAAATAATCCCGAGCTGTTCAGCACGATAAACAGCCTCTTGTGTAACTTCATCCATATCAATTAAGCGCTGTGCCTCTTCATTTGTCAAGAGTTTTCTTGCTTCTTTTACAGAAAGTTTACGTTTTTTCGTTTTTTTCGGCATAAAACTTCCTAGCGCATCTTGGAAATTCATTCCCATTTGTTCCATGCCAGTTCCTTGTAACATATCAAACATAGAAGACTGTTGTTCAGTCACTTCAATCGATACAATTTCTTCTTCAAGAAGCCCTGCAGCAAGCTTTCTCTCCACATCTTGACGTTTCTTTTCGATTTCAACATCTTCTTGTGTATCAGACGTTTGATTCGAATTTTGAGCGCCTCCAAAAAGCATCTCTAATGGATTTTTGAATCCAGATTGCTTCTCCGGACTCGGCACTAAAATTTCAACAAGACGTTGATTCGCTTGCTCTTCTGCTTTATCTTGAACTTTCACTACCATTTCTTCTTTTACGATACGAACCGATGTTTCCACCAAGTCACGTACCATCGACTCTACATCTCTACCCACATATCCAACTTCTGTGAATTTTGTAGCCTCAACCTTAATAAAAGGTGCTCCAACGAGTTTCGCCATTCGTCGTGCTACCTCTGTTTTCCCAACACCTGTCGGTCCAATCATTAAAATATTTTTAGGTGCAATTTCGTCACGTAAATTTTCAGCTAATTTACTGCGGCGATATCGATTTCTCAACGCTACAGCAACCGCTTTCTTTGCGTCTTTTTGACCGATGATGTATTGATCTAATTTTTCCACAATTTGGCGCGGAGTAAAATGTAAATGCATATAAAATGCCTCCCTTACGATTCTACAATTCTTCAACAATTATGTTGTGATTCGTATAAACACAAATATCGCCAGCAATCTCTAAACTCGCTTTCGCAATTTGCTTCGCTGTTAAGTGTTCACTTGCATATTGCTTTAAAGCACGACCTGCAGAAAGTGCATAATTCCCACCAGATCCAATTGCTAAAATACCATCATCCGGTTCAATCACTTCTCCTGTACCTGAAACAAGGAGCATAGTTGTTTTATCCATGACAATGAGCATCGCTTCTAGCTGACGTAACATTTTATCGCCACGCCATTGTTTTGCCATTTCAACAGCAGCACGCTGCAAGTTGCCATTATACTCTTCTAATTTCCCTTCAAACATTTCAAAAAGAGTAAATGCGTCAGCAACTGATCCTGCGAAACCAGCTAAAACTTTACCTTGGAAAAGTTTACGAACTTTACGAGCTGTATGTTTCATTACAACAGCATTTCCCATTGTCACTTGGCCATCTCCAGCCATTGCACATTCTCCATTATGATGAACTGCAAATATCGTTGTAGCGTGGAAATTTCCCATAGAAAAAACTCCTTTATTTGTTTTTATAGCTTTTAAAGCAATTTATGCCCGCGGGTGATGCTTCATGTAAACAGAACGCAATCTTTCTTTAGAGACATGCGTATAAATTTGTGTCGTCGACAAATTTTCATGGCCTAATAGCTCCTGTACAGTACGTAAATCCGCCCCTTCATCTAGCATATGTGTAGCAAATGTATGCCTTAACATATGGGGACTTATCCGCATTGTCAGCGAAGCCTTTTTAATGAGTTCATTTAAAACATAACGAACCCCACGACTTGTTAGCGGTGTACCTTTCGCATTTAAAAATACCATATGAGAATCTTCGTCAGTCTTATTAACTAACTGTTTTCTCCCATTCTCTATATAAGTAATTAAAGAATCTTGCGCATAGCTTCCGAACGGAATATACCTTTGTTTTTTTCCTTTTCCCATTACTAAAATTGTTCCCACCGCAAAGTCAATATCGGTAAGTTGTAAATTGACACATTCACTCACACGGATCCCAGTCGCATACATCAACTCTAATAAAGCTTGATTCCTTTGACCTAATGGCGTTTCCGTGTCAGAAACTTCAAATAATTCCTCTAACTCTTCAGCATATAAAAACTTTGGGATTGACAATTCTTTTTTGGGGAGTGACGCAAGTGCAAACGGATTATCCTTTCGATAACCTTCACGCATCAAAAAACGATATAAACTTCGTAAGCTTGATACTTTTCTTGCGACAGATTTACGGGCTAACTTTTCATCGTGCAACGTCGTTAAGTACAAACGAACATCCGCGTATGTAACGTCTAAAAAAGAGGATATGCCTTCTCGTTCCATAAATTGCACAAAATGTTCTAAATCATTTTGATAACTTGCAATTGTATATTTTGAATAATTTCTTTCAATTTGTAAATATCCAACGAATAATTGTAACAATTTCTTCACATTCACACAACTCACCTCAATAAAGGCTACTAAATCGTATCACAACTTAGTAGCCTTTGCAAGAAATTTAACTAAATATTTACAAAATTTCGAATCGTTTCTAAAGCGCGTGCTGCGTACGCTTCATTTCGTTCTGCTTTCTTTTTAATCTTCTTCTCTAACGGTGCAAATAGACCGAAGTTCGCATTCATCGGCTGGAAGTTTTTAGCGTTCGTTGCCGTAATGTAATTTGCCATGCTACCCATCGCAGTTACTGGCGGTAATACAACTGGCTCTTCACCTTGCACAAGACGCGCAGCATTAATTCCTGCTAATAATCCTGATGCTGCTGATTCAACATATCCCTCTACTCCAGTCATTTGACCAGCGAAGAATAAATCATCACGTTGTTTATATTGATATGTTGGACGAAGCAAATTAGGTGAATTAATAAACGTATTACGATGCATTACACCATAACGTACAATCTCTGCATTTTCCAATCCCGGAATTAACTGTAGTACTTCTTTTTGCGGTCCCCACTTTAAATGAGTTTGGAAACCTACGATATTGTATAAAGTTCCCGCTGCATCATCTTGACGTAACTGAACAACAGCATATGGCGTTTTCCCTGTTTTGGGATCTTCCAATCCAACAGGTTTCATAGGTCCAAATACTAACGTCTGTCTCCCTCTACTTGCCATAACTTCTACTGGCATACAACCTTCAAAGAAAATTTCTTTTTCAAACTCTTTTAAAGGCACTGTCTCAGCAGCAATTAGAGCCTCATAAAAACGATCAAACTCTTCTTCTGTCATTGGGCAATTTAAATATGCAGCTTCACCTTTGTCATAACGCGATTTTAAATACACTTTATTCATGTCAATGCTGTCTTTTTCTACGATTGGGGCTGCAGCATCATAGAAGTAGAAATAATCTTCTCCTGTTAATTCTTTCAATTTTGCAGAAAGATCAGGAGATGTTAATGGACCTGTAGCAATAATTGTCGGTCCCTCTGGAATATCTGTAATTTCTTCATTCATTACAGTTACATTTGGATGGTTCTTTACGTATTCTGTTACTTTAGCTGCGAACTCATGACGATCTACAGCTAAAGCACCTCCAGCTGGTACAGAGCACTCATCCGCCGCACGAATAATTACAGAATCCATTAAGCGCATTTCCTCTTTAATAACTCCAACTGCATTTGTTAAAGTGTTTGCACGAAGTGAGTTACTACATACTAATTCAGCGAATTTATCTGTGTGATGAGCTGGCGTTTGCCTTACCGGTCTCATTTCATATAATCTAACTTGGACACCACGTTTTGCAATTTGGTAAGCTGCTTCACTTCCTGCAAGACCTGCGCCAATGACGTTTACTACTTGTGTTGTCATTTATATCACCTTTCCTTTTCTTCCCGAAAAAAATGTGAGCAGTTACGCTCACATTTGTTGTTCTTCTTCATAATCGCACGAAATACATTGTACTTGCACGCCTTTTTTCAACTTTTTCTCTACAAGCATGCCTTCGCACTTCGGACACTTACGACCAATTGGCTTATCCCAAGATACAAAGTCGCATTCCGGATACGTACCGCACCCATAGAAAAGACGTTTCTTTTTATTACTACGGCGTTCAATAATTTGACCCTTATCACACTTTGGACAAGTAACACCGATTTCTTTCACAATCGGCTTTGTATTACGACAATCTGGGAAATTCGAGCAAGCCATAAATTTCCCGTATTTACCCATTTTAAAGACCATTGGGTGATTACATAATTCACAATCTTCCCCAGCTGGTTCATCTTTAATTTCCACTTCACGCATTTCTTTTTCCGCTTTTTCTAAACGCGGTTCAAAACCTACGTAGAAATCATCAACAATTTTTACCCAATTCGCATTTCCTTCTTCTACTTCATCAAGGCTTTGCTCCATATTGGCAGTAAATTCAATGTTAATAATTTCTGGGAAAAACTCTAAAATAAGTTCAATTACTATTTCACCAAGTTCAGTCGGAACGAAGCGTTTATTATCCAAACCTACATACCCACGCTTTTGAATTGTTTCAAGTGTAGGTACATATGTTGACGGTCTTCCAATTCCAAGTTCTTCAAGTGTTCTTACTAGGCGAGCCTCTGTATAGCGCGGAGGAGGTTGTGTAAAATGTTGCTTTGGTTCTAAATCCTTTGAAAATACAGTTTCCCCTACTTCTAAAGGTGGCAACATCTTATCCTTTTCTTCAGCACCATCATCTTTTGACTCTACATACACTTTCATAAATCCTGGGAACTTTACAACCGATCCACTTGCACGGAACTGAACATTGTTATTAATGAGTCTCGCTGTCACAGTATCCATTATAGCAGACGCCATTTGACTTGCAACAAATCGCTCCCAAATCAATTTATATAATCGAAGTTGATCACGACCTAAGAAACTTTTTAGTTCCTCTGGCTTTCTCATTACTGAAGTAGGACGAATTGCCTCATGCGCATCTTGTGCATTTGACTTTTTCGTTTCTTTCTTCTTTTCTGTTCCTATGTATTCCGTACCATACGCTTCAGTGATGTAAGTACGAGCCTCTGTTTGAGCTGTTTCTGAGATACGTGTTGAATCAGTTCTCATATACGTAATAAGACCTACAGTTCCTTGTTTTCCAAGATCTATCCCTTCATACAATTGCTGTGCAAGCATCATTGTTTTCTTTGCTCGCATGTTTAACTTACGTGCTGCTTCTTGTTGCAAGGAAGATGTTGTAAACGGTAATGCAGGATTACGTTTTCGCTCTTTGCGCGTTACATTTTCAACTGAAAACGCATTGTCTTTCATCTGTTCAATTATTTCATTCACTTGCGTTTCATTTGTTAATTGAACTTTTTCACCATCTACACCGTAAAAGCTTGCTTCAAATGTGTCTTTTCCTTTTACAAATTCTGTTTTAATTGTCCAGAATTCTTCAGGTTCAAAGTTTTGAATTTCCCTTTCACGCTCGATGATTAAACGAACTGCTACAGATTGTACACGCCCTGCACTTAATCCTTTTTTTACTTTCTTCCATAATAAAGGACTAATATTGTAACCAACAAGACGATCAAGTATACGTCTTGCTTGTTGTGCATCCACTAAATCCATATTAATTGCACGAGGATGTTTAAATGATTCTTTGATTGCATCTTTCGTAATCTCATTAAACACAACCCGACAATCTGATTCAACGTCCACATTTAACGTATTCGCTAAATGCCAAGCAATCGCTTCCCCTTCACGGTCTGGATCGGCCGCGAGATAGACTTTCTTTGCTTTTTTCGCCGCTGATTTTAAATCTTTTAAGACGGGACCTTTACCACGAATGGTAATATACTTCGGGGTGAAGTTGTTCTTTACTTCTATCCCCATTTGACTTTTTGGCAAATCGCGAACATGTCCCATAGACGCGACAACTTTGTATTTTTTCCCTAAATATTTCTCAATGGTCTTCGCCTTAGAAGGCGACTCCACGATTACGAGGTAATCTGACATGCTAGTGCCTCCTTAAGAGGTGGATTCAAGTCTTCATTAATCTTATTGATTTCTCTTGTTTTTGTCAATCAAGAATGAATATACCATACAGTGCCAATCTACCATTTGTCAATAATTGTTTAATAAAAACATAAAAATATAAGGTTAATTTAAAATCTCTTCCAAGATATCTTCTGCATTTCTTACTAGTTTTGCTCCTTGCTGAATAAGATGATTCGTTCCCGATGCCCCCTCTACAAATATAGGTCCAGGAAGCGCAAACACCTCTCTATTTTGCTCTAACGCAAGGTCTGCAGTAATAAGTGTTCCACTTCTCGATTTCGCTTCTACAACTAAAACACCTTTACTTATACCACTAATAATCCGGTTCCTTTTTGGAAAATACCATTTTTTCGGTGCATAGTGCGGCGGATACTCTGTCAATAACAATATATATTCCTTCCACATTTCATATAAATGTCTATTTTCTTTCGGGTACATAAAAGACAATCCATGCCCTAATATCGCAATAGTCGGGCAATGATGCCTTACTGTAATCTCATGAGACATTGTATCTATCCCTTTTGCAAACCCACTGACAATAAGCCACTCTCTTTCTAATAAAGGGTGTAAAATAAACTTCAAACTCTCATAACCATATAATGATGGTTCTCTCGTTCCAACAACTGCTAATTTATTTACTTTATTCAGGAAATCTTTCTCTCCTTTTCCATATAAAACGAAGGGAGGGTCTTGTATTTCACGTAATAATTGCGGATAATCTTCATCCCATATCGTTATATAAAAAATACGATTTCTCTCTAAATAAGATATATATTGCGGAAGATTTGAATTTTGAAGAAATTTTACTAGTTCTGAAGATTTTTTCGAGGATATTCCAGTGTAGTGTTCCATTTGTTTTTCGTTAAAATTATATATGTTCTTTAATTCTGGATCGACATATAGTAGCCTCTCCATCGCTTTCCAATAATCTGCTAGCAAGTAATGAACATGTAATAATCTCTCTCTTGTCATCTTGATTCTCCTTACCCATAATTTTTATTATGTAAACAGAAAAAAGTGTAAAAAGACACCCTCAAGTAAGAAGGTGTCTTTCAACAGATTAATAGTTTTTACAAGTCTCAAATAAACCTTTTTCTTTTAAAACAGAGATTAGCGTTTCTCCCATAACTGCTGGAGTTTCAGCTACTTTAATGCCACAAGCTTCCATTGTTTTAATCTTTTCAGCAGCAGTTCCTTTACCGCCAGAAATGATTGCACCAGCATGGCCCATACGTTTGCCAGCAGGCGCTGTTTGACCACCAATGAAGCCTACGACAGGTTTTGTCATATTAGCTTTTACCCATTCAGCTGCCTCTTCTTCTGCTGTACCGCCGATTTCACCAATCATAATTACAGCATGTGTTTCTTCATCTTCATTAAATGCTTTTAACGCATCAATAAAGTCTGTACCGTTAACAGGGTCTCCGCCGATACCTACAGCAGTAGATTGGCCAATACCTTCTTGTGTTAACTGATGTACAGCTTCATAAGTTAATGTACCAGAGCGAGATACGATACCAACATGACCTTTTTTATGAATATATCCTGGCATAATACCAATCTTACATTCATCTGGTGTGATTACACCTGGGCAGTTTGGTCCAAGTAAACGTGTATGTTTACCCGCCATATATCTCTTTACGTTTACCATATCTAATACAGGAATCCCTTCAGTAATACATACTACTAAATCAATTTCTGCATCAACAGCTTCCATAATTGCATCTGCCGCAAAAGCGGGTGGAACGTATACAACTGAAGCGTTTGCGCCTGTTGCTTTCACTGCATCTTCTACTGTATCAAATACTGGTACACCTTCAATATCAGTGCCGCCCTTACCTGGTGTTACACCACCGACAATTTTCGTACCGTATTCAATCATTTGTTTTGTATGGAATAAACCTTGAGAACCTGTAATACCTTGAACAATAACTTTTGTATCTTTATTAACTAATACGCTCATTTTTCTCCCCCGCTTTCTATTAGCCCACTAGTGAAACAATTTTTTGTGCACCGTCTGCCATAGATTCTGCTGCAACAATATTTAAGCCAGACTCATTTAAAATTTTCTTACCTAGTTCTACGTTTGTGCCTTCAAGACGTACAACTAAAGGTAACTCAAGACCTACTTGTTTCGTTGCTTCAATAACACCTTCTGCAATAACATCACACTTCATAATGCCACCAAAAATGTTAACGAAGATACCTTTTACATTTTTGTCAGAAAGGATAATTTTGAATGCTTCTGTAACTTTTTCTGCAGTTGCACCGCCACCAACATCTAAGAAGTTAGCTGGGTCACCGTGGTAATGTTTAATGATATCCATTGTAGCCATCGCTAAACCTGCACCATTAACCATACAACCGATATTTCCATCTAAAGGAATGTAGTTTAAGTCGTATTTTGAAGCTTCAATTTCTTTTGAATCCTCTTCATCAAGATCACGAAGCTCTAAAATGTCTTTATGGCGATATAACGCATTAGAATCAAAGTTTAATTTTGCATCTAATGCCATAACTTTACCTTCGCCTGTTGTAACAAGTGGGTTAATCTCAGCGATAGAGCAATCTTTTTCGATAAACGCACGATATAAGCCCATCATAAACTTCACAGCTTGTCCTACAAGCTCTTTTGGAATATTGATGTTAAATGCAATTCGGCGCGCTTGGAAACCTTGCAAGCCTACTGCTGGATCAATATATTCTTTAAAGATTTTTTCAGGTGTTTTTTCTGCTACTTCTTCAATTTCTGTTCCGCCTTCTTCAGACGCCATTAAAACAACTTGAGAAGTTGCACGATCTAAAACTAGACCTACATAATATTCTTTTTTAATATCGCAACCTTCTTCGATAAGTAAGCGTTTTACTTCCTTACCTTCAGGACCTGTTTGATGTGTCACAAGTGTAGTTCCTAAAATGCTTTCTGCATATGTACGAACTTCATCTAAATTTTTCGCAACTTTTACTCCGCCAGCTTTGCCGCGTCCACCAGCGTGAATTTGTGCTTTCACTACACATACATCTGTTCCTAATTCTTTCGCTGCTTCTACAGCTT
The DNA here is from genome assembly GCF_900100505.1 of Bacillus sp. cl96. Taxonomy (NCBI): domain Bacteria; kingdom Bacillati; phylum Bacillota; class Bacilli; order Caryophanales; family Bacillaceae; genus Bacillus; species Bacillus sp. cl96. The sequence goes on from NZ_FNDM01000009.1 coordinate 132,359, forward strand.
CTTCTACTGTAAACGCAACCTTCCCGTTCGGAACGCTAACCCCATAGCTTCTAAGGACTGCCTTACCTTGGTACTCATGGATATTCATGGTCCCATCCTCCCCTGTTTTCCTGTTTTACTCGAAAAGTTTTTTAATGTTTAAAAAACATTACATTGCCATTGTATAAGATGATTGGCACGCTGTCTACAATAAAGTGTCAGAAAACTGAAATCGCTTTATTCTTTTTCGAAAATAGTAATGTTTATATGCCAAAATAAAAAAATAAGCTGTATATTTACAGCTTATTTTTGAATCATATCTTTAATTGGTGCGAATGACTTGCGGTGTTCATCTAGTACTCCATGCACTTCAATTGCCTCTAAATGTTGCTTTGTGCCATATCCCATATGTTGCTCAAATCCATATTCAGGATACTTCTCTCCCAGTTCTTTCATCATACGATCTCTCGTTACTTTTGCTATAATGGATGCTGCTGAAATCGAAACACTTTTCGCATCACCTTTAATAATTGATGTTTGCGGAATTGGTGTAGGAAGCTTCATCGCATCAATTAATAAATGTTGAGGTGTACAAGATAAATTTGCAACTGCATCTAACATCGCTTGTTTCGTTGCTTGGTAAATATTAATGTCATCAATAACTTGCGGTGATACAATTCCTACTCCAATTGCAATTGCTTGTACTTTTATTTCATCATAAAAACGCTCACGTTTCGCTTCACTCAACTTTTTCGAGTCATTTAACCCTGGAATATAAAAATCCTCAGGAAGAACGACAGCTGCCGTCACAACAGGCCCAGCCAATGGCCCGCGCCCTACTTCATCAATACCCGCGATATATGTGACCCCTTTTTCACGCAAAGCATTTTCATACTTGGACATTTCAAAAAACTTCTCTTTTTCTTTCTGTTCTAACTCTTTTTGTTTATACCACTTCAAAACGAGCTTTTGAACACCTTTTCGATCATCTTTCATTAACAGTTGAAAGCGATCATCTTCTTCATTCATAATTTCTTTCAATACATTTTCCGCTTCTTTTATCGTCATAGTTTGCATTTATACAAGCTCCTTTTTAAACATATCCAAAAAGAAAAGACGCACAAACGCACGTCTTATACTTCTTCTATTTTTTCCACATCTTCCACTTGCTCTCCAAACTCTTCCGGTGTTTCAAACGTCATTTTTCCAAGTTTGCCACCACGAAGCTCACGAAGCACAAGCTCAGATGTCTTATCATAATCAATCATTCCGCCGCCCATTAAGCAGCCTCTATTTTTTCCAATTGCATCGAATAATTCCACAATATCTTCTGGAATCTCATTTAAATTATAGCGTTCTTTCAAGCGTTCTGGATAATGTTTCTCCATAAAACGTAATGCGTAAACAGCTACATCTTGTAAATTTAAAATTGAATCTTTAATTGCACCCGTTGTCGCTAAACGAAGACCCACTAATTGATCTTCAAATTTAGGCCACAGAATACCTGGTGTATCTAACAATTCCATTTCCTTCCCAACTTTAATCCATTGTTGAGCTGTTGTCACACCTGGACGATCTCCTGTTTTAGCAATATTTTTCTTTGCCAATTTATTAATCAATGTAGATTTACCAACATTTGGTATACCTACAATTAATGCACGAATCGCTCTCGGTCTAATACCTTTTGCAACCATTTTATCAAATTTTTCTTTAACAAGCACTTTACAAGCTGCTGCAATTTCCTTCATACCTTGTCCAGCTTGCGCGTTAATCGAAATTGCCATATGGCCTTTTTCTTTAAAATATGCGATCCATTGTTTTGTTAAACGATCATCCGCCATATCCGCTTTATTTAAAACAACAAGCCTTGGCTTATGTGTAATGATTTCATCAATCATTGGGTTTCGAGATGATAATGGTAATCGAGCATCTACAAGTTCAATTACAACATCAATTAATTTTAATTTCTCCGTTACTTGGCGTCTAGCCTTCGCCATATGCCCTGGAAACCATTGAATTACCATGTTGCCACCTTCTTTTTCATTTATTTCACAATACGTGCGTCTTCTAACGGCCAATATAACATATTAGCTTTACCAATTACTTGATCCATTGAAATCGTACCGATTGAACGGCTATCTTTACTAAAACGACGATTATCACCTAAAACAAATAATTGATCTTTTGGAACGGTTTTCTTGCCTGTCATTTCTTCAAGATTAAAATCATATGTAAGCGGTCCGTCAGCAATTTGCTTTTTCTGCTTGTCTAAATACGGCTCCTCATAAGCCTTTCCGTTAACATACAGTTTATCATTACGATACTCTATTTCATCGCCTGGCAGGCCTATAATGCGCTTAATGTAATCTTTATCTTCTGTTGCTCGAAATACGATAATATCAAAGCGTTTTGGATCTCCAATGTGATAACCAATTTTATTCACAATCATTCGATCACGATCATGTAAAGTAGGTGCCATCGATACCCCGTCTACGAGAATTGGCGCAAAGAAAAACTGTCTAATAACACCAGCTAATACAACAGCAATCAAAATTGCCTTAATCCATTCCCAAAGTGAACTCTTCTCTTTTTTCATGCATTTCCCCTCCACGGTTATGTAAACTGCTCGTATTATACCAAAATTTCATATAGATTGGAAAAAGGGAGCTTGTGCATTTACAAGCTCCCATACATGTCTTATCGAATTTCTTTAATACGTGCTTTTTTACCGCGAAGGTTACGTAAGTAGTATAACTTAGCACGACGTACTTTACCACGGCGAAGTACTTCGATTTTCGCGATTCTTGGCGTGTGAACTGGGAATGTACGCTCAACACCTACACCGTAAGAAATCTTACGAACTGTGAATGTTTCACTGATTCCGCCACCACGACGTTTAATTACAACACCTTCGAAAAGCTGAATTCTTTCACGAGTTCCCTCAACAACTTTTACGTGTACACGTAAAGTGTCACCAGGACGGAATGAAGGAAGGTCAGTTTTTAATTGGCCTTTTGTAATTTCTGCGATTAATTGTTGCATATTAAATTCTCTCCTTTAAACAGATGCTCTTATAAAGTCTTAATAAATTACAGCGGAACATCGTTAATACGGCTACTGATTTCAGTAGCACAAATGTTATAATAGCATATTACTAGGCCTGTTGCAATAGCAAATATATGAAGTTATTACTGCTCTCGCTTTATTTCCTCAAGCCATTTTTTCTCTTGTTTAGATAACTCTCTCTCATCTAACAAATCCGGTCTACGCGTATACGTTCGACGCAAAGATTCCTTATGTCGCCATTCATCAATGTTTTTATGATTCCCTGACATTAATACATCCGGTACCTTCATACCACGAAAATCAGCCGGACGTGTATAATGAGGATGCTCTAATAAACCTGTACTAAACGAATCCTCTACTTGTGAAGCATGATTTCCTAGCACACCTGGCAAGAGACGTACAACACTATCAGTAATAACCATAGAGGCTAATTCTCCGCCCGTTAATACATAGTCACCAATAGAAATCTCATCCGTTACGAGATGCTCACGAATTCGTTCGTCATACCCTTCATAATGCCCGCATACGAAGATCAAATGTTCTTCCCCTGCAAGCTCTTCCGCTTTCTTCTGCGTAAATCTTTCGCCCTGCGGACACATTAAGACAACTCTAGGCTTACGCTCTGTCTCTTTCGTCAAATCTTCTACAGCATCAAAAATAGGCTGAGGAGTAAGCACCATACCAGCTCCTCCGCCGTAAGGATAATCGTCTACACTATTATGCTTACTTGTTGTATAATCACGAAAGTTAACAACACGAAGGTTTACCGCTTCTTTTTCTTGTGCCTTCTTTAATATAGAAGATCCAAATACACCGGTAAACATGTCTGGGAACAACGTTAAAATATCAATTTTCATTATAGCAGCCCTTCCATTACATGAATGGTTACTAATTTATTTTCAATATTAACTTGAAGTACAACGTCATCGATATAAGGAATTAAGAGATCTTGACCCTTCGGGCGTTTAATTACCCAAACATCATTTGCACCAGGAGATAGAATCTCTTTGATTGTCCCTAGCGCTTCTCCTTCTTCCGTTACAACACTGCAACCAATAATTTCATGATAGTAGTATTCACCTTCAGCAAGTTCACCTAACTGCTCTTCTGGTACTTTTATTAAAGAACCTTTAAACTTCTCTACTTCATCTACATTGTTATATCCTTCAAATGTTAATAAATCGAATGTCTTATGTTGGCGATGAGAAGTTACCTTCACCGGAAGGTAGTCTGTGCCTTTCTCATTCGATATGTATAACGTGTTTCCTACTTTATATCGCTCTTCTGGAAAATCAGTACGAGAAATAACACGGATTTCTCCTCTTACGCCATGAGTATTTACAATTTTCCCTACATTAAACCATTTTGTCATAAATAGTATGTCACCCCTGGTTTCTATATAAATTAAGCATCTCCATTTCACAGATGGAACATGCACTCTCTATTTAAATGTTAAAAAAGGGAGAGGAATAACTCCTCGCCCTTTTTTACGTTTATTGAATTTCCAGTGTTACTTTTTCATCATTATGATGTCCCACTGAATACAAGAGCATTCGAATCGCTTTCGCAACTCTCCCTTGCTTTCCAATGACTTTTCCAACATCCTCAGGATGTACAGTTAATCGATACTTTATCTCTCCGTTGCAAAGTTCCTGTGTAACTTTTACATCTTCAGGATAATCGACAAGAGGCTTGACAATCGTCTCGACTAACTTCTTCATAGTCATTGCCTCAATTACTTACCTTGTTTAGATAAGTGGAATTTCTCCATGATACCTTGGTTAGAGAATAAGTTACGAACTGTATCAGATGGTTTAGCACCATTTCCTAACCATTTTAATGCTGCTTCTTCGTTGATCTTAACTTCAGCTGGTTGAGCAACTGGATTGTAAGTTCCGATTTCCTCAATGAAACGTCCGTCACGAGGAGAACGAGAATCTGCAACAACTACACGATAGAAAGGAGTTTTTTTAGCTCCCATACGTTTTAAACGAATTTTAACTGCCATTTATAAAGCACCTCCGAATTTATTTCACACAGATAATTATATTAGCAAAAAGACTATTGCTTTGTAAAGTATTTTTTCTTAACAGAGCCATCTTTTTTTCCTTACATGAATGGAAACTTCAATCCACCTAGTCCTTTTTTCTTACCTTTTTGCATTCCCGTCATCGTCTTCATCATTTTTTTCATGTCATCGAATTGTTTAATTAGACGATTGATTTCTTGTACAGTTGTACCGCTACCTTTGGCAATGCGCTTTTTGCGACTAGCATTGATTCTTTCCGGTTGTTCTCGTTCTAATTTAGTCATAGAACGAATAATTGCCTCAATATGCCCAATTTGTTTTTCATCAACTTGTGCATTTTTCAGCCCTTTAATTTTATTTGCACCAGGAAGCATTCCTAACAATTCATCAAGCGGCCCAAGTTGACGCACTTGTCCAAGTTGTTCTAGGAAATCGTCAAGCGTAAACGAAAGCGTACGCATTTTTTGCTCAAGTTCTTTCGCTTTCTCTTCATCAACTGTAGCTTGCGCTTTTTCAATCAATGTTAAGACATCGCCCATCCCTAAAATACGGGATGCCATACGCTCTGGATGGAACGCTTCAATTGCATCTAGTTTTTCACCCATACCAGCAAATTTAATCGGCGTGTTTGTTACAGCCTTAATAGATAATGCAGCACCACCGCGCGTATCACCATCTAATTTCGTTAATACAACACCTGTTAAACCTAACTGTTCATGGAAACTTTGCGCAACATTTACCGCGTCTTGTCCCGTCATCGCATCGACAACAAGGAAAATTTCATCCGGTTTCGCAACTTCTTTAACTTTCGCTAATTCATCCATTAGTTCTTCATCAATATGCAGGCGACCCGCTGTATCGATTAAAACATAATCGTGATGATCTTCTTTTGCTTTTGCAATCGCTTGTTTCGCAATTTCAACAGGACTTACTTGATCTCCTAAAGAGAATACAGGCATGTCCAATTGCTTCCCTAATGTTTCAAGCTGTTTAATCGCTGCTGGACGGTAAATATCCGCTGCAACAAGCATCGGTTTACGGTTATGCTTTTTACGAAGCAAATTCGCAAGCTTACCTGTCGTCGTTGTTTTACCCGCACCTTGCAGACCAACCATCATAATAACAGTCGGTGGCTTATTAGCAACAGCAATTTTGCTTTGCTCTCCGCCCATAAGTTCTGTAAGTTCTTCCTGTACAACTTTAATTACTTGTTGTCCAGGTGTCAAACTTTTCATTACATCTTGTCCGACAGCACGTTCAGACACACGCTTCACAAAATCTTTTACTACTTTAAAGTTAACATCTGCTTCTAAAAGAGCTAGACGAACTTCTCTCATCATTTCTTTCACATCGGCTTCAGAAACTTTTCCTTTGCCGCGGATTTTTTGCATTGTCTGTTGAAGTCGGTCGGCTAATCCTTCAAATGCCATATTGCCGCCCTCCTAATCTAATTTTTCGATAGCTTCAACAACTTGTTTCATTTCTTCATTTACATGCTCTTCTTCGCTGATTAGCTGTTTTAGCTTTGCAACAAGTCGCTGTCGCTCTTGAAACTTTTGAAGTAATACTAATTTTTCTTCATATTCTTCAAGCATCGCTTCAGTCCGTTTAATGTTATCATACACGGCTTGGCGACTTACATCAAATTCTTCCGCAATTTCACCAAGAGATAAATCATCTAGATAATAAAGCGACATATAACTTCTTTGTTTTTGCGTTAACAACGATTGATAAAAATCAAATAAATAGTTCATTCTCGTTGTTTTTTCGAGCATGTTGGATCATCCTTTGTTAAGTGATTTCCCTTTACATGAATTAGTTTACATGTAGTCCAAAAGAGTGTCAAGTTTTTTTCTTAACATCATATATTTTTTATAGAAAAAGAAGCGGAAATACCGCTCCTTTCGCTTATACTTCTTCTGTTTCTACTAAGTTCGCAAATAAACCATACACATATTGTTCTGGATCAAACTGTTGCAAGTCATCCATTTGCTCTCCTAATCCAACAAACTTCACTGGTACATCCATTTCGTTACGAATCGCTAATACAATACCACCTTTAGCAGTTCCATCTAACTTCGTTAAAACAATACCAGTTACATTCGTTGCTTCACGGAATGTTTTCGCTTGGCTTAAACCGTTTTGTCCTGTTGTTGCATCAATAACAAGTAATACTTCATGAGGAGCACCTGGTACTTCACGCTCAATTACACGCTTCACCTTCTCTAATTCTTTCATTAAATTTACTTTATTTTGCAAGCGTCCTGCTGTGTCACATAGTAATACATCTACCTTACGTGCTTTCGCAGCTTGTACAGCGTCATACATAACCGCCGCTGGATCAGATCCAGATCCTTGTTTAATCACTTCTACACCAACGCGATCGCCCCATACTTCTAATTGTTCAATCGCTCCAGCACGGAATGTGTCTCCTGCCGCTAATAGGACTGACTTACCTTCTGATTTAAACTTATGCGCCAATTTACCAATTGTCGTCGTTTTTCCTACACCATTAACACCAACAAATAAAACAACCGTTAATTGGTCCTCTTGCATATTAATTTCGTTACTAAAATCGCTGTCGCCTTTGTAAATTCCTACTAGTTTTTCTGAAATAACAGCTTGTACTTCTTTTGGATCTTGAATGTTACGACGTTGTACTTCTTCTTTCAATTGGTCAATTAATTCCATTACCGTCGCAACGCCAACGTCTGCACCGATTAAGATCTCTTCTAACTCTTCGAAAAAATCTTCGTCCACTTTACGGTAACGATAAACTAAATCATTCACTTTATCCGCAAATGAATTTCTCGTTTTTTCTAATCCTTGTTTAAATTTCTCTGTAACTGTATCCGTTTGTTTTGAAATTTTTTCTTTTAGTTTTTTAAAAAAACTCATACTTTCCCATCCTTCCTATTCACTTGCAATAAGTTCTTCTCCGGCGTCTAAACGAACCGAAACAAGTTTAGATACCCCTGATTCTTGCATTGTTACACCGTACAACACATCAGACTCTTCCATTGTACCTTTTCTATGTGTAATTACAATAAACTGCGTCTCATTACTGAATTTCTTTAAATACTGTGCAAAACGAGCTACATTCGCCTCATCAAGGGCTGCCTCTACCTCATCTAGTACACAGAATGGTACTGGGCGTACTTTTAAAATACCAAATAAAAGCGCAATTGCTGTTAAAGCACGCTCTCCACCTGAAAGTAAACCTAAGTTCTGCAGTTTCTTCCCTGGCGGTTGTGCTACAATATCAATACCCGTATTTAGTAAATCCTCTGGATTAGTCATTACTAAATCCGCTCTACCGCCTCCAAATAATTCAGAGAATACCGATTGAAACTCCATTCTAATGCCTTCAAACGTAGTAGAAAAGCGTTTTTTCATTTCTTCATCCATTTCGGTAATAAGCTGGTGCAATGTCGCTTTCGCTTCTTCTAGGTCGTCTCTCTGCTCTAGTAAGAATGTATGACGCTCCGCTACACGTTCATATTCATCAATTGCCCCTAGGTTCACTGTACCTAACTCTTCTATAGATAATTTGATTAATTTTACTTTCTTACGCGCATCTTCTGCAGGCATTGTCATTGTATATTTTAGTTTTGCCGCTTCAAATGAAATCGTATATGTTTCACGTAAATGTTGTAATCTATTTTCCAACTCTACATCAAGTCGATTTATTCTCACTTCTTGATCTTTCAACATTTCAAGAATATATTTATGTTTACCTGTCGTTTCTTTCAAATTGCGCTCTAAATGTTCTACCCTCTCTTGCAACGATACACGTTGTTCACGACGAGAGCGAATTAATTCTGAAGTTTGATTACGATCATATGCTTTCTTCTCAATCATATTCGTAATTTGCTCTTCACCACTTGAATTAGATGTCATTTCTTGTTTTAAGAACGCTAAATCCTCTTTCGTTTTTACAAGTGTCGCATCCGTTTCTTCTTTTTCCTTCGTCAATCGTTCAACTTTTTCTTTTTGATTAAATAAGCGTTGTTGCTTTTCAGCTACCAGCACTTTTAACTCCGTCATTTCTTTTTGAACTTTTTCTTTCGAAGAATGTTGCTCACTTTTTTGTTTTGTTAAAGCTACAATTTTACTATCTAACTTAGTGATATCAGCTTGAAGATTCGTTAAAATCCCTTCTAACTCCTCTTTACGCCCTTGCATTTTTACTCGATCTTGTAAAAACCCTTCAATCTCTAAATCATAAATAGACAATCGATCATTAATACGATGTTCTTCTAATTCTAGACGATTAATCTCTTCTCTTAATTTCTGCTCATCTACACGATCTACTTCTACAGTTTGCCTTAGTTCGCGTATTTTCACTTCTTTTTCTTGAATCTCTTGTTTTACTGCTTTAACAAAGTTTTCTAACTTCATTGTTTTTTCTTCCATATCAGTTAACTTGCGAGTCCACTCTTCCAGTTCACGTTGGCGTCCTAATAAAGAAGATTTCGCTTGCTTTACCGCCCCACCAGTCATAGAACCGCCAGGATTCACTACATCACCTTCGATTGTTACAATGCGATAACGGTATTGCAGTTGTTTCGCCAACTCATTTGCTCCGCGTAAATCTTTCGCAACAATAACCGTACCTAATAAATTTGAAACTACATTTTCATATTTATTGTTGTACTGCACAAGTTCTGCCGCCACACCTACAAACGATGGGTGTTGATTTGCAATGCGTAATTGCTCAAATGATAAAGACCTGCTTTTAATAACAGCTTGCGGTAAAAACGTTGCACGTCCATGTTTATTTTGCTTTAAAAATGCTATCGCATTACGAGCATGCTCCTCTGTTTGTACAACAATATGCTGCATCGCTGCACCTAGAGCAATTTCCATTGCAACTTCGTATTCTTTCGGTACCGTTAACAGTTCCGCAACAGCACCCTCGATACCTTGCAACCTATTTTCTCTAGCTTTCAATACTTCACGTACACCTTGATAGAATCCAGAATAATCTTCTTGCATCTCTTCAAGCATTTCTTTTCGAGAACGTGCCTGTTGCACAAATTGATATGCTTGATACAGTTTTGTTTCATTTTCACTATACTGCGTCTTACATTTCCCAAGCGCCGCCTCTGTCTTCTGTATGTTTGAGAGAATGCCAGCTACTTTTTCTTTCGCTTGTTCGTAACTTTCTACAAGTTTCGTCTTTTTCGCTGTAATTTCCATACGCATTTCTACATATTTCGCATTCTCTTCATCTAGACGCTCGTTTTTAGACGTTTGCTGTTTAGATTGTTCTTCAATCATAGATAATTCATTACGATGACTAGCTTGTTGATTTAAAAGCTCAATATAGTCACCTTTTAAATTCTCAATCTGTTCCTCTAAATTGTCAGCAAAAGTAGCAAGCAGTTGCTCATTATCATGCAATTTTTGCTCCAACTCTTTTACTTCATTCACAAATTGCATTAAAGCTTCTGTACTTGACTCAATCTCACCATCGTAACTTTTAGCTTTCTCTGTTAATTCAACAATTAACTGCTCAAGTTGCGCACAATGCGTCGTAGCATTTTGCTTTCTCTCTTTTAACAACTCACGCTGCCCTTCAAGTTTTTCTAGCTCTTTACTAGAAAGAAGAAGTACTTCTTGCAACGAGTCTACAGACTCATCTACCGCTTGTAATTGTCCTCGTAATTCCTCAAGCTCTTCTTCACTTTTTTGTAAATTCGTTGACATTTTAGCTTCTTCGTTTTTATTATGCCCAAACTGATTTCGAAGCGCTTCCCATTTCTCGTGCAATTCTTCAATTTCATGGACAATAAGCGCAGCTTCTACTTTCTCTAATTCTTCTTTATTCTCAAGATAATCTTTCGCAATAGAAGCTTGTCTTTCTAAAGGTTCTACTTGACTACTTAATTCATGAATTATATCTTGTACACGATTTAAGTTTTCTTGTGTTTCTGCTAATTTCCCTTCAGCTTTCTTTTTGCGAAGTTTGTATTTTAGTACGCCTGCCGCTTCTTCAAACACACCTCGACGCTCTTCTGACTTACTACTTAAAATCTCTTCCACTTTCCCCTGGCTAATAATTGAAAAAGCTTCTCTTCCCATACCAGAGTCCATAAATAAATCGATAATATCTTTCAATCTACATGATTGTTTATTAATATAAAAATCACTATCACCTGAACGAGATACACGACGTGTTACACACACCTCATTGTATTCAATTGGTAAACGTTGATCTTCATTATTTAAAGTTATTGTTACTTCAGCAACATTAACCGCTCTCCTCGTATCACTGCCTGCAAAAATAATATCCTCCATCTTTGCACCACGTAATGATTTTGCAGATTGTTCACCAAGTACCCAGCGAATTGCATCAGTAATATTACTTTTCCCGCTTCCATTAGGTCCTACTACAGAAGTTACACCTGGGACAAAATCAACAGATACACGCTCAGCAAAAGACTTAAACCCTGCTATTTCTAATCTTTTTAAAAACACGAAAGGCCTTCCTCCTATTCTCCGTCGTTATAAATGTTCTCTATACAAAAACAAGTATTATACGGATTTACCTTCTTTTTCATTATAAACAAAAAGAAAGTTTCATTCTATGCACAAGGAATCCCCCTCATTCAAAGGGGGATTCCTTATAGTTGTTCTTTTAATTTTTTCAATGCTTCTGCAGCAGCTTGTTGCTCTGCTTCTTTTTTCGACTTACCACTACCAAGACCTAAAGCTACGTTATTTAACGTAACACGTGACACAAATTCTCGATTGTGAGCTGGTCCTTTTTCTTGCAAAATTTGATACTCAACATTGCCACTGCCATCACGCTGAATCAATTCTTGCAACTGACTCTTATAATCCATCACATGAGAAAAAGCACCCTCATTAATTTTCGGATATACAATTTCTTTTAAGAATTCCCAAACTGTTTCTAGCCCTTGATCAAGATAAAGGGCACCAATAAACGCTTCAAAGACATCCGCTAATAAAGCTGGTCGTTCACGTCCACCTGTCATTTCTTCACCTTTTCCTAATAAAACAAGGCTACCAAATGACAATTCGTTCGCAAAACGAACAAGAGATGGCTCACATACAATAGCTGCACGTAGTTTTGTTAACTCTCCTTCGCTCATTGTCGGATATTTTTGAAACAGATACTGCGATACAGTCAGTTCCAATACTGCATCTCCAAGAAATTCAAGACGCTCATTATCTTCATGCGGTTTTTTTCGATGCTCATTCACATACGATGAATGCGTAAATGCTTGAATCAATAATTTTTCATCTGTAAACGTAATACCTATCTTTTCTTGAAACACTTTAAATGCTTCACGATATTTTGTTTCGTATTTTTTTTCTCTATATTTTCGGTACGGCATAGGTCCCTCCAGATATAAGCCAGAAAGCCCCGCTAAAAAACGGGACTTCACTTAAGCATTATAGATGACTCTCTATGTAAGTCACAGCATCGCCAACAGTAGCAATCTTTTCAGCATCTTCATCAGAAATTTCCATTTCGAATTCATCTTCTAATTGCATTACAAGTTCTACTACATCTAGGGAGTCTGCTCCTAAATCTTCCTTGAAGCTTGCAGCTGGTACTACCTCAGTCTCTTCTACTCCTAAACGATCAACGATGATTTTTGTTACGCGCTCTAAAACATCTGCCATTCCATTCACCTCCCCTCAAATATTATATTAAATATTGACCAAAAAAACTAGGTGAAATCGATTCTTTTATTACATTACCATACCGCCATCAACATTTAACGTTTGACCTGTAACATATTTGCTTTGATCAGAAGCAAAAAACGTTACAGCATTCGCGATATCTTTCGCTTCACCAAATTGAGCAGCTGGAATAACTTTTAACATTTCGGCTTTAATATTCTCATCTAGTACATCCGTCATATCAGTCGCAATAAAGCCCGGCGCAATTGCATTCACTGTAATATTTCGACTTGCTAACTCTTTTGCAGATGTTTTTGTTAATCCAATAACACCCGCTTTAGCAGCAACATAGTTAGCTTGTCCTGGGTTTCCTATAACACCAACAACCGAAGCGATGTTTATAATTCTACCGTGACGTTGACGCATCATATAACGAGATACTGCTTTTGTACATAAGAATACACCTTTTAAGTTTGTATTAATAACTGTATCCCATTCTTCTTCTTTCATACGCATTAATAAATTATCTTTCGTTACACCAGCATTATTTACAAGAATATCAACTTGTCCAAATGTATCTACTGTTTGTTTCACCATATTTGTAACATCATCAGCATTTGCAACATCTGCTCTTACCGCAATTGCATCAGAACCTAATTTTTTAATTTCATCTACTACTTCATTTGCTTTTTGTTCATTACCAGCATAATTTACTACTACATTTGCCCCTTGTTTCGCTAAATCAATCGCAATCGCGCGACCAATTCCACGTGAAGCGCCAGTTACTAATGCTACCTTCCCTTTTAACATCAGTTTTCTCCTCTCAAATTTGAAATGGTATCTTTTAATGTCTCTTCATCGTATATCGCATATGCTTTTACTGATGAATCAATTGACTTCATAAGTCCAGCAAGTACTTTTCCAGGTCCAATTTCAATAAATGTATCTACTCCCTGGTTCACCATATATTCAATAGACGGGTACCATAATACAGGCGAATAAAGCTGTTCGATTAACTTTTCTTGAATGTCTGCACCACGTGTAATAACTTCCGCCGTAACATTTGCAATAACAGGAATATTCGTGTCATGAATTGTAATTTCATTTAAAACACTTTGGAACTTCTCAGCTGCCGGCTTCATAAGTGAAGAATGGAATGGCCCACTTACTTTTAGTGGAATCGCTCTCTTTGCACCATTTTCTTTCGCTCTTTGAGAAGCAACCTCTACGCCTTGCTTCGTTCCAGAAATCACAATTTGCTTCGTACTATTCATATTAGCGATTTGCACTGCATATCCTTCACTTGTTACTTCTTCTGTAACTTGTTTCAGCATATGTGGGTCAGCACCTAATATAGCTGCCATTGCGCCTTCCCCGCCCGGAACAGCTTCTTCCATATATTCGCCACGTTTCCTTACAGCATATACAGCATCTTCAAAAGTTAATGCACCAGCTGCTACAAGAGCACTATATTCACCTAAACTATGACCAGCGACAAAGTCAGGTGTAATGTCATACTCTTTCAAAGCTGTCAAAATAGCAAAACTCGTTGTTAATAATGCAGGCTGCGCATTTGTTGTTAATGTAAGCTTTTCCTGCGGTCCTTCAAAAATCACTTCTGAAAGTGAATCTTCCAACACCTCATCTGCTTTTGCAAACACTTTTGCAACCTCTTTATTATTCTCTGCTAATTGTTTACCCATTCCAACTGCCTGTGAACCTTGGCCCGGAAAAAGAAATGCTATTTTTCCCATTTCAAATCCTCCTCTTATTGGAGTGACTCTTTCTCCATTACGCTTGAAATCGTAGGAATTACTTCTTTCGCTACCATTTCTCTCGTTTGACGAATCGCACTAAATATCGACTGATCATTAGAAGAACCGTGAGCCTTAATGACAGGTGCTTTCAATCCAAATAATGCAGCTCCTCCATACTCCGAATAATCCATTTTATCTTTTAATACCATAAGTTTTGGCTTTAATACCGCCGCTGCTAATTTGCTCGTAAATGAACTCATTAACTGTTCTTTCAACATAGAGAATAGCGCAAGTGCTGTTCCCTCTAATGATTTCAACGCTACATTCCCTGTAAAACCATCACATACAACAACATCTGCTACACCTTGCAATAAATCTCTTGATTCAACGTTCCCCACGAAATTAATTGGCGCATCTTTAAGCATTGCAAATACTTGCTTTGAAAGCTCGTTTCCTTTTCCATCCTCTGTTCCAACGTTTAATAGTCCAACGCGAGGATTTTCAATTCCTCTTACCTTCTCAGCATAAACAGATCCCATTACTGCATATTGATATAAATGAATTGGTTTTGCATCAACATTTGCTCCAACATCTAACATAACAAAACCTTTTCCATCTACAGTTGGCATTGTAGGCGATAAAGCTGGTCTCTCAATTCCTTCCATACGACCGACTACAAATAATCCAGCTGCCATTAAAGCTCCTGTACTACCTGCGGATATACAAGCGTCTGCTTCTCCATCCTTTACTTGTTGTGCCGCAAGCACCATTGAAGCTTGTTTTTTTCGACGAACCGCTCTTACTGGTTCCTCCGTTGATTCTATTTTTTCGTCTGTATGAAGAATAGTAATTCGTTCATCACTCGTTAAGTATTGACGAATTTCCTCTTCTTTCCCTACTAACGTAATATGTAAATCAGAATATTCCTTAATAGCTTTCATTGCCCCTAATACTACAGCCTTTGGAGCGTGATCTCCGCCCATTGCATCTATTGCGATTTTCATAAGTTGTTACCTTCCTCACTATAATTACTAGATCGATACATTTCAAAAGTGCCTGTAAAAACAAGTTCTTCTCCAACGAAGCTACGCACTTTGACAACCGTCCGTCCTTTATCATTCTCTACATCTTCAACGCGCGCTTTTGCAACAACACGCTCTCCTAATTTTACAGGGCGAATGTATCGAATGGTAGACTTTGCAGTTAAAGCTAATTCTTCATCAATAACCGCAACAGCTAGTGAGTTTGCTTGCGCAAACAGATGATGCCCACGAGCGATTTGATTTCTTTTAAATACATGTTCTATCTTTACTTCAAAGATAGAGATTGCATGTCTATCTAATTCAATATCAATAATTTCTCCAACAACCTCTTCTAACGGTAAAGATTTCACATCTTCTTCATGTTGCTTTGTAGCTACATGTTTAATTCTCTCTCTTAATTCAGGAATAGACAATTCCATACGATCAAGTCGTACCGTTTGTATACTCACTTGAAATTTTTCCGCTAAATCTTCATCCGTAATAAAAGGATTTGATTCGATTGTTTGTTGTAATAACTCTTGTCTTTCTTTTTTACTTCTTCTTTTTTTCATACCGCACCATCCATTTTTATGACTAGGTACTAACAGTAGTATATAATCATTAAAAGTAGAATGCAACAAAAACTTTTGTTGACTCCCTTTAATCGAGCTTCTCTCCTTGGAACACACCTGTCCCATCAAGATACGTACGCAAGGCAGCATACTGATCATTGTGCCAAAACGCTTCTGAATCTACTAGTATCGCCGCATCTTGCCTTGCCGTTTCTAACGCTCGATAATCATGTACCATGTCAGCAACCTTAAATTCTGGTAAGCCACTTTGCTTACTCCCAAAGAAATCTCCAGGACCTCGTAATTCTAAATCTTTTTCTGACAATACAAATCCATCATTTGTTTCAGTCATTATGCGCATTCTTTCTTTCCCTGTTTCTGATTTAGGGTCTGCTATTAATAAACAATATGATTGTTCACTACCACGGCCGACACGCCCTCTAAGCTGATGAAGCTGCGATAAACCGAAACGTTCTGCATCATAAATAACCATTACAGTCGCATTCGGTACGTTCACACCTACTTCAACAACTGTTGTCGATACAAGAATTTGTACTTTATTTTCACTAAACTGTCCCATTATCTCTTCTTTTTCCTGAGACGATAATCTCCCATGCATCAATCCAACTTGGCATTTCCCTTGGTAATGATGCGTCAGCATACTATGTAAGTCGATAGCATTTTGCACATCAAGTTTCTCAGATTCTTCAATTAGAGGACAAATAACGTATGCCTGTCTTCCTTTTTTTATCTCCTTTTCAACGAAACCGAGAACGCGATCTAACATATCATGTTTTGCCCAGTATGTTTCAATCACCTTTCTACCTGCTGGCATCTCATCGATTATCGAAACATCCATCTCTCCAAATGCAGTAATTGCAAGCGTACGCGGAATTGGTGTCGCTGTCATAAATAATACATCTGGACTTTCACCTTTCTCCCGTAAAACTCGGCGCTGCGCTACACCAAATCGATGCTGTTCATCTGTAATAACGAGACCCAACCTATGAAATATAACTTCATCTTGAATTAAGGCATGCGTTCCAACAAGAATATCTATTTCTCCTTGTTCTAACTTCGCTAAAATTTCTCGACGTCTCGCCCCTTTAACAGAACTTGTTAACAGTTCCACCTTCATACCAAAATGCGAAAACGTTTCAGCAAGCGACTGATAATGTTGCTCAGCTAAAATTTCTGTAGGAACCATTAAAGCACCTTGATAATGAGCTAATTTCGATGCATAAAGACCAATCGCAGCAACAACTGTTTTCCCAGAACCAACGTCACCTTGCAATAGTCGGTTCATCCGATAAGGAGATGTCATATCTTTCAAAATTTCATCTACAACTCGGCGCTGCGCACCCGTTAATGGAAACGGCAGTGCATCGATAAATTCTTGTAATTCTGCTGACGGAATCTCTTTCTTCGTCCCTTTTGAATTTTCCCTCTCCATTTTCCGGAGCGTTTGCATTTTCAGCTGAAATAAGAAAAATTCTTCATATACAAAACGGCGACGCGCTTGCTTCAAATCTTCCTGTCCTACCGGAAAATGCAATGCCCTGAGCGCTTCATATCTTGGTAATAATTTATATCGCCCTAACAAACCATCCGGTAACACTTCGACTATAGAATCTCCATATTCCTTTAACGCTTGAGCAATAAAACGACGCATCTGTTTTACTGTAAGTTTCCCCTTTACTGAATAAACAGGTTCCACTTCTTGTTGACGTACAACCGGTCCAAAATGAAGTTCTGATACAGCAATTGTTTGACGATGTTGATCCCATTTACCAGTAATCGTTATCGTTTCATCTAACTTTAATTTTTGCTTATAGTAAGGCCTATTAAAACATACCGCCGTAATTAAATAACGACCGACGAGAACACGAACTGTTAAACGCGATTTCTTCTTACCATAATATTGCAGCAAAGGAGCACTATGAACCTTCCCTTCAACCGTTACACGTTCATCATGCTTTACTTCAGCAAGATCTTTCATCGCATAATCTTCATAACGGTACGGAAAATGTTCTAATAGATGAGAAACTGTATAAATACCCATCTCATGTAGTAACTCAGATGTTTCTCCTCCGATCCCCTTTACATCCGTAACAGGAACTTGTACAACATCATTCAAGATTCTCACACCCCGTCACATTATTTTCTTTATTGCATTTTATTTGAGTACCAATTAGCATCTGTAATCGCTCTCTTTCACCTTATATATTCTATCATAGGCATTCTAAGAGAAACTACTCAAATCCCTTATATAAAACAAGTAAAAAAGAGCCTCACTATTAGCAGCAAGGCTCTTTTCTCTCTTCAATATGCTAGCCTTTTGAATAAAAACTAGTAATAAACTTCATATTACTACTTCTTATCCATTAGCAAGTAAGTAATCCATTTATTTTCAAAACGAATCTTATCTTATTCTACAGAGAAGATGAAAGAATACACTGGTTGGTTTCCAGCATGTACTTCTACTTCTGCATCTTCAAATTTCTCTTCTACAAATTCAACTAACTCCGCTACTTCTTCATCAGTTGCATCTTCCCCTTGTAGAATCGTTACGATTTCAGAATCTTCATCAATAAGCGCTTCTAGTAATTGCTTCGCAGCTCCTACTTTTTCAGCATTTGTAGATACAATTTTCCCATCTGCAATACACATGAAATCATCTTTTTGAATTGCTACACCATCAATTTCCGTATCACGTACAGCATACGTAATTTGACCTGTTTTCACATGAGATAAAGCTTCTTGCATGTTTTCTTCATTCTCTTCTAACGTTCCAACTGGGTTAAATGCTAACATTGCTGCCATACCTTGAGGAACTGTTTTCGAACGAACAACAATAACTTCTTGATCTACAACTGATGCCGCTTGTTCTGCTGCCATTACAATATTTCCGTTATTCGGTAAAATAATGATTTTTTCAGCATTTGCTTCTTCAATTGCCTTCACGATATCCTCCGTACTTGGATTCATCGTTTGACCACCTTCGATAACTTTCGTTGCGCCAATGCTCTCAAATAAAGTTTTAATACCAGAACCCATAGCTACAGTTACGATACCATATGGTTGTTTTTCTTTCGATTGAGCTGGTTGCTCAGGAACCATAGTAGGTTCATCTAACAAAGCAGTATGCTGTTCACGCATATTTTCTACTTTAATCTTAATTAAACTACCGTATTTTTGCCCGTAGTTCATAGCGTCTCCAGGATGTTCTGCATGGATATGAACTTTTACAATTTCATCATCAGACACAACTAGTAGAGAATCACCATATACACTAATATCTTCACGGAATTTTTGTTCAGAGAAATTATGCTCTTTCACCTTTTCAGCCTCTAATTTCACCATGAACTCCGTACAATATCCATACTTAATATCTTCTGTACTCAATTGGCTTTGTACACTACGGTGATGTTCTGCGCGTACCATTTCATTCATAGATGGTTGCGTCGGTGCATCAGAAGAAATCGTTTCTCCTTTTAAGTCAGCTAAAAACCCTTCGTATACCACTACAAGACCTTTACCACCGCTATCTACAACGCCAACTTGTTTTAATACAGGTAATAAATCTGGCGTACGATTTAACGATGCGTTTGCTTCTTTCACAACGTCTTCCATAAACAAAACAAAGTCGCGCTGTTTTTTCGCAACTGTTACTGCATATTTACCCGTTTCTCTTGCAACCGTTAAAATCGTTCCTTCAATCGGTTTCATAACCGCTTTATAAGCCGCCTCTACTCCAGCTTCTAGTGCTGCAGCAAAATCAACTGTTGTTAATTCTTCTTTTTGTTCAATGGATTTAGAGAAACCACGGAACAACTGAGATAAAATAACTCCAGAGTTACCACGAGCTCCCATTAATAATCCTTTGGCTAAACTTACGCCGACTTTACCAGCATGCTGTGAAGGATTTGCTTTCACTTCACGCGCACCTGAAGTCATAGATAAGTTCATGTTTGTACCGGTATCGCCATCTGGAACTGGAAATACGTTTAATGCATCAACAAGCTGAACATTATTTGTTAAATTATTCGCTCCTTGCATGATCATTTGTGATAAACGTTTTCCATCAATTTTTTGAATTGACACAGATTTTCCTCCTTAATGCACATTACAAGTTTATTACTTTAACTCCTTGTACGTAGATGTTTACAGAATCTACTGCTAGTCCTACAGTTTGATCTAATGTATATTTCACTTTCGTCTGCACATTATGTGCCACTTCTGAAATTTTCGTACCATAGCTCACAATAATATACATATCAATATGTACTTCATCTTCATCTTTACGAACAATAACACCTCTAGTGAAGTTTTCTTTTCGTAAAATGTCTGTTAATCCATCTTTTAACTGATTTTTTGATGCCATACCTACGATACCGTAGCAATCTACCGCGGCACCTCCAGCAATTGTTGCAATTACATCTGTACTAATATCAATTTGACCGTACTTCGTTTTAATTTCAATTGACATCTCGTTTCCCCCTTCATAAATGGTGAAAGTGAGCTAGACTACTTTAGTTACTATCATATAATCTTTTTAAAGAAAATTCCATCGTTCTTTCTTTTCACTCTCATATTTTATGTTTTAAATTACACTTTTTTATGATGAGCAAAATAGTCCATTGTTATTATACAACATGTACCACTATAATATGTCAAGCAATTTTTATGGATTTCAACTTTTCTTCATTGACATATAGTGTCAAGTAAATTTTCTTGATTTCTTTTTTCTACGGTGTTGCATTCTCTTTTTAGTTGTGTTAAATTATAGTAGTGTTTTTAGCATCGCATAAAAGACTAACATTGAAAAATTACGTATGGTAAGGTATCAAGGGAGGGAAATATAAATGGCTCGTGTTTGTGCTATTACTGGAAGAAAAGCTCGTTCTGGTAACTCTCGTTCTCACGCAATGAACGCTACAAAACGTAAGTGGGGCGCTAACCTTCAAAAAGTTCGCGTACGCATCGACGGAAAAGTTCAACGTGTTTACGTTTCTGCTAGAGCATTAAAATCTGGCAAAATCGAACGTGTTTAATAATAAAAAAAAGAGCCGATAGGCTCTTTTTTTACTATAACAATGGAAAAAGCACCGGTGATAGGTGCTTTTTTTAATCTTTTTTGAAGGTATTTAACATTGCACGAACAATTCCACCAAGAAATTTAGGTAACTTAATTGTATAAAATCTCATGGTTTCCCTCCTAATCCCCATTACTCCACTTGGTCACTATATGATGTAAGGAGCAAAATTGTTTCTTCAATCAGTGCTTCTTATCAACATTAATATGCCAGAAGTAAATGAAAAAGTACCTTTTTCCTCAACGAGTTCGTTACTAATACAAAGTGTTGATCCCCACTCTATTGTTTTATTAGTAAGCGGGTACTTAAAACCAAACAATGTAATCCCTTCCACTATTTCAGTAACTGGTACAAAAGATACATAAGGAAAATTTTTATTTTCTTCAATTATATGTGTACCCACTTTTTTAACTGTTATTTCATTTTTATTGTCCACAATACACATTTCTATCTCTACTTCTAACCCTTTTAAAAGCATCTGTATATTTGCCAAACCGTGATCAAGCCTTCCACCGGTAGCACCAAAAATACGAATTAGTGCCGGCTTCTGTCCTAATGCCCAGTTAATTGCAATTTCTAAATCCGTTTGATCTTTTTCTCGCGGAACAATATGTAATTCGTTCGTTTGCTGTCCCATCCATACTAATTCTTCTTCGGTAACTGAATCGTAATCTCCAAACGCAACAGCCGGTGTAATCCCTTTCTTTAATAGACGGTATACTCCCCTATCAACCGCTGCCCACACTACTTCCTCATCCTCATATCGAGCAAAATCTGCACAATATTCCGAAGGTCCTCCTGCCAAAATATGAATAATCATTTTTTCTTCCCCTTCCATTGTAAAAAGGCAATCTGCCATTCGGTAGATTGCCTTTTTACATATTTTTACGCTATCCTATGAATACCTTACTAGGATAAAGTTCATCACTACCCACGAATTACGCGAATTGCTTCACCGCGGTCTTTTTGATTGTATACTGCTGATCCAGCTACAAGTACATTTGCTCCTGCTTCCACACAAAGTCTTGCTGTTTCAGCATTTACACCACCATCAACTTCAATTTCTACTTCTAGATTGCGCTCTTTCACCATGTCTGCAACTTGTTTAATTTTCGGTAATACAGAATGGATAAACTTCTGTCCACCAAATCCAGGGTTTACTGTCATAAGTAATACCATATCTATATCTTCTAATACATGCTCAATTACTGAAACTGGCGTATGTGGATTTAATACAACGCCCGCTTTAATACCATGAGATTTAATTAACTGAATTGTACGATGTAGATGTGGACACGCCTCTACGTGAACAGTAATAATATCCGCTCCCGCTTGTGCGAAAGTCGGGATATAGTTATCAGGATTTTCAATCATTAAATGTACATCTAATGGTAATGATGTAATTGGACGGATAGCTTCTACAATTAACGGTCCAATCGTAATATTTGGTACGAAATGTCCATCCATTACGTCAACGTGAATGTAATCCGCTCCGCCCTTTTCTACATCTTTAATCTCTTCCCCTAATTTTGAAAAATCTGCTGATAAAATCGATGGTGCAATTTTAATCATAACTAATACCTCGGCTTTCTCTCTCTAATTTCTTCTACGAATTGTTTATAGTTCTTATAGCGATATTCTGTAATCTTCCCTTCTTCAACCGCAGCTTTCACCGCACATTTCGGTTCAGAAAGATGTGTACACCCTCTAAATTTACAGTATTGGCTCGCTTCTTTCAACTCTGGAAAACAATATGTAAGATCTTCTACTTCTATATCAATGAAATCTAGTGAACTAAAACCCGGTGTATCTGCTACTAGTCCACTCCCAATTGCAATTAATTCTACGTGTCTTGTCGTATGCTTCCCGCGTCCTAAATGGGAGGAAATATCATTTGTTTTCAGCTCTAATTCTGGACGTAGCACATTAAGCATTGAAGATTTCCCCACACCAGATTGACCCGCAACGACAGAAACACAATTTTCTAAGTATGGTTTTAATATATCAATACTTTCTGACGTATTAATAGAAGTAAATAAAACATCATAACCCATCTCACGATAATCATTCGCATAAGCTTCAACAGTTGCTTTCATCTTTTCATCTACTAAATCCATCTTGCTAATACAAATAATTGGCTTAATGTTATGATATTCAATCAGCACTAAAAATCGATCTAACAGTCCAGGATTAAAATCTGGTTCTACTGCAGAGAACACAAGGATCGCTTGATCGACATTAGCAATAGGAGGTCTAACAAGTTCATTTTTTCGATCAAACACTTCAAGCACATAACCTTCAGTTGGATTATCTGCCTGAAAAACAACTTGGTCTCCTACAAGTGGTGTAATTTTATTTTTTCTAAATACACCTCGTCCACGACATTGCGTAACCCCTTCTTCATGCTGCACGTAATAAAACCCACTTAAAGCTTTTATAATTTTTCCTTCTGGCATAGAATTCTCCTTTTTTGTATAAGGTGATGCTGAATTTAAAAATGAATGGATTTAAATTTTCTAAATAACGATTTCAAAACCTACCATATATACTTTCGCTAATATACATTAAATTTCCCATTAAATGCAAAAAAATATTTACAGCTGCATCACGTTACTAGCTTTTTGAATCATATATTTTTGCCTGCTATACCGTCCACTTTGTAGACAGCATAACAGGCAATAATAATAAGTAGACTTTCACTATTATTGAGTTGGATATGGTACTTCTTTATCAATAATCGTTACTCCATCTCGTACAATTTTATAGTGTCCCTTTGAACCTTCTTGAATTACAAATTCTAAAGAAATAGTCGCTGATTCAGTAATTGTTCTCGTTTCAACCGGTCTATCCATTTTTTGCTGCATGTCTTCTTTATAAATTTCTATTGTTTGCGGCTTTTTTTCACCTGTTACAGCAGGCTCATATGGGATAGAGATATTGTCCAATTTTACCGTTTTAGTCACTTTAGGCTTTTGACCATCAGAGATAATAATAGTTACTTTATCTCCCTCTTTTAATGGTGTACCTGGTTTTGGAAATTGCGAAATTACAAGTCCTTTTTCGACTGTATCTGAATACTCTCGTTTTATATCTGACGTTAGTTTTCTCTCATTCAAATAACCAGTTACACTATTTTCAGTCCACCCCGAAAAGTCACCTGGTCTAATTTGATAAGGACCTTTACTTACCCAGATTTTCAGTTCTTGCTCCGCTTCTATAACCATTTGATCAGGCGTCGGAATTTGCTCTACAATTTCACCTTTCGGCTTATCATTTTCAATATAATTTACTGTAACTTGTTTATATTTTTCTTCTAACTCAGCTTTTACACTCTCAAAGTTTTGCCCTGTGAAATTCGCCATCTTACTTTTCTTTTTCCCACCTGATTGATAGATAGTAATTTTAGCGTTTTCTTTTACGACTCTTCCTGCTACAGGGTCCGTTTTTATTACATCCCCAACTTCAACATCATCTGTATATACAATATTAGGCTCCGTCACCTCAAAGCCCTTTTCTACTAATGTATTTACAGCTGTCGTGTATTTCATACCAGCCACATCAGGAACTTTCACATCTTTCGGAATAAATAATCCTGGAATAACCGTAAGCGCTAATGTTATTCCTATTGCTAAAAATAAAAATGTTGAAATTAAAACTTTAAGCCACTTGTTACTCCGTTTTTTCTTCTTATCTAACTCAGCTGCTTCTGCTCTTATCGGTTCTTCCACCTTACTCCCTTTTAAAACAATCGTTTCATCACTTACATTTTCAAATAATTGTTCTTGTTGAATAATCGGAATCGCTTTCGTCGCTTCCATATCTTCTGGTATGTAAAACGGTTGCTCATTTATCCTCTCTGGATATAGCGCAGTTTCAATATCTCGCTTCATCGCATTGGCAGATTGATATCGATGGAACGGATCTTTTGCAGTTGCTTTTAATATAATATTTTCAACACTTTGCGGAATATTTTCATTCCATCTTTTTGGTGATGGGATTTCACTTTGTAAATGTTTTAAAGCTATAGCAACAGCAGATTCGCCAGAAAACGGTTGTCTTCCTGTTAACAATTCAAACATAACTATCCCAAGAGAATAGATATCTGATTGTTTATTTGCTATTCCGCCACGTGCCTGTTCTGGTGATAAATAATGGACTGAACCGAGCACTGAATTTGTATGTGTAATTGTTGTTGCACTTGTAGCTGTCGCAATTCCAAAATCTGTTACTTTTATTATTCCATCAGCTCGAATTAAAATATTGTGCGGCTTTATATCACGATGCACAATTTCAAAATGATGGGCGTGTGCCATAGCGGATGTTAACTGCTCCATAATATCAAGAGCTTCTCCTATAGGTAACATCCCTCGCTCAATTATGTATTGCTTCAATGTTTGTCCTGGTACATATTCCATGACAAGATAGTATATACCATCTTCTTCTCCGACATCATACATATTCACAATATTTGGATGCGACAACGTTGTAACAGACTGCGCTTCTCGATGGAAACGTTTAATAAACTCTTCGTTATTTGAGTAGTCGAGTCTTAATATTTTTACCGCTACATCTCGGCCAAGTATATCATCATGAGCTAAATATACATTGGCCATTCCGCCACCACCAATCATTTTCAGCAGCTTATAACGGTCATTTAAGCGTTTTCCAATCAGCACGTTGCACTTCACCTACTTTCGTTTGTCGAACCCGCATAATCAATAAGAACAAGTGTGATATTATCTTCTCCACCGCGATCATTTGCCAATTGAATGAGACACTGCCCTTTACCTTCAAGCTGTTCATTTAACTGTAAAATTTGTCGCATATCATCAATAGAAACTTTGTTTGATAACCCATCAGAGCAAAGAAGTAATTGATCATCTTCCTCAATCACCAACGTTTTAACATCTAACCCAACTTTTTCTTCTGTTCCTAATGCTCTTAATAACACATTCTTTTTCGGATGATACTCTGCGTCTTCCTTTGAAATTTCACCATGTTTCACAAGCTCATTTACAAGCGAATGATCTTCCGTTACTAGCGTCATTTCTCCTTCTGATACCATATAGCAACGACTATCTCCTATATGCCCTATTGTCACAAAGCTTGGTGTACAAACAGCTATTATAAGCGTTGTTCCCATACCATTACATTCTGCATTTTGCTGAGCATATTCATATATACGCTCATTAATAATCCCAACACTAGTATGTAACCATTGTTCTACTTTTTTCGGCTCATTCATATTATGTGTTTGCTTCCAATAATCATGGAATAATTGAATGGCCATCGAGCTAGCTACATCACCAGCTCGATGACCTCCCATTCCATCTGCTACTACCGCTAATACATTTCCATCTAAATTGTGAAAAACTCCTGCACTATCTTCATTATGTTGACGAACTTTTCCTTTATCCGATAGAAATACGGCTTTCATCTCGTCACCTCGTCTCTTCTTTGCGCTCCTTCGCACGCAACTGACCGCAGGCTGCATCAATATCATGACCTTGTTCACGGCGAATCGTTACATTCACTCCACGATCTTTTAACGTTTTTTCGAACAAGAAAATTTGTTCACGTGGCGTACGTACATAATCACGTTCAGGTACGTAGTTTACCGGAATCAAGTTCACATGACATTTTACACCTTTTAAGAGCGCAGCAAGCTCTTCAGCATGCTCTACTTGGTCATTTTCTCCTCCAAATAATCCATATTCAAAAGTAATACGACGCCCTGTTCTATTTACATAGTATTTAATAGCTTCCATTAAATCTGGTAATTTATAAGCACGGTTAATCGGCATTAATTTTGAACGTAATTCTGAGTTTGGAGCATGCAATGAAATCGCAAAATTAATTTGTAGATCTTCTTCAGCAAACTTATAAATTTTCGGGATAATTCCACTCGTCGAAACAGTCATATGTCTCGCACCAATATGAAGTCCTTTTTCATGGTTAATGATGCGTAAGAATCCCATTAAATTATCATAGTTATCAAATGGTTCTCCAATCCCCATAACAACAAGAGAACTTACACGTTCTTCTGTTTCATCAAGCGCACGCTGAACTTCTACTACTTGCGCTACGATTTCTCCAGCTTCTAGGTTTCGCTTTAATCCACCAAGTGTCGAAGCACAGAACGTACACCCAATACGACAACCAACTTGCGTTGTTACACAAATGGAATTTCCATATTCGTGTCGCATTAATACCGTTTCAATAGAATATCCGTCATATAATTGGAATAAGAATTTAATTGTTCCATCCGAAGACGTTTGTTTTACTAACGTTTTTAAAGTAGTAATATCAAAGGAATTCGACAATTTATCACGCAATCCTTTAGAAAGGTTTGACATATCCTCATAATTTTTTACACGTTTTTTATATAACCAATCAAAAATTTGTCCAGCACGGAACTTCGGTTCTCCTTGTTCCTTTAACCAATCTTGCATTTCATGAAGTTGTAAAGAGTAAATTGATGGTTTCTTCGTTTCTAAATTTTTCTTTTGTTTTCTTACAGTCGTTTCCATGATGCTACACCTTCTTCCTTAAACAAGCAATATAAAAGCCATCCGTCGCAAAATAATGCGGTAAAATTTGCACTTGACCTTCATCAATATACGGAGTTAATTTTTCTGGCATACGCTCTTTAAGCGTAGTATCCCATTCAAATTCAGGATGTTCTTGTAAAAATTTCTCTATTACTTGTTCATTTTCTATTTTCTCAATTGTGCACGTACTATAAACAAGACGACCGCCTTGTTTTAATAATGGTGCTATTTTTTCTAGTATTGCAATTTGAATCGTCGATAATCTTTCACTATCGCCTTTATCTTTTCCTAACTTAATATCAGGTTTACGTCTAATTACACCAAATCCAGAACACGGTGCATCTACCAATATTTTATCAAACGTTTCATTTGCAAAGTGCTCTTGCACTTTTCTAGCATCTAGCGCTTTAGTTTCGACATTTTCTAGACCAAGTCGCTCTGCTTGCTGTTTAATTAAACGTACTTTGTGTGCATGTAAATCAAGGGACATGACCTTACCAGTTCCCTTTAATCGTTCCGCGATATGCGTTGTTTTTCCGCCTGGAGCAGCACAACTATCAAGAACTGCATCTCCCGTATTCGGTTCTAAAGCGCGTGCTACAAGCATAGAACTTTCATCTTGAATAGAAAGAAATCCTTTTTTAAACGCTTCTGTATGCGCTACATTTCCTCTTTCAATCTGAATAGCATCATCTGATAAGTCACCACGTTTTGCTTCTATACCTTCACTTGCTAACAACTCAATCGCTTCTTCTACAGTTACCTTATCAACATTCACACGCGCTGTTGGTACAGGGGGTAACATGTTTACTTCGCACATTTTTTCTGCAGTTTCTAAACCGTATTCTGAAGTCCACTCTTGGACAAGCCAAACTGGATGACTTGTTGTAATTGCAAGACGTTCTACTGGATCCTTGATTTCATCTACAGAAGGTACACCTTCTCTCTGAATCGAACGTAATACACCGTTCACCATACCAGCAATTCCTTTATGCCCGCGACGCTTTGCAATCTCAACCGCTTCATGAATAGCCGCTCTTTCTGGCACTCGGTCTAAATAAATCATTTGATATAAAGATAAGCGAAGCAATACTCTTACCCACGCCTCAACCTTCTTTTTTAAAAAAGGCTGTAAATAATAATCTAATGTGTCACGACGTTGAATCGTTCCATATACAATTTCAGTTAATAAACCAATATCTTTTCTATCAATTGCACTTTTTTCAATTAGATTATTTAAAAGTAAGTTGCTATATGCACCACTTTTTTCCACTTGAATTAAACCATCAAGAGCTAATTCACGAACATTTTGTCTCATGCATTTTCTCCTAACTTCGTTCCAATTTCAGGTTTTGTTCCACGTAAAAATTGTGAACAACTCATACGCTTTTTACCAGAAGGTTGCAATTCAGTAATTTTAACACCTGTTTCATTACTCGTTGCTACAACAAAACCATCTTCTTCGATTGCAACAATCGTACCTGCTTCAGCCGGTTCAGTTATAGGCACTTTTTCCCCCCACCATACTTTAACAACTTGTCCTGCTAAAGTTGTATAAGCAACTGGCCATGGATTCAATCCGCGAATGTGATTGTATACTTCTTCACCTGTTTTTGTCCAATCAATTTTCTCTTGCTCACGTTTTATATTGTACGCAAACGTTACTTCTTCTTCGTTTTGTTTAATCGGTTCTAACTTACCTTGAATTAATAAAGGCACTGTTTTAGATAGAAGGTGTGCTCCTGCTTCACTTAATTTATCAAATAATGAGCCTGTCGTTTCACGCTCTTCAATTTCAACTTCCACTTGCGTTAAGATATCACCAGCATCCAATTTTTCTACCATATACATAATTGTAATACCTGTTTTTTCTTTACCTTCCATAATTGCATAATGAATTGGTGCACCACCACGAAGTTCAGGAAGTAAAGAAGCGTGAACATTAATACACCCATACTTTGGTGCTTCTAAAATTTCATTTGGTACAATCTGCCCAAATGCAGCTGTTACAATTAAATCTGACTCTAATGCCAATACTTTTTCATATTCATCTTTTTCACGAATTTTTAACGGCTGTAACACAGGGATACCATGTTTTTCCGCTTCAACTTTAACAGGTGTAGGTGTTAATACTTTTTTTCTACCTACTGGACGATCAGGTTGCGTCACAACACCTACTACCTCATAGCCATCCTCAATAAGACGACGAAGCACCGGCACTGAAAAGTCCGGTGTTCCCATAAACACTACTTTTATCATTTAAAAACCGCTCCTTTTAACACCTATTCTAGTTCGTTTTCTTCATAATATCTTGTCACTTTCGATGTAAATAAAACACCGTGTAAATGATCAATTTCATGTTGAATTGCACGCGCTAAAAATCCTTCCGCTTCTAATAAGAATACTTTCCCACGGCGATTTTGCGCTCTTACTTTAATATAATCGGCACGTTCTACTTCACCATAAAGTCCCGGGAAGCTTAAACAGCCTTCGGGACCTACTTGTTCACCACGTTTTTCTAATATTGATGGATTGATTAACTCGATTTTCCCAGTATCATCATCGACATCAACAACCGCTACTTGCAAGCTTACACCTACTTGAGGCGCAGCTAAACCGACTCCGTCCGCAATTAACATTGTTTCATGCATATCTTTCAACAATTTCACTAACTTTTTATCAAAGTTAATTACTCTTTCGCATGGTGTTTCTAACACTTCATTTGGATGCTTTATTATTTCTAAAACTGCCATATTTCCCTCCGCTACATTAACATTGTTGGATTAAAATCAATTGAGATTTGTAGCTCTTTTTGCATTTCTGCTTGATAATGTTCATTTACCATTTTGAGCACGTTCTTTAAGTTTGGTTCCCGTTTGTATTTTATCATGCATTGATAACGATATCTATCTTTTATCCTTGGAATCGCTGAAGCAACTGGTCCTAGCACCATTGTTTGCTGTGAGCAATGCGTTCGTAAATACGAGGCAATTTTTTCCGTCACTTGTACCGCTTTTAATAATTCTGGATGAGATACAGTTACGAGTACAACATAGTAATATGGGGGATATTGTCTTGTTCGTCTCATTTGCATTTCTTGGTCAAAAAACACATCATATTGTTGGTTCTTCGCTAACTCTATACTGTAATGTTCTGGCGTATACGTTTGAATCACAACTTCCCCTGGCAATTCATGTCTACCCGCTCGTCCACTTACTTGCGTCAATAACTGATATGTCTTTTCACTCGCCCGAAAATCAGGTAAGTGAAGCATCGTATCTGCAGTTAAAACCCCAACGAGCGTTACTTTCGGAAAATCTAATCCTTTAGCAATCATTTGTGTTCCAAGTAATATATCTGCTTTTTCTTCCCCAAACGCCTTTAATAATTTTTCATGCATTCCTTTTCGACTTGTCGTATCTACATCCATTCGAATGACTCGCGCCTCTGGAAATAGTTTTGTAATTTCTTCTTCTACCTTTTGTGTACCTGTACCAAAGAAACGAATGTATGTACTTTGACAAGCTGGACACTCAGTTGGCATATTCTCTTCGTAACTACAATAATGACATTTTAAACGATGATTCATTTTATGATATGTCAATGAAATATCACAATGCGGACATTGGACAACATACCCACAATCACGGCACATAACAAATGTAGAATGACCTCTTCTATTTAAAAAGAGTACCATTTGTTCTTTCTTTTCTAATCGATCTGCTATTTTTTCATGCAGCGCCTTAGAAAACATTGATCGATTCCCGTCACGAAGTTCTTCTCGCATGTCAACAATCTCTACCGTTGGTAAAGCTTGTTCATTCATACGTTTTTCCATTGTTAATAGTTCATAAACACCTTTTTTCGCCCTTGCAAACGATTCAAGTGTTGGTGTCGCACTACCAAGAACGATAGGACATTTATGATATTGTCCTCTCCAGACAGCTACATCTCTTGCATGATACCTCGGATTATCTTCTTGTTTGTAACTTGATTCATGCTCTTCATCAATAATAATAATCCCTAAATTCTCAAAAGGCGCAAAAACAGCTGAACGCGCACCAACTACAACTTTCACTTCTTTTCTTAAAATCTTACGCCACTCGTCATACTTTTCTCCAACAGACAACGCACTATGAAGAACTGCAACTTGCGAGCCAAACCTACCTTTAAAACGATCCACCATTTGGGGCGTTAGTGCAATTTCAGGAACAAGAACGATAGCTTCTTTTCCTTTCTTGAGCACTGCTGCTATAGATTGTAAATATACTTCTGTCTTTCCACTTCCTGTAACACCATATAGCAAAAATGGATTATAAGTTTCATTTGTAATTGATGATAAAATCGGTGTAATAACTTGTTTTTGTTCCTCCGTAAGTGGAAATGGTTTTGTTTGTTCAAAATCATCATCGTCATACGGATTTCGGTATACTTCCACATACTTTTCTGAAATGAATCCCTTTTTAACAAGTGCTTTTATTGGAGCATCTGTTATTTGCAACTCTTCTGTAATTACTTTCAACGGTGTACTTTTATAATTTTCCACAAAATAATAAAGTACATCTTGTTGTTTTTTACTTTTCAGTTCAAATGCCGCTAATTCCAATTTATCTTCTGGCAACTCCGGCTGAACCACTCTTTGCTTCTTCTTTTGTACTTTATCTTTCACTTGATAAACGACTTCAACCGTACCATTTTTAATTTCTTGCTGAATAGTTCGGTATAAATGTGGCTGTTGCTCGATTACTTCAAAATCAATTGCTTCTTTATCCTGAAATAAATATAGTATTTCTGGTGCTATTTCTTCCTGTTTACAAAGTTGTAGACGTTTTTTATACGTTGCTTTTATCGCAGTTGGAAGCATCACTTGAAAAGCTGAAATCATGTAGCATAACGTTTCACTTGTAAGCCAATATCCAAGCTTTAATAATTCATCATTTAAAACCGGTGTTACATCTAATATTTCATGGATTGTCTTTAACTTCTTACTTTCTACATCCACCGAATCTTTAATCCCAATAATAAAACCTTGCAATTTTCTTGGCCCAAACGGAACTACCACACGCATTCCTGTCTGTATAATATCTTCCCATTTTTTAGGAATAATGTAATCAAATGGTCGATCTGTCTGACGGGCAGGTACATCAACAATTACACTTGCAAATTTCATAAACGATCATCTTCTAACATCATTTCAATTTGCTTCAATATTTCACGAGCTACCTCTTTTTTCATTAAAAGTGGCAACTCAATAACTTTTCCATCTTTTCTATACATTGTTACAATATTCGTATCCGTGCCAAATCCAGCTCCTTGCGCTTTTACGTCATTCGCGACAATCATATCTGCATTTTTCTCACGTAGTTTTTTCGTTGCATATTCCTCTACATTTGTCGTTTCAGCAGCAAAACCGATAAGTAACTGTTTATCCTTTTTCTGACCTAATGTTTTTAAAATATCCACCGTTCTTTCAAGTTCAATGACAGCATCACCATTTTGCTTTTTCATTTTATTCTCATGCACATATTTCGGACGATAATCTGCAACTGCTGCTGTTTTAATGACAACGTCTACGTTTTGATAATGTTGAAGAACTGCTTCTAACATATCTTGTGCAGATTCCACTTGCACTGTCGTTACATGTAACGGTGGATTTAATGCTGTCGGTCCTGAAACGAGTATAACATCAGCGCCTAAATTCGCTGCCACTTCCGCAATCGCATACCCCATTTTCCCAGAAGAAAAATTCGTCATAAAACGAACTGGATCAACCTTTTCACGTGTTGGGCCAGCAGTTATTAATATTCTTTTTCCCTGCAATGGTTTGTGTTCTGAGAAAGCTTCCTCTAACCGTGCAATAATTGCTTCAGGTTCTTCTAGTCGTCCCTTCGCTACATATCCACATGCTAAAAAGCCTTCCCCAGGCTCAATAAATGTATATCCTAGCGTTTTCAATGTCATCATATTTTTTTGAACTATTTTATTTTCATACATATGCACATTCATAGCAGGCGCAATCCATACCGGAGCTGTAGTAGCTAACAAAGTAGTTGTAATCATATCATCTGCAATACCACCAGCTAACTTTCCAATACAATTGGCAGTAGCAGGTGCGACAAGTACAACATCCGCCCAATCTGCTAAATCAATATGAGCAATAACAGCTGAGTCTTTCTCATCGAATGTATCCGTATATACATCATGGCGAGAAAGCGCTTGGAATGTAAGAGGCGTAACAAACTTCATTGCCGACTCACTCATCATTACTTTGACAATCGCGCCAGATTGTGTCAATTTACTCGTTAACGCAGCTGCTTTAAAAACCGCAATGCCTCCTGTTACACATAAAAGTATCTTTTTCCCTTTTAGCATATGACTCGTCCTCTTTCTTTTTCAAACTTATAATACTGAAATAGAATTCTCAGCTCGTCAGTACCGATATTTCATTCCTTTCGTAAAAAAATAACAACCTACTTGTAAATAGGTTGTTACCGTTACATAGAAAATTATAAAGTCTATGTTTTATTTTGTCGAAGGCAAAGGCTTATTCAGCTACTTTATCTTCACTTGGTACGTAGCTTAATGCTTCTGCATCGATTTCTTCTAATGCTTTACCTACACATTTATGAGAAACAGGTTTTTCTACAACACAGTTATTAGCAAGTTGCATTTCACGTGCGCGTTTTGCAGCCACTGTTACTAAAGTGTACTTAGAATCGATTTTTTGTAGTAATGAGTCAATTGATGGATTTAACATAATTATAGACCCTCCGTCATTTCTTTATAATATTTTGCTACCCTTTCGCGGCGGCAATGTTCGCCAACCACAATTGCTTTAATTCTATCACAAGCTAATTCAACTTGATCGTTTTCTACTACATAGTCGTAAGCGTCCATCATCTCGATTTCTTCTTTCGCTACAGTTAAACGATTTTCAATAACATCTTCAGTCTCTGTACCACGTCCGACAATACGGCTCTTTAGTTCAGATAAACTTGGAGGTGCTAAGAAAATAAATACACCTTCTGGGAAAGCTTTCTTAACTTGAATTGCTCCTTGCACTTCAATTTCTAAGAATACATCTTTTCCTTCTTGTAATGTTTTTTCAACATAGTCAATCGGTGTTCCGTAATAATTACCTACGAACTCAGCCCACTCAAGTAATTTTTCATTACGAATCATTTCCTCGAATTCTTCTCTTTCTTTAAAGAAATAATCCACACCATCTACTTCACCTTCACGCGGCTTACGTGTCGTTACTGAAATAGAGTACTGAAAACGTGTATCCTCATGGCTAAACAGCTCTTTACGAACCGTCCCTTTTCCAACCCCAGAAGGCCCTGAAAGAACGATGAGCAATCCTCTTCTACTTCTCATAAATATGTAAAACCTACCCTTCCTCACTTAAATCTTCTTTATTATTCAAACGATGTGCAATCGTCTCTGGTTGAATTGGACTTAATACAACATGCCCATCATCCATAACAATAACCGCCCTTGTTTTTCTCCCATACGTAGCATCAAGCAAAGCATTATGTTCGCGTGCTTCTTGTACTGTTCGTTTAATAGGAGCTGACTCCGGACTTACAATAGCAATAATTCGATGAGCAGATACAATATTTCCGTATCCAATATTTAAAAACCGCATGGCCATAGTTTGCGCCTCCTAGTAAGTCTATCCGATTTCTCCACCACGTATAACTTTATATATTTTTTGAAAGCTACTCAATATTTTGTACTTGTTCACGAATTTTTTCAAGGTTATTTTTCATTTCTACAACATATTTTGAAATTGTTAAGTCATTTGCCTTAGAACCAATCGTATTAATTTCTCTATGCATCTCTTGCACGATGAAATCCATTTTCCTTCCAACAGGCTCTTCAATCTGCAATGTTTCACGAAATTGCTCTAAATGACTTTGCAAACGAACTAACTCTTCATGAATATCACAACGCTCTGCAAAGATTGCGACTTCTGTTAGCAATCTTTGTTCATCTAGATCTTGATTATGTAATTCTTTTAAGCGATTTTCTAATCGTTCACGATATTTTTGTGTAACAATTGGTGCATGTGGAATAATCGCATTTACACAATTGCTAATCTCTTGTAAACGATACGCTATATCTTTATGTAATCGTTCTCCTTCGCCATCTCTCATCGTTTTCAACATATGAGCAGCTTGACGAACAGCCTCATATAAACTGTTCTCAAAATGTTCATTTACATTTTCTATTTCTTCAATTGCTGTTACTTCTGGCATTGCCATTAATTGCTGAAGTGTAATAGAATCTTGTAATTGAAATTTCCCTTTTATATCTTCCATCATCGATTGGTACTGCTCAAGAAGTGACCAATTCACACTTAATTTTCTTTCAACAAGTCCTTCACCTGCTATACTAATAGACACTTCGATGCGTCCACGTCGAACTTGCTGTGCAATTATTTTACGAATTTTGTCCTCAAATACCATCATTTGCTTAGGAAGTCGAATACTCATCTCTAAAAAACGGTGGTTCACCGATTTCATTTCTACTGTAATTTGAAAAGTATCACTTTCTACTTTCGATCTTCCAAACCCTGTCATACTAGAAATCATTTTTATCACATCCAAGCCATAAAATAACTCAATGAAAAAGGTAATAGAGACAAGGCTCTACTACCTTCTGTAAATTATATCACATTTTCATAACATTGACTATTTCAAGTTTAATCCCTTCTTATATAACATTGGCTTTTTCTTCTTAGCCTTTTTCCCTGTTAATAAAGAACCTACTAGTAAGAAAGTCGGAATTGATGACAAACCTCCAATTAATAACCAATCTCTTGCTTGTATCGGCATTGTGCTAAAGATCGGTTGTAACGGTGGATAATATATAACCACTAGCATAAGTAGTAACGAAATAATAACCGCCCCTACTAAATACACGTTCCCAAATGGATTACGGTGAAAGACAGAATGCTCACTACGACAATCAAATACATGAATAAGCTGTGCAAGTACCAACGTCGCAAACGCTACAGTTTGTGCATATTTCAGTTCATTTGGATGTTGGTTATACGCAATAATAAACGCCACTAACGTCACTGCTCCAATTAAAAACCCTCGACTTATTATTTTCCACGCAAGCCCTCTAGCGAATACCCCTTCTTTCGGGTGACGCGGTGTTCTCTTCATCACATCTCCTTCAGCCTTATCCAAACCTAATGCCATCGCTGGTAAACCATCAGTAACTAAGTTCACCCATAAAATTTGAATAGGAACCATCGGCAGTGGTAATGCAAGTAACATCGCAAATAACATAACTAAAATTTCTCCAACATTTGACGCCAATAAGTAGCGAATGAACTTACGTATGTTCTCGTATATATTTCTTCCTTCTTTAATCGCTGACTTAATTGTAGCAAAATTATCATCTAGTAAAACAAGTGAAGAGGCTTCTTTTGCAACATCTGTCCCTGTAATCCCCATCGCTATCCCAATATCCGCTGTTTTTATAGCTGGAGCATCGTTCACTCCATCACCTGTCATCGCTACTATATGTCCTTGATTTTGCAATGCTTTAACAATTTTCAATTTATGCTCAGGTGATACACGAGCGAATACGTACGTATCTTCTACAACATTTTCTAATTCCTCCACATCCATATTCGCGAGTTCTACTCCTTCAACAACGCGTCCATCTGGTGGTAAAACTCCTAATTGTTCAGCAATCGCCATTGCTGTCACTTTATGATCACCTGTAATCATTACTGTTCGAATACCAGCTTCTTTACACTCTTTTACCGCCTGCGCGACTTCTGGCCTTGGCGGGTCAATCATACCTTGTATCCCAACCAACATAAAATCTTTTTCAACGTCTCTTTCATGTTCAATAGAATCCGTGACTTTTAAAGGTTTAAACGCAACTGCAATTGTTCGAAGCGCTTGACTACCTAAGCTATGAATAGCCGCCTGTACTTCTTTTCTATATAGCTCACTTAACGGCTGCTGCTTATCCCCCCATAAGATTGTTTGACTCATTTGCAAAAGAACATCCGGTGCTCCTTTCGTAACAATAAACTTTTTCCCCTCTCGATCTCGTACAATAACACTCATCATTTTTCGAGTTGAATCAAATGGAAATTCACGAATAATTTCAAATTTCCCTTTCAATGCCTCACGTGTTATCCCAGCTTTCATTGCTGCAGCTACAAGCGCTCCCTCTGTTGGATCCCCATCTAATACGTACGCCTTTTTCTTTTGAATAATATTTGCATTGTTACATAGTGAACCAAATGTAAGTAGCTGATAAAGTGATTTTGTCTTAGCTGGATTCACTTCTTTTTCACCTTTCATAAAAGAGCCATTAGGTTCATATCCTTGCCCTGTCACTTTCCACAATTCTCCGCCTGACCACATATGTGTTACCATCATTTTGTTTTGTGTCATTGTTCCCGTTTTATCAGAGCATATAACAGAAGCGCAGCCTAACGTTTCTACGGCCGGTAACTTCCTTACAATTGCTCTCTTTTTTATCATACGCTGTACACCAAGTGATAAAGCTACTGTAACAATTGCTGGCAATCCTTCTGGAATAGCCGCAACAGCTAGCGATACGCCAGCTAAAAACATATGATATACTTCATTCCCTTGATACACACCAGCCAATACAACGAGCGCTGTCAAAATAAGAGCTACAATAATTAATATTTTTCCGAGCTGTTCTAACCTTCTTTGCAGTGGCGTTTCCATTTGCTCTGCATTTTGCAACATATTTGCAATTTGCCCCATCGCTGTATTCATACCAGTTGCTACAACGACTCCTGTACCAGATCCTCGCGTAATCATTGTCCCCATAAAAGCCATATTTTTTTGATCCCCAATTGCAACATCTTGCCCTTGCAGTGCTTCTACCTTCTTTTGTACAGGTACGGACTCCCCTGTCAAAGCAGACTCTTCAATATATAAACTTGATGCCTCAACAAGACGCACATCAGCCCCAATACGATCACCACTGGAAAACTTAATAATATCACCTAAAACAAGTGCTTTAGATGGTGCTTTTACCCACTTTCCATTCCGCATTACAGTAACTTGCGGGGCAGCTAGTTCCTTTAAAGCTTCCAATGATTTTTCAGCTTTTCTTTCTTGAAAAAAGCCGAGAATACCATTGATAATAACAATGGCAACAATAGCAATAGAATCAATGTATTCACCTAAAAACGCAGAAACAATTGTTGCTCCAAACAAAACGAGTACCATGAAATCTTTAAACTGTGCTAAAAATACCATTAGTGCAGAAGGCCTTTTTGCTTCTTCTAATTCATTAGTACCAAATTTCTTTACTCGCCCTTCTGCTTCTTTCTCTGTAAGTCCAACCTTTACATTCGTATTCGTTCTCTCTTCCACTTCATGTGCTCGCATTCCATACCAGTTCATCCTGCTATCGACCTCCTGATTCCAGACATACTCTATTGAAAGCTTATTCAGCCTCGTCCAAAAAAATGCTATAATTAACATTTAGTTAGAAAGGAGTGTTCATTTATGGCATTCGATGGATTATTTACAAGAGCGATTACACATGAAATTGAAAATTCTCTTTACACAGGAAGAATTTCCAAAATATATCAACCTTCAAAATACGAGATTTTATTACATATTCGAGCGAATGGAAAGAACCAAAAACTAATTCTTTCATCTCATCCTACATATGCGCGTATGCACTTAACGAATCAAAACTACGATTCGCCAGCAATACCGCCGATGTTCTGTATGCTTCTTCGCAAACATTTAGAAGGTGGGTTTATTGAAAAAATTGAACAAATCGACTTAGAACGCATTATTCAAATTACAGTTCGCAGTCGTAATGAAATCGGAGACGAATCATTAAAAACATTAGTAATTGAAATAATGGGACGACATAGTAACATTATCTTATTAGATACGAAAACAAACGTGATTTTAGATAGCTTAAAACACGTTTCATTAGCCGTAAACCGTCACCGAACTGTATATGCTGGTGCTGAGTACGTCGCGCCACCAGCCCAACATAAAATCAATCCTCTGCAAATTGAAACCGCAGATGATTTTATTAGACCGCTAGACTTTCTATCTGGAAATATGGATAAACAACTCGTTGGTGCTTTCATGGGAATATCCCCATTATTTGCAAAAGAAGTAGTAAAGAAAGCCGGTATGGTAAACGAGAAAGCATTATCAGAAGCATTTTTCTCTATACAAACACCATTACTATCTCATGCATATACACCTACAATGATTACTGCAAATGGAAAAGAATTCTTTTATCTTTTCCCTCTTACACACTTGCAAGGAGAAGAAAAAACATTCTCATCAGTGAGCGAATTGTTAGATCGTTTCTTCTTTGGCAAAGCAGAACGTGATCGTGTAAAACAACAAGCTCATGATTTAGAACGCTTTATGCAAAACGAAAAAAATAAAAACGAGAAAAAACTCATTAAACTCGAAAAAACACTGCAAGATGCTGGAAAAGCAGATAAATATCAACTATTTGGAGAGCTACTTACAGCCAATATGTACGCTTTAAAAAAGGGCGATAAAGATATTGAGGTCGTTAATTATTACGATGAGGATGGTGGAACTGTAAAAATCACATTAGATCCTTTAAAAACACCATCTGAAAATGCACAACGCTATTTCCAAAAGTATCAAAAAGCAAAAAATTCGGTTGCTGTTGTAGAAGAACAAATCGAAAAAACAAATGAAGAAATTCTTTATTTTGATAGCTTACTTCAACAAATGGAAGCTGCTTCTTCAAAAGATATTGAAGAAATTCGTGAGGAATTAGCTGAAGAAGGTTATGTGCGCAATCGCAAAACGAAAAACGCAAAGAAAAAGCCTACTAAACCAGTATTAGATAAATATGTAGCAAGTGATGGCACAGAGATTTTCGTTGGTAAAAACAATAAACAAAATGATTATTTAACAACGAAGTTTGCCCGCCGTGATGAAATTTGGTTACATACGAAAGACATACCTGGCTCTCACGTTGTCATTCGTTCTTTAGAGCCTGCTGAAGAAACTTTACTAGAAGCTGCCAAAATTGCTGCCTATTACAGTAAAGCGAAAGAGTCTAGCTCTGTACCTGTTGATTTCACCAAAATACGCCATGTCAAAAAACCGAGTGGTGCAAAACTTGGTTTTGTTACGTACGACAATCAGCAAACCGTATATGTAACACCAGATGCTGATATTGTAATGAAATTAAAAGCGTAAATACAAAAATGCGTTGCTTATAAGCAACGCATTTTTTATATTCGTTCACACTAGTTCATATACCCATTTACTAATTCATAACATCTTGCTTTTGTCATCTTATATTTCTCTTCTGAAGCTTCTATACGCCTCATCGTTCCGTTATTTGTATCAGTACCAATTGCTTTAACTTTACTTTCTTTTTCTTTAACCCACGCAATTTGTTTCGTTTTTAACGACTGAAACGCATCAGGTGACATCGTACTTTTTAATGTACTGTAAATTTCATTTAGTTTATTATCCCACAGTTCATAATTTCCTTCTATTTCATTTACTATATCATTGGTTGACATAGCATTCGTATGTTTTTCTTGTTTATCTATAGCAGCTAATTCACTTAAAACATTTGCTCTATCTATCTTTGAAGAAGATTCTTTTTGCGATTGTTTCTCTTCTTTTGAGCCTGTATACGCACTCGAATCCTTTCTCTGTACTTGTTCTGTTTCTTGAATATTTCTTTCTTTCGTTACCTTTTCATACCTATTTTTATCTACATTGTATGAAATAAGAGATGTTTTCGCATTTACAGTAATTAATCCGTTACTATCTTTGAATATGTATTTCTTATCGCCACTATTTTCTTCACTTACAAATGACACATTCTTATCGTCTGGCATTTTTAAAATTCTATTTGCTTCTTCTTTTGTAAGTTTTAAATCTTCAGGAAAAACGAATGACCATTTATCCATTAACCATTCCCCTTCTTTATACACCAAATGAAATTCCCAATCTTGGGCCGCATGACCTATTTCATCTTCTAAACTTAATGTATGTACCGTTAAATTTTCTTTATCTTGTGAAGAAGAAAATCTTATTTCAGTTTGAAAATAATTTGGGAATGGTAACATATCAGTCTCTCTCGATCTATTAAAGTTAGCAAGCAATTCAGGAAGCTGATTCTCTACAAACTTTTCTGAAACCAATCCTTTAACTCCTTTTTTAGCTGTCTCTAAATCCCCAGGATTATTTCGGCTCCATCCATTTTCTTTTTCCATCTCACTAAACGCATTTGCTATTCCATCTACACTCTTTCTTACAATCTTTTCCGCTTCTTTTTCTGTCACTTCTGGCGCTTCATCAAGCTGTTCAATCGTTTCATTTACTTGAACTTTGTGTTCACTTGTTTCACACCCCGTTATAACAAGCATACTAGCGGCCAAACAAAATGACATTACTTTACTTAATTTCTTCATACACTCACATTCCTTAACCCAGTTTTTTTCGTTACATCCCTTTACCTATAAAAAACGTAACAATCCCTTATTATACCAATTAAATTAATCCATTTATACAAAAAATATAATATTTAAATTAAAAAGATTTTCGTTTGCGAGTTTATATTATTGTTCATTCACATAAAAACTTACTGTAAAAATTTTATATATATTTATTTTACATTCGTCTAGTTTTTTTGACACACAGCTACCCTCTTCTCTTTTATTCTAAATAAATATACTGGCACAATTCTTGCTTTATTAATGTAAAAAGGAGGAATTAAAATGAATGTAAGAATAACTAACATCCAAAAACAACTACATAATTACGGAATCGACGGGTTACTTATTACAAAAAAAGAAAACCGTCAATACGCAACAAACTTTACAGGTAGCGCAGGCGTTGTCTTAATCGCTGCGCATAAAGCTATTTTCATTACTGATTTCCGTTACGTAGATCAAGCAAAAACGGAAATAAAAGCAGCAGAAATTATTATGCATAAAGGAAATTTAGAAGAAGAAGTTGCAAATCAAGTATCAAAATTAAAAATTCAAAAACTTGGCATAGAAGACAATAATATGACTTTGCAACAATTTAAGAAACTACAAAAATATATACATATAGAAATGGTTCCAGTGTGTGAGATTATTGAAGATATTCGACTTATTAAAGACACATCTGAAATAGAAACAATGAAAATCGCAGCTACGATCGCTGACGAAGCATTTCACCATATTGTTACATTTCTAAAGCCTGGAATAAGCGAGACTGACGTTCGAGATGAGTTAGAATTTTCCATGCGAAAAAAAGGGGCCACATCTTCTTCATTCCAAATTATTGTAGCTTCTGGTGTTCGTTCTTCTCTTCCACATGGAGTTGCATCAAATAAAATAATTGAACGAGGCGACATCGTTACATTAGACTTTGGTGCACTTTACGACGGATATTGTTCCGATATAACACGTACCGTAGCAATAGGGGAACCATCGGAAGAATTCAAAAAAATATACAATGTTGTACGAGAAGCGTTAAAACGTGGGACTGAAGCGATTAAGCCTGGAGAAACTGCGAAAAGTATCGATGATGTAACAAGAAACTACATTACAGATTGTGGATATGGTCAATATTTTGGTCATTCTACTGGTCATGGTCTTGGCTTAGAAATACATGAACCTCTTCGCTTATCCCAAGAAAGTAAAGCTACATTAAAAGAAGGTATGGTTGTTACAGTTGAACCGGGCATTTACA
Organism: Bacillus sp. cl96; assembly: GCF_900100505.1. NCBI lineage: Bacteria > Bacillati > Bacillota > Bacilli > Caryophanales > Bacillaceae > Bacillus > Bacillus sp. cl96. The sequence continues at coordinate 175,827 of NZ_FNDM01000009.1, forward strand.
TACCGAACTGGGGCGGTTGTAGAATTGAAGATGATATCGTCATTACAAAAGACGGATATGAAGTTATTACAAAATCAAATAGAGAACTAATTGTAATCCCTTGTTAAAATCATGGCCTTTTTAAAAGGAGTTTTTCTCTGCACATAGAATTCTTTCTCTGGAGTAATTGTTTTAAAAGGGGGAATTTCAATTGAACTTTGTAATCGACAAGATAGATGGTTTACAGCCTGAATTTTCCAAACTTGTTTCCATGATGAATTACGCTCGCTATACAACAATACAAGCGGTGGAAGGCTTAACAATTGGAGAACTTGATTATTTATATGATGAGGAAGCAAATTCAATTGGCATGCTTTTGTATCATATGGCCGCTATTGAATTTTACTACCAGATTCATACTTTTGAAGACCGTGAACCAACGGAGGCTGAATTAGAACGCTGGTTACCTGGAATTGAATTAGGCGATCTTGGGCGTGAGAAAATAAAAGGAAACGCTATAGAATTTTACATCAATACATTACAAGAAGTACGTTCCAAAACGATTGCAATATTTCAATCATTACCTGATGAATGGTTATTTAAAACGACAGACTTTTGGTATGACAAACCAGCAAATAACTATTTTAAGTGGTTTCACGTTTTTGAAGATGAAATCAATCATCGTGGACAAATTCGTTTAATTAAAAAGATGCAAAAAACTCATGCAGTAAAATGAGGAAATGCCACCGAATAAGGTGGCATTTTCTTTTATTCATTAACGAATAGCTTTTCGTTTACTATTTTAGTGACTACCACTACCAACATTAAAATGCATATTAAATATAGCATTTTCGCAATAAACAACCACCCTTGAAACATTACAATTCCATCTATTATCTCATTTCCTTTCCATAACAAAAACGGAATTGTGCTGATTATAATGACAAATTCGATGCTGAAAACCATTTTCTTTTTTCGACTATATGCTTTCCATTCATTCCAGCGATACATAGGAGCAAAAATCAATACTCCTATACATAATATAACTGGTACCCATTCACTGTTAAGAAATTGTCCTGAAATAATTGATAATAGTAAACAAACTAGCACACCATAATATCCTATTTTTTCTCTCATTCGTACTCCCCCATTCTACTTCTCCTTTAATATGTAACTTGCTATACTTATAACAATTCTTAGAAAAATAACAACTATAATTACAAGATAAAGACCGTTTGCAGAAGACATCCATTCTTGAAAAATAGACATTTTCTCCATTTGTTTCTGACCCTCTATTAAAATAACCCCTGCGAACAATGAGCAAACAACGATGATACCTATCATAATTCCGATACTTTTTACTGTATTGTTTCATACCATCCCAGTTATATAAAAGTATAAATACAAACCCGAAAACAGGTATAATACTTATCCATTCATTGTTTGTAAATAGCTTTAAAATGATTAATAGACTACAAGATATGATAAATCCCAAAAATCCAATTTTTTTGTGCATAAGCCCTCCTTGAATTCCATTTTTAGGATTAATTGTATTGTAACATCCATTTTTTATCCTTACCATTGCAGTACATGAAATTTTACCTTTTTTTCTGTTTCTTATACTCACATACTTTCCCTACTTTCATACAATAAACTACACGATTGCCTAAGGATGTGAATGTTATGGGAGTTGAATTAACGCTATTACACGCTCTCTATGTTATTTGTTTACTCACTATTATTACCTTTTTTATTCTCCGGAAAGATACTACAATTATTTGTATCGTTTTTATCTTTTTATTAGCATTAACTGCTACAAGTTCTATCCCTCTTGCCGTTAGCGGCATTTTTCAAAGTTTTATTTACGCCATTACTGAGCTATTACCAACTATATTAATCATTTCTATTATTGTATCCATGAGCAATTTACTCGTTCATACCGGTATAAATGATACAATGATTTCACCATTTACAAAGATGATCCGTACCCCTACCCTCGCCTACTGGATTATTGGCCTTTTGATGATGACAATTTCTTTCTTCTTTTGGCCTTCTCCCGCTGTCGCCTTAATGGGAGCTATTTTATTACCGGTTGCTGTACGCGTCGGTCTCCCCCCAATTGGAGTAGCAATTGCTATGAACTTATTCGGTCATGGGATTGCTTTATCCGGCGACTTCGTTATACAAGGCGCACCAAAATTAACCGCAGACGCTGCTGGTCTCCCTGTTTCCAGCGTCGTATCTGCAAGTGTTCCACTCGTTATCGTTATGGGCGTTGTGACAACTTCCGTCGCTTTTTTCTTCTTACGAAAAGAGTTTCATACAGGCTTAGCTATACAAGAATCTATTCTATCAACTGAGTCTTCTAAAACGCTCACTTCATTATCTCCTCGCACAAAGAAATGGCTCGCTATTTGTATCCCTATCGTATATATCATTGATATCCTTTGCATGATTCAATTTAAACTACAAGGAAGCGACGCAACTGCACTTATCGGCGGAACAACTGTTATTATGATTATCATCATTTCTCTCATCGCCTACAAAGGTAATGGACTGAATAAAACAACCGATTATTTCATAGAAGGGCTCCAATTTGGCTTTAAAATTTTCGGACCAGTTATTCCTATCGCTGCACTCTTTTATTTAGGAGATAGTGGCTTTGTGAAAATTATCGGAGACTATTTACCGAAAGGTTCACACGGAATCATTAACGACTTAGGCATCGCTTTATCTCAAACTGTTCCTTTAAATCAATATGTATCGGCAGGGACATTAACCATCGTGGGTGTCATTACCGGCTTAGATGGATCAGGTTTTTCAGGTATATCACTTGCTGGTTCCATTGCCAATCTTTTTGGAACAGCACTTGGCCATGGAACAGCTACATTAACAGCACTCGGGCAAATTGCAGCTATATGGACCGGGGGCGGGACGTTAATTCCTTGGGCACTTATTCCTGCTGCTGCAATTTGCAAGGTAGATCCATTTGAACTGGCACGCCGAAACTTTTTACCGGTTGTTATCGGTTTAATTGTCACCACGATCGTTGCGATGTTTATCCTATAACGTAAGCAAGTGTTCTCTTGCTTACGTTTTTTGCTTGTAAAATTCATCATGAATTATCAGTTTTCAAGAGGGATTCGTTATTACTCAGCGAAATTATATTAGGAGAGTAATTTTTTCAAAACGTTTACGAGAAACAGATTACTGCAATTAGAAAAGGGGACATACCTATGAATGAATTGATTTTCGTCTTATTAATTTGTCCATTATTTATCTTTATCGTATCTGTTATTGGAACACGCAAAACGAAAACGTATTACGTAATGCCGATTGTAACGTTTGCTAGTTTTTTAATAATAGGTGTTATCGCCTTTACTCCAAAATTTTTCTTTTGGGTCGGCATGTATAGCATTTTCTCATTTATTGTTTCTTATGTGACTCTATTGTTTGTAAAAAGATATAAGCTTGCAGAAAGCACTAAGTAGTTAAGGAGATTGTAATATGATTTTCTTTGATATTGATGGAACTTTACTTGATTATGAGGCTGCTGAAAGAAATGGTATTATAGATTTTTTTCAAATATATATTTACTTCTAGTGAACTTGGTATATCGAAACCAGATCCTGAAATTTTTCACAGAACCGTATTACAATCGAACCTTGAAATGAAAGATTGCTATTATATTGGCGATCGATTAGAGACTGATGCGATTAGTAGTACAGCAGCTGGGATGCAAGGGATATGGTTGAATCGGGATAACTCACAACTCAAGTACGATATTCCTACTATCTGTTCGTTACATGAAATTATAACAATGATATAAAAAAACGACCGCGTTCCCCCGCGGTCGTCTTTTTTCGTGTTACGCTGTGATCCAAGCTTCGTTAGCTGGATTTTTACGCCACTCTTGTAATTTTTTCGTTTCAGCTTGTCCAATCATACCTTTTTCTGCTGCAACTTCAGTTAATGCACTGTAATCACTTAAAGAATATGATGCTACGTTAGCTGCTTCTAGTTTTTCTTTTCCTGCTTCTAACTCATATGTGAAGATTGATACGATTCCTAATACTTCACATCCAGCTTCGCGAAGTGCTTCTACACATGTAATTGCACTACCGCCAGTTGAAATTAAGTCTTCTACTACTACGACTTTTTGACCTTTTTCAGCTTTTCCTTCGATTTGGTTCCCTTTACCGTGACCTTTTGCTTTACTACGTACGTAGCACATTGGTAAATCCATACGATCGCTTACCCATGCAGCGTGCGCAATACCAGCAGTTGCTGTTCCTGCAATAATTTCTACAGTTGGGAAGTGCTCTTTAATTAACTCTTCTAATCCAGCTGCAATCGCTTGACGTACTTTTGGATAAGATAAAGTTAAACGGTTATCACAATAAATTGGTGATTTCATACCTGAAGACCAAGTGAATGGATCATTCGGTTGTAAAAATACTGCTCCAATTTCTAATAAATGCGATGCGATTTCTTTTTTCATACTGTTACACCTTCCCACTGTTGTTTTACTGTTTTATACGCTTCAAGCGGATTTTCTGCTTTTGTAATACTACGTCCAACTACGATGTAGCTTGAGCCAAGTTCCCTCGCACGTTTCGGTGTTGCTACGCGCACTTGGTCATTTACATCATCGCTTGCAAGACGAATCCCCGGTGTTACTGTTACAAATTCATTTCCGCATACTTCACGTAATTTTGGAACTTCAAGTGTTGAACAAACAACGCCATCAAGTCCACTTTCTTTCGTTAATTTTGCATAATGAGCAACCGCTTCTTCTAACGTTTTCTCAATACCGATCTCTTTTTTCATCATAGCTTCCGAAGTGCTTGTTAGTTGTGTAACTGCAATACAAATCGGTCTCTCTTTTCCTTCTTGCTTACCTTCCTCTAATCCCTCAATCGCAGCTTTCATCATGCTGCTTCCCCCAGCAGCATGAACATTTACCATATCAACATCTAGACTAGCTAGGCTACGCATAGCGCTTTTTACTGTATTCGGAATATCATGAAGTTTTAAATCTAAGAAGATCTTATGTCCCTTTTCTTTTAAGTACGTAATAATCGCAGGGCCTTCTTTGTAAAATAACTCCATACCTACTTTGACAAATAACTCTTCCCCTTCAAAGTGGTGTAAGAATTGTTCTACTTCTTGTTTCCCTGGAAAATCTAGTGCAACGATTAACGACTGTGACATGTTTGCTTCCAGCTCCTTCCTTGACATTCCGAAATGTGATCAAATCCTAATTCATCTAATAATGCTGGTAACTCTTCAATAATTGTCGGACATACGAACGGATCGATAAAGTTCGCTGTACCTACTGCAACTGCGCTTGCGCCAGCATAGAAGAATTCAATTACATCTTCAGCTGTTTCAATACCACCCATTCCGATAATTGGAATGTTAACCGCTTGGCTTACTTCATGTACCATGCGAATTGCTACTGGCTTAATCGCAGGACCTGATAATCCGCCTGTACGGTTTGCTAAAATTGGTTTAGCTGTTTTTAAATCTAGACGCATACCAAGCAATGTATTAATCATCGTTAAACCATCTGCACCTGCATTTTCAATCGCTTTTGCAATTTCTACTATGTTTGCCACGTTCGGTGACAATTTCACGTATACAGGTACTTCAGAAACCTCTTTTACTCGCTTCGTTAAATCAGCAGCAATTTCAGGATTTGTACCAAAGGCGATACCACCTGTTTTTACGTTCGGACAAGAAATGTTTAATTCTAGTGCATGGACATTAGGCGCTTTCGAAATTTCCTTCGCAACCGCTACGTAATCCTCAGCTTGTGAGCCTGCAACGTTTGCAATAATTGGAAGGTCAAATTGTTCTAACCATGGTAATTCCGAATTCATTACTTTGTCTAATCCCGGGTTTTGAAGTCCGATTGCATTTAGCATGCCCCCTGGTGTTTCAGCAACACGAGGCGTTGGATTTCCATAACGTGGTTGTTCTGTCGTCGCTTTAATCATGATTGATCCTAGTACACTTAAATCGTAAAACTGTGCATATTCACGACCAAACCCAAAGCATCCAGATGCCGGTATAATTGGATTTTTTAATGATAATCCTGGTAATTCAACTTGCAATCTGTTCATAGTACAACCTCCCCGATTGGAAATACTGGTCCGTCGCTACACACCTTCTTGTAAGAATGTCCACTTGGATCTTCTTGTAAGTGGCATACACATGCGAAACAAGCTCCAATACCACAGCCCATACGTTCTTCTAATGAAATATAGGCTTTTTTCTCTTTGTAACGTCCTTCTAATGCACGAAGCATCGCTAGCGGACCACATGAATAAAGAATATCAAAGTCAATTCCGTAATTATCAATTACATCTGTGACAAATCCTTTTGTACCGTGTGTACCGTCTACTGTCGCAACGTACGTATCACCAAGTTCTGCAAATTTTTCTTCATAGAAAACTACATCTTTCGTTTGAAAGCCTAAGATGTGAATAACACGTACACCTTTTGCAACGAGGCGCTGTGATAATTCATAAAGTGGTGGTACACCAATTCCCCCACCTACTAGTAAAGCTGTTTGACCAGCTTCTGCTTCTTCTACAGGAAAACCGTGTCCTAATGGTCCTAGTACATCTACCATTTCACCTTGTTTTCTAGTTGCTAATGTTTTTGTCCCTTGTCCTTCGGCACGATATAGCATTGTAAATTCGTTCTTCTCTTGATCTACATTACAAATACTAATTGGGCGGCGCAGAAGGGGCGCAATGCCCTCTGCTACCTTAATGTGTACAAACTGCCCTGGTTCGTTCATTTGCTGTACTAACGTTCCTTGAAGCACTAATTCGTAAATATTTTTTGCGATTTCTTTTTGGTTAACGACGATCATATTTTGCTTTTGCATCATGCATGTACCACCTCGTGACGCTTTGTTTGCGTAATTTCTTTCATTGAATGAGCTGAGAATGTCATAGATTCTAATACTCGTAAGATTGCTCTTGTTGTATCAAGTGATGTTAAGCAAGCCACACCATTTTCTACTGATTCACGGCGAATGCGGAAACCATCACGCGCTGGTTGTTTACCTTTTGTTAATGTGTTAATTACAAACTGTGCTTTTCCTTGACGGATAATATCTAGTAAGTTGTAGTCTTCAGAATCAATTTTGTTTACAACTTGTACTGGGATATTTTGCTCTTCTAATGATTGTGCTGTTCCAGCTGTTGCTAATAAGTTATAGCCGATTTCGTGGAAACGTTTTGCAATTTCCATCGCCTCTTCTTTATCTTTATCCGCTACAGTAATGATTACTGAGCCGTGCGTTGGGATGTTAATTCCAGAAGCAACTAATCCTTTATATAATGCTTTTTCAAGCGTTAAGTCTTTACCCATTACTTCCCCTGTTGATTTCATTTCAGGTCCTAATGTTGTATCAACTGAGCGTAGTTTCGCGAATGAGAATACCGGAGCTTTTACATATACTTCTTTCTCTTCTGGGTGATAGCCAGTTCCGTATCCTTGCTCTACTAGGTCTTGCCCTAAAATAACTTTCGTTGCAACATTCGCCATCGGTACGCCTGTAATTTTACTTAAGAACGGTACTGTACGGCTTGCACGTGGATTTACTTCAATTACGTACACTTGATCTTTGAATACTACAAACTGGATATTTAGTAATCCAACAATGTTTAATCCTTTTCCAAGTGCAATTGTATGTTCAATGATTTGTTCTTTTAGTTTTTCAGATAAACTTTGTGGTGGATATACTCCAATTGAGTCACCAGAGTGAACTCCAGCGCGTTCAATATGTTCCATAATACCTGGAATGAATACATTCTCACCATCGGAAATTGCATCTACTTCAATTTCTTTACCAACCATGTAACGGTCGATTAATACTGGGTGATCTGCATGAACTTTAACTGCATTTTTCATGTAGTGCAGTAGTTCTTCTTGACGATATACGATTTCCATCGCACGTCCACCTAGTACGTAAGATGGTCTTACTAATACTGGGTAACCAATTTCTTCTGCGATTGCTACCGCTTGTTCTACAGTCGTTGCTGTTTTACCAACTGGTTGCGGGATGCCAAGTTTTGTTAAAGCAGCTTCGAATTTATCACGATCTTCTGCACGGTCTAAGTCTTCAAGTGATGTTCCTAAAATTTTCACACCGTGTTCTTCTAGTTTCGCTGCTAAGTTAATTGCCGTTTGTCCACCGAACTGAACGATAACACCTTCTGGTTTTTCTAAATCGATAATATGCATTACATCTTCAATCGTTAATGGTTCAAAGTATAATTTGTCAGAAATACTGAAGTCTGTTGAAACTGTTTCTGGGTTGTTGTTAATGATAATTGCTTCATATCCAGCTTCTTTAATTGCCCATACTGAGTGAACTGTTGCGTAATCAAACTCAACACCTTGACCAATACGGATCGGACCAGATCCTAGAACTACTACACTCTTACGATCTGTTACAATCGATTCATTTTCGTCCGCATATGTGCTGTAGTAATATGGCGTTGCAGATTCAAACTCTGCCGCACAAGTATCTACCATTTTGAATACTGGCATCATATTATTTTCTTTACGCATATCGTAAATTTCGCGCTCCGTTTTGTTCCAAGCTGCTGCAATGTAGTGATCGCTGAAGCCCATTTCTTTTGCAGTTTGTAGTACTTCCATATTTCCTACATTCGCTTTTACTTCACGTTCCATATTTACGATGTTTTCAACTTTTTGTAAGAAGAAGAAGTCCATTTCACACCATTCATTGATTTCTTCTTTCGTTACACCTTGGCGAATTGCTTCTGCTACAATAAACAGTCGTTCATCATCCGCTTTAATGATACGTTTTTTCATCGTTTCTTTATCAAGTTCTTTTAAGTGGTCTAATTCTAAGTGATAAATGCCAAGCTCTAAAGAACGAACTGCTTTTAGTAATGATTCTTCTAAGTTACGTCCGATTGACATAACTTCACCAGTTGCTTTCATTTGTGTTCCAAGCGTTCTGTTCGCTGATTCAAACTTATCAAACGGCCAACGTGGAATTTTTGAAACAACATAGTCTAACGCTGGCTCGAAGCAAGCGTAAGTTTTTTGTGTTACTGGGTTTACGATTTCATCTAACGTTAAGCCGACTGCAATTTTTGCTGCTAATTTCGCAATTGGATATCCAGTTGCTTTAGATGCTAGTGCAGATGAACGACTTACACGTGGATTTACTTCGATTACATAGTATTGGAAGCTATATGGATCTAGTGCAAGCTGAACGTTACATCCACCTTCAATTCCTAGTGCACGAATAATTCGTAATGACGTGTTACGTAACATTTGGTATTCACGGTCGCTTAGCGTTTGGCTCGGTGCTACAACGATTGAATCACCTGTATGAACACCAACTGGATCGATATTTTCCATGTTACACACTACAATCGCGTTATCATTTGAATCACGCATTACTTCGTATTCAATTTCTTTACAGCCAGCAATACTTTTCTCTAATAAACATTGTGTTACTGGGCTATGTTTTAAACCACTTGTTACGATTTCAATTAGCTCTTCTTCGTTATGACAAATTCCGCCGCCCGTTCCTCCTAATGTGAACGCTGGTCGAACGATTACTGGGTAACCAATTTCGTTTACAAATCCATATGCTTCATCAAGGTTATGAATAATTTCACTTGGTGGTGTTGGTTCATTTAAATCTTGCATTAATGTACGGAATAAATCACGATCTTCCGCTTGCTCGATTGCTGATAATTTTGTTCCTAAAATTTCAACTCCGCACTCGTCAAGTACGCCTGATTTTGCAAGTTCAACAGCCATGTTTAAACCTGTTTGACCACCTAATGTTGGTAGGATTGCATCAGGACGTTCTTTACGAATAATACGGCTTACGAATTCTAATGTTAATGGCTCGATGTATACTTTATCTGCTGTTGCAGTATCCGTCATAATTGTTGCTGGGTTAGAGTTAACAAGGATTACTTTGTAACCTTCCTCTTTAAGAGATTGACAAGCTTGTGTACCAGAGTAGTCAAACTCCGCTGCTTGCCCAATTACAATTGGTCCTGATCCGATTACTAAAATTGTGTTAATGTCTAGGCGTTTTGGCATAACTCTTCCCCTTCTTTCTTGAAGTTTTCAATCATTGTTAAGAAATCTTCGAATAAATCATTTGCATCTTCTGGTCCCGCTGAAGCTTCTGGATGGTATTGTACTGTAAATGCCGGGAACTTCTTATGACGAAGACCTTCTACCGTTCCATCGTTTAAAGCAACATGTGTAATTTCAAGATCTGTATTTTCAACTGATTCTTCTTCTACTGCGTATCCGTGGTTTTGAGATGTAATTGCTACTTTTCCAGTTGCAAGATTTTTTACTGGATGGTTTAAACCACGGTGACCAAATTTCAACTTACTTGTATTTGCACCTGATGCTAGAGCGAACAATTGATGTCCTAGGCAAATTCCGAATAAAGGAACTTTACCGATAATGTCTTTTAACATTTCAATTGCTTCTGGTACATCTTTCGGATCTCCAGGTCCATTACTTAACATAATTCCATCTGGGCTAAGGCGTAAAATTTCTTCCGCTGTTGTGTTGTAAGGAACTACAATTACATCACAGTCACGCTTATTTAATTCTCGTAAAATACCATGTTTCATACCGAAGTCTACTAGTACAACTCGGTGACCACGACCTGGGCTTGGGTATGGATCTTTCGTTGATACGCGTTTTACATGATCTGTAAATACTGTCGCTTTTAATTGGCTTACAATGTACTCTACATCTGCATCCATGTTACAAAGGCGTCCACGTAATGTACCGTATTGACGAATTTTTCTCGTTAATTTTCTCGTATCAATCCCTGCTAATCCTGGGATATTTCTTTCTTTCAAGTAATCATTTAACGAAATTTCATTACGGAAGTTTGATGGGTGATCACAAATTTCGTTTACGATTAAACCATTTACAGATGGGTGAATGGATTCAAAATCGTCACGGTTAATGCCGTAGTTTCCGATTAATGGGTACGTGAATGTTACGATTTGACCGCAATATGATGGATCAGATAATGTTTCTTGATATCCAGTCATTCCTGTTGTAAATACAACCTCACCTGACTTTTCGATTTCGCCTCCGAAACCTGTTCCAATTAATACTGTTCCATCTTCTAAGATAAGTTGTCTTTTCATACTAATGCACTCTCCTTTTGCCATGCGATCTTACCACCAACGATTGTCATTACCGGCCATCCTTGGCATTTCCAACCTGCGAATGGTGTATTTTTTCCTTTTGATAAGAATGTTGTTGGGTCAATCTCTTCTTCTTGTTCTAAATCAATGATTGTAATATCAGCTGCTCTACCTTCTTTTAGGCGACCTGCTTCTAAGCCGAATGTATCAGCTGGCTTTTCTGTTAAGAATTGAATTAACTGTTCTAGCGTAATAACTCCCTTTTTCACAAGGTTTGTGTATAGAAGCGGGAATGCTGTTTCAAAACCAGTAATTCCAAACGGTGCTCTTTCAATTCCTTGTGCTTTCTCTTCCGCTGTATGCGGTGCATGGTCAGTTGCGATCATATCGATCGTTCCATCTAATAAACCTTCAATTAATGCTGCATGGTCTTCTTTTCCACGAAGCGGTGGGTTCATTTTAAAGTTAGGATCAGCTGATGGGATATCATCTTCACATAACACTAGGTGATGCGGTGTTACTTCTGCTGTTACTTTAATTCCAGCGCGTTTCGCATCACGGATTACACGTACAGAACCTTTCGTACTTACATGACATACGTGATAGTGGCAATCTGCTGCTTCAGCAAGCAGTATATCCCTTGCAATATGTACAGATTCACATACTGATGGGATACCGTTTAATCCGTGTTTCTCAGAAAACTTCCCTTCATGTACACAACCTTTATTAATAAGCGTATTCTCTTCACAGTGCGCAACTACTGCCATATCTAATTTTGCTGCACGTTTCATAGCCGCTAACATCATGCTCGCATCTTGTACGCCTACGCCGTCATCTGTGAAAGCAAATGCTCCAAGTTCTTTTAATGTTTCGAAATCTGTCATTTCAGAACCAGCTTGACGTACTGTAATTGCTCCGTATGGTAGTACGTTAACATGAGCTTTTTCTTCAATACGTTTTTGCAAGTCTTCCATATGTTCTCTGCAATCTGGTACCGGGCGTGTATTTGGCATTGCGCAAATTGTAGTGAATCCACCTTTTGCCGCTGCTAGTGTACCTGTTTCAATTGTTTCTTTATGTTCACCACCTGGTTCACGAAGATGTACGTGTACATCTACTAATCCAGGTGCGATTAACTTTCCGTTCACATCGATTACTTCAGCATTATCTGCCGTAATATTTTCTGCTACCTTAGCGATTTTACCGTCTTGTACGAGAAGATCCGTTGCTACGATTTTTCCTTCTTCATTCATATAACGACCATTTTTAAACAAATAATTCATGTTTCATTCCTCCTAATACATTTGGTAAGGCGCGTTTTAGTACAGCCATTCTTACGTAAACTCCATTTTCCATTTGTTTAAATATACGTGAACGCTCACACTCAACAAGTTCACTTGCAATTTCAACATCACGGTTTACAGGAGCTGGATGCATAATAATGCTTCCTTCTTTCATACGCTTTTCTCTTTCTACTGTTAATCCGTGTTTCTCATGATATTCTTTCATAATGTCTGTTTCATAATGATCATGACGCTCATGTTGTACACGGAGTAACATCATTACATCAACTTCTGGAACAAGTTCATCTAATGGTTTGTATGTTCCAAATGTGTTGTCTTCATCTTTCCACTCTTCTGGACTTGCAAAGTAAATTGTTGCACCAAGCTTCGTTAATGCTTCTGCATTAGAACGTGCTACTCGGCTATGACGAACATCTCCTACTATTGCAATCTTCAAACCTTCAAATCTTCCAAACTCTTGTTTAATTGTAAGAAGGTCCAGTAGGCACTGTGTTGGGTGGTTTCCGCATCCATCTCCAGCATTTAAGATTGGAATATTCACCTGATCTTTTAATTCATCGAAGTAGCGATCTTGCTCGTGGCGGATGACCACTGCTTTTGTTCCGATTGATTCTAGTGTTCTTATCGTATCGTATAGAGTTTCTCCTTTTTGTACGCTAGATGCATCAGCTGAAAAGTTTAAAACATCAAGTCCTAATCTCTTCTCAGCAACTTCAAAGCTAAATCTCGTTCTCGTACTATTCTCAAAGAACAAGTTCGCAACAAAAGTTTGCTCTGTCGTTTTGCTCTCTTTTCCATTCGCAAAATCTTCTGCATCTTTTAGGATTTCTGAAATTTCTACTTCCGATAATTCACTCATCGTTAACAAATGGCTCATCTTCATCCCTCATCTTTCTGATTTTTATGTTACCACTTTTGAATTTTTATAACAACCTTTGCATAAAAATACCCTAATCGTGTGAGACTAGGGTGCAAGAAAGAAGCCACCCTTTCCGGTCTCACAGGACTGAATTAAAAGGTTATTATTATGAAGCAATCTGCTTAGATTGTTTTATTTGTTTCGTTTCCGGTAGTAGTAGATTTAACAGTACACCTACAATTGCTGCTAGTGCCATTCCTTCTACTTGGAATGATTCTCCTACGTGAAGTACCGCTCCACCAATACCGATTACTAATATTACTGATGCAATCATTAAGTTTCGTTTGTCACTTAAATCTGTTTTATCATCTACCATCATGCGTAATCCGCTTGATGCGATTACACCGAATAGTAAGATTGATACACCACCCATAACTGGTGTTGGGATCGAATGAATCAGTGCAGAAATCTTACCGATAAATCCGAACATGATTGCGAATACTGCTGAACCGATGAATAAGTATACACTGTATGCTCTCGTAATTGCTAGCACACCGATGTTTTCACCATACGTTGTATTCGGTGGCCCACCGATTAGTGACGCGATTAATGTTGCTACTCCGTCACCGAAGATTGAACGGTGTAAACCTGGTTTTTCAATTAAATCTCTTTTAATAACATTTCCAAGAACAATTTGATGTCCGATATGTTCTGATATTGTTACTAGTGCAACTGGTACCATCAAGAGTACAATCTTCCATGAAAACTCTGGTGTGTATGTTACAAATGGTACTGTGAAATCTGGTACAACAAACCATTTTGCCTCAGCTACCGGCTTTAAGTCTACTAGCCCTTGGAAGTAAGCGAAGATATATCCGCCGATAATGCCAAGTAACACTGGTATGATACTGAAAAATCCTCTTCCAAATATCGAGCATATGATTGTAATTGCTAATGTTACTAACGCTACTGAAAAGTGTGTAAAGCTATATTTGCCATCCGCACCGTTCATCGCCATGTTAACTGCTGTATGTGCTAAAGCTAGACCGATTACCATTACTACTGGACCAACTACGATTGGTGGTAGTAATTTCATAATCCACTCTGATCCTGATTTCTTAATTCCGAGTGAGATTAAGATGTACACAAGTCCTGCTAGCAAACCACCAAGCATTGCCGCTCCCGGTCCACCTGCCGTTTTCGCTGTTATAATCGGTGCGATAAAGGCGAATGATGATCCTAGATAAGCAGGTACTTGACCTTTCGTTATAAGAAGGAATGCTAACGTTCCTAATCCACTTGATATTAATGCTACTGATGGATTCAATCCTGTTAAAAACGGAACAAGCACTGTTGATCCAAACATCGCGAACAAATGTTGTATACTTAAAAATAACCATTTTCCCGGTTTCGGTACTTCATTAACGTCTAACACTGGCTTTTGTTCCATTGTTACATCCTCCTTCAGTTTAAATCTTTGCAATAAAAAAACTCTTTGTGCCTGTGCACAAAGAGTCCTACACTTTCGTATGCCAAATTTGACATATGAAAGCCAAGACCCTTTGGCAGCCTCACAGGACTACATTTAAAAGGGCTTTACTTATCGTATATGCTTACTCGATCTTGTTGATCTGTCTCTTGCAAATCAACTTCGATACGCTCTTCACTTGATGTTGGAATATTCTTCCCTACATAATCAGCGCGAATTGGTAATTCGCGATGACCTCTATCAACAAGAACCGCCAATTGGATTTGAGATGGTCTACCTAAATCCATAAGAGCATCCATTGCTGCTCGAACTGTTCTTCCTGTATATAATACGTCATCCACAAGGATAACTTTTTTCTTCGTAATATCTACAGGGATATCAGAACCTTTTACAAGTGGTTCTTTATTTTTCGATTGTAGTGTTAAATCATCACGATATAACGTAATGTCTAACTCTCCAACTTCCATTTCTTTTCCTTCAATTTGACCAATTCGTTCTGCCAAACGTTGTGCAATAAAAATTCCACGAGTTTTAATTCCGACAAGAACACAATTATCGACACCTTTATTTCGTTCCACGATTTCATGACTAATTCGTGTTAAAGCGCGGCGAATCATTTGGTCATCTAAAACGACAGCTTTCTCTTGCATGCTCTACACCTCCAAGCTTTTTTCTTGCGTGAGAGTAATGGTATAAAAAAAGTCCTCTCAGCGTGTGCGAGAGGACTTTTGAAAAAAGGGTACAACATACCCTAAGTATTTCAAACCGTTACCTTCTCAACCTCACGGGGCTGTGTTAAAGGATCATTATTTAACTGTTGTCAGTATCTCAGTTTTCTTATGATTTGTCAATACTATTTTCGTAAAATATTTAATGCGTCTTCAAACACTTCTGGAATCGGTGCCTCAAACTGAATATATTCACCCGTACGAGGATGATCAAAGCCTAAAATACCCGCATGAAGTGCTTGTCCATTCATATCTAACGTTTTCTTCGGACCATACTTCGGATCTCCTGCAAGTGGATAGCCAATATATTTCATATGAACACGAATTTGGTGCGTACGTCCCGTTTCTAAGCGACATTCTACAAGTGTAAAGTCTTTAAAGCGTTCTAACACTTGGAAGTGCGTAACAGCGTTCTTACCATTTTCATCAACTGTCATACTTTGACGCTCTTTCTTATCACGAGCAATCGGAGCATCAATCGTTCCCTTATCATGCGGAATCACACCGTGTACAATCGCTTTGTAACGTCTCGTTACTGTTTTTGCTACAAGCTGATTCACAAGCGATTCATGTGCCATATCATTTTTAGCAACCATTAATAGTCCAGATGTATCTTTATCAATACGATGCACGATACCTGGACGCATTACACCGTTAATGCCTGATAAGTCTGTACAATGATGCATAAGGCCATTTACAAGTGTACCACTTGTATGCCCTGGTGCTGGATGTACAACCATACCACGTGGCTTATTTACAACAAGCACATCTGCATCTTCATAATAAATTTCTAAATTTAAATCCTCTGGTTGAATATCTAACTCTTCTGGTTCAGGAATTGTTACTGTAATTTCATCTTCTTCTTTTACTTTATAATTCCCTTTTACCGCTTTCCCGTTTACTGTCACAACGTTATCTTTAATCCATTGCTGCACTTGCGTACGTGACCATTCGTTATTTATCCCTGCAACGAATTTATCAATTCGCTCGTTTTTTTGCTCTGCTACAACTGTTACTTGTACTACTTCACTCATTCAATTACTCCTTCGCTTTCTTGCCTTCTAATAATGTTTGAATAATAATTAATACAACACCAATACATAATGCTGAATCAGCTATATTGAATACTGGATAGTTGTACGAGAAAATATACACGTGAATGAAATCCACTACTTCTTGTCTAAATACACGATCAATAAAGTTACCAATTGCCCCGCCCAAAATTAGGCCTAACGAAATACCTAGAAGCCTGTCTGTTTTCGCATACTTTTTCATATAAAATACAATAAACACTACAAAAACAACTGTAATAATGTAGAAGAACCACATTTTATTTTCTAAAATACCCCAAGCAGCGCCTCTATTTCGATGTGATGTTATGTATAATACATTGTCGATAATCGGAATACTCGTACCCAATTCCATGTTCTTTACAATTAACCACTTCGATATTTGATCGATAGCAATGACGAATAACGCTATTACATAATATATCATTTTCATTTCCCCCACAAAGACAGTGTACCTCAAAATTTTAGCATAGCTGCTACCTTTTCACAATGAACCTTTATAGAAGAATAAAATAAATTAAAAAAAGGTAATATAATATCGTTGTGCGTATTCATACATTTACCTTTTCATAAAAGAATTCATGAATCGTACGGGCAGTCGGCATTGTCTTCATTTGCTTTGTCGAAATTAATCTCCCCGTCTCTTCACAAATACCATACATGTCTATTTCCATTTTAAATAATGCGCGTTCTACATCCTTTAAATCCTCTTTTATATCATGTAATAGCAATTTTTTCTTTATCTCTTCCTTAATTTCATATCCAAGCTCTTGGCTGAACTCGACATCATATTTGTGCATTACTTCTTTAGCTAGTCTCTCTTGCAACTCTTTTCTCATCAATTGCAATTCTTCTTTTATTTCCATGTAAATTTCATTCACGTGTACATTCCTCCTAGCTGTAATGTACAGTTAGTGTGTCCGAAATTTATTTGCTTACCTCACACACATTTTTCCTTCACAGGAAAGAGTCTGAAAGTGATTTTGATATGCCATAAACAAAAAAACTGACTGCATCAATAGCAGTCAGCTTTTTTTATTATTTTACATAGTTTTCTTTAACAACTGTTGCACAACGCTCACATAATGTTTCATGTTCAGCATCTTTACCAATTGTTTCTGAAACTACCCAACAACGTTCACATGTTTCACCAGTTGCTTGAGCAACAACAACCGCTGTATGTTCATACTTCGGTGCATCTGCTGGCGCTTCATCCATCATACCACCAAGTTTATACTCAGAAACGATGAATAATTGCTTTAAGTCTTCGCTAATAGACTCTAACATAGCTTTCATTTCTGCAGTTGGATATAGCGTAATGCTTGCATTTAATGACTTACCGATTACTTTTTCATTACGAGCTACTTCTAGTGCTTTTAACACGTCATCACGTAATGTCATAAATGCATCCCATTTTGTTTTTAACGCTTCCGCGTCATCTAATTGTACAGCTTCTGGCATATCAGTTAATTGTACACTTTCTTCTGTTACGCCTGGAATGTATGGCCATACTTCATCAGCTGTATGCGGTAAGATTGGTGTTACAAGTTTCGTTAACGCAACAAGAACATCATATAATACAGTTTGAATCGCACGACGATCTTCGTGGTTTGCACCTTCAATATATAAAATGTCTTTTGCAAAGTCTAAATAGAATGAACTTAAATCAATTGTACAGAAGTTATGAATTGCATGATACACAGCAGCGAAGTCGTATGTCTCATATGCTTCTTTAACTTTTGTAATTAAGTCATTTAATTTCACTAACATGTAACGATCTACTTCACGAAGTTCAGCTACAGCTACTGCATTTTCACTTGGCTTAAAGTCGTCTAAGTTTCCTAATAAGAAACGGAATGTGTTACGGATTTTACGATACACTTCTGCTACTTGTTTTAAAATATCATCTGAAATACGTACGTCAGATTGATAGTCAACAGAAGATACCCATAAGCGTAAAATGTCTCCGCCTAATTGATCCATAATTTTCTTCGGTACGACAATGTTTCCAATCGACTTACTCATCTTACGTCCTTCACCATCTAGTACGAAACCGTGACTTAGTACGCCTTTATATGGAGCTTTACCTGTTACAGCAACTGCTGTTGATAATGAAGAGTTAAACCAACCACGATACTGGTCAGATCCTTCTAAATATAAATCAGCTGGACGCTGTAAATCTTCGCGCTCTTCTAATACCGCTTGGTGAGAAGAACCTGAATCGAACCATACATCCATGATGTCTGTTTCTTTACGGAATTCGCCATTTGGGCTACCTGGATGTGTAAATCCTTCTGGTAATAGATCTTTCGCTTCACGCTCGAACCATACGTTAGAACCGTGTTCACGGAATAAATCTGCTACATGGTTAATTGTTTCATCCGTAATAATTGGATCACCATTCTCAGCATAGAATACCGGAATTGGCACACCCCATGCACGCTGACGAGAAATACACCAGTCACCACGGTCACGAACCATATTATGAAGACGAGTTTCTCCCCATGCTGGTACCCATTTTGTTTCTGCTACAGCTTCTATTAATTCTTTACGGAATGCTTCAATAGATGCAAACCACTGTGCTGTCGCACGGAAAATAATTGGCTTTTTCGTTCTCCAATCATGTGGGTATGAATGTGTAATGAATGTTAGTTTCAGTAACGCGCCTACTTCTTCTAATTTTTCTGTAATTGGTTTATTAGCTTTATCATAGAATAAGCCTTCAAATCCAGGTGCCTCATTTGTTAATACACCTTTATCATCGACTGGGCAAAGTACTTCTAATCCATACTTTTTACCAACAACGAAGTCATCTTCCCCGTGTCCTGGTGCTGTATGAACACAACCTGTACCTGCATCTGTTGTTACGTGGTCTCCTAGCATAACTAATGAATCACGATCGTAGAATGGATGTTTTGCAACTGTGTACTCAAGTTCGCTACCTTTTACTGTTTTCACAACTTCAGCATTTTCCCACTCTAACGTTTTTGCAACTGTCTCAAACAGCTCAGAAGCAATGATATACTTCTCATCGTTTACTTTTACAATGCTATATTCAAGCTCTGGGTGAACAGAAATACCTAAGTTTGCAGGTAATGTCCAAGGTGTCGTTGTCCAAATGATGTACTTTTCATCACCTTCTAATACGTTCTTTCCATCTTTTACAGGGAATGCTACGTAAATAGATGCTGATTTTTTATCTTGATATTCAATTTCAGCTTCCGCTAAAGCAGATTCACTCGTTGGAGACCAGTAAACTGGTTTTTGACCTTTATAGATATAACCTTTTTTCGCCATGTCACCAAACACTTTGATTTGTTGTGCTTCATAAGCTGGCTCTAAAGTAATATATGGATTATCCCAATCTGCACGTACACCTAGACGCTTAAATTGTTCACGTTGACGTTCTACTTGTTCATATGCATACTCTGCACATAACTTACGGAACTCAGCAACTGTCATTTCTTTACGTTTTACACCTTTATTTGTTAAAGCTTGTTCAATTGGTAAACCGTGCGTATCCCATCCTGGAACATATGGCGCACTAAAACCAGTCATTGATTTATAACGAACAATAAAGTCTTTTAATACTTTATTTAATGCATGTCCCATATGAATGTCACCATTCGCATATGGAGGTCCATCATGCAATACAAATAAAGGACGTCCTTTTGTATGTTCTTGTACTTTTTCGTAAATATTCATTTCAGCCCATTTTTCTTGCATTGCAGGCTCACGTTTTGGTAAATTCCCACGCATTGGGAACTCTGTTTTTGGCATCAGTAATGTATTTTTGTACTCCATGCTCAATTCCTCCTTACATGTATAAAAGAAACACTTAAAAAACGGAATAAAAAAGAGACCTTCTCATCCCAAAAAGGGACGAGAAAGTCTCCCGCGGTACCACCCTAGTAGATCATATACATATGTATAGAATCCTCTTTATATTCTTAACGCGAATACACGCCTACGCTTACTCTATTTGTTCAGCGCGGAACTCCAGGGTGATATTCCCACTATCTCCTTATCCTGAGCTTACACCATCCTCAGTTCGCTATATAAGGTTTGAAAAGGTACTTATCCCTATCTTCGTTTTTCTTAATAAATATGTTGTTTAAAATTATATGTAATAATGAGAAAAACGTCAAGCTTACACTGTTTCTTCTTTTTTCAACAGTTCATCTACTTCGTCTTCTAATTCAATTAGTTTATCCCAATCATCGTTGTTTAACATCTCAAGCTGTGTTTCTAATAACATACGGAAACGAGTTCGGAATACTTTCGCTTGTTTCTTTAGCTCTTCAATATCAAAAGCAACTTTTCTTGATTTTACTAATGCTTCGTTAATAATACGATCAGCATTCTTTTCAGCTTCACGCACAATTAATTTCGCTTCTTTTTGCGCATTACGTTTTACTTCTTCCGCTGCTTCTTGTGCAACGACGATAGATTTGTTTAACGTATCTTCAATATTAGAGAAATGATCTAACTTCCCTTCTAACTGCGCAACTTTTTCTTCTAAAGCTTTTTTCTCACGAATGACCAATTCATAATCTTTGATAATTTGATCAAGAAACTCATTTACTTGATCTTCATCATAGCCACGGAATCCGCGACCAAATTCTTTGTTATGAATATCTAATGGTGTTAACGGCACAACGCCACCTCCAAGTAGTTATCTAAATTTCCTCTTTCAATTATATCTTTTCTTCGACAAAATAGGAGGATTTCCTTCTAAAAAACCAATCATTTTAGTATACCATACAAAATTCTCCATTTGTCGCGTTTTGTTCTACCTTCTACAGAAAATAATTTACTTCGGCCATACCCTCTAACAGAAAAAACATCTCCTGGATAGCATTCATAAGAAGTTTGCTCCACTGTTTTCCAATTGACTTTTACTAAACCATTTTTTATGAAAGGTTGTACTTTCTGTCTAGATAAATGTAACATTTCAGCTAACATAACATCTAAACGAAGTGAAGAAACCGTTCCAGATTTCTCTCCCCACGTTTCATCTATCTGTAGAATTTGTTCTCCTTGCACTGACGCTAAAGAGACTTTTACTTTCCCTATTGATTGTAAGTTCATCTCAATATACGATACAATTTCTTTCGCAACTACAATTTGGGCACGATTTTCTTGCAGCAAAATATCACCACATTTTTCTCTTGTTAAACCAAGAGACATAAATGTACCTAATATTTGCCTATGTTCTAGCGTATAAAACTTGGAAGGATAGTCAATTTCTAATACTTCTACTTGAAATTCTTCTTCATTTAATTCTAGATAGTCTGGATAAATAAGTGCTCTTTTACGCTCTGCATTAGGCGTTGCACCACCAAATTGTACAGCAACATCACCTTGTCCTATTACCATAGAAACAATTTGTTGTTGCCTAGGATCAAGAAAATCAGTTAACTTCACTTGATGGTACTCCGCCGCTCGCTTCCACTCTAGCACTTTATCCACAAAGACCTCCTCATCAGGCCTAAAATGTTCGTAGATGCTCATGTATTTACCTTCTTACTATAAGAAATAGCTTAATAAACTGAACAAACCAGTTTTAGCAAGTTTCAACGCAAAGATCGCAACGATTGGAGAAATATCAATCATTCCAAGCGGCGGAATAAAGCGGCGGAATGGTTCTAAATACGGTTCACAAATACGTGCCAGGAACTCTCCAAAAGATGATTCCTTTGCACCAGGAAACCATGATAGGAGAATGTAAATAATAAGTGCCCACGAGTAAATCTCGATAGCATAACTTAACACTATAAAAACTGTTGTCATGGCGTATTACCACCTCTTTATATTTGTTTCTTCTTCTTCACCGAATAACTCTGAAATCGCACCAACAATATCTACATTTTCAGGTGTACACATAAATGTTTTCGGCCCTATTTTTTGAATGTCCCCGCCTATAGCGTATACAGTACCACTTAAAAAGTCAACGATACGTACCGCTTGATCAGTAGACATTCTCTGCAAATTAATTACAACAGCTCGTCTACCTTTTAAGTGGTCCGCAATCCCTTGTGCTTCCGAATATGTGCGTGGTTCTAATAAAACAACTTTTGAAGATTGTTTTGCTGTTTCAATACTCACAACATTTTGCTTCGGTTGCGCTTTCGGAAACGTAACGTCTTGTTGTTCTGGTGGATCTTGCTGCTTTTTCATGTCTGTTTGCTCCTTTTCATAACCATATTGAGCTGCTTCTTTTTCTTCCGGTGTATCAAAAAAGAAGTATTTTACTTTTGACCAACTCATAATAAGATTCTCCTTCCTTTTACGCTTTTCCTACTAAAATCGTTCCCAAACGAATATATGTAGCCCCTTCTTCAATTGCAATTGTGTAATCGTTGGACATTCCCATTGATAATTCTTTACATGGCGCATGTAATAACTCTAGCTCCTGCACCTCTGTTTGCAGCATACGTAATTCCTTAAAACAGCGTCTGATTTCTTCCTCTTCTTCTGTAAATGGAGCCATCGTCATTAGTCCAACCACTTCAATTTTATCGAATTCTTGCAAACTTTGAATAAAAGAAACAACCTCTTCTATTGCCAATCCTTGCTTCGATTCTTCAGATGAGGTTTTCACTTGAATAAAGCATTTCACTTTCTTATCAGCACGTTTCTGAATTTCTTTCGCCAGCGAAAGACGATCTAACGAATGTAAATAATCAATTTCATTAATGATTTCTTTTACTTTTCTCGTTTGTAATGAGCCAATAAAGTGCCAATTAACTTTTGAACCGAAATGCTCGTATTTCTGTAAGAAACCTTCATTTCTATTTTCACCTAAATCGATAATTCCAGCTTCAATTACTTCGTTTGTTTTTTCAATCCCTACAGTTTTTGTAACTGCAACAAGTTTAATATCTTGCAACGAACGTCCAGCTCGAGCGCAAGATTCTTTAATAGCTTCATTTACAATTACTAAATTTTCTTGTACTGTCACTTGCTTCCTTCCTCCTTAAAACCTATGAAACTCAACATTCTTCCTGTCTTACCTTGATCACGACGATGAGAGAAAAATAGTTGCTCTTCACAGCTTGTACAAAGAGATGACATTACAATATGCTCTTCTTTTATGCCTGCTTGTACACATAATATACGATTAATTTCTTTTAAATTAATTGCGTACTGCCCGTCAGAAATTTTTTGATGAGGAACAGCACCGCTAACTACTTCCTGTGCTGCTGTTAATACACGATCATCCACAACATAACAACAAGATCCGATCGACGGCCCAATTGCAACATGAATTTCATCACTTGAAATACCTTCTGCATTCCACTTTTGAATCATTTCCTTTGCAATCTCTTGTACAGTGCCTTTCCATCCAGCATGCGCAAGTCCTATCATACCATGTGATGGTGCATAAAAATAGAGCGGAACACAATCCGCGTAACAAGACGTTAACAGAACATCTTCATTACTCGTATAAATGCCATCTGTTTTTGAAATGCCGTCCTCATATGAATAGACACCACTTCCCTTTTCCTGTTGCCCTACTTTTTCAACATGATGAGCATGAACTTGTTCAGAGCAAATCCAGTTTTCTAATGGTTTTTGTAACTTATTTGCTAAAATGCGTCTGTTTTCATGAACGTTCTCCACGATATCATTCACATGTAATCCTAAATTCATCGCATGAAAGGAGCCCGTACTTATCCCACCATCTTTTGTCGTAAATCCAGCAGTAATGTTTCCAAGTTCTTTCCACGCTTGTAAATACAGTATACCGTCCACATATTTAAATGGTTCTCTCATAATAAAGCGGCTCCTTTTAATTAAAATAACAGAAAAAAGCATGGTACTTCCTGTCTATTTTACCATACTTTTATTTTTTCATAATCCTAACAGAAAAAAAAGAGGAATTTGTAATATTCTTTATGAAATTGTCGGTGTTTGTATTGATTC
The DNA here is from genome assembly GCF_900100505.1 of Bacillus sp. cl96. Taxonomy (NCBI): domain Bacteria; kingdom Bacillati; phylum Bacillota; class Bacilli; order Caryophanales; family Bacillaceae; genus Bacillus; species Bacillus sp. cl96. The sequence continues at coordinate 200,386 of NZ_FNDM01000009.1, forward strand.
TGTTACAGAATTAACAGGATTTACTCTTACAAGTATGACATCTTCCCCAATTTTCACAATTTCCTTCCAAGGAATTACAATCTCAACATCTTTTCCAAAAATACCTAGCATACGTGTCTGTTTGGAAATAATAACAGAACAAATTTTCCCTGTGTTCATATCAATTTCAATATCTCCAATATTCCCAATCCTTTTTCCATCTGAAATATTTATAACATCCTTCATCTGTAACGCTGAAATTCGTATCACCATTTTTATCCTCTCCCTTATATGACAAATTGGAAACTGTTTCTCATATTTACAGGAAGCCACCTATACGAAACACCATGCTAGTTTCATTATATGAACACTAATCCCCTACTATGAGCACAAACCATATTACATATAAAAAGGTCTCACCATAATTGGTGAGACCTTATCCTTGAATCGTTTTATTCATTTGTTTAATGGCTGACTTCTCTAAACGTGATACTTGCGCTTGGGAAATCCCAATTTCTTCTGCAACTTCCATCTGTGTCTTTCCTTGGAAGAAACGTTTTCTAATAATCATTTTCTCTCTATCATTTAAACGCTTCATTCCTTCTTTCAATGCTAATTCTTCAACCCACTGCTCGTCCTTTTGTTTTTCATCACTTAACTGATCCATAACAAAGATAGGATCTCCTCCATCATTATAAATCGGTTCAAATAATGAAACTGGATCTTGAATCGCATCTAAAGCAAATACTATCTCTTCATGAGTTACTTCTAGCACTTTTGCAATATCCATTGCTGTTGGTTCTTTTGAATTTTCTGCAATCAATTTTTCTCTTACTTGCAAAGCTTTATACGCAATATCTCGCAATGAGCGCGATACGCGAATCGGATTATTATCACGCAAATATCTGCGTATTTCCCCAATAATCATCGGCACAGCATACGTTGAAAATTTTACATTTTGGCCTAAATCAAAATTATCAATTGATTTCATAAGTCCGATGCAACCAACTTGAAATAAATCGTCAACATATTCTCCTCTGTTATTAAATCTTTGGATGACGCTCAGTACAAGACGTAAGTTTCCATTCACTAATTTTTCTCTTGCGCTTATCTCTCCACTTTGCATTTCACGAAATAATTTACGCATCTCTTCATTTTTTAATACTGGAAGTTTAGCTGTATCAACACCGCAAATTTCTACTTTGTTTCTCGTCAAAGTGTTCCCTCCTATCGGGAGTTGCTGTACAGTGTAAAGTATTTCCTTTGAAGGGGATTTTATGCATGTGGTTTTTTCACGATTTATTATTTAAATTATCTTTCCTAATACAACTAAATAGAATAAGACCAGCCTACATAACGGCTGGTCTTATTCTTTACACCATTTTATTAAATTCTTTTCGTAATCTTTTTATAATTCTTTTTTCTAAACGCGAAATGTATGACTGTGAAATCCCAAGCATATCAGCCACATCTTTTTGCGTCTTTTCCTCTCCTCCAGCAAGCCCAAACCGAAGTTCCATAATTTGTTTTTCACGATCATTTAATTGGTGTAATGCTTTCATTAAAAGGTGACGATCTACAGTAGCTTCTAAATCTTTTGTAATAATATCATCATCTGTACCTAACACGTCAGACAATAACAGTTCATTCCCATCCCAATCAATGTTTAGTGGTTCATCAAAAGAAACTTCCGAACGATTTTTGTTATTTCGACGTAAATGCATTAAAATTTCATTTTCTATACAACGCGATGCATATGTTGCTAATTTTATTTTCTTTTCTGGATTAAATGTATTTACCGCTTTAATAAGGCCGATTGTTCCTATACTAATCAAATCTTCAATATTTATCCCTGTATTTTCAAACTTTCTTGCTATATATACAACGAGCCTTAAGTTACGTTCAATAAGTAATGACCTTGCTGCCTGATCTCCTTTTGGCAATTTATTCAAAAGAACTTCCTCTTCTTCTTTTGTTAACGGTGGTGGCAACGCTTCACTTCCACCAATATAATAAATTTCATCGGTCTTAATTCCTAATTTCAGCAATACTTTATACCAAAGGTATACTAAATAAAATTTTAATTTCATCATATTATCCCGCCTCTCATTTATTAAGCGATCACCATTTTTTGCGAAATCAACATTTTTGGATGCACAATACATTGATACTCCCCATTAGTAGACAGCTGTTGTGTATTTAATCCAATTAATACTTTGTTTACAACAATAGAACTACCTTCATGGTCAACTTGCACACTGTCAGGCTTAATTGCCCACAAAAATTGACTCTCTACTCCTACTGCACGGAAAGGAATTAAGCGTAATTTGGTCGCCCAACCAGAATCATTTTCTGGTATTTGAGGAATTTCTGTTTTGGAATAAATTTGTTCTGTTAACCAAGATGGTAAGCAATGTTCTAATGATGAAACATGCATAATCATAACAGGTGTTTTTGTTAATGGGTCATAAAGTTGGTTCCCACTGTCAATAAGACCTGCGAGTTCTAGTTCTTCTTCGGCTAATTGAATTTTTACTTTCACAATTTGATCATAGTGTATTTTCGTGACCTCTACGCTTTCAATACGCTTTTTAGAAAAATAATAAATTACTGGAAAACCAAAAATAACAAATAACCAACTAATTGGATCACCGTAAGAAATTGACTGAGATTGAACCAATCCATTTACCATTTCATTCGTTTGCAAAAAGAAATGAGTTCCAATTAATCCTCCGCCAACCATAAAGGTTACAAAGTAAAAAGTAAAAACAGTTTGTGTATAATTTCTAAATGTCGTAAACCCAAATGCTGTATACACAATAAGTAACGAGTACAGTAGTTTCATAATTGGATGTGTCATCATAGAAGCAAAAGGAGTAAAGGCAAAAATAACAATAGTTGAACCTATAAATGCCCCTAACACAAGCCTCCATCTTTTGATTTTCTTTTTTAACACGGTAGCTGTTAATAAAAGCAAAAGAAAATCAATGCAGGCGTTTAACAACCAAACAACGTCGGCGTAAACAACCAAACAATTCACCTCTTTTTTCAAGTTGAGACTAGTATAATGCATATCCAATAGGAAAGTGTGTCAATTTGCGGAGGTGTTTTTTTGTTATTTTGTGATTTCTAGACATAATCTGTCGGTAAAAAATAAAAGTACAAATTCATAGAATGATATACTCTTATTTTCACAAACAAAATATATTGAAATATACGAAATAAAAAAAGACCTGCTTAGCAGGTCTTTTCCATAAAAAATAAAAAGGAGCATGAAAGCTCCTTTTTTTATCGTCTACGACGGTTACGTAAAAATGCTGGAATATCGATATCATCTGAATCTGAATGACGCTCATGTACAACTGGCTCTTCACGCTTCATTTCACGTTTTACTTCACGCTGTTTTGAAGGTTGAGCTACTGGTTGTTGCTGTTGTTGCGTGTGGTTCGCATTCGGACGAATAATTGGTTTTGGTGGTTGAGTTGCAATGCTATCATCAAAACCAGTTGCAATTACAGTTACAACGATATCATCTTTTAATCCTTCGTTAATAACAGAACCGAAGATCATATTTACTTCTGGATCTGAAGCTGAAGCTACGATGTCTGCCGCTTCTTGTACTTCATATAAGCTTAAGTTAGCGCCACCCGTAATGTTCATGATAACACCTTGAGCTCCATCAATAGATGTTTCTAGTAATGGGCTAGAAATCGCTTTTTTCGCAGCTTCTGCAGCACGATTTTCCCCATTACCAGAACCAATACCCATTAAAGCAGAACCTCTATTAGACATAATTGTCTTTACGTCTGCAAAGTCTAAGTTAATTAAACCTGGCGTTGCAATTAAATCCGAAATACCTTGAACACCTTGACGTAATACGTTATCAGCTTCACGGAATGCTTCTAACATTGGCGTATTTTTATCAACAATCTCTAATAAGCGATCGTTTGGAATTACAATAAGAGTATCTACATTTTCTTTAAATGCTGCAATACCAGATGCTGCTTGCGTCGCACGCTTACGTCCTTCAAAAGTAAATGGACGTGTTACAACACCTACTGTTAAAGCACCTAATTCTTTTGCAACTTGAGCAACAACTGGAGCTGCACCAGTTCCAGTTCCACCGCCCATACCGGCAGTTACGAAGACCATATCCGCACCACGAAGTGCTTCTTGGATCTGTTCTTTACTTTCTTCTGCAGCTTTTTTCCCTACTTCAGGGTTTGCGCCTGCACCAAGTCCACGCGTTAATTTTCCACCAATTTGCATTTTTGTTTCAGCTTTTGATAGATTTAATGCTTGTGCATCAGTGTTCACAGCGATAAAGTCTACACCTTGTACACCGTGTTCAATCATACGGTTTACAGCATTGTTTCCGCCACCGCCGACACCGATAACTTTTATATTCGCTAATTGATCTTGAGTAGTATCAAACTCTAACATGTCGAAATCCCCCTAGAACCTCATTTTTCGTGTCCAATTTTAATCCCATAAATAACGGAATACACGTTTTACTTTTGACATCATGCGGTCATCATTTTGATTATTATTGTTTTGATTACGAGTTTTTTGTTTCGTGGGTTGCTGTTGTACCGGCGTTGGTGCTGGTGCTGGTACTGGTTCAAAATGCTCTTGCTTTTCCTGCACATTTTTCCCACGTAATTTAGCTTTTTGATAAGAATGTTTAATTAATCCAACTCCACTTGTATATTGGGGCTCACGCACACCAATATAATCAGGAGTTGCTACACGAACATTTTCATGTAAAATATCATATGCAAGATCAAGAACACCTGGCATAGAAGCAATTCCGCCAGTTAGTACATAACCAGAAGCCACTTGCTTTACTCCTAACTTACGCACTTCATCTTGAACAAACATTAAAATTTCCTCTACACGAGCCTCTATTATATCCGATAATTCCAACTGAGAATATTGTTCTGTTTGATCACTTCCCATAATAGGAACCGTAAACATCTCTTCTTCAGATGCTGTATCATAAAAAGCATGTCCATATTTCAACTTAATTTGATCTGCATTTTCTGTTGAAGTTTTCAACCCAATCGCAATATCTTTCGTTATATGGTCTCCACCTAATGGTAATACGCTTGTCGCTTGTAACTCTCCATCTTTAAAAATAGATAAAGTTGTAGATCCTCCCCCCATATCAACAAGGGCTACTCCTCTATTTTTTTCATCTGAAGATATTGCAACTGTTGCAGCCGCTAAAGGTTGAAGACAAATATCAACAATTTCAAGACCTGCTTTTTCTACACAACGAAGTAGGTTATGTAGTAAAGTTCTCGAGCCTGTAATAAGTGTACCTTCCATTTCTAATCTTACACCGATCATCCCGCGTGGATCGTTAATCTCGTCAAGACCGTCTACGATGAACTGTCGAGGTACCACATCAATAAACTCACGTTCTGGAGCAATTGACACAACTTGTGCTGCATCTAGAACGCGTAAGACATCTTCATTCCCGATTTCACGATCTTCATTTGAAACAGCGACTACTCCGTGACAAGGAAGTAGCTGTACCTGGTTTGCATTGACACCTACTACAACTTGCTCAATGTGGATCCCCACCATGCGCTCAGCTTGTTCAATTGCTTTTTTAATTGATCGAACAGTCTCGTCTATATCAACTATCGATCCCTTCTTTAAACCATTTGATTTTACATTTCCAACACCAATAATGTTTAAGCTGTCATTAACCATTTCACCAATGATGACTTTAACATTGGATGTACCGATGTCAAGACTAACATATATTTCATTGCTGTTCATTCTTTGGCACCTCCTTCTTTATTTATACCATACAACTCAATATATGGAACAACAATCGCAACTTTACTATTTATAAGAAAAATATTCAACGTCTTTATACGTTTCCCTTTTTTAACCCTATATTTTTCTTATTTTTATTTAGCATTCAATTAAGAATATCGCAGTAAACTATGAATAACTGCTTATCTTGAAATAATTCTATTTCGAGTGTAAAGTTTACCGCCAAGTATAAGTCTACACTAAGATGTACTCATAGAAAAGTGAAACTTGTACCAATACTAGTATGAATCTAAGAATTTTTACATATTTTTCATCAAATGAACCATTCTTCTAAATTCGTATACACATAATAGAACATTCGTTTCGTTTTTTCTGCTATAAGTAACGAAAACTACCATTCTATTCTTTTTTTTCTTCCGCACCTAATTCTTTCGTATATGCACCTACTTCTAAGTCAATTAATACCTTCTTACCTGGCTCAATTGTTTTTAAAATAAGCGGATAGGCTTCCATACGTTTTGCGAAATTTTGAATTGTAGTGCTCACTTCATAACCTTCATTCATATATAAAGTAAGATGATCTTCATTCGCATTCGTTGGTGAATAGCGAATCTCCGAAATAGATTTTAAAATAGCTGGTGTTAATTTTTCTAGTTCAGCGATTAACTCCTTCATTTTCTCTTCTTTAAAAGGTTCGAAAATCGGTGCTGCAACAGGAAGTTTTCCATTAGGTAGTACATCAAGCGTTTTTCCATTCTCTAATAACGGTTGTAATTTTCCCTCTTTATTTATATAACCAATCGTTAAATATTCTTCGATATGAATATCAATATTGTTTGGAAAACGTTTTTTTACATTTACTGCTTTAATTTCTTTTCGCTTCGTTAAGTTTTCTTCAGCTTTATGTGCTGTCACTCGGAAATAACTTGTATCATATGTCACGCCTGAATCCTTCATTACTTGTTCATCCGTCATATAGTGATTTCCAAACACACTAATCTTTTTTATATTACTAAGCGGAGACCGAAAATAAATTAAAAAGAGCACTAATAAAAATAAAATTGATATGTATAAAATCAATCGATGATTAACATTTTTTTGGTTTTTTTTCTTTTGATTTTTCAATTTTGGTACACGATCTTGTAGTTTAATCACTTTACTATTATTCATGTACGATCCCCCTATGTAACATAAAGAACGGCATGTTCCTCATGCCGTTCTTATCTTCTTATTATAACATAAATGATAATGAGCGGAACGAATAACCGTTATCTTCCAATGATTTCTACTTCTGTGTGCATATCTACATCAAATTTATCCTTAATTGTATGTTTTATTAATTCAATTAAAGACAATACATCTTGCGCTGAAGCTCCCCCAGTATTAACAATAAAATTGCCATGCATTTCAGAAATTTGAGCTCCACCAATCCTATAGCCACGAAGCCCTGCTTTTTCTACTAAATCTCCTGCAAAATGTGGGATTGGATTCCGAAATACACTTCCTGCACACGGGTGATTCCATGGTTGCGTTTCACGGCGGTAATCTTTATTATTTTGCATGCTACGTACAATTTCTTCACGTTTCCCCGCCTGTAATTGAAACACCGCCTCTAAAACAATACCAGGACGTTTCGTTTGCAATACAGATGCCCGATAAGAAAACTCCAGTTCTTTATTCGTTAACCAGTCAATTGCACCGTCTTCAAACAGAATGAGAGCCTTCGATAATACACTCGATATATCCGATTTATGTGCACCTGCATTCATATATACTGCACCACCGACACTTCCTGGAATACCGCTTGCAAACTCCAATCCAGCTAACCCTTGACGACTAAGTAAAGTTGACAATTTAATAAGAGGATATCCACTACCAACTCTTACCTTATGTTTTTCGACCTCTAAGTGATCTAATCCTTCTCCTAAACGAATAACAACACCTTCTATGCCTTGATCAGATACAAGAAGGTTTGAACCGCGACCAATTACAGTCCACTTCGTTTTGTATTGCTTTACTAACTGTAATGTTTTTTCAATACCTGCTACATGCTTTGGCACAATTAAAATATCCGCTGGGCCACCTATTTTCATAGTTGTATAACGTGCTAACGGCTCGTTAACCAAAACACGACCAACGTCTGCTTCTATAAGCTCATTTACTAATTGTTCCATAGACAATCTCCCCCATATTAAGTCTCCTTATGACAATAATATGCAGGGCGTTCACCTAACGTTATCCCTCTATTTACGGGCAGTACAGCTCCTAAATCAAAATTAGGTGATAACAAAGAAATTAGGCGAAATGAGGATACCAGTAAACATCCGATTAGTGAAAGGTAATAATCAAAGAGAGAGAATCACTCCCCACTGGTTAAAGCCTCACTTTATTTTTTTACAAGTTTATTCATTACTTCATACAGCTTATTTGCTGCATCTGGAATACCTAGTTGCTTAGCAGCTAGCTTCATATTTTGTAATGTTTGTGTATCTAATAAAATCTCATCAATATCACGAATAAGCGTTTCAGCTGTTAAATCTTTTTCAAGTAACATTTTTGCCGCTCCTTTATCAACAACTGAACGTGCATTCTTTTCCTGATGATTATTTGTTACATACGGACTCGGTATTAACACACTTGGTTTTCCTAACGCTGTTAATTCTGCAAGTGTTGTTGCCCCAGCCCTTGAAACAACAAGGTCTACACCAGTTAGTACCTCTGGCATATTATGAATGAACGGCTTAATAATAACATTGCTTGGGTTCCCTTTTTGCTTCACGGCTTCCATCACTTTGTCATAATGTACTTCACCTGTTACATATAGTATTTCGTAGCTTTTGTTCCCAAACTGTTCAATTGCTTCAACGAAGGCATCGTTAATCGGTCTAGCCCCACGACTTCCACCAAATATAAGTACAGACTTTTTAGGAAGAGAAAGCCCAACTGAACGTTTCCCCTTCATTCCATTTTGTTCCATTACCTCTGATGCTCGTGGATTACCTGTCATTACCACTTTTGACTCCGGAAAATGCTCTATAGCTGCTTCAAAACAAACAGCAACTTTATCAACATAACGGCTTAAAAACTTGTTCGTTACACCTGGTACACTATTTTGTTCATGTACAATAGTTGGAATACCTAATTTGGCTGCAGCGTATACAACTGGTCCACATACATATCCACCCGTTCCAATTACGATATCCGGATTAAAACGACGAATATATCGTTTACTATCCTGTACACCTTTTAGAAAACGCATTACTGTTTTCACATTATCTAATGATATTTTTCGTTTAAATCCACTTATAACAATAGATTGAAATGGTATACCTGCTTTTGGAACGATTGTACTCTCTAGTCCATTTTCCGTACCAATATATAAAAATCTTGCTTCTGGATTTAACTTTTTTATTTCTCTAATTAAAGCAAGAGCTGGATAAATATGACCACCAGTACCCCCACCACTCACTAATACACGCACTACTAACTCCTCCGCTTCTCTTTTCTTATTTCCATTATATTTATTTCTATATACATATTGCATTTTTACACACATACGAAAAACCCTGTCTTATAAACAGGGTTTAGTAGCGAGAATGGCGACTTATATTTAATAATACACCTACTGCCATTAACATTAATGTCAAACTTGATCCACCATAACTTAAAAACGGCAAGGTAATACCCGTAACAGGCATTAGTCCTGTTACAACACCAACATTAATCATTACTTGAATCGCAATCATCGCCACAATACCTACTGCTAAAAACGTACCATATAAATCTGGCGCTCCTAATGCGATACGAATCCCGCGCCACAATAATAGACTAAATAATAATAACACAAATGAACCACCAATAAAACCTAATTCCTCGGATAAGATCGCAAATATAAAGTCAGTTTGTGGTTCAGGTAAATAAAGAAATTTTTGTCTACTTTGTCCAAGTCCAAGCCCAAATAATCCACCAGGTCCAATTGCAAGTAATGATTGGATAATTTGAAATCCACTCCCGAGCGGATCTGACCACGGATCTAAATATGATGTAATGCGTTTCATTCGATACGGTGCTGATGCAATTAACCCTACAAATCCTGCTACACCAATCAAACCAAACATTGCAAAGTGAAAAACTCTCGCTCCCGAAATGAATATCATAATGATACATGTCCCAACCATTACCGTTCCTGTCCCAAGGTCTGGCTGTAACATAATCATCCCAAAAGCAAGAAACACAAAACTAAGAGCCGGTAATAAACCACGTTTAAAAGATGTAATCAATTTTTGCCGTTCTGCTAAAAACTTTGCCAAGAAAATAATCATCGCAAACTTCATAAATTCTGACGGCTGAATCGAAAATGCCCCGATTCCAATCCAACTTCGTGCTCCTCCTCGAACAAGACCTACTCCAGGAATAAGAACGAGAATAAGAAGAATGAAGCAAACTAGCAAAATCACTTTTGAATACGTACGCCACACCCAATAATCAATTTTCATAATAAAAAACATAGCTACTACACCAAGACCCGCAAACAGTAATTGTCTTTTTGCAAAAAAGAATGAGTCCCCCATTTTATAAGAGGCCCAAACTGCACTCGCACTATAAACCATAATCATTCCGATTGTCAACAATGAAAGTGTTACGATGATGAGAATAAAATCAGGCGTTTTCTTCATTACCCACAAACACCACCTCTTTAGGCAGAACCTTTTGCCCTATGTAACAAAACATCAGTAGGTGTTAGCCTACTGATGTTTTGATTTACTTTATATAAGTTTATGCACAGCTTGTATAAAAATGTCTCCTCTTTCTTCAAATGTTTTAAATTGATCCCAGCTTGCACACGCTGGAGAAAGAAGAACGACATCACCATCTTTAGAATGAGCATAAGCTTTCACCACTGCTTCATCTAAAGTATCGACACTTTCAATTATATCTAATCCCGCTTTTTCTGCCGCTCTTACTAGTTTAGGAGCTGTTTGTCCAAATGTTACAATCGCTTTTACATTTTTGAAATACGGAATTAAATCATCGAATTCATTTCCGCGATCAAGCCCACCTGCTAGTAACACAATCGGTTGTGTAAACGCAGATAGTGCTTTCTCAGTCGCTAACATATTCGTTGCTTTTGAATCATTATAAAACTTACGGTTGTTAATCGTTGTTACATATTCTAAACGATGTTTTACACCCGTAAAACGTTTTAACACGACCGTAATTGCTTCATTAGAAGTACCTAATAATTTCGCAATACTCATCGCAGCTAAAATATTTTCTAGATTATGTTGACCAGGTAAAACGATATCGCTTACTTCAATAACTTTTTCACCTTTGAAATAAAGAGCGTTATCTTTTATACACGCACCATCTTCAATTTCTTTCGTTGTCGAAAACAGGATTTTTTGACCTTTAGAATACGCAGACAAAGCCATCACATCTGCATCATCCGCATTTATTACACTATAATCATTTTCTGTTTGGTTTTTAAAAATATTTGCTTTTGCTAAACCATATTCTTTCTTCGTCCCATGATAGTCTAAGTGGGCCTCAAATAAATTTAAAAACGCAGCAATTTTAGGTTGGAACAATTCTACTCCCATCAATTGAAACGATGAAAGTTCTGTAACTACAACTTCATTTTCTTTTGCATCCTGTGCTACTTCACACGCTACAGTTCCAATGTTCCCTGCAATTACAGGATGCTTTTGTCCTTCTTTTAGCATTTCAAATGTCAGCATTGTCGTCGTCGTTTTACCGTTAGACCCCGTAATCCCAACAAATGGTGCTTCTGAAATACGATATGCTAATTCAACTTCCGTAACAATCGGAATTTGCTTTTCTTTCGCAGCAACTAATATTGGATTAGAATACGGGATTCCTGGATTTTTTACTACAAGAGAAATATTTCTCTCTAATAATTCTAAAGGATGACCACCGCATACAACGTCCATTCCTTTTGCTTGTAATTCTGCAGCAAGTACATTCTCTGCTAAAGGCTTTCCGTCGTTTACAATAACATTTGCCCCTAACTTTTGTAACAATGTAGCTGCTGCATAACCACTTTTTGCAATGCCCAATACAAGAATATTCTTATTTTGAAATTCAGTTACAGTTTTCAATTACATCCACACCCCGATATAAATTCCTAACACAGCTAATAAAAATCCTGCAGACCAAAACGTCACAACAACACGCCACTCTGACCAACCACATAATTCATAGTGATGGTGTAATGGACTCATTTTAAAGACACGTTTTCCTGTTGTTTTAAATGAAATGACCTGAATGATAACCGATAAAGTTTCCATTACGAATACTCCGCCAATAATTACAAGTAGCAATTCTTGTTTTAATAAAATCGCTACAGCTGCAATGGCTCCACCTAAAGCTAATGAACCTGTATCTCCCATAAACACTTTTGCTGGATTCGCATTGAATACTAAAAATCCAAGTACAGCTCCTACAACTGCCATACAGAATATCGCTACTCCAAATTGCTCTTGTGCCACAGCAATAATACTAAATGCTCCAAATGCAATAGCAGCTGTTCCTGATAATAAACCATCTAAACCGTCAGTTAAGTTAACTGCATTTGATCCACCAATAAGCATAAATAGTACAAGTACGAAATACGCCCAACCTAATTCAAACTTAACATCCGTTCCCGGAATCATGATGTATGTGTGGAACGCTTGCCCTTTTCCAATTAAAAAGAATGCAATAGCAATAACAAGCTGACCTACTAATTTTTGCTTTGATGTTAAACCAAGATTTCTCTTCTTAACTACCTTTATGTAGTCATCTAAAAATCCAATCAATCCGTAACCAAACGTCACTAATAGTAATAACGAAACCTCTGCACCTAAATAATTAAACTTAATCGCCATAATAAGTGAAGTTACCATCATAGATACGTATATGACGATACCACCCATTGTCGGTGTCCCTGATTTTTTTTGATGTGACTTTGGTCCCTCATCACGAATACTCTGTCCGAACTTTAATTTTCTTAAAAATGGAATAAACAATGGCGAAAGGGCAACAGAAATTAAGAATGCTACCCCAGCCGTTACTAATAAACCTTGCTCAAGCACATGTAGTCCTCCTCTCACGTTGTTACTCTTCGTTGTTTAAACGCCCTGTAATTGCTTCTTTAGCAACTTCACGATCATCGAAATGATGAACTTCTTTACCAATAATTTGATACGTTTCATGCCCCTTACCAGCAATAATAATGATATCATCTGCTTTCGCTTTAGCGATTGCATGGTGTATTGCTTCTTTTCTATCAATGATCATTTCATAATTTTTCCCGCTTGCACCATGTACCATATCATCTAAAATAGCCGCTGGATCTTCACTTCTTGGATTATCTGATGTATAAATTGCATGAGTTGCATATTTTGTTGCAACACTTGCCATTATCGGTCTCTTCGTTCGGTCCCTATCGCCACCACAACCAACGATACAATACACATCACCTTTTGCAAATTGTTTTGCAGTTTTTAATACATTTTCTAAACTATCTGGCGTATGTGCGTAATCAACAATAACTGTATAATTTTGCCCTCCATCAACAACTTCAAAACGTCCTGGAACCCCAGCTAAATCCTTTATAACAGCAATGATTGTTTCTAATTTCACACCCGAAACAAGTCCTGCTGCTGTTGCTGCAAGTACGTTATATACATTAAATTTACCTATTAATTTCATCGTAACATTTACACTTTCATATGGTGTGACAAGCGTAAATGTAGTCCCGCCACTCGTCATAACGATATTTTTTGCCATAATATCACTTGTTGTATCAATACCATATGTTACAACTGTTGCTGCAGTACTTCTCATATACTCTTCTGTTACATTATCATCGCTATTGAGCACAGCGTACTTTTCACGATTATGATTATAACTATTGCCAAGCTGTGCAAATAGTAACCCTTTTGCATGTTTATATTCTTCCATCGTTTTATGATAGTCTAAATGATCTTGTGTTAAATTCGTAAACACCGCTACATCGTAATCACATCCGTGTACACGACCAAGATCTAACGCATGTGACGAAACTTCCATTACCGTGCTGTCCACACCTTGTTCAACCATTTTTGAAAACGTCTGTTGAAGTGTTAGTGCATCTGGTGTTGTATTTTTCACCTCAAATGTTTCATCACCGATTTTCATATTAATCGTTCCAATTAGCCCTGTTTTATGACCATGTGCTCGCATAATCTCATCCATAATATGCGATGTTGTTGTCTTTCCATTTGTACCTGTAATTCCGATTAAATGTAACTTGTGTGTCGGTTGACCATAAAAATAATCAGCTAAAACCGCTAACGAACGAAAAGTATTTTTCACAAGTACAACTGGAACGTCAACATCAATTGGTCTTTCCGCAACAATAGCAGCCGCTCCTTGTGCCGCTGCTTGCTTAGCAAAATCATGGCTATCAACCGTATATCCTTTCATACATACAAATAAGCTTCCCTCTTTCACTTTACGTGAATCAGCTTCTATAGATGTGATTTCTGGATTTTCTTTTGGAACAACTGGAAAATCATGCAAACATGATACAAGTGTATGCAACTTCATTTCACTAAACCCTCTCTACATTGTTTATTTATCTTTTTTCAGTAAGCAACACATTACCTCCTATATAAGGAGGTAAGTGCTACTGACCTATTTATGAATGAGACACTTACTGTCTCAAATTAAGTAACTGTTCTATAAAGAACTCACTTCCACCAATTGTACCATAAAACGTACTATGTTACCTTTAATTCCCGAAGTAAATTCTAATTTTTGAGCCTTCTTTTACTTTAGCTCCCGCTTCTGGTGATTGTTTAATTACTTTCTCTCCATCTCCACTTATATCAAGCTTCAAATCGACGAGTTGTGTTTGTAAGTCTTTCTTTTTCATTCCAATTAAATTCGGAACTTCCACAGTTGGTGTATCGCCCCATTTATATTCTTTCTCAACTTGTTCTTTTCTCGGTTTCACTCCCATAACAGGAAGCGCATCTCGAAGGATATTCCCGACAATCGGAGCTGCTACCACTCCACCAAACTGTGTAACCCCTTTTGGATTATCAACAGCAACATACACAACAATCTCTGGATCATCCGCTGGAGCAAATCCGATAAAAGATACTATATAATTATTCTCTAAATATTTACCATCTTTCACCTTTTGAGCAGTACCCGTTTTTCCACCTACACGATATCCATCAATATAAGCACCTTTACCAGAACCTTTCGCTACAACATTCTCTAATGCATAACGAACTTTTTCTGAAGTTTCCTTGGAAATAACTTTTCTTTTCTCAACAGGTGTCTTTTTACTAACAACTTGATTATTTTTCGGATCAATAAACTCCTTAGCTATATACGGCTGATACAATGTTCCACCATTTACAGCCGCCGCTACAGCTGCTACTTGTTGAATCGGTGTAACAGAAACCCCTTGGCCGAATGAAGTTGTTGCTTGCTCTACTGGACCAACTTTATCTAAATTAAATAAAATCCCACTGCCTTCACCTTGCAAGTCAATTCCAGTCTTCTGCCCAAAACCAAAATTACGAATGTATTTAAATAATCGGTCTTTACCAAGGCGATCACCAAGTTCAATAAATCCCGGGTTACATGAGTTTTGAACGACTTCTAAAAACGTTTGACTGCCATGACCTCCTGCTTTCCAGCATTTCAATCTAGCTCCACCTACTTCAGCTGCTCCATCATCATAAAACGTATCCTTCTCTAAGTCTACTAAATTTTCATTCAATGCTGCAGCTAATGTAATGATCTTAAATGTTGAACCAGGCTCATACGTACTCCATACAGGTAGATTTCTGTTATACACTTCTGGAGAGACACTTTGAAAATCCGCTGGGTCAAAACTCGGTCGACTAGACATACCTAAAATTTCACCATTTTTAGGATTCATTGCAATCGCAATCATACCGTCAGGATTATAAGTTGACTCAGCAATATTCATTTCTCTTTCCATAATCCTTGTAATACGCGCATCGATTGTTAATCCTAAATTTAAACCAGCTTCTGGCTTTTTGAAATCATCACCAACATTAGGCATCCTTTGTCCTTTCGCATCTGCAAAAAAACGCACATGACCTTTGTCCCCATTTAGCTCTTTATCATAATATTTTTCTAGTCCCATAAGACCTTGGTTATCGCTACCTGCAAAACCTAATACATGTGATAAAAAGTTTCCAAATGGATAGTACCGGATAGAATCCTCTGCGATATACACGCCCTTCAAACTTAATCCTCGTACTTCTTTCGCTTTGTCATGTGATATTTTCCTTCCGCCTTTATCTAACCTTACAATCGATTCTTTTTTTGTAATCCTTTTATAAATCTCATCTTTTTCCACACCTAATACTGCAGCTAACTTCTCTGCAGTCTCTGCTGGTTTTTCAATTTGCCTCGGTACAACAAAGACAGTTGGAGCACTTTTATTCGTGGCAAGTTCCACACCATTTCGGTCTAAAATTTTCCCACGTTCGGGTTCAAAAGTAATATTACGACTCCATGAATCTTTCGCACGATCCGTTAACATATTCCCAAGAAAAAATTGCACATATCCAAGACGAATATCGATAATAGTGAAAATAAGTATACCTGATATAAGTATAAAAATAAGTCGTTTTCTAACTGTTACATTTGATACACGCATATCGGAACAAGCCTCCCTTACGCCTAGCTTGTTCCAATATATGCTTGTACTTATTTAATTAGAACTTATTCTCTTTTACCATTACGGCTTTTCTGCTTCTTGCTGTGGTTCGAGTGGCGGTACGAGTGTGACACCTAATTCTGTACCAGGTTGTAATAATGTTCCTTCCGCCACACTTTGTTCTGTTACGTATCCTGTACCAGAAGGTTTCAAGTTAAGCTGTAATGTCTTCGCTAAATTCATAACATCACGCAGTGCCCATCCTTGTATATTTGGCATTGTAGGCTTATCTCCTACCAAGAAGACTCGGTCGCCTTTTAATGTTTGTTCAGTCGCTTTTGGTACTTGTTGCTGTACTTTCCCTTCACCTAGTACGATTGGACGAAGTTTTGCTTTATCAATCGCTTTCCCCGCTTCAGCCATCGTTTTACCAGTTACATCTGGAACAGTAGTTTGTTGTTCTTTCAGATGTTTTTTCGGATCTTTCACTTCATTTGGCTTAATCTTTAAATACTCTAAACTATTTTTTGTTACATATTTAAAAATATCAGCTAAAGGTTGTGCGCCGTTCTCATCATCTTTTAATTTCGGCTGTTTAACAGCTACATACACGACAAGTTGTGGATCGTCCATTGGTGCCATACCTAAGAATGAGAATATATAATTCTGTCTTCCTGTCATATAGCCGCCTTTTCCATCCGGAATTTGCGCTGTACCTGTTTTACCACCAACTGAATATCCATCAATTTTATAAGCTGTCCCTGTACCTTTCGGAGATGTAACAACACGTTCTAATAACTGTCTTACTTGCGCTGCTGTTTCCTTTGTAACAGGTTTTCCTACTTCTTCTGGCTTATGTTCTAATTTTACTTTGTCTGTTATCGGATCTACAATTTTATCAATTGCATAAGGTTTCATCATTTTCCCATCATTTGCAATGGCCGTTGCAGCTTGTACAAGCTGAATTGGTGTTACAGTGGAACCTTGTCCAAAAGCTGTTGTCACTTGTTGTATTTGCTGATCAAATAAAATTGTATTCGATCCTTCACCTGATAAATCAATGTTCGTTTTTTCATCTAATCCAAAACTATGAATATATTTTCGGAAACGTTCTGGACCAAGTTTTTGATCTCCTAAAATTGCAAACGCTACGTTTGAAGAACGCTCTACCCCTTCATCAAACGTGATAGAGCCCCAACCAGCACCGCCATTATGATCTTTTATTTTCCTATTTCCGACTTGATATGTCCCGGATTGATAATAATCTTGTCCTTTGTACACACCTTCATTAATAGCTGCCGCTAACGTAAAAATTTTCATTGTTGATCCAGGTTCAAATGCATTGGCAATCGCGTCATTGAAGAAATATTTAATTTGGCGATCATTAGGGTCATAACTAGGTTTAGTAGACATCGCTAATATTTTCCCAGTTTTCGGATCTGCAACAATCCCTATTAAACTTTCTGGCTCATATTGCTTACTTGCTGCTTTCATCGCGTCTTCTAAATAACTTTGGACACGTTGATCAATTGTTAAATAAGCATTATCTCCATTTTTAGGTGCCTTTACATTAACTTTTCCCCCATCAAGGGACACACCTTTACGATCACCTGTATATGCTACTTCTCCATTCGAAGCACTTAAGTATTTATCCAAGCTTTTCTCTATGCCAAATTGACCTACCGAGGTTCCATTCTCATTTGGTTTTGCATGACCTATAACGTAAGATGCAAAATCACCGTTTGGATACACCCTTGCATTTTCTGTAATAAAAGATATTCCCGGCAACTTCAACGCTTCTATTTGTTCCTTCTTTTCTTTCGTCAAATCCTTGCCTAACGTTCCAAATTCGACTTGACTTCTACCTTCCTTGTTTAAAGAAGCTAAAATATCCTCTTCGCCTTTTCCAAGTACTCCTGCAATTTTCTTTGCAGTATCTTCTTTATTCTCAACTGAGTTAGCACCTTTTAGTGCAGCTACCATTTTGTAAGAGTTTGCGTCTTGCGCTAACACATGACCGTTTTGATCATAAATGGTTCCTCGGTTCGCTTCAAGAACTCCTTTTTTACTATGCTTTTGTTTAGCAAGTGCATCTAAATCCTGATTATGAACGGTTCCTGTTGATTGTATGTAAAAAAATCGGGCTAATAACAGCAAAAAGAGCAGGAGGAAAAATATCATAAAATAACCTGCTCCCTTATTGGTATGAAATTTAGTCATATTCTTCTTCATCGTTCCTTCACACCTATTGCCTTATTTGAGGCCTTTCACATTATTCGCATTAATTTCTAGCCCATGTTTTTTTGCAACTTCAGCGATTCGTTCATAGCGACTTAACTTCTCTACTTCAGCTTGTAATTCTTGATTTTCTTTTTGCTGCTGTACAATTTTTTCTTCTATCGTCGCTGCTTCTACATTAACTTGATAAAGGCCTGCTTTATTTCCAATAAACGCGACACAGGCATACAATAAAAAGCCAATAAACGCTACATACAACAGTTTTTCGATTCTTGTAATTTTCGCTTTAACCTTGGGCTTAGCCATCTGCTGTGGGGGCGTTTGAATTTGCACCTCTTCTTGCGCTTGTTGTTTGTACTTTACAGCTAAATTAGTCATACCTCTCTCTCCCTTTTATCGTTTTTCAGCGATTCTCAACTTCGCAGAACGCGCACGATTATTTTCTTCTAGCTCTATATCAGAAGGTAAAATCGGTTTTCTTGTAATAAGCTTTAATTTCGGCTTAAATTCATCAGGAATAATCGGTAATCCTGGCGGCAATTGTGGCGTTGTACTATTTCGCTTAAACGTTGTTTTACAAATACGATCTTCTAATGAATGGAATGTTATAACACTAACCCTTCCACCTGGCTTAACCATCTCAATAGCAGATTCCAATGCTTCTTCAAATACTTTTAATTCATCGTTTACAGCTATACGAATTGCCTGAAACACTCGCTTAGCAGGATGCCCACCCGTTCTACGAGCAGGAGCCGGAATACCTTCTTTAATTAGCTCTACTAATTCTCCTGTCGTTTCAATAGCTTTATTCTCACGATAAGCTTCAATTTTTCTTGCAATTTGTTTTGAAAATTTCTCTTCACCGTATTGGAAGAAAATCCTTACAAGTTGTTCATATGACCAGCTATTTACAACATCGTACGCTGTTAATGGGGCATCTTGATCCATCCGCATATCTAGCGGTGCATCATGATGATAACTAAAGCCTCGTTCTGGTGTATCTAATTGTGGGGATGAAACACCTAAATCAAATAAAATACCGTCTACTTCTGTTATACCTATTTCCTGCAGTTTTTCAGCTAAATAACGGAAGTTACTCTTTACTGTTATAAACTGTTCACCGTATGAAGAGAACTTTTCTTTCGCGTTTTGAATCGCTATCTCATCTTGATCAAACGCTATTAATTTTCCACCTTCAGTTAATTGGGATAATAAATAAGAACTATGTCCTCCTCCCCCCAGTGTACAATCTACATATGTACCATCTGGCTTTATATCTAAGCCGTCTACTGTTTCCTTTAAAAGCACTGTTACGTGTTTAAACATTGTTGCACCTACTCTTTTTCCAATTAATTATGTTGAATGTATCCCTTCCTCTAAACACATATTTCACGCTTAGAGAATGAAATAATACGAAAGAACGACTCATTTAACTTACCAACAAAGGCAACATACTATACAAATCGCTATTTTCTTTTATTATATACTAAATTTTATCATCTTTTGCGGGAATTTAAATAAAAAACTGTCGAAAAAGCGAATAATACGTTTACATTTTGTGCTATTTTGTCATATATTTAAGTATCCAACACAATTGCCATATTTAACACTTTTTTTGATTGATAATTCAGAAAAAAATCACTTCACAGTAAATTCAACGGAATAAAAATAAAATCCTGCTCCAAAGAGCAAGATTTTATAGTTTTATAACATGATGTTTTCCGTCCCAAGAAAAAGGGTTTTCCATTACACGATCAACGAAATCCAAACCAAACTGATTTAAATAATAACATACATTCCACACACGTTCTTGCGGTGCACCTAATGGACGAAGTGCGAATTGTATACGGCGGAATTTATTTAGCTGAACCTCATACTTTTTCTCAACATTTCTTTTCAACATTCTTTCCAGCAGTTCAATTTGTTCATTAATTTTCAATTCGTTTTTCCCTGCAAACGCACCTAACCCTGGCTCTATTTTCTTTACAAATTGCTGTAAAGATGTATGAATATCGGCAATTTCTTTTTTCGCCTTTTCAAAATGATCATCAATCGGTTCCTCTATTTGATTAGACAACCAGTTTTCACGCAATTTATCGACATCATTTAAAAACGGATCACTTTCTCTCAATTGCAAATCAAATAAATCCGTCGCTATATCTCTCTCCACATAAGTAATTGTAAGACGAGGAACGACAGGTGGCATTTGAAAACCGACAGTATGGAATACTTGTTGTAATTCACTCCAATAAGCTAATTCTCCTGGACCTCCAATAAATGCGAGCGTAGGAAATACATACTCTTGCATAAGAGGACGTGTTACAACATTATTACTAAAACGTGCCGGATTTCTCTCCATCTCTTCAATCAACTCTTCGTATGAAAAGGAATGCGCCCCATCCTTTCCAACAAACTTACCTTGTTGATCTTCAAGCAATACTCGTTCATCATCTATTTCCATGAATATATGCACTGCATGAGACTTCGTTTCAATAATCGGTTTGTATCCTAGTTCTTTAATTACTTCTTGCTGATTACGAAGCCCCTCTTGTACCTCTTTATACTTACTTATAATTCGCTTGAAAAATGGAATTTCTAACTTTCTTAATTCAGGATGATGTGAATCAACAAGGATTAAACCAGAATTAGCAAAGATTTTCGTAATAAGATGAGCAAAGAAATCTACATACGTATTCGATTTTTTCAAAGCATCATCAACAAATTTTAATACATCCTTTGTAAAATTTGTTTCTGGGTATGTTTTAAAAATCTCTTCAATCCAATTTCTACAATCTTCAACAGAAAGTTCAGACTCAGAAGCACTCGCCTTTTTCGGATTACGGTCATAAAAAATAGTTTTTTTCATCTTTTTATTTTTCGCTACAAAAGTATGGTTAATCTCATCCATATCATGGTCTTCACCCGCAATCCAGAAGACAGGGACAACTTTAACTCCTAAACTTTCTTCCTTTTCCTTTGCAAGCTGTAAAATTGAAATAACTTTATGAATTGTATAAAGCGGTCCAGTTAATAACCCTGCTTGTTGTCCAGCTATAACAACATATGTATTTTCATCTCCAAGCGCTTTTACATTTTGAAGTGTAGATTCTCCCGCTTGTAATTTTGTATTATATTCTAATAAATGCGCTACTAAATCTTGGCGGAAAAACTCCCTTTCACGCAAATCATGTAAACGTTGTTTAAAAGCATCTTCTGTTAACATATAATCAAAACATGACTGTATCTCTTTTTTACCGTTCATATAGTCCGCTACAACACCTTGTTGCGGAACAGAGATTTCTTTTATCTCCATATAATTCTTCCTTTCGTATCCAGTTCTCTCACCAATCCACATTGTAGTCAATGTTTCACGTAAAAGCAAAGAATAACACTTATACTCTTGTTTCTAACCCTTTTATTGCATCGAACAAAAATTGAAGTGTCGGAACTGGTAGTTGCTGTTTCTTAGCTTCTTCTAATACATATCCAACAATCGCATTAATTTCCGTCTGTCTATTCGCTCTTACATCCGCTAACATAGAGGATGTATTACGAGACGTTCCTTCACACACATTTCGTACCATTTGCCATACCATTTCTTTTTCTCCTCTAATAAGAAATGCGACCTCCTGAAACACTTGCTCCATCATTTGATAAAAAAAACGATTCGTGATTAATTCACCATTCTTAACTCCCAATAGTGCTGTCAATGGATTGATACATACATTTACTACTAATTTTTTGTGCATAATCTCTTCCCAATCCGTTTCTATTTGAACTGGAAAATAAGTAACAGGAAAATAACGGAATATTTTCTTGAAATGTATAGATTGACCACAAACCACTCCAAATTTTGTTACCCCTATCCCAGTATGATGAACGATATGCCCTCCCTCTTTTTTCGCACCATGTTCTACAATACCAACAGCTATATTTTCACTCCCTATTTTCAGCATCTTTTGAAGATGCGACATTCCGTTTTGCAAAAAGATTAATGATGATGCCCCTTCCACAAACGGTAGTACGTCATCTATATGATATTGCTTCACAGAAATAAATATATAATCTAAATTTTGTGCTACCATACTTTCTATCGGTAAAACAGGTGGATATACTGTTTCACATCTTCCATCTCTAATACAAGTTACACCTGTTTCATTCAACTCTTCAGCCTGCTTAGCCGTTCTTGTAAACAACGTAACATCTTGGTTACTTTTTTGTAAATAAAATGTATACAATAGACCAATAGCACCTGGTCCGACAATTCCAATTTTCATTTTCACACAAGGGATTCACATTAAGCGCCCTTGCCTCCCCTCCTTTTTATATCTTTTTAAAGTACATGAGCACGCCCTATAATTTCGTTGTCCTCTGTCAAACAAATACACTCTCTTTTTTCGCTATGTATAATACTGCCTATTAATACACTTATACTCTTAGTTTAGCAAATCCTCAAAAAAATAATAAAAGAAATATACTATCTTCTTCATAAAAATAAAAAAATGAGTTATAATATTATTGTAAATATTTTTACTTTTCTGCATTCAACAAGATAACAAAAGGATGTGATGTAATGGGATTCCCAAAAGTTGAGCGCTTGCTCATCAATTATAAAACGTTAGATGAATTCAAAAAATTTAAAGGGTGCGGAGCCCAAGAACTATCTATGCTGGAAGAATTGCAAGCAAACATTATTGAAAATGACAGTGAATCTCCATTTTATGGCATTTATTATGGTGGATCACTAATCGCACGTATGAGTCTATATATGAAAAGAAACGGCGGAGAACCATTCGAAATTACAGGTCCTTACCTAGAACTTTATAAACTTGAAGTATTACCAACTTTTCAAAAACAAGGATTCGGGCAAATGCTTGTAAATCATGCGAAACAAATGCAATTTCCTATTAAAACAATAGCACGTATTCATTCAGCTGGTTTTTGGGATAAATTAAATTTCAACCCCGTATCAGTAACTGATGGTGATTTTTATATTTGGCATCCAGAAACAAATTTGAATGCGGTTACAAACGAAGAATCGGCTTAAAAAATAAAAAAACAGCTGTATAACAGCTGTTTTTTATTTCTTAAGCTTCTCTAACTTCTCATTCGAGCGAGCATTGTTTCTTTCCGCTACCATTACACTTCTTTTTTGATCGATATAATCAAGTAATGTTCTATACTCTTCTTCATATACTGATAATCGCTCCAGAAGGCGCTCTCTTTCTGTTTGTAATGATTCAACTTGTTGTTGCAACACCGTTAAAGAGTTTTCATCTTTATAATTTTGCAAGAAATCAATAACATCATTCAACGTAATTGACGTAGGTTCTAACACCTTTGTCTCTTTCACTTCATAATGTTCTACTTTACGAAGTTGCTTTGCTTCCTCAATACGTTCTTTATATTGCTTTCTTACGTAAGAATTCCATCTAAACCCACATGCTGCTGGTGTACGAGATAAATTTTTTCCCACTTCCTTAAAGGCAGAAAGTTGTGTTCCACCTTCTCGAATATGCCGGAGTACTACTTCTGCCAGAAGCAAATCTTCATCATCAGTCCAAGCATCTTGTCTTGTTGTCGCCATCTCTCTAGTCCTCCCTATGCATTTTTTATTAAGCATATGCAGTTACTAGAAAAGATAGAATACAACAACTAAAGATTAAGACAAAAAAAATAAACGCAGAAGATATCTTCTGCGTTTATTTTCCCGCAATTACTTGCTGATTACTTCTTTACCTTTGTAAGTACCGCATGCTTTACATACACGGTGAGCTAATTTCGCTTCACCACAGCTTGGGCACTCTACCATACCAGGTACTGATAATTTGAAATGCGTACGACGCTTTCTTTTTACTGTTTTAGAAGTTCTTCTAAAAGGTACAGCCATTCTTCCCACCTCCTTAAAAGAAATAGTTATTTTCATATGAAGGCCTGAACCAGTCTTCCGATTATTTGTCAAAAAACTTTGCAAGTCCTGCCAATCTTGGATCAACAGTCTTTTCTTTGTCTTCTTCCGAAATCACTTGCCAGTCTTGACCTTGCGTCGGTGCTCCACCAGAAACATCATCACTGAAAATTTGCATTGGAATCTCCAAAAGTATATTTTCCTTGATTACGGGCAGTAAGTCAAGTACTTCTCCTTCTAAAGAATGAATTTCAGCTTCAGTTTCAAATTCTTCTTGTGAAGTTTGGAACACCTCAGTTGTTTTAATGTCAAATGGTAATGTCACATCTACTAAAGAGCGAGAACATGGTAAAACCATGCTTCCAGTTATATGTAGATGAAACGTAAACTTACCGGAGCCAAAATCAACTCTTCCCGTTACATGAACAGGATTAATTTCACGAATATCTTTCTCGACCTCTTTTAGCTCACTTACATCTACCATCTCATCCAATGTCAATCCTTTATTTCTCAATTTATTCAATTGATGGATGGACCATTTCATATCATATCACCTCAAGGCAACAAACAAAATTATAGCTAGCCATTTTATATTTGTCAATGTTTTTTCTTTACACTATAATGAAGTCATCATAGTAAATAATATATAGAGTATCACGTTTTTCAAAAAGATGCTACATCGAAAGGAGAGATTACCATAAAAGCTGGTGGTATTGTTGTTGAATATAACCCTTTTCATAACGGTCATCTTTATCATGTGCAACAGACAAAAAAGTTAACACAATCCGATATAATAATTGCCGTTATGAGTGGTCCTTTTTTACAGCGTGGTGAGCCCGCACTCATTTCCAAATGGTATCGCACTAAAATGGCCTTAGCAAACGGCGTAGACCTTGTTGTAGAGCTTCCATACGTCTTTGCAACACAAAAGGCTGAAACCTTCGCAAATGGTGCTATTTCCATTTTAAATGCCCTACGTGTTTCCGAAATTTGTTTCGGTAGTGAGGATGGACAAATCGAAAATTTTTATAATACCATCTCCATACAAAAAAACGAAGAAGAGACTTTTAACTGCCTTGTAAAACAATTCATGGACGCTGGTAATAGTTATGCAAAAGCAACATCGGATGCTTTCTCACACATTTTAACATCTGAAAAAAACATAGATATGTCACAACCAAATAATATTTTAGGCTTCCAATATATGAAAGCAATTCTGTCACAAAATAGCTCTATACAAGCTCAAACTATAAAAAGATTTGCCTCTCATTATCATGATGAAACATTTAATGACCAACATATTGCAAGCGCGACAAGCATCCGAAAACAACTCTTTAGCGAAGAAGGATCATTTACAACAATTGAACCTTTTCTCCCACAGGCAACCACTTCGCTTTTAGCAAATTACAAACAAAACTACGGGATATTACATAATTGGGAACAATACTTTTCATTTTTTAAATATAGACTCATGACGATGTCTCCAGGGGACTTACGACATATATATGAAATAGAAGAAGGTTTAGAGCATCGTATTTTATCAAAAATACAAAACAGTTCCTCCTTCTATTCATTCATGGAAGCATTAAAAACAAAACGTTATACATGGACTAGATTACAAAGAGCTTGTACACACATTTTAACAAACACAACAAAAGAGGATATACGTAGCGCAAATATAGAACAACACGCACCATATATTCGCCTGCTAGGCATGTCACAAAAAGGACAAACTTACCTTTCAAAAAATAAGAAAAAAATCGAACTTCCAATCCTTACTCATACAAAAACATTCGACCATGCCGCTTTAGATATAGAGAAAAAAGCAAACTCTGTATATTTCTCCATCATGCACGAACCGTTACGCACACAACTATTAAAACAGGATATAACACACCATCCTATTCGCTATGATGAAACAACTACAAAATTCCTATAAAAAACCTCTCTATTTCAGAGAGGTTTTTTCCTTATCCATCTTTTCTAAATATGTTAACGCATCATCCAGCGTATCCACTGGTACAATTTTCATTTTTGTTTTAATATCCTTTGCAGTCTCAAGTGCATCTTTATAGTTCGATTTCTCCGCACCTTTTTCATTTGGCGCAAAGAACACTTCAGCCCCAGCATCGCTAGCAGCCACCACTTTTTGATTTATACCACCAATCGGGCCCACTTCTCCTTTTTCATTAATTGTACCTGTTCCAGCTATTTCATGTCCTTTCGTTAAGTCTTCTTCCACAAGTTGATTATATATTTCTAATGTGAACATTAAACCTGCGGATGGTCCACCAATTTCATTAGAATTAATTTTCACTTTCGGATCGACCACTAGTTCTCTTTCCGTAACGATAGAAACACCTATACCGACACGTCCATTCCCATTAGGAATCGTCTTTACATTTAAATTCTCTTTCAATTGTTTTCCATTTCTCATGTACTCAATACTTACAGCATCATTTTCTTTTTTCCCTGTCATATATTCAATAAATTGCTCCGTCTTTTCAAATGTTTTTCCGTCAACAGCTATAATAACATCACCAAGCTTAAGCTTTCCTTCTGACGGCATTCCTTTTGCCACACCAGCAACTAATACACCTTTATTTTCAAAAGATACTGAGCGATTTGCACGTTTATATGCATTATAAATCGCTGCATTTTGTGAATCTTTCATCGCATAATTTTGGCGAAATTGATATTCTTCATCACTCTCACCTTTTTGCAATATTTCTTCCGCTTTCGAAATATGTGTATATTTATTAAACTGTGCCGCTATTAAATTCACCACATTTGCTGGTCCCATTGAAACCGTAACAAGCATAAAATCACCAGATTCTTTCGTTCCACCCTCAACTTGAACATAAGGCTCTAATTTGGCAGCCATTCCTGGTTTTGTTATATAATACGGTAAACGTACGTAAACAAGTAACATCGCCAATATAACCCCTATTAAGATTGCATATATAAACCGAAAACGCTTAAACATTATGTTTCTCCTTCCACTGCTCAATTAATAAATAAATATTTGAAATATGTTTTTCTGCTTCTACTTCTCCAACTCGAATAATGTCTTCAATGTTTGTAAAAGCACGTGAACTAAATTGCTCTACAGCTGGTCGCATCATTAAATCCGATGCAATTTGCCGATTCATTACAAGCTCATGCTGCATAATTTCAATACTTTGCATGATTACGTCATAAATGGACGTAACATCGCCATTTACCTTAATTGGAGATACATCAACAGCGATAACAATATCGGCCCCTAACTCTTTCACAACCGATACTGGGATGCGATCAATGACTCCACCATCCACTAATAATCTTCCATCTATTTTTTCTGGTACAAACACTCCAGGAACAGATATGCTAGCCCTCACCGCATCTGCAACTGGCCCACTTGTAAAAACCACTTTTTCCCCCTTCAATATGTCAGTAGCCACAACAGCCGTCGGGATATCTAACTCTTCTAAATTTTTATTATATGTAAACATTTTAATCATATCTTTGACACGTTTTCCAGCAATAAATCCCATTTTCGGTACCGTGAAATCTAAATAATACTTCCGCTTAAAAACAGATGCTAATTTATACAATCTTTCAACGTTACTACTTGCCGCATAAAACGTACCTATTAGCGCCCCCATACTACTTCCTGCAATCATGTGAATAGGGATACCCGCTTCCCTTAAAACCTTTATTACACCAATATGAGCAAACCCTTTCGCTCCTCCAGACCCAAGTGCTAAACCAATCTTTGGTTCTTTCATTTTTCTCACCCTTTAATTTTTTTCATTCCTTTTTCATACTTATGGTCTAAATTCACTACGTATCCACGTATACTGAAATGAACGTTTTTTGGGACAAAGGGGGATTTACTTACATGTATGAAAAATGGAAAACCGCTTTCCTTACCATATCAACGCTATTTTTAACCTTTTCTCTTGTACTCCACCCCCAAGCCGCTTTGCAAGCTTCTATTCGCGGGTTAAATATATGGTGGGAAGTTGTATTCCCTTCACTACTACCGTTTTTCATCATTGCGGAACTTCTAATTAGTATCGGTGTTGTAAAATTTATTGGCGTTATATTAGAACCACTCATGCGCCCACTTTTTCGCGTTCCAGGGATAGGCGGATTTGTTTGGGCGATGGGAATGGCTTCTGGTTTCCCTGCAGGCGCCAAATTAAGCGCTAGACTACGAAAAAGCAATCTTTTAACTCAGATTGAAGCAGAGCGCCTCGTTTCTTTCACAAATTCTTCTAATCCACTTTTTATTTTCGGTGCTGTGTCTATCGGTTTTTTTAATAATCCGAAATTAGGAATTATATTAGCCGCTGCCCATTATTTCAGTAACTTTGCTGTCGGATTAATTATGCGTTTTTACGGCGATAATACCGCTTACAAAATTAATACACACACTACAAAAAAACGTCGCTTTCAAAACCCTTTTTTAATCCTTCACGAGACACGCTTACAAGAAAAAAGACCAATTGGTAAATTACTTGGGGATGCCATTGTTTCTTCTATTCAAACATTACTTATGATTGGCGGATTTATTATTTT
Organism: Bacillus sp. cl96; assembly: GCF_900100505.1. NCBI lineage: Bacteria > Bacillati > Bacillota > Bacilli > Caryophanales > Bacillaceae > Bacillus > Bacillus sp. cl96. The sequence continues at coordinate 229,560 of NZ_FNDM01000009.1, forward strand.
ATTCTCTGTGTTAAATAAAATGATTACTGTATTTCACATTACAGCAGCTCTTTCTTTTATTATGCAACATATTTTATCATTCTTCCAACTAAGTACAGATTTTAGTATACCTATATTATCAGGTATTTTCGAAATGACACTCGGAAGCCAAATGATTAGTCAAATAAATGAAACACCGCTCTTACAACAAGCTATGGTAACAAGCTTCATTTTAGCATTTAGTGGTCTTTCTATTCAGGCACAAGTTGCTAGCATATTAGCTGAAACAGATATCCGATTTAAACCCTATTTTTTCGCACGAATTATTCAAAGTATTCTTGCCCCTATTTTTACATTTGTATTTTGGACACCATTTTATGAGAAAGTGAGTTCTTTCTCGCCTATGCCAAAAGATATTCCTGTATTTTTATCCGAACATCCTTCTATACTACATGAAATTTGGACATCTTTTATACATTATGGACCAATTTTCACATTATTTTGTCTATACTTATATGTTATTTTATTATTTTTGCGCACATATAAAGAAAAACCCCGTTCACTTTAACGGGGTTTGAAACTTTTCTTTTAAAGCACGTTCTACAATAGGAGGTACAAGATCTACTACACTTCCTCCATACCTCGCAACTTCTTTTACAATACTCGAGCTTAAAAATGAATATTGATTGTTTGTCATAATAAAAAATGTTTCAATATTTTCATCTAATTTTCGATTCATAGAAGTAATTTGCATCTCATATTCAAAATCAGAAACTGCTCGTAAACCACGTAATATTGCATTTGCATTACGCATTTTTGCATACTCTACTAATAGCCCACTATGCGAATCTACTTTTACATTCGGGATATCCTTTGTCGCTTCTCGAATTAATTCTAATCGCTCTTCAACTGAAAAGAATGGTTTTTTTGATGAATTGTTTAAAACGACTACGTACACCTCATCAAATACTTTTGCTCCCCTTTTAATAATATCCAGATGCCCAAGGGTAATTGGATCAAAACTTCCTGAAGAAATAGCTATACTTGTCATTCTGTCCCCTCACCTTCATACTTATAAATCGATATTGCAGTAATCCCATAATTCTCAGCTCGTACTTTTACAAGCCTTCCTATTGAATTAGGTAAAACTACATCATTACCATGCTCTGCCATAATTAATCCATCACTATGTAGCAATCCATGTTGATCCATTATACTAATTAAAGATACAATTTTTTGCTCTTTATATGGAGGATCTATCAATATAAGATCGAATGACATTTCACGTTTTATTAGCGCCTTTACTGCACGTTCCGCATCATTTCGATATACTTCAGCTTGTTCCTGTACTCTACAACTTTCTAAATTTTGATGAATTACTTTTATCGCTTTACTATCCCGATCAACAAAAATTGCTTTATCAATCCCTCTGCTCAAAGCCTCAATTCCAAGACCACCACTACCACCAAATAAATCAAGGGCGATACCACCATCAAAATAAGGACCTATCATATTAAAAATAGATTCTTTTACTTTATCTGTCGTTGGACGTGTTGTATTACCAGGAACCGCTTTAAGTGGGTGTCCTTTACATTTTCCTGAAACTACTCTCATCTGTTGTCACTACCTTTATTTCAATCTATCGAGCGATTATAGAAAGCCATTCCCACTTCGGTAACCGTTAACAAACCACATTCACCTAACTATAGGAAAACTCGGCCTCAAATAACCTCTCGTTATTTTTATGTATTCATCTCATCATTCACTAATATGAACCCAATATGTATATTAGTTCCACTTTATCTTTTTTATCCTATCACAAAATAAAAAAAAGAAAAATAAAAAGCCCAACATAAAATTTAATTTCATTATGTATATCTTCATTTAGATTGGACATAAATAATTATAACAACATCACCTTCGATGTTGTTGCCAACCGCGGAGAAGACTTACGTTTCCCCATAAGTTCTTCCTCCGGTTTCTCCTCTCCCTTTGCCTTCTTACTAGTACATGCTAGTATAAGAAGGGCCCTGCTATGCAGGGTTTTTTTTCTTTGTGTGCTTTTCATTTAAAAAGTGAAATGGTACAGTAAAAGAAAGAGGAGGAAAAGATATGATTCAACGCTTTATAGAACTCGGAGAAGGCTACTCTGATTTATATGAATTACTTGAAATTGCCAAAACAAATCAAGAACGTATAGCACATATGTTACAATTTGAAACGATAAAAAACGATAAAAAAGTATGTTCGCTTGTTGTAATATTAAAACCAACTACTACTGGTGATTTCCAACCATTATACATATGTCGTGAAGGCATTCCTGTATTTGAAAATAAAAAAAGTAAACGTGTCATTTTATTTGAAGAAACGGCAGAACAACTCGGAAAAAAAGTGGCTACCTTTACTGTAAAACCATCTACAACTTTCCCAGAAAAAGAACTATTTTTTAATCATTTAATTGGTATTTTACGAATGAACAATTTCATTCCTCCGATGAAATAACACGTTATTCCAAGTGAAAAATCCCCGGCTAAATTTAGCCGGGGATTTTTTCTATTAGCTATAATCGTATTCTTTTGCTCGATCAGGACGGGAATTTTCAAATTCCGTTTTTAAATACGGGCGATACGACTGTTCTATCTTTTTCACAAAAGGAAGTTTGTTCAACTTATGCATCATATGCTCAATTTGTTCCATATCACAATATACTACAGCATATTTTAATCGTTTTGATATGTAATGTATGTTACCATATTTCCTTAAAATCTTGGCATGTTTCAATGAATGTAAATAAACAATCATACTTTGTCGTTGCCCGAACATAATCTTCTCCATCTTCTCCTTTTAAAAACATATATTTTATATTCTATGAAAACCAATCAGAAATTTATAACATTACAGGACAAACTCTGTATACGTTTTCTTCCAACTTCTAAAAAACGGGGTACATCACCCCGTTTTTTTACAACCACAACCTCCGCCAGTACCACAACCTCCACCACAGCCACCAGCATCAAAGAATGGATTTCCTGTTGGCACTTTAATGGAAGAAGACACTTCCGAACCGATTGCTACACTAACTTCGTCTAATAACTTCTGCAAAGCAGTTTCTGCTCTTTTAAAAGCTGCAACCTTATCATGTAAGTCCACAGAACGCTTTAATTCTCTCATTTTCATTGACACGGTAGTATAGTCAGGATGGTATTTTCCAAAACGCTGTACTTCCTCATACCGTTCTTTCATCGCTGTAAATTGCTGAATGAGCGTCTGAAGTTCCATATCTTCATGTAATTCTCTATAATACTTACGATAATCTTCTGCTATATCTGAACAGATAATCGCTTTTGCAAGCTGCTCTGCCTTATCTAATATTAATACGCTTTCTAGCGTCGCTACAATCATGAGAGACACCTCCGAGTATCCATCATACCACATTTAGATTAGAACTACTAATTGAAGTGACTTACTCAAAAGAAAGATATAATGAAACTATTTTTACACTATATCCGTACACACTTATACATTAATATGTTCCGCTATATTATATTTAAGAACATCCCACTTTCCACTATTTTGTTTCACATAACTAATACACGCATTTTTTAATGGTGTCTTAAATGTAATTTCATCTGGTTCAATGGCATGTAAAATCGCTTTTATCGCGTGTGAGTGAGCAACAATAATAATACGTTTGCCAAAATGAGTTGTCGCAACATCTTCTAAAGCAGCAAAGCAACGAGCTACAATCTCTTCATCTCGCTCCATACCTTCTACTTTACCTTCAGCAATCAACTCTCTAACAGCCGCAACCGGCTTCCCTGAAGCTTCTCCAAAATTCCGTTCAACAAATCGCTCATCTAATAAAATCGATTGTAATCCAACTGTCTTTGCAATTTCATTAGCCGTTTCTTGCGCTCTAATTAACGGGCTACTTATAATGATATCCCACGTTTCTTCTTGTAAAGCAGCTGCACTCTGACTCGCTTGCTTCTTACCAACTTCATTAAGCGGAATATCTTCTCGCCCCTGAATAATTTCTTGAAAATTCCAATCAGTTTGTCCATGTCGTACTAAACAAATTTCCGTCATGCTGCAACTCCTTTTTAAATAATCAACCTCTATTGTAACAAAAGTTCTGCATGACGGACATATTTTTCACTTCCAATTAGGTTGCATTTTGTTGCTTCATATACTGAAACATATCAATCATAATCGAAGCAACGGCCAATTGATTTTGAAACTTTTCCACTTTATCTGGTATTGTTTTTTTGAAATGTTGCATCGCCGCTAACTCAAAAGCCTCTTTTTCTTCAGGATTTCGTGTTAATTTTCTATACCAGTACGGTTGCTCTCTAATATAGCGAGATAAATCCTCATCAGCCTTTATAAACTCCATAATTTCTGCTCTCATCATCTTTCCCCCTAATCCTTTTGAAAGAAAAATGGGTTATTTTCTGAAGTACTTTGCTCTTGCTGCGTACGGTTACCTTGAAATTGCTGAATAACTTGTTGCACGCTCCCGATTGCACTCGTCACATTGGCTAAATGGTTCTGCATTTGTTCCACGTCCAACTTTTTAAAAAAAGAAAGCATTTGCCCCATCACATCAGCAGTTTTTTCCTCTTCAGTTCGATTATCTTTTTCTTTTTTATTTTCTTTTACCGAAGAAAACGCAGGCGCTCCATCCGGTCTATAAGTTGCCCATATTGGATCTTCTTCACCAAGTAAGTACCATTCTTCATAAAATTGTTGCCATGTTTTATGACCACTTCTAACCTCATGAACCATTTTAGGGTGATGGTTTACAAATTCTTTAAACTGTTGAACCGATGGATGTAACGGTCCTTTTGTTGTTGGCATAATCCTCACCTCTCCATGTATATCTACTATATAGTAAGAAAAAAAAGGCGCATGGTTCGCCTATTTTTAGACGATTCATGCACCTTTTTTTCTGCTATTTGCATACGGTCAGATTCCCACCTACAATTCAGTGAATACGAAGTAACTAATTTGGTGATGTTAACACCCCACCGCTTACAATTTCACTTTATTTTCGAATAAAGTTTTGTGTATAAAATTTATCGTATACACCCACACCTAATCCTGTAAATTGTTCATTTAATAAATTCTTTCTATGCCCCTCACTATTTAACCAACCTTGCACTGCCGCAATTCCATCACTATGTTGCGCCGCTATGTTCTCACCAGCAAGTTGAAATCCTACTTTCCCGCGCTGCAAACGATCTCCTAGTGTACCTAATGTAGGTGAGTCATGAGAAAAATAATTATTGTCTTTCATATCTTTACTGTGACCAACAGCAACATCTGCTGTTTCCTGATCCCATGTTAATAATGGTAATTTATGACGACTTCGAATGATATTTGTTAAATCAAAAATTTGTTGCATATTCCCATTTTCTACTTGTTTTATTTTTTCTGGAGTCAATGGTTGTTCTGCTATTAATTCACCTGAATAAACGAGCTGATACGGTCTTTGGCGTAATAAAGTTTCATCATCCATATAACGAACACCAACAAGCTCATGTGTAAATTGATCAAAATACAATTGCGCCCATCCATCTTCTACAGGTATTAACGGTTGTTCCATGACTTCGGTATCAGATAGCTCAAATTGATAACTATTTTTCCCTCTTTTTAATGAAATTTCATGCGAAAGCGGACTTTTTTTATATACTTCTTCATATTTTTCATTTATATAATAAGGTGGAACCTTAACTTGTTCACCAGCTGCGTATGCCGTTACAACTTTACGTTCAGAAACTCCAAATTGAACATACTGAGTTAAATCCTGGTTGTATACCCACCATTCATATCCGTATGCAGATGGCTCTATTCGAGAGGGTTCTCCCCACTTCGCTAATAAGTTTTCAGAGTCTTCACCAATCATATTTAAAACAGTGTCTGAGGAGTCTTCCTTAATTTGCTTTTTCTTTTTCACAATTTTATTTTCTTGCTTTGATTGAGATGGGGTTAATATATATTGTGAAACGAGTAATTTCCCGTATAAATCAACAGCTAAAATTAAAAATGTAATCATTACGATACGCAATAATTTCTTCAAACGATATACCTCCTGAACAAAACATAAAATTGAGATATACACAAATCCTTTTCTTTCTTTTTGTGTGTACCGTACTCTTTTCACTATATCATATTTTTGTGAAAAAAGTCTGGATTATCCCTTTTCTCTCAATATGAATTGCACTTTCTTATTATTCATACTATTATAAAAATAATGGTGTAACATTAAAAAAGGAGGTATTATATGCAATTTACAAATACGAAATTTAATGGAGCCGTCGTTGAATTAACTCTTTTAACTGAAATCATGGAAAACAACCACTTCGTACTTGCCGGACAGTGGGATTATGAGCGAGTTACATACGATTATAAATTTGAAATATTAAAGGATATTTATTATTTACGAGTGCAAGGAGTTGCTGTTGAAGGTGACATTGGCAGTAGACACGCTGAAGTAAAACTACTTCCCCCCTTATTAGGAAAACATTATTATCCTCACGGCGTTGAATATGGTGATGATGAGACTTTCCCAACGAATGTACTTCAAAAAAGCGAACAACTCCTACAAAATGTCGAAAAAGAGTTAAAAGAATTTCAAATTATTGATTAACAAAAACAAGCGCATCAATATGATGCGCTTGTTTTATTTCCCTTCCCTAAGAATGAATCGTTTTTTTTACTGGATATCCATAAATAGATCCATCTTTTACTTTAATCTCATCTTCCCAAGGAACCTTATATTTACCTTCAGCTAAATCTTTTACAAACGTATATGGATTTTCTTTCACCCCACCAGGAGTTGCTACATATCCTCTTGAACCTAGATTATATATATTATTTTCCAATCCCCATCCTAATCTAGCCTGATCTGCTAGTTCTGGATATACTTCAGCAGTAACAATCTCCCAAGGATTTCGATGTCCCTGTACTAAAGTAGTCCCATCAAAATTACATACTTGTCCTTCACCAAAGTAATAAAATACGCCATCATAACCCGCTAAGTTTACCGACAATGTATACATTAAATTCTGCCATGCATTTGAACGATTGGTTAGCATCCATTGTTCACTAACTTGTGTACTATATCCAGAAATACGAATTAAGACATTTGCACCTTTATAGGCCGCTTCACGAGCTACTTCAGGGAACATGCCATCATGACAAATACAAACAGCTAATTTACTTCCTCCAGGTCCATCACAAACAGGTAAGCCTAAATCTCCAGCTTTCCAAGGCTCGACTGGCACCCAAGGATTTAGCTTACGATACTTCAAAATCATTTCACCTTGTGGATCAATAATAACTGCTGTATTATATGGCTCTCCACCATCAGGATTTTTCTCCATTATTGAAAAAACACCATATACTTTAGATTCTTTACATGCCTCAGCAAATAAGTCTGTTTCTGGCCCAGGCACTGTGCATAAAAATTCTTCTGTAGTCCATTTTTTTGTATTGAGCCCTTGTGTACTATATTCAGGAAATACTATCAATTCTAAACCAGGGTAACCTGATTTGGTCGAATGAATTGTTTTTATGATTTGTTGAATTTGTTTATCAATGTCTGCACGCGATTCTACTACTGGTACTGGATATTGAATTAGTGCTGCCAAAAAACCACTAATCGGCTTTACCATACTTCCACTACTACCCATTTAAACTCCCCCTTAAAATAGTTCGTGTTTATTAAAGATAACAATATATATTTGTAACTCTCTAAAAAACTTGCACTACATATGGAATTATTACGCATGAAAGCTAGTAGTAAATTTTATCTCCACTTTTAGTACACGCCTACACTAACTTAACATAAAAAATTAGAAAATTCAATCTTTTTAAGGTAGCTAAAACTAAAAAGAAAAAGCGCATGGAATCCCATACACTTTTTTTACTTAGTCTGTAAATACGGCGGCAATTGTTGCAACTGCTCCTTATCCTTTTCACGTTCTCTACGTGCCCATCTAAAGAATACATAGCCTATAATTGTACCGTACACTATTTCCTGGACAATTTTCATTATGATACCACCAGTTTGCTGGTCTTGTACGACTGGCATCCAGTGCAAAAATTCTGGTCCCGTTATATTTAAATCTGATAAAGTGCCCGCTGGTACACATAGTTCCATCGCTTTCATCCAAGCAGCCGGATCCGTATACGTTGCAAATAACGGGGCTGTCGCAAAAATTATTAACGCACAAGCAGGCGTTAATAATATGCCATTAGCAAACATATAACCAAGTTTCTTTATATCACTTAATGTTTGATATTCTGGTAATGGATTTAACATCGGCCACCACATCATGATTGCTGTAAAAAACAATATAGCGAGACAAATAGGATGAGCTATTTGACTTTGTTTTACCGTATCAAAAACAACTGGTAAATGATAAAAAGAAAACAGGCCGTTAAATACAAATAACGCAATAAGCGGTTTAGCAAATGCCTTTAATATAATTTGAACAAACTTAAAAGAAGTAATATAACGATATAACCAAATTGGTATACCAAGCAACAGTAACGGTGGAACTGCAATATACATGACTGCCATTTCAAACATATGAGCACTAAATATAATATGGCCAATTAAATCAATAGGCCCTCCCTTTACAAAATACAAAAGAACAATACCAGTCGTAAAATAAAAAATTTGCTTCTTACTTACCTTCGTCGCATTTTCAAATCGCATTCTATATGGCCCAATAATTAAGAAGTACCCAATAAGAATCGAAAGCATAAATAATAAAAAGATTGGACTCCATAAAGCCTGAAAACCAAATATCCACAAGTTACTCATTTTCACACCTACCTTCGTAAGGTTATCTCATAATATGAAGAGGGAGCTGTGACAACACAAGCTCCCTTATTTTTCACTTTTCAAATCCACACGATTGTCATAAAAGCTAAAATTGTAATTAACCCTATTAGCAGACCAGAGTAAAGAAAGAAACTTGCTGCTTCATGTCCTTTATGACTCATATGCATAAAATAATACAATTGAAAAATTACTTGTACCACTGCTAATAGTAAAATAAACGGTACAGAGAAAATCGGACTAAAAGTTTTTGGATACGCTACCGCTACAAATGCAACTAATGTTAAAAAAATCATTAATGCAAACGTAATAACTTGATGCCTCATTTCCTCCGCACTTTTTCTCTTCCGATAAACAAGATCAACTTTAGGATTATTCGTTTGCTTTATCGCCATTGTTTATCCCACCATTCCCATTAAATATACTACAGTGAAAATAAACACCCAAACTACGTCAATAAAGTGCCAATAAATCGATGCAACATAAAACTTCGGTGCATTGTATAAATTTAGACCTCTCTTCGCATTTCTAAAGATTAATGTTAGAATCCAACATAACCCAAACAATACGTGGAGTCCATGTGTACCAACAAGAGCATAAAACGCAGAGCCAAACGCACTACTTCTCATAGTATGCTTAAATTCATGTGTATAATGATAAAACTCATATATCTCAAACCCTAAAAACCCTAAACCTAGCAATACTGTTACTAGTAACCAAAGCTGCATTTTCTTAAAGTTAAAGTTTTTCATGTGATACATCGCATATACACTCGTTAAGCTACTCGTTAATAAAAGCATCGTCATAATGAAAACGAGTGGCATTTGGAACATCTCTTGAGATGTTGGTCCACCATTTGTAGAATTCTTTAACGCTAAATATGTTCCGAATAAGGAAGCGAACAACACTGTTTCGCCTCCAAGAAATAACCAAAAACCGACAAACTTATTTTTCCCTTCAAGGGTTGCTTTTTCAGGCTCTGCTGGAAATGTTTCATTCGTTAATTTTTCATCTACATGCATTATGCCTTGCCCCCCTTATCCTCTAAATCTTCTTTATGAATATGATACCCATGATCATCAATTACTGAACGTAGGAACATTGCGCCAAATGTAATGATTAAACCAATAATTGCTACTAATAACCAGAACTTATCTTTTCCGCCCTGCATATACATCGCACCAAATGCCGCTATAAACAATCCGAAAGAAATGACAAATGGTGAAAACGAAGGATTTGGCATATGAATATCACCAACTGGTTCCGCTGCTGTCATCTCTTTATTACCTTCACGTTTTTCAATCCAAAACGGATCTAATCCGCGAACAAATGGTAATTGTTTAAAGTTATATTCTGGTGTCGGTGCTGGCATTGTCCATTCTAATGTACGTGCATCCCACGGATCACGACCAGCTTTTTCTTTTGATACTGTCGTTTTAATTACATTGAATAGAAGAACAATCGTTCCAAGAGCCATAAACACCGCTCCGATGGAACTAATCATATTCCCCATTTCCAACCCTTGCCCTTCAAGATATGTGTAGTAACGGCGTGGCATACCAATCAAGCCAAGGAAATGCTGAATAAAGAACGTTAAATGGAAGCCGATAAAGAATAGCCAGAACGTTATCTTTCCTAATGTTTCATTTAATACTTTATTAAACATCAGTGGCCAATAATAATGAGCTCCTGCAAGTAAACCAAATACAACACCGCCAACGATTACATAATGAAAATGCGCTACTACGAAATAGTTATCATGAAATTGATAATCAGCTGGTGCAGATGCTAGCATAACCCCTGTAACTCCACCCATTACGAATGATGGAATGAAAGCTACTGCCCACATCATTGGTGTCGTAAAACGAATACTTCCGCCCCACATTGTAAAGAGCCAGTTGAATATTTTGATACCAGTTGGAACCGCAATCGCCATTGTTGCGACCGAGAAAATAGCATTAGCAACTGGACCAAGTCCAACAGTAAACATATGGTGCGCCCATACCATAAATCCTAAAAATCCAATTAATACAGTCGCAAACACCATCGATGAATAACCAAACAATCGTTTTTTCGAAAATGTCGCGAAGATTTCTGAGAATATTCCGAAAGCTGGGAGTATAAGAATGTATACTTCTGGATGACCGAAAATCCAGAATAAATGCTCCCATATAATTGTATTCCCGCCCAATGCCGGATTAAAGAAACTTGTTCCAAATAAACGATCTAACATTAAAAGTCCTAATCCTACAGTTAACGGCGGAAAAGCGAATAATATAAGCGAAGATGTTACAAATGTCGTCCATGTAAACATCGGCATACGCATGTACGTCATTCCTGGCGCCCGCATATTAATAATGGTTACAAGGAAGTTAATACCTCCAATTAATGTACCAATACCTGAGATTTGCAAGCCGAGTACATAGAAATCAACACCATGACCTTTAGAGGCTAAAGCTAAAGATGCATAAGATGTCCATCCTGCATCAGGTGCTCCACCTAAAAACCAACTTAAATTTAAAAATACTCCACCAAAGAAAAATAACCAAAATCCGAGTGAATTCAAAAACGGGAACGCTACATCACGTGCACCAATTTGAAGTGGTACAGCGGCGTTCATAAATGCAAACACGAGTGGCATAGCTGCGAGGAAAATCATTGTTGTACCGTGCATCGTTAATACTTGATTATAAGCATCCCCAACAAGAAAAGCATTGTTAGGAATCGCTAATTGAAGGCGAATAAATAGAGCTTCTATTCCGCCTATTACAAAAAACAATCCACCTGCAATTAAATAGAGAATGGCAATCTTTTTATGGTCTACTGTCGTTAAATAATCCCATATGACAGCACCCATCCCCTGTTTTTTTGCTACAGAACTCACGTTTTCAACCTCCCCTTCGCGAATAATCCCTCTTTACTTTTCAACTTTTAACGTTTGTAAGTATGCATTTAATGCATCAATTTGATCATCCGTTAAGTTGCCATATTTGCCAGTCATTTTGTTTCCTGGCTTCATATTTTCAGGATCTTTCAGCCATTTTTTTAAGTTTTCTTCATTGTTTTCGGCAATACCGGCAACCATATCGCGATCCGCAAAGTTTGCTAAGTTTGGTGCGATACGAGCGGAAGGTGGTCTACTATCATTAGATCCAACTGCATGACAACCAATACAGCTTTTATTAAATATTTCTTGGCCCTCTTGCGCCTTTGTTGAAGCTACTTCTTTCTTCCCATCAATCTTCTTCATATCAGCAAGCCATTTTTTGTACTCGCTTTCATCTAAAGCTTTCACTTTAAATTGCATTAAAGAATGTGATGGGCCGCAAAATTCTGTACAAAAACCATTATAAGTGCCCGATTTATCTGCCTTTAACCACATTTTGTTCACATTGTCTGTATTTGTATCCATTTTCCCTGCTAAAGATGGAACCCAAAATGAGTGTTTAATATCGGCACCCTTCAAATTTAAATACACTTTCTTACCTGTGGGGATGACCAAATCTTGCGAAGTTACTATCTTTTCTGATTTATAAGAAAATTCCCACCAATAAAGATTCGCTGTTACATCAACAACGATAGTATCTTTATCAATATTCTTTTTCTCCATCGCACTTACATCAGCAAGTTTGAATGTATATGTAACTGTTGGAACAGCTAAGATTAGTAAAAGAATAATCGGAATAACTGTCCATATAATTTCTAGCTTGTGATTCCCTTCAACTTGCTCTGGAATATAATCTTCCTGACCTTTCTTTTGTCGGAAACGCACAATTACATATAAGAAAATAATAGTAACTACTAGTACTACTCCTACCATGATTGCACTCGCCAGTAGAAGTAAATCATATTGCATTTTTGCTACTTCTCCTTGCGGAATTAAAGTAGATTGAAAGGCTTTACCGCATCCCCCTAACAGTAAAGCCAGCAGTGAAACGAACGAAAGCAGTCGCCACTGTTTCTTCATACAAACAACCCCCACTTTCCTTGTGAATTAGATTGTACTTTATAGTTAAGTAAAGTAAATCTCAACGTAAAGAAATCCAATTATGTCGTTGTCTTAGAAGAATGTAACTACAATCATTGATACAAATAAGATTGTTAAATAATTTAGGGAATAAACAAACATTTGCACGGACCATTTGATGTCATCTTTCTTACGGAAGCCATAAAATCCTAAAACGATCCATCCGATGTTAAGCAGTGTTGCAATTACCATAAATGTTATCCCTAGTCCACTCATATAAAATGGTAGTGGTAATAAACATACTGTCCAAATCATAATTTGGCGTTTCGTAATTTCAAATCCATGAACTACAGGAAGCATTGGAATTCCTGCATTTCGATATTCATCAACACGTTTCATTGCTAATGCAAGGAAATGTGGGATTTGCCAAATAAACATAATTAAAAATAACATCCAAGCAATTGGATGGCCTAAAGATGGATCGATTGCTGCCCATCCAATTAAAGGAGGAACTGCACCAGATATACTACCTACAACAGTATTTAGTGTATACTTTCTCTTTGTCCATAAACTATATAGAACAACATATGTGAAAGCACCAATAAATCCCATTAAGACTGCCATTGGTGTTGTTAATAATAAAAATACAAAACCAAGAAGTAATATGACTAGTCCAAATGTAAGTGCAAATCCTGGTTTATACTTTCCAGTAACCGTTGGACGGGTCTTTGTTCTTTCCATTAATGGATCGATGTCTCGATCAATGTAGTTGTTTAAACAACATACCCCTGCCATAACTAATCCAGAACCAACGATTGTAAAGAATAACTTATCCAGATTGTCCATTACACTTAATCCATTAAAGTGTAATGCCAACCAAAATCCTGTAAATACAGTAAGTGTATTTGAGTTTACAATCCCCATTTTAACGAGTGCTTTTAAATCTTGTAACCGAGTTGTTTCCGGTACACTTGTAACAGCGGACTCATCATGCAGCTCACTTGTTGCATGGTTCATCACTCTAACCCCCTCTTAAAACTTTCATCTTTCTTTTTGCGCATATTTCAAATGAAATAATTCGCTTCTATATAGCAATATTATTACAGTAGAAACATTGTTAACCCATTCTACTACTAATCTACGCCCATACTCCAATATATTAAATCATATTTCCCGAACATTTTGTGAAGAAAACATGAACTTTTTGTGTCGAATATAAAAAACTTCATTCTGACTTGTCCTTATCATAACATGATGTTACCTTCTATAATAAACTATTTTGTCTTATTTAACACGTATTCTCCCCATTTCTTTTCAAAATAGCCTATTTTTCACCTAAAATTTTCCTTAGGAACCCTGTTTTTACACCTATTTTCTCCCCCTTTCCTTCCCCCTCCATTTCTTTGCTATTTTATTATTTTTTATATATCATAGGAACTAGCGCGTTTTATTCTATACATAATGGAATGAAAATATTTCGCAATAACTTCATAGCAGAAAGATGGTGAAAGAGATTGCAACGCTTTATTAAATGGTTAGCAGTCATTACAAGCCTTGATTTATTAATAGTTTTATTAGGAGGCGCTTTAGTTACAAAAACAGGTTCTGGTCAAGGTTGTGGTAAATCATGGCCACTTTGTAACGGTGAATTTGTTCCATCTAATTTATCAATGGAAACTATTATTGAACTTAGCCACCGATTAACATCCGGATCAGCTGGAATTCTTGTCACTCTCCTTTGTATTTTGTCCTGGAAATATTATAAACATGTGCGTGAAACAAAAACGTTAGCAATTTTATCCTTCGTATTTTTAGTTGCACAAGCATTAATGGGAGCAGCAGCAGTTGTTTGGGGCCAAATGCCAGCTGTACTTGCTATCCACTTCGGTATTTCCTTAATTTCATTTGCTTCTGTCATTTTATTAACGTGTCTTATCTTTGAAATTGACCAAAAATTTGATGCACGTTCACTTATTATGGACAAAAAAATGAAATTTCATATTTATGGTGTAACAATTTACAGTTATATCGTCGTCTACACAGGTGCTTTAGTACGTCACGAACGAGCTAGCTTAGCCTGTCCAGACTTTCCTTTATGTAGCAAAAACAGACCTATGCCAACTCAACTACATGAATGGGTTCAAATGGGCCATAGAGTTGCAGCGATGTTAATTTTCGCTTGGATACTATACGCGATGATTCTCGCTATTCGCCATTACAAACAGCAACCTGTCGTATATTGGGGATGGATCATTTCATTTATCCTTGTTACACTTCAAGCTGTAGTAGGAGTTTTAGTTGTATTTACAAACGCTAGTTTAGCAATGGCATTGTTACATTCTCTATTCATTTCTTGCTTGTTTGCCGTACTATGCTATTTAGTTATGTTAGGAACAAGAAGTAAAGTGAATGCAAAAGAAGCCGAATTAACTTCTAAACAAACAAAATAATTTAAAACTAAAATCCCTTGCCAATTCGGCAAGGGATTTTTTGCAATAAAAAAAGAGCTGTATTTTGAAGTGACCCCTAAAAGTTAGACACGGTTATTTCATTAGGCAGCTTGATAAAAGTGAGTCCGGTATTGTACCGGGCTCATTTTTAATTTCGCCTTAATCCGTTTCGTATTATAATAATCTATATATTTTTCTAATTCTATTTTAAAGTGCTCTACATTTTCAAATTCTTTTATGTAGAGGAACTCCGACTTCATAATCCCAAAGAAATTTTCTATTACTGCGTTGTCGTAACAGTTGCCTTTTCGAGACATACTCTGGACGATAGCTCTTGATTCAAGTGTCCGGACGTACTGTCTCATTTGATAATGC
>NZ_FNDM01000003.1:0-491708 GCF_900100505.1 Bacillus sp. cl96
CCAGGAGGCGAAACGGGAACAGATAACGGGACCGGAGGAAATCCAGGAGGCGAAACGGGAACAGATAACGGTAAAGTTACTGAAAGTACAACGAATCAAGTTGTACATCAAAAAGCAGAAGTATTAACAAAAAATATATCTAGTGTATTAATAAAAGAAGCAGTAGATACAGTCGAAAGTTATCAAGGTTTAATGAGCCTTTACGAAATGTATTATGGGATTGATTTAAGAACGAAAGATGTAGGTCCTAAGTTAGAAGAGGGAAGTTTAGATGCAATTGCGACGGACCAATCTTTGTACTACGTATTAAATAAACAAAGCTTAATTGATTTAATTTCAAATCTTGTTTCATCAAGTATTACTACAGAAATAAAGCAAGATATGTCAGGTTTAAAACAAAAAATAAACTCTTATCAACAATCTATTACTAGTGCGGATCAAAATTCTATGCTACTAGCGGAGAAATTAAATGGAACGACGCAACAAGCAACTAGTATGAATGAAAATTTAGGAGAGTATTTAAAAGGTTTAGCGAAATGGCGTGAGAATAGCTTAAAACTAGTTGAAGAGCAGCAAGTATTAACAGCAAATCATGCTGGTGAGCAAACAGCTGTTTTATCGTTAGATTCTGGTATTAAATCATTAATGATGCAAAGTCAGTCATTGGTCGAAAGTTCGAAACATAGTTTAGCAACTTCAGACGATGTATATAAAACATTTGATCAAATCAATGGACAAGCAAAAGAAATTCAAGACAGCGGAACGACAATTGTTTCAAAAGCTGATTTATTATTAAACGACTTTACGAAGAAAATGGAAGATGATAAATCATTCTCCAAAAACTTTACGAAAATTTTAGCGAATAGTCGTATTGGAGATCGTCAAAATGAAATGCTATATGACTTTTTAGCTAGTCCAGTTCAAAAGCAAAATGATGGAGTAATTGTAGCAGGTAATGCTTTTACACCGTACTTAATTGTATTAACTTGTTTCATTGTTGCATTATTTACAGCATACGCAATTGCGAATCAAGAAAAGAAACGAATGCAATCAGATCATTTTGAAGAGAAATTCTCATTAATTGATATGAATGTACCAACTACAGTAGTAGCTTTCGGTATATCAATTGTGGAAGGGATTAGTATAGGTATCATTTCTGGGCGTCTTTTAAAGTTCGGTCAGGATCAAAGTTTACTATGGATTGCGTTCATCACATTTATTATGATGGCGTTTGTATTGGTCTCAACCTACTTATTACGACAAATAAAAATGGTAGGTATGTTTATACTATTAGTATTTTTAAGCATGTACCTATTTTTAACTGAGGCAGTTGGAAGTAAAGTAGATCAAATGTCCTCTGTCGGAAAGATACGTCAATTCTCACCGCTTCAGTATATAGAAAGTTTTCTAAATGATTTTATTAGTGGTAAAGATACTGGGAAAGTTATTTTTGTCGTATTGTTTGTAATTGCCATTATTGGATTGGTTAGTAATCTATTTGTATGGCATAAGAAATGGGAGGAAAAAGAAGTAAATGATCAAACAATGGAGCATAGTGGCTAAGTTATCATTTCTCTCTATCCTTTTACTGTTTGTCGCGCTACCGATAAGGAGCGCGGCTGACAGTTATCTTGGTGATGATGGGAAGATTAAGTTTAAAGTGGATCGACTTGAAGAAAGCGACCAAGAAAAAAATAAAAAGGAACATAAGGAAACAGAATTAGATAAAGCATCGATTGAGTTATTTAACAAAGATATAGAAGAAGAAATTGAGAAAAAGAAAAAGAAAGAACAAAAAGATATGGAAGCTTTGCGAGATTCTCTTTTTACAAAACAAAAAGAGAATAATAGTGTTAAAGATACGAAAAATAGTTTGTTTAGCAGTGAATACATTGTCAGAAAAAGTGCAGATGAAGTAGCGAGTAATGAAACAATGAATGAAGAGCCAATTAGTATAACAATAATATTATTATTTGGCGGCGGCATTCTATTTATTTGCATCGGTATTTATACGGTTCTTCGTAAAAGTTGGAGGTAAAGTGATGGCAATACAAACACATATCAATGTGACAGTAGATTTTAGTAAATGGAATGGAAATACATATGATTTGCGTATTCCGAATCATCAATCTATTAAATATTTATTAAAAAACTTATTAGATACGCTAAAGATTGATAATCATGAAGGTTCACATTTTGTAATTAAAGTGAAAAATAAGTCAATTGTTTTAACAGATAATGATCGTTTAATTGATCACCAAATAACAGATGGAGATATTTTGCAAGTTTTATAAAGAATATTTTTTACTTTTAGTTATTTGAAAATAAGTTATTACGGGTTATAAAGAAAAGGAGAAGAGGATAAACATGACGGAAAAAATAATTCAAATTGATGCAATGAACTATCAATTTCAAATAGAAAAAGAAAATTGGAAATTGGAGATGACCAAATCTCAAACACGTATAAAAGACTTCCGTCAATTCGATATAATTACGGGCGAATCATCTGAATTTGTACCATTAACAATAGAAGAAACGGATGATATGTTTACGTTTCTATATCAAGTAGATAAAAAATTATATAAGTGGGACGATCTTAGCCGTTTTGGAAGAAATGAGAAATTAAGACTACTTCGGAATGTTGCGCAGTTTCGTAAATATTTAAATAAACGAATCACGTTCTTTTTACATCCAGACAATATAGTTTTTAATGCTAATTTAATACCAAGTATTATACATAGAGGAATTCGAGATATTGTTCCGCCAACCCCATTATTAGAAGAGCAATTTTTAAGACAATATAAGTGTCTAATTATTGCTTTATTCTCCCAAAAACATAACTTTGATGATTTGTATGCTGGGTTACTAAAAGATGCAAAAGAAACAACATTTGAACAGACCGTTGCTCAAATGGAAAGCTTAGATGCATTACTGCAGTTTCTTGATGACAGCTTTGAGAAGGAACAAACAAAAACAGAAAAAAATATGCAGTTAGTACCTAAAAAAAGCTATAAATCATTTAAATACTTAGCTTTTTCCTTCATAGCGGCGACAGTTATTTTAGCTGCTCCTTTAATATATTTCACTTTTATAAAATTTCCTTATCAAAATAAATTGTTAGAAGCAAATGCAAGTTTCATAGCAACTGATTATGACAAAGTCATTACGCAATTGAATGAAGAGGAGTTTGAATCATTACCGATTGCATCTAAATATGAGTTAGCATTTGCATATATTACAGCTGAAAAACTAGGTGAAGCTCAAAAGAAATCGATTATGAAAAACATTAGTTTGAAAAGTGATGAAAAGTATTTGCTGTATTGGATGTATAACGGAAAAGGTAATTTTGATAAATCATTAGATTTAGCTAAGACACTTGATGATCCTCAGCTTATTATGTACGGCCTTGTTAAACAAATTGAATCACTGAAAAATAATCCAGATTTATCAGGGGAAGAACGTGATCAAAAGTTAAAAACATATGAGCAACAATTAGATGAATATAAAAAGAAATATGGCAATTCATCAAACGATAAAAATTTGTCGGACACAGAGAAAAAAGAGTAAGCACTTGATGAGACAGTTGAAAAGGAGCAGTGAACACGGATGGAGCAACTATTAGTATTGACTTATGGAGACAAAATATATAAGTGCACATTACATCCAAATGAGCAATCAATAGTGTCGATTGGAAAAGAGTGGACAAACGATATTACGAATCCAAGTTTAGAACAAGAAGTAGAGTTAAAGTGGAATAATGAAGTAAATGCTTGGATGGTACAGGATCAATTAATAGAATTCAATAAGGAAATTGAGATTGGGAAAACAAGAGATGTGAGCTTGAAAATCTTTATATCTATTGTTGGCACAACTAAAGTGTTTGATATCGGAACGAAACATTCTCTTACAGTGAGTCAAAACGATTACGATGATATTTCTATTACCGGGACTAGTGTAGATTTAATGCTATCTCGCGAAACGTTGTACGATTCTTTTAAAGTGAACGTGTATGGCGGGGATGTATTTCATAATTATACGAAGTTAAAAGATAGCGTTATGTTGGAATCAGGAGACGTATTATATTTTGATGGTATTTTATTGGAGATTGGTAGTGAAGACATTCAAGTACTTTCTTCAGAAGATAAAGTGAAATCTGAGTTACCTATTTTAGTAGAATCAGAAACGAATTATCAAAGTGGTTATCCAGACTATCATCGTTCACCACGTATTATTTACCGTGAACCAGAAGAGAAAATGACAATTGCAAAGCCTTCAAGTATGCCATCAAAACCAACGGAGCATTTAGCAAGAATCATTGCACCTTCACTTGTCATGATTGTCGTAACTGTATTACTTGCTATTTTCATGAAATATGGAATGTTTATTATCGCATCGATTGCGATGACATTAGTAACAATCATTGTTTCTGTCACATCGTATATAAAAAATTTAAAGCAATATAAAGTCGATATTGTTGAACGAGATAAAAGCTATAGAGAGTATATAAAACAAAAAACGAAAGATTTACATGCAGAAAGTGAAAAACAGCGTCACGCATTACATTATCACAATCCAAATGTAGAAGTAATACGTAATATGGCAGTTCAAGTAAATCCTCGAATTTATGAAAAAACAATGTTACATCATGATTTCTTAACATTTAGCGTTGGAACAGGACAAGCTAATACGAGTTTTGAAATTCAATTTAATGAAGAAGAATTTAGTCAAACGAAAGATGAATTAATTGATATAGCACGTGAACTAAGACAGCGTTATCTATCGTTGGAAGATGTACCAGTTGTAACAGATTTAATGAATGGACCAGTCGGTTATATTGGTCAACGCTCTTTAGTGTTAGAGCAATTACAATTATTAGTTGCACAAACGGCTTTATTCCATAGTTATTATGACTTGCAGTTTATTACTATTTTTCCGGAAGAAGAAAAAGAAAAATGGGATTGGATGCGCTGGTTACCTCATGGAAGTGTTCGCGATATAAATGTACGTGGATTTGTATACCATGATCGTAGCCGTGATCAAGTGTTAAATAGTTTGTATCAAATATTGAAAGAACGAAAATTAAAACTAGATGAAAAAAGTTCTACTAATGAAAAAATGTACTTTGCACCGCACTATGTCGTTCTCATTACAGATGAAAAACTAATATTAGACCATGTTGTTATGGAATTCTTTAATGATGATCCGAGTCAATTAGGTGTATCACTTGTATTTGTACAAGATGTTATGCAAAGTTTACCGGAGCATGTGAAAACGGTAATAGATATAAGAGATGCAAAACAAGGGAACATCATCTTAGAGCAAGGAGAACTTGTTAACCGTCAATTTAAACTAAATCATGTGCCAAAAGGATTCAATTTAGAAGATATTTCACGGGCATTAGCACCATTAAATCATTTGCAAAACTTAAAAAATAGTATTCCAGAAAGCGTAACATTTTTAGAAATGTACGGCGTTGAAAAAGTAAAAGAACTGAATATCACAAGTCGTTGGGAGAAAAATGCAGCGCATAAATCTTTAGCTGTACCACTTGGATTACGTGGGAAAGAAGATATCGTAAACTTAAACTTACACGAAAAAGCACACGGACCACACGGATTAATAGCAGGTACAACAGGTTCAGGTAAATCGGAAATTATACAATCGTATATATTATCTCTAGCAGTCAATTTCCACCCGTACGAAGTAGCCTTTTTACTAATTGACTATAAAGGCGGCGGAATGGCGAATTTATTCAAAAACTTACCGCATTTATTAGGAACAATTACGAACTTAGATGGAGCGCAAAGTATGAGAGCGCTCGCATCAATTAAAGCTGAATTACAGAAAAGACAACGATTATTTGGTGAAAATGATGTAAACCATATTAATCAGTATCAAAAACTGTATAAAGAAGGCTTAGTAAGTGAGCCGATGCCGCATCTATTTTTAATTAGTGATGAATTCGCGGAATTGAAGTCAGAACAACCAGAATTTATGAAAGAGTTAGTTTCAACAGCGCGTATCGGTCGTTCACTCGGAATCCATTTAATATTAGCTACGCAAAAACCGAGTGGTGTTGTAGATGATCAAATTTGGAGTAACTCGAAATTCAAACTAGCACTAAAAGTGCAAAATACGTCAGATAGTAATGAAATTTTAAAAACACCGGATGCTGCTGAAATTACATTACCAGGACGTGCTTACTTACAAGTTGGGAATAATGAAATTTATGAACTATTCCAATCAGCTTGGAGCGGAGCAGACTATGTAGAAAATAAAGAGGATAAAGAACATTTAGATGCAACAATCTATGCAATAAATGATCTAGGACAATATGAAATATTAAGTGAAGACTTAAGTGGACTTGGTAGCAGTAAAGAAGTAATAAGCGTACCATCTGAACTGGATGCTGTTATTGACTACATTCACGATTACGCAGAAATAAATGAAATTGAAGCGTTAGCAAGACCGTGGTTACCACCACTTCCAGAAAGCGTATATTTACAAGACTTACATGCTATTCAGTTCAAAGAAGCATGGACGAAAGAAAAGAAACCATTACAAGCAACAATTGGTCTACTAGATCAGCCTGAATTACAATCACAAACACCATTAACATTAGATATTAGTAAAGACGGACACGTAGCGGTCTTCTCAAGCCCAGGCTACGGAAAATCAACATTCTTACAATCAGTCATTATGGATGTAGCTCGCCAGCATAGTCCGGAGCATTTGCATGTGTATTTATTAGACTTCGGAACGAACGGTTTAATGCCATTAAAATCATTACCGCATGTGGCAGACATCATTACATTAGATCAAGTTGAAAAATGCGAGAAATTTCTTCGTCGCATAGAAGACCTATTAAAAGATAGAAAGCAATTGCTAAGTAAATATGGCGTTGCGAGTCTTGAACTGTATGAGAGAGCTAGTAAAGAAGTATTACCAACAATATTAATTACGTTAGATAACTATGATGCTGTTAGAGAAGCTGGATTTGTCGAAGACTTTGAACGCATTGTTGCACAAATTGTACGTGAAGGGGCAGCGGTAGGAATTCATTTAATGCTTACGGCTACACGTCAAAATGCATTGAGAGTACAAGTAAATACAAATATTAAACTACAAATTGCTCTATATATGATAGATGAGGCAGAATCTAGAGCTATTGTAGGAAGAACAGACTTAAAAATTGAAGAATTAGCAGGCCGTGGTTTAGTTAAAATTGACGAACCAACAATCTTCCAAACAGCTTTACCGACAAATGGAGAAGATGTCCTTACTCGAATTGAAAATATACAAGCTGAAGGAAAAGAGATGGATTCCTTCTGGGATGGAGAAAGACCGAAAGCAATTCCTATGGTACCTGAAGTTCTGGAATACAAGGAATTCATTGCATGGCCAGAAACAAGAAAAATTATTGAAGCAGGCAAACTAGCATTTGGTGTAGAGACAGAAAACGTTACGCCTCTCGAATTAGATTTAACGGAAGCGTCTAATATTGTTGTAGGGGGAATTAAGAAAGATGAAGTTGAAAATGTAGTTCATCAATTCCTTCAACAGTTAGCAGATAGTGGACACTTTGATCTAGGTTTAATTGATACAAGAACACGCAATTTCTCAAACTATAGAGAGAGCGCTGCTTTATATGTAGCTGAAAAAACAGGAATTGAGAAAACGATTAAACAAGTTACAAATGCTTATAAATCGAGAGAAGCAGCGTTTAAAGAAGAGCAGGAAGCATCAAGTGAAACAGTGAACCCGGCAGAATTTATTAAGAAATTTAAGCCGATTGTAATCGTAATTGCAGATGTAAATGATATTTTAAGTAATTTAGAAGATAGCGATATATATAGTTTGGCGGAATTAATAACAAATGGTGCATTTATGGGCATCCACTTCGTAATTGGCTGTGATGTTGATTCAATTGACAGTCGATACGACTTAGTTTCAAAAACAATAAAAACGCAATCTCATGTTATTTTACTTAGAAAATCATCAGGCCAAATGGTCTTCGATGTATCTAATAAAGATTTAAGTAGTACAAAATTAAATCCATTTGAAGGGTATTTTGTTGAAAATCGTTTTGCTACTAGAATTAAAGTGCCAACTATTTAAGGGGGGATTTGCATGGGGATAGAGGAATTAAATAGTCAAAAATCGGGTTTATTAAGTAGTATAAGTCATCAACAAGGGCAATTGGCTGAATTACAAATGAAACTACGAAGGCTAATAACTGCTAAGGGGAAATTTGTAAATAATCTTGAAGCAATTAAACAAAATCAAGAGCAGTTTAAGTCTTTAGAAATAAACGAGAGTAGTTGGAAAGGGCAAAGAGCAACTACTTTTAAAGAAACATATGAACAACAAGTCATTTCGAATTTAGGGAAGTTTATCGGAGAACTAGGGAGAGTGCAAGAAGACATCGATCAAGCTATACGGCGGCTTGAAAGAGAAATCGCTACATGTGAGTCTAGTATTCTTTCTCTAAGTAGAAGTGTTTCAATGGTTGACGCTAGTATTCAAGTAGAAGTACAGAAGGCGGGGAAATGATAAATGGGGGAAATTAAATTAAATAAAGGGGTATTTGATGCGAAAGTAAGTGATTTGAAAAGTGGTGCTAGTGATTTAGGTAAGACTAAATTTAATGGTATGCAGTTACATCGTACGAATTTAAGTAAACTGAAAAAATATTGTGAAGCGATTGAAAAGTTATCAAAAAAAGTGCAGCAATATGAACAAATACTACAAAAGGATATTAGTAGAATTCAGCAAACAGGACAAGAAATGGTTCAGCAAGATGAAAAGCTTGGAAAAGATTTGAAAGACAGTTCAGCTCACCGTGCTATGTAAAGGGATAGGAGGGGGAAAATATGAGCAAAATCATAGAGTTACAAGAAGTAAAAGAACTGCAAGAGCGGTTTAATTCAAGTGCTGAAGAGTTAAATCAACATTTGGAAACATTGCAGCAAAAAATAGAGGACTTTACACAAATTAACTCTTTTCAAGGGAAAGCTGCTGATACTATTAAGAATCATTTATCTACAGTTCATGGAGCTGTTATCACTGGATTTACAGTTACAACGGAAATGTTAAAAAGTCAATTTCAAAAAGCAATAGAGGAGTTTAACAATGAGGTTGACAGTGATGCAGATGCAAAAATTCATGGAAGTTATTTGGATGATGTAAAGAAAAAAGTTAATGGATATAGTGAGGGATTTAGCCACTCTAATGAAGAGGCGAAAAAAACAGTAGGTACGATTAGTGACATCGTCGCAATTCAATATCCATCATCATCAAGCATCACTGAAGGCGCTGTAAAAAGCCAAAAAGAAATCAGTGATACATTAGAAAAATTAGAAACTTATAATAGTAAGCAAAGTGACCTGCAAGAGTTTGATGAATTAATGCGTAAGATAGATGAGGGAATGAAACAAATAAAAGTGAATAATGGGAATTTGTCTATCGCTTCAATAGGGAAGTTATTAGCTGACACATCAATTGGAAATATCATTAAGGGATTGGCAGATGGCATGACTAAGTTTGATATTGGGAACAAGGGAGCTAAGGCTACTTTAAATGCCTACATACGTATGCATTATGTTACAAAGAAATTGGGTTTGGAAGTCCTTTTTGATCCTAAAGGCCGAAAAGGTAAAGGGGCATATACATTATCGACTCTTAAGAAAGAAGATATGGTTTTAGCAGAAAGAATACTTAAAATGGATAATAAAGATGACGTTTTATTCAAATATTTAAAGGATAAATTAGAATTTAAATTCGAGGGTTTGAAAACAACAAAGGAACAAATAAAAAAGGCACGCAGAAATATTTATAAATTACCAGAGTTTCAAAATTACGCAGATTTTCGGATGGATCGGGTGAACCAAGGATTGCCTACCGCGATTGGGAAAAAAGGACTGAGTTCATTTAAAGCCGCTTGGGCAGACGGCTTAAAGGATATTAACCCTATGAAATGGAAAGAATCGTTTAAAGGCCTGGGTAAAGCAGGGGGGATATTGAAAGGAGCAGGTATTTTTGGAGCGGTTGTGTCAGTTGGAGGTAATGTTGTAGACGCTAAGCAAGGTGTAGATGATAGAAAAGATGGTTGGCAGTTAAAAGATGTAGTAGATATAGCAACAGATTCAGCTGTAGATATTGGAGCAAATGCTGGAGCGATGGCAGCTGGTGCTGTAGCAGGATCGTTTTTCCTTCCGCCGCTTGGTACTGTGGTTGGGGCTGGTGTTGCAGTGGTTGCTACGGCGGGACTGAATTACAAATGGAAAGCACTTGGTGGTAAGGACAATATCATTGATATTACTAAAAAAGGAATTAAAAATGTAACTGGAAAGGTAACAGAAAAACTTAAAACTGTATTTTGGTAATTAGACTACACGAGAGGTGCATATAGGATGATGTGGAATATAAAAGAGGAAGAATTAGATAAATTTAGAATGACATGTAGACAACGTTTAAGCCCTGAAAGTGCTGTGGGATTTATGCTTGGAACAATATTTTATATTTCGATATTTATGTTTGTTATTCTTGTAGGAGGTTTGGATTACTATAACAATTTTTTTGATAGAACAATTGTTAAGACCGAAATTGTGTTATTTAGTATTCAAATTATATTTTTAATTATATTTCTATTTCCGAAAGCGTGTTTTAAACTTCAAAAATTACAAACACTAGTCATATTACTTTATGCGTTTCAACTCGGAACAATATTATTTGCAGTTTCGATTGTTTCTGAAATGGCTGATAATTCAAATGGTAGGATATATACAGGGCTATTATTTTTAGGGGCAGTTATTGTTCATATTGTGTCAACGATTGATACATTTAAACAGGCAAGTGAAGGAGCGTTTAGTAGCGATGAAAGGTCCAGTTCGTTTTTTACTAAAACAAAAGGAAATGTGATAAAGGGAGCTACAATATACGTATTAATACTTCTTATTTTGTTGTGTTTTCAACATGATTATACGATTGATTTTTTAGTTATGTATGTGGTAGGTACTGTTTTAATGTATACGATAGCCATCGGTGCAGCTGAATTTCAGCTATTAGCGTATTGCAGATTTAAATTCCCTTCATTTAACATATCGTGGGAGCAACATAAAAGAGAGTCTCCAAGATATCAAAAGAAAAATAAAAAAGGTAAATCAAAACGTAAGGCGTAAAGGAAATGAGTATAGTAGATTTAAATGTTCGTCATTTACTATAATGTGGAAGGAATATGAAGGAGAGCGTAAGTGACATTTGAAGAAACATAAAAAATATAGCCAAGAGAAAGTATAGTAAAAGGAGTAGTTATTATGAAAATTCAATATAAAGCATTATCACTTTTAAATTTAATTAGTATTACTCAAATTGTAAAAAAAGAAGATTGGTTATTACCTGCTATCGCACTGAGAAATCAAGTTGTTCATAATGGAATATATGCAGTAGGTCCCGTTCTTTTTAAATATCAGCCATTGGAAAATGAACCAGAGTACGGTGAATATACGTATTCTGTTCCAGTAAATGAGCGTGTTAAATTAGGAGAGAATTCTGCATATGAATACGTTGATGGATTAATTATTGAAGAGGCATTAAGTGTTCGATTTACTGATGAAGATGGTGATATTGAGGAGGCTTATAATTTAATACATGAGTTTGCAGAACAGCATCATATTAAATTAGATAACGGTTTTTATCACGTATGTTTAGACGTATACGGTGACATGTGGCTAGATATTTATGCTCCTATTATAGAAGTAGGTGAAACAATAAAATGATAATTGAAGGACAAAGTATTGCATATACAAATGTTGTTTCGAAAGAGTACTATTTTCATTACGAAGATATGGAAGAAGCAATTGAACATTTTATGTCAGAAATTGCAACAGCGAATTTAACAGTAAAAGGTCCGATGTTTTATGCTTTGAAAAATATACCATCTGATGAAAATATGTACGTTGAATTATTCATGCCAGTAAATGAAGATAAAATTCCAACATCAGAAACACTTCAATTTAGGAGCTATTATTATGTTGATGAGATGCTCATGAAACGATATACGGGAGATTATGAAAAATTAACAGAGCAGGTATATGGTGAAATGCTTCAGTATATGGAGGATAATAACCTGAATTTAGCCTCGCCAATTTATCATGTGTTTAGCGGTGATGAGTCTTTACAGTATGTTGAAGTGAAGATTGCTGTATTTAATGAAGAATAATATTTTAAGCTTGTGACTTTTAACATATGGAAACATCATGAAATATCATAAAAGAGATAGTTTTGAATAGGGTTTGGGGAAATAACATAAATAAAACCTTCTCTTCTCGTTAGAATGAGGAGGTTTTTTTATTCTAAAATCTATATGCAATTGATTGAATAGTTCGACATGAGATTTTTCAGTTGGGTCAATCTGTATGGGGAGTAGTTACGTTCTGCAGTTCGCTTTGTTCTTATTTTGAAAGGGAAAATTTATTCGAAAGTCAATTTGGAAAGAGGGAAAGGTGTTATTTTGGATAAAAATCGGAATATTTCGGAAACAGAGAAAAGTTTTTTTGAAAGGACAATAGTATCTATCTATAAAGCGTTAGAATTTATAGTGAAATATACAATGATTCTAATAATAATAATGTCAATATTTGTGATAATTGCTGCTGTTTATTTTAAAAT
The DNA here is from genome assembly GCF_900100505.1 of Bacillus sp. cl96. Lineage (NCBI taxonomy): Bacteria > Bacillati > Bacillota > Bacilli > Caryophanales > Bacillaceae > Bacillus > Bacillus sp. cl96. Next base: position 12,670 of record NZ_FNDM01000003.1, read on the forward strand.
ATATGAGGGTATAGGGGCAGGTGTATTTCTTTTAATCTCGTCATTATTTGCATATGTGGTGTTTTTTAAGAAAAGTAAAAATGCCTAAATTAATAGTGAAAATAAAATTAAAAAGATTAACTATAATACGTTATTTCAAGAGGGAAAGTTTTGAATATGGCATGAATGTATAACAGCAAGAAAACCTTCTCTTTTCATTAAAATGAGAAGGTTTTTATATTTAATCTACATGATTTAAATGAATGTAGTTAAAGGTGGGACACTTGAATGCGGAATGTAAAAGAAGATTCAGATAAATTCTAGATGATATGTAAACATCGTTGGAGTCCTGAGGATGCTTTAGGATTTATGATAGAAACAATAAGGGAACGTAATGAAACTAAAAATGCCTAGAGTAACTGGTGACAGTATGAAGTTAAAGAGGAAAGCGAAGCAAGATTATGTGAATTCCCAATTTTTATATGGGCTGTCTTGGAAGGTTCTACAACACAAGTAAGCAAAGGGAAGACTTTCCTTATTATCGTTTTCTTTCTCTTAATTGCAATAGGGTTATCTATGATAGGAAACAAATAAGGGGGAGTGCAGATGTTTAAGAAGAAGGAGAAAAAAAACATTTACGTTAGATTGGTAAACACACAAGGGGAAAACATTCGAGAGTTTAATTGTACAGAAAAAGACTTGCGAAAAGTAAAAGAAAATGGTACTGAAATTCGTTTGGTTGGAGATAACTCATATGAGATGGTAGCAACCGATGAACAATTACAAAAACTAGCAAGAGCTGAAGCAGAAATCGAAGCGGAAATTAAGGCATGGGAAGATGCTTTAAATGAGAGTTTGGATGAACGCGAAGAAAGAGAAGCGAGACAGAAAGAATTGAAAGAAAAGAATAAATGGAGTACAAAGAAGAAAGTAATCGTATTTGGACTGATATTTTTTGTATTTATTGGATTACCTATTATCGAAGGGTATCAAAATAGTAAATTAGTTGAAGAAGGTACATCATTAAATGCAGAAATTGTAGGTAGGCATGTAGAGAAGGAATTCATGTTTACACACCCCACATTAGTAGTTGAGGTAGATGGTAAAAAGCATAATGTATGGGTAAGTGAAGAGACATATAACGGAGCAGAGTGGTTAGGTAGACTAAAAGTCATCAAAACAAAAGATGGTAAAGTTGAGAAAGACCCTAGATATGAGGGGAAAGACTTAATTACGAGTTATTAAGCAGTATGTTTTTAGTATTCGCTTCTCTCAAATTAAATAACATTATTATTTGCAAAAATCGAATCCATTAAAATAAAAATCAAATTTTAAATAACTGTAATAACCTCCTAGCATATTGTCGATGGGAGGTTATCAACTTTCTGAAGATACAATTGTGATAACAGTAACGTTTTTACTAAGTGAGTGCAATTTCAGAGAAACAAAAATAGAGTATGAGGGATATGGTTAAGTGAAAGAGAGAAGAATATTTAGAGCTTTTGAGGAGAAAGAAGGCTATTTGTACTATCAAAAGCATTCGGATTATGTACGGCAATTAATGTAGTGATGATATACATACAAGATTATCTAAATTTAGTTATACAAAAGATGAAGATACTTAAAAAAGTTACGAATGTAATGGGAATTTAGTGAATGAAAATTATTTAAACTGTATAGAAGGTGAAAAACTGAATGTGGAATATAAAAGAAAAAGATTTAGATGAATTTAAAATAACATGTAGAAATCGTTTAAGTCCAGAACGCTCCATGGTGTTTATACTTGGCGCAACTGTTTATAGTTCATTATTCATGCTTTTTATTTTTGGAGCATTAGTTAAATTTGGCTGGGGTTATTATCCAAATCTCTTTGACAAAATAATTGTTTGTATTGAATTAGTTTTATATACCTTGCAAGTAATCTTTTTAATTCTATATCTATTTCCAAAAGTTCGTTTTAAATGTCAAAAGTTGCAAGCGCTTGTGATATTATTATGTACATTTCAGCTGGGAACTATAGGATTCACATTGTTTATACTTCCAGCAATTTCAAATTATTCGATTGATCAAATTACATTATTGTATGTGGGTTTATTGTTTCTAGGAGCAGTTTTTGTTCATCTGGTGACCACAATTGATACCTTTAAACAAGCAGAGAGTGGAGCATTTAGTATGGATGAAAGGGCAGCTTCATTTTTTAGTAAAACAAAAAACAACGTAATGATTGGTGTTACGGTATATGCACTAATCCTTCTTATTTTAATTTATTTTCATAATGATTATGAAACAGAGATATTAGTAGGGTATATAGCAGGAACTCTTGTAATGTACGCGGTAGCCATAGGTGCAGCAGAGTTCCAATTATTAGCCTATTGCAGATTTAAATTTCCATCATTTTATATTTCGTGGGAGGAACATGAAAGAGAGCGTCAGAAAAGACTAAAGCTTTATGAAGAGAAGGAAAAAAAGAAAACTAAAGAAATAAAATAAGTTTTGCGTCGAAATGGGGAAAGATGAATGCTTAAAATAAAGGAAGAAGATTTAGGTTTTTTTCAAATTACAAATAAAAACCGATTAAGTCCGGATTATATAAGAATCTTTTATGGGGGAGTTTTTGCATATACTTCTATACCAATGCTCATCATGTTTTTAGGTGTTTTGCTGAACGGTGATAAGATTTCTCTAACTCCTTTTGAAAAGATAGTTGTACAAACTGAGGTTAAGTTGTATGTTTTGGAGTTCGTTTTTTTAATATTATTCATGTCTAAAAAGATTGCTTTTAAATTACAGAAACTACAAACAATCGTAACTGTATTTTATGCTTTTCAGTTAGCGACATTACCTTTCATAGTTATGGTTGTTGAAGGAATATATGATTTTCCATGTGACAATAAAACATTGGTTTATATCGGTTTAATACTATTAGGAGCAATCTGTACCCACATTGTAGCAACGATCGATGTTTTTAGAAAAGCAAAGCATGGAGGATATAAATCGGAAGGACCAGCTGTCTCATTTTTTACTAACGCAAAATTATATTTATCGATTGGAATGACAATTGGTGTAATGGTTCTACTTATATTAATTTTTCTAAATCTTAATTATACATTTAGTCAAATGGCAATTTATGTTGTACAAACAATAATATTATATATATTCGCTGTAGTATCAGCAGAATTCGTCCTATTGGTGTATTGTCGCTTTAAATTTCCATCATTTAATATTACGTGGAAACAACATGAAAAGGAACACCAAGAATTTATAGCAAATAGAAAAAGAATAAGAGAGAAAGAACAAAAGCGAAACAAAAACTGAAATGAAAGTTATAAATGATACTCGTAAACTTACATTGAAGATAGAATGAATACATTATTCATAAATTAACTAGTAAAGGGAGGAATGTAATATCTTGAATAAAGATTCTAAAGCTGCAAAAAAAGAAAAAGGTTTATTTGAAAGTGTAATAGCACCTATTATTGTTGGGATTATGTTTATCTCTTTAATTCTATATAAAGTAGCAGAGTTTCTGGGGAAGTGGATTGTTATCTTCGGAATAATATTTTTTTATTGGTAGTATATTTCTTTGCATATATCTAGAAGAATATGGAGGGGTGTTGGGCGGTGGGATAGGGTTAATATCGATGCTATTGTTATATGTTATGTTTATTAGAAAAAGTAAAAAAGGCTAGTTTAATATGAAATACCAAAAACATTTATTTACTCTCAGTTTGTCTACAAAAATAGAGTTATTACATGATTTTAGAAAAGATGGTGTAATTATATGTGGAATATAAAAGAAAAAGATTTAGATGAATTTAAAATAACATGTAGAAATCGCTTAAGCCCAGAAGACTCTGTGGGATTTATGTTTGGAGGAATAGTTTATAGTTCATTATTCATGCTTTTTATTTTGGTAGCATTAATTAAGATTGGCTGGGGATACTATCCGACTCTCTTTGACAAAATAATTGTTAGTATTGAATTAGTGTTATATGGTTTGCAAGTAATCTTTTTCATTCTATATCTAATTCCAAAAGCTCGTTTCAAATATCAAAAGTTGCAAGCACTTGTGATATTATTATTTGCATTTCAGCTAGGAACTATAGGATTCACATTGTTTATACTTCCAGCAATTTCGAATTATTCAATTGATCAAATTACATTATTGTATGTGGGTTTATTGTTTCTAGGAGCAGTTTTTGTTCATCTGGTGACAACGATTGATACCTTTAAACAAGCAGAGAGTGGGGCATTTAGTATGGATGAAAGAGCAACTTCATTTTTTAGTAAAACAAAAGGCAATGCAATGATTGGTGTTACGATATATGTACTAACCCTTCTTATCTTAATTTATGTTCATAATAATTATGAAACAGGGGTTTTAGTGGGGTATATGGCAGGAACCCTTGTAATGTACGCGGTAGCCATAGGTGCAGCAGAGTTCCAATTATTAGCCTATTGTAGATTTAAATTTCCATCATTTTATATTTCGTGGGAGGAACATGAAAGGGAACGTCAGAAAAGACTAAAGCTTTATGAAGAGAAGGAAAAAAGAAAACTAAAGAAATAAAATAAGTTTTGGTTTCTGAAAATTCGAATAGAATATATAAACAATTAAGGATTGTATATAAATTAATGCTATTAAAAATTAAAGCATCTTCAATATAATCTGCATGAGTAAATAAATAGCAGTAAGTAAAGGTGAAATGTATTAATTTCCAAAAAGGAACATAATGAACTTAAAAATGCCTAGGGAAATCAACGGGGTGTCAGTATGAAGTTAAAGAAGAAATCTAAGATGATGATAGTTCTGTCAATAGTATCAAGTTTATTAAGTGGATGTGGTTTTGGGGAGACGAAGATAGAGTATGAGCCATTTGTCAAAGCTTTGGATGAAGGTGACATGAAAAAGGTAATGTCCGCTAGTGATGATGGATATGCGTATGTGAAACAAAGAGGTATATATAGTACATATGAGCAAAAGGAAGATGGAGAGCACAGTAAAACAATCTATCAAACTTCGAAAGGCATATATAATACGAAAGATAAAAGTTTATATGGAAGTACAACACAAGCGGTTACTTCAGCAGTAGACAGCAAAGATAATAAAAAAGAAGGTGTTTATCGTACCAATATTATGTATAAAAATGGACAGGTGAAAAGTCCGGATTCAAATCTAGATGTTTCATACGTAAACTTAATTGTTGATCGTTTAAAAGGAATAGGGAAACTAAAGATGAAGCCAGGAGGTGATATAAAAAAGTTTGATCAACCTAGTACTGTTGGATACAAATTAACTGAATCAGATTTTCAGAGCATTATTAATGATAACTTGAAAATACAATATGATGAATATGATGGTGGATCGATTGTACTGCATATAGATTCTAAAGATGGTTCAGAGCAGATATTGGAGGTAAGTATTGTAATAAATTATAAGAAGCGAAATGATGAAGGTAAGTTAGTAGAATATATATCACAAATACATACATCTTTTGATAGTCACCAAGGTAATAATCAGGATGCGAGACAGGAATATATTGATTTTAAAGTAAAGTATAATAAGAAGCAGTAATATTAAGAAGGGCATTTGCACGTAAAGATAATAGTGACATAAGTGAGATAAATCTTTCATAAATATTTCTATTTGTAGCGGAAAGAATTTGAGAATAAACAGGTAGCCTCAATTGCTGGAGTAGATGCAACAATTGGGGCGTTTATCTGTCTAAATTTAGTTTGAATGCATACCATTTTTTAGTTAGAGTCCTTGCTCCTCAAGTAGTTTCTTCATAACAACGGTTTGAAGTTTTTGTGTAATCTGCTTTTATTGCTAAGTTACAACTATTTCCTCTTATAGAGTACTTCTTATTATCGATACATCGTCCACATTCCAATGTCTTTAAATCCTAGTCGTTTATAAATTCGTCCAGCAGCTGGATTGTTATAAAATAAACAAAGTGTTCGGCCTTCTTTCGTAAAGTCTTGGATCATTTTTTGTAATATGAGTGAAGCGTAACCATTTCCGCGATAATTCGGGTGTGTACATACACCAACTACCATAGCAGATAATGAATTTTCAGCGGAAGTAGAGGCGGAGGTTAAGCCTGATGAGGTTTTATCTATGAGTGACCACTCTTTTAGTTATTCGTTTAGGAAAATTATAGAGGTTACAGACTTGTGAGTCAATAACTATTCAGTTGGGACTTGTGAGAAGTGTCTTCGAATCTAGTGCTGATTAGTAATCTAGGTAAGCTGCCCCGGGGGGATAAGAGATGGAGATATCGTTTATTGAGATATGACATGTTATAATATAATAGAAGGATATTTTAATAGAAAGGGGAGTTAAAGATAAGTATTAATTCGCTACCGAATTCACGTAAATCTTTATTAGAAAATAGAAAGATACATTTAAAGAACTTGATTAATTGGAATAAGAGAAGAAATAGAATTTACTTGGTTTTAGCTATCCTGAATATTTGTACATTGTTAGCTCTTGTATATAATGTAGGAGATATACTCAAACAAGATAGTTATGGAGTATATACAGAACTTGTGTTATTTATCCTATCGGCAGCCTTTACATTCTGTTTTATGTTCACTTCTTATCAACTTTTAAGAAGGCCGTCAACTGTGTATATTATTGAATTACAAGAAGTAGAGAACGAGTTAGATTTATTAAGTATATCTCATTCATCATTAGAGGAGAGATCGGAAACACTCTTTAAACATCATCATCTTGAATTGAAGAAATACTATGATGAAAATTTAAAACAAAGCGCATGGATATTTGTTGTTGGTATAGCATGTATATTAATTGGTTTTGCAATAATTGGAATAACTTTGTACTTCTTAATGCTTAACAGTTCCAACGAGCTAGAAAATAAGATAATTGTAGCCTCAGTAGGTGCGATAGGAGCTATACTATCTAATTTTATTGCTGTAATTTACTTGAAGATGCATTCTGAGGCTGTCAAATCATTAACGGAGTTTCATAATCGATTTGTAAACACACATCACTTCTACTTTAGTAACTTCTTATTATCTAAGATTCAGAATGAGGACAAGAGAGAAGATGCACTTGTTGAGCTAGCCTTAAAGATTAATGGTATTTCTCCGAAGGCTCCAGCTCAGGGGGAAGAAAGTAAATAGGTATTACCTAAACACTGTTTGAATCTAAGCAGTGTTTTTTCTATGGAGTTAGACTAAAGGAGATAACTATATAGTTCATCTCTATCTGCTTTATTTTGAGAATGTATAACTTATAGATGGGACTAGAGAGGGAGAGCTCTTGAGGTTTGTCTGAAAAGGCGTGTAGTAGTTTTTCAGGAGTTTAATATTTAGTTTTGTATATTATATAAAACGAATTAGCAATTTGATAAAATAAACTTTAGAGTTAGAATCATTAGAAAAGAAGGTGGGAAAGGTGACTTATCCTTTTGAACAGCAAGTACATATAGATGGACAATTTTCTTCAGAGGTTTTTAGTATAAAGTTTTATGGTGGAATTACTACCTTTGTGGGACCAAATGGTTCAGGTAAATCTCAAGTTTTACGAAGATTAAAAGACAGCTTTGGAGTGGCATTTTCAGATAGAAAAGTAAGGTTGTTAACAGCGGGAAGACTTTCAAAGGTTGAAGATTTTCGCGCAAATCATGATGGTGTAAGTAGTTACATGCTTCATAACGATAGGGCAGCGTTTGGTGGATTGAACTATAGAGAAAATCGACACGCAGCAGAAGGTGCTATAGGAGACTTTCACACATTAAGCTTGAGACACGATATACGTATAAAAGTAAGTGAGAGATTAAGCACACTTTTTAATCGGAAAATCTTTATTGAGTGGGATGCAGGAGAGTTGAAAATAAAGTTTAGTACAATAGAGGGAGAACCTTACTCAGTTGCAAGGGAAGCAAGTGGTCTTCTGCATTTGGTAACAATTCTTTCTGCGCTTTATGATGATGAAGTTGGTGTACTGCTATTAGATGAACCTGAAATTTCATTACATCCACAATTGCAGGCATTTTTATTTCAAGAGATAAAAAAGGTTGCTGGAGATCCTCAGGACAAATCAAAAAAAATGATTATCTTGGCAACCCACTCGACAGAGTTTGTAAATCTTTTAGTGCCAGAAGATTTAACGAGAATTGTATTTTTTGAAAATACGATGACAAAGCCAGTTCAAATTGATCCTGAAGCTGGTGAACTCCAAAGTAGAAAAGTAAGAGAACTACTTACCAGACTAGGGCAAGCACATAAATCTGCGCTCTTCAGTTTAAAACCATTACTAGTAGAAGGGCCAAGTGACGTTCTTATCTGTAATGCATTAAATCAGCATCTGCAAATATTTTTAGAGGCAGGAGGTTCACAGTTAGTCCCTATTATTGGAAAAGGTGAGATTCCAAGTGTAATAAAATTAATGAGGTTAATAGGGAAAAAACCAGTTGTAATAACTGATTTGGATACTGTAGCTGATGATATTGCATCTATTGATATATTCGCTAATGATGAGCAGGTGATTAAAACAATACAAAAAATGGGACATGTTGATTTTAGGACATTCTCAAGGAATATTCATGACCGCTTTACAACAGTAATTGATGAGCATTGGGAGGACATACGTCCATTGGCAGAGAGGCATTCTTATTGGGTTAACCATGGTGGTAAAAAAGATATGGAAATTGCTAAGAGAAGGGCAGGAATGGCAACGCTATTTATCAGCAATGATGAAGAGCTTAGTGGACTTAATAATGGGGATATTTTATGTGGCATAAAGCAAATGCTAACTTCTTTATTTGATATATTAGAACTGTCAGGTTGTTTTGTATTAAGAAAAGGTACTATTGAAAACTACTACTTGTTAGCGTCACAGGTTACAGAGGGGAAACCAACTGCAGCTGTTGAGGAGATTGAATTCATCATATCACAGCCAAAAGAGTATATAGAAACTGCATATGCTGATTTAGTTAGGGGGCTTAAATATGCAGCAACTCACAAGGAAATTGATGAAGGTAATGCTGTAATCAATTATTTACTATCAGTTATAACACCGTTACTTAATAGTATTGATGATATATCAACATCTGCTGGGTTACAATCAGAAGCTCGAAAATATGTTGGGGAGATTGCTGACATATTCAAGTTTTCTAAAGTAGAGCTTGATGGGATTAAAAATATCCGAGTTGAGCTGGGAAGTAATATCTTAGAGGTTAGTGGACTACCTATTGATTTTCCAAAAGGAGGAAATCCGATAGATATAGCTAATAGGAAGTTTCAAAGATAATAAGTGAAACCTGCTTTAAAGTGGATTTTTGAATATTATCTAATCAGACCCATATCTTATTAAATAAGAAAGTCCAATTGGAATATCTTTAGATCACCTATAAAGTGACCTAGGAGTTATTCTAGTTGGCTTTTTTACTTGCAAGGTTCTTATTACATGATTTTCTCCTCCTGTTCTTTAACTACTCTGAGAGGTAAAACCCCCACCTCGATGCGATGCCTGATGGGATATCCAATCTAGGAACTATAAGGTCATGTGACCTTGAAAGTGATCACCCTTGAGTCAGCCTACTAGTACCCCTCTAGAGTATGCCTTCTCGCTACTACCCACAGAGTACAGTTACAGAGGTGAACCTAAAGGAAAGTGCATAACCTACAGATCCATCAACCTTATAGCCATACTGGTTGGCGCCACCTCACAGTGAATACAACTGAGTAGATATACACTAGGTGAATACCTGTAGAGACCGCTACCTCATACAGTAATTTATTCAAAGGACTAGTGAAAGTACGATTAGTGTAGATGTACCAAGGAAGCAGATACCCTAGAGTATACCTACATAGCTGTACCTGTAGTTTACATAATCAATCTTATAGGTAGTAACTATTTTAGTTACTACCTATAAGAAAGCGAGGTAGCCGAACTCTACAGAGTGAACTCATGAACCTGCTTCTGTGCATACTTACAGAGAGGTGATGTAACGACTACTTTATATCGGTGCGCCTCTGTATGAGTCTCCTAGACGCCTTGAACGGTACGCTGTGCAGTGTGTACTGTTGAAGTGGATATACGTCCTACCTGCAGAGTGCACCTTGTGTAGCCCTGCTGCTGTGTGTACCGCGTATACCTATGAGTACACCTGTGTGTTAGGTCTAGCGAGGCAGGTATAGAGTGTGTACTGTTTAGTCTGCGTCCTCATATAGACCTTTGATTAATGAATGAAAGTACGAGGGCTAATGGAGGTGGCTAACTAGACTGAGTTCTTAGTCTTACTGAAAGTGTAGTAACGGTAGCCGAACTCTTAGGGTAGATCCACCTAGCTTACTTCACCAGTACAACTTATAGTGGTACTCATACAGACATACCTGTTAAACACTCCAGATTGACCTGTATGAGACGGTAGCTATATAAATAGTGTTATCATCTCTCCAGTGTAGCTACAGAGGGCGAACCTCAATAGATGCCAACTCCTATTGATCTTGAATCGATCAATGAAAGTAAGGCACTGTCCTATGCAGTCCGCTATCACTACGATATACTACCACGAAAGTACACCACCTCACTAGGATCTACCCACGAAAGTACACCCTCTGAAAGTGAAAGAGGATATACACCTACAGAGAGGCTCCTATGAGCTGGGTACATATAGCACTACCTGTTAGCCTGCCTCACCAGTGTATATCTACAGTGCTGCTACCTCACCAGTATACACCTATGTGTATGGCTACAGTGCTATGCCTACTAGGATACACACGAGACAGTATAAGTTGCTATGTAGTGTGGCTAAGAGAGCGCCTTATGTTTGTGTGCTACTAGTGCCTTGCCTCCTCAGTGTGAGCCTGCTTGGTGTGTCTAAGGGTGTGTGCCTCCACGGTGTGGACTAAGGAGCAGTACCATGAGCCAGCCAGCTCAGTAGCCACCGTTCTCACTAGCCGCCACTTACCAAGGGTACCCGTACTTTCCGGAAGCATAGGGGTGTACGTACGTACGCACCTAAACTTATGTAGGAGAAATCATATAGGAAAATCGGCTCCTGAGACAGCACCTCCTCAGACCTGTCATCCACGAGTACGCCTACAGAGTTTCCACCTCCCCAGAAAAATAAAATTTAGAGTCGGGACATCGAGGCTACCTCACCAGTATTACCTAGGTATGACCTATATTCAGAATATGCGAATACTATTGTTTGCCACCTAGAGACGGCTTACAATGATAACTATAGAGGAGGGATAAATATGTTCACAAACATTGAGTCACCACTCGGAAGTATTCGTACCTACGAGGTTGACGGTCTCAAGTGGTTCGTTGCTAAGGATATTCTAATGGATGCTATTGGATATAGAAACATGACAGACCTATTCACCAAGGTAGACAAGGAAGAGAAGAATAAAATTCCGTCATCTGGCGGGTACAAACTTACAGTGTTAACCTCGGAAGGGTTAAGGCAATTCTTTGATAGGACGATCTCTAGTAAAGAGCAATTCAATACTATGAAGGAGTGGGCTATTGAGCAAGGATATATTCCAAAAGAAGTGAACAGGTCAGTTGTTACAAATATGCCAGCTCTAGGTGATACATTTGATAACTATGAGTTTGAAAGTAAACGAGATAGATCTCAAACCTTAGAAGGAGATTTCTATAGCTCAATTACCAAGTCATATGTAAATGGACTAGTATTGTGTGGGTTATCGTTTAATTTACTACTGATAAAGCTACCAGCTATTAGCTCTAAATAAAAAGTTAGGTTTAGCTCCATTATAACTACTGGTCGTGGTGCCTCCTCAGTTTTACTAAAAGTCATACTCAACATTCGCTTCCGGTAGTTATCCTTCTACAGTTTTCCGCCTCAGTAGATCCAACTCTAAAAGGTTAAAAAACATAAAGATCTTCTGAGCAGACGCCTATGAGAACGTAGTAATAATAAAGGAGTAGACCTCCTCAGCCTAACTCCTTATATCTAACTATCTATAAAGCAATTATTCTTTATCGTGTTTGTTCCGCATGTCCAACTTGCCATCTTCGAATCTCAGCATAGCAAAATCTATATTGCCTTCACCTTTGTAGATTATGGTTTCTATATAGCCCTCCTTTTTGTAGAGTTCACCTACACCGCCAATCAACTGGGCTACTTCCTCATGAGTCATATCATCTTCAAGAGCTTCGAACTCTCCCTCGTTTATGTATCCCTGAGATGGCTTGTAGTCCTCAAATGGTGCCTTCGTGGTAACTTCTTCTTCCTGTGAGCAGGCAGCTAATAAGCCAATACTTATAAATAAGGCCCCTAATTCAAAGTGTTTAACCATATAACATCCCCCTTGGTTTATTATATTCGTTCCCATAGTTGTCCTATCAATATCACTTATTGGACGTACTCTACAAGTACCAGCTCTAACAGTGTTCTCTATTAGTTTGCCGTCTCGTGAGAGCGTTATTGCTACTAAACTAATGAGTTTAGCTTTAGAGGTAAATCTGATAGTTAACCAATTAGAGTAATTCCTAGAGAAAGAAATAAAAGAACTCTAGAGAATACCCTAATTAGGTATACCTATATAGAATAACCTCTTAAGAAAAGGTAAAAGAACTTAAGAGAATATCTATATAGATCTCCTTGCTCAGTAATGAACTTAAAACAATAACTATATGAGAAAGCCAAAAGAGGTGTACCTATAGAGCTTAAATCTTTAAGGTATTTCTCTATAGGTATACCTCTTTTAGTTTATCCTTCTCTAGGTTATAGGTATTTAAAATATTTAAAACAAAGGTCTATAGTGAGATAGCCTAATAGATTCTTCTCTAGAGGTAATACTTTAAAGTATTACTCCTAGAGTCCTTCCTCAGTAGACCTTTATATTTTAAAGAGGTTTAACTACTCAGTGTATATACGTAGAGTTAGCTGGAAAGTACTGACCCCTAGCAAAAGCTAGTGATACCAAGGGTTACATCCGTTTTTGAGGTGGCTAAAAAGGTACAGAGTGCCAAAAATGAGCACTTTTAGGATTGCTCCTAGAGATGGCGATCTCTACAGGTATATCTTGTGTCTTATTTTGAAACGTAATTCAATAGGGGGAGTTAACCTTTTGAGATGAGATATTGTCCCGTCAGTACTACTATATATATGAAGCAATTAATGAGGGGGAATATTGATGGCAAACTTACAAGCGTTCGATGGAGCTTTAGGAGAGGTTGCGGAAATCGTACTATAGTATGAGGGCGTAAAAGAGGGGGGGTCTCTACAAGTTGATCTTTTGAGATGAGATATGTGACTACCATACTGCTACTTAATATATGAAGCAATTAAAAGGGGATACTTCTCGGTTAACACTTAATATATGTAGGGAATTAAACAAAGGAGTAGTACTCTCAGGCTACTTAATAGTATAGGGAGCTAATAAGGATTGTCACAAGTTTAGTACTATGTATATAGAGGGATTAAACAGAGGACTCACTCACGGTTGGACTAATATATATTGAACCCTTTAAAAGGAAGATGATTCTCGATGAGGGGTATTTAGCTACTTAATTAGTAGATAGGCTGATAAGGGTTATTGCTTTGGTTCGTTTCCACCCCTTGAGACGGATCAAAGGAGTTACACTTACTACCTCCAACGTTTACTCTTAATACGTTTGTTACATTCTCTCCAGAATGATTAACATAGCTAGTTCGGTCTTGTCAACCAGCTAGCTCCCTTTTTTATTCAAAGGGTATCTGGAGGAATATTATAACCAAGACAACCACAAAGAATCATCACATATAAAATAATCTATGAGGAGGAAACGAAATGGAACACTATGTAGACTTAGAAGGCTTACTACAGAAGCACCGAATTACATTAGCTGATCTATCGAGACGAACAGGGATTGAACGTCCTAACCTAACTCGTATCAAGAGAAACCAAACAGCTACTCTAGGTAGTATCAGTCGAATTGCTCAAGCGCTTAACATTAAGGATATTAACGAGATAGTAAAAGTTCGATAGTAACAAAGGGAGCTAAACAGACAAACCGAGGAGAGGATGACGATGAAGAAAGAAGCTAAACGAGAACGAGAAACTTACATGTTCAAACTACGAGTTAGACTCGGAGAGGAAAACCGAAAGAGGGATCTACTGGTGAGCAAGCACCTAAGGGAGGTAGCTAAATGAAGCGATACTTTAAGTACACTATTCGGATGAAGTTCATAGGTACTCGTACAGTCCTCAAGAGGTATCACCTAGCACAGGTAACTGAGGGGAAAGAAGCTAAGCATTCGAGTCTGATGGACAAAACCTACAGCGATTTATATAACACGAGGACGACACAACTCATCAGTATCAACTGTGAGGAGATCACTGAGGCGAAATACAATAGATTAAAAATACAATATGGGGAGGCGAACTAATGGATAACACTTGGGGAACTTACCTACAATGGAGAACAGAGCAAGGCTACACAGGTATTTCTACTGAGGATGAGTACAACGAATTCCTAACTCAAGTAGGTAAACAAGTTGGGGCAGACAAGCTTACAAAGGAAGAAGCTCAAGAGTTAGAAAGACAGTTTGCTGACTCGATGGTAAAAGACAAATTGGCTCAAACTTTTGAGGCTATCCGCTCACTAGTCACTGTAGGAACAACTATTACGTATGACGATTTAGCGCAGCTAACTGGGTTATCCTTGAGAACGGTAAAGCGCCACGTAGAGGAGCTACAAGAGAAAGGATACTTGCATATCACACGAGGTATTCATGCTAACACGTATTACTACGGAGTGGATATGAGAGACACTAACAAAAAGAAAAGCATTCACTTTGTAGATACTTTTGAGTGGGCTAACGGTATTGAGGATATCGCTGGAGAGGTTACTATCAAGGATGGCATTGGTGAGATCCACGTAACGATGTATAAAATTGAGGGGATCCTGGAGAGAACTTCTCAGTTTATGAGAGAGGTAGGATGTCTTTATCGATATTGTCATACTACGAAAAAGGTAAGCTAGTAAACAACTAAAAGGGAGCTGGAGAAAATGACAAATAACTTACAGGTAAATAACCAAGAGGTAAACTTCATTGATAGCTTAGAGGTCGCAAACATGACAGGTAAACGACACGATCACCTACTAAGAGATATCGACAACTACATGGATATATTTTTAACCAACCCAAATTTGGGGGCGTTAGATTATTTCCGGAAAGCAACTTACTTAGATCTCAAAGGTGAACCAAGAAGGAAGTATCTTCTTACTCGTAAGGGTTGCGAATTAGTGGCTAACAAGATGACAGGCGAGAAAGGAATCCTCTTCACAGTAGCCTATATTGACAAGTTCCACGAGATGGAAAAAGCTATTCAGCAGCCAGCTCTACCGACTACTTACAAAGAAGCGCTACTCCAATTAGTCGAACAAGTGGAAGCCACAGAGAAGTTACAAGCTCAACTGGAAGAGCAAGCTCCTGCTATTGAGTATCACGATAAAGTGTTAAACATAGAAGGCTACATGACTATAGATGAGACAGCTAAAGAACTCGGTCTCAGAAGTGCTCAGCAGCTAAACCAGATGTTGAAAGGCAAAAAAGTTATCAAGCGTTCAAGTAGAGGCTCATGGTTACACCGAGCAGGGTATGAATACTTGAAGGATGGCTACATCAATTACAAGCCTATCGAGAAGAAGAAACTACAGATGCTTGTTAGCCAGAAAGGTGTCAAAGAGTTCGCTAGATTGCTAGACCTGATTTAATCCCCTAACCTTATTGCTTCACAGGCTACCCCTTAGCCGACTCAATACAAAATAAACCCAAATCAAAAGGAGAAGATGACAAATGATGAACACTTTTAAAAACTTATTAGCAGGTAACACAAAGGTAAAGACAGAGGAGCAAGCCAACAAAGAGGTTGAGAAGTTACAAGTTCAAGAAAATGACCTACAAAGAAAACTCCAAGAAGTACAAGCAGGACACGCCAAAGTATCGGCCGCACTAGACATTATTTCAGCCAGCCTAATCATTGATGAGACAGACAAGGTAGCTTTAGCCAACAAGAAGAAAGGTGAGGCTAAGCTAGAAGCGTTAACAAAAGAGATCGAATCTACGCAATCTAAACTTGCAGAGATTAGCTCGAAGAAGCAAGAAGCGATTAAGGAATTGTATCGTTCTCGTGGAGAGAAAGCTCGTAAGTACAATGTAGAGCAACGACGCAACATGGTAGTTGCTGGCCGATTCAACAATGTATTCCGATTAGAGGATGCCCTACGATTGGTTACTGTCTATGATGCAAAAGGATACGACTTAGGAGTTGAATACGGAGTAGGCGCTACAGACAGCTTAGATCCTCGTAGTGAAGATTGGAATTTTATTGCAGACATGAATAACGAGGACGCTGCTGAAGCAGACAAACAAGCTGAAGTTATTTCTCGAGAGTTAGAAGAAGCTATCCTGTCAGTCTTCAAGAAACATAACATTGAGCTTGGACAACAGACGCTAGTTAACTTATCGAGAATCTAACCTCGGTAGGTTCCTATATAAGTAACACTCAGAGTCGGATGCTGAGTTAGCAATCGCAGAAGCCATTAACACAGGTGGAGGTTGCTAACTCGGTAGATCGGCTCCACCAGAAAGCTACACAACAGATGAACAGCCGTAGCTCAGAAAGTGGCTTTCTCATACAGATTAAATAAGCGAGGAGGAAACGAACATGAACCCAAATCAACGAATAGCACAAATGAAACTAGAGAGACGATTCAAAGAGTTTAACGAAACGATTGACCGAATGAACAAACAACTTGAGGAAGACAAGCGAGCATTTGCTGAACAGAAGAAAGCTAACGAGAAGGCTAAGTTCCAAAAGGAATACGATGAGTACCTAATCAGCATCGGCAAGAACGAAAAACCTATCGAGATGAGCAGGGAAGACCGAGCTTATTACGATAAGTATATGGCTAGCCTAGGTCTAGGCCAGAGGAAGAAATAATATGGCTAAAAAGAAATTAAGGAAGGATCTCCAAAAGTACATAGACAACATTAAATCAGGTCTAGTTAACGGAGATCTTAAAAAGGATTCTGAGGAGATGGCACTCGTTAAGGAATTTCTCAAGAAGGAATCGTCTATATGCGGAGCTATCAAGGGTAGCGGAGAAGTGTGTACTCGTATTCCTTCTAATGAGAAGAATCTGCGTTGCTGTTTCCATGGAGGTAAAAGCACAGGAGCAACTACAGAGGAGGGGAAAAATAAAATGAAAGAAAACTTAGCTAAAGGGAGACAGCCTATACATGGGTTGTATCAGAAAGACTTCTTAGCAACATTAACCGAGGAGGAAAAGGACTGGTATAGCGATACTATGGAGTGGTACAAGAACAACTATGAAGACTTAGATCCACTAGACATTGCTAAACTTGATCTAGCTCTAATCAATACACTGAAGAGCTGGAGAAAGAATGGTAAGTCAATGAGCTATGCGGTCAATGAGAAGGTTTCGATGGTTGACTTTGAGAACAGAGCTATCAAGTTACTTGATGACTTAGGCATGTCTCGTAAGTTTAAGAAGTCTCGTGAGAACTCATCTAACTCTACGAACGTTAATCTATATAACCAACTGTTTGATAACTAAGAACTAGTGAGGACGGATCTCTCTAGCCTACTTTGCAGGTGGGCTTATTTGTCGTTCTCATAAACATAAGGATGTGATTATCATAGCGAGTGTAATTGATATTATAATTCAAGCTCAAGACAGAGCTAGCAGTCAGTTTAGACAAACCTCATCAGAAGCCAAGAAGATGGCAGCCATCATAGGTGGAATCACGATAGCGGCAAGTGCAATGACTCCAGCTCTGTTAGGTGGACTAGGAGCAATCGCCTCTCTATTCGGTACTGCCGGTATAGCGGCTGCTGGGTTTGGTGCTCTAGCGTTTACTACCATAAGTAAAACTGTAGAGACAGCAAACCAATTAGAGGAAGCTCAACTCAAGGCTAACGCAGCTCTGATAGCAGGTGACACCAAAGGTTATGCCAAACAGATGGCTCTGGTGCAGGCTATTATGGAGAGTCTCACCGAGGAAGAAAAGAAAGCTGTAGTAGCTATAAACAACCTCAGTGATGCTTGGCGAGAGATGGAAAATCAAATGGCTCCTACTACGTTAAACCTCATAGCTAACTCCACAGATTTTCTCCGATTGACAATGACTAAATTGTTCCCTTCTTTCCAAGGAGTCGGACAGTCCTTCTCTAACATGATAGGCAAGATGAACGATGGAATCACACAAGGTAAAGCTGATAAGTTCTTCGAGCATATGAATACCTTCGCAGTTCCGATGTTCGAAATGGTAATGAAGTCTGCCGGTAATATCCTCAAAGGGTTCGGTGACATCATGATAGCATTCACTCCATTAGGTATGGACTTAGGTAATGGAATGGTTGATCTGACTCAGAAGTTCGCTAACTGGGCAGCAGGATTACAATCGAGCACAGCCTTCCAAGACTTCGTTAACTTTGTTAAGACGAGTACGCCAGTCATTATGGACTTCATAGGCAATTTGGTGTTAACTCTGTGGGATATCATCCAAGCGTTAGCGCCAGTATCTATACAGGTTGTCCAGCTCGCTAATGACTTCATGACATGGGCTAGGGAGTCAGGCGCTCTTGATGCTGCTTTAGGTCTAGTGAGCGATGCTATCCAGTTTGTAGTAGATAATGCTAATTGGTTAATCCCTATAGTAGCCGCTCTCTGGGCAGGGTTCAAAACATTCAGCATTCTTATTAGTGTAGCTACATGGATTGATGATACAGGAAAGGCTATCAATAAGGTAATCGAGATAGGTAAATTGTTTGGTTCATGGATACTTGACGCTATTAAGTTGCTAGGTCGATTGAGTTTGACACTGTTGGCTTCTCCTTGGTTCTGGGTAGTAGCAGCTATTGCAGCAGTGATTGCTATTGGCGTTCTCTTGTATCAAAACTGGGATGAGGTAAAGAAGTATGCTCAGGAGTTATGGGATAAGGTTAAGGATGCTTGGGACGGAATGACTAAGGCTATTGGTGATGCTCATGACAAGATGATTGAGGGTGTTAAAAAATGGTGGGCTGAAACTAAGCAGAAATGGAATGAAACTGTAGACAACGCTAAGGAGAAAGCTGAGGAAATGAAGGATAAGGTAGTTGAGAAATACGAGGAGCTGAAACAAGCAGCTATCCAAAAAATGTATGAAATCCTAAGTGATAACGCCAAGAAATGGACTGACCTTAAGAATAGCGTAAGAGACAAGGCTCAAGAGATGAAACAAGGAGCCATAGATAAATACGAACAGATGAAGACTGACGCAGAAAACAAATTGAGACAGATGGTTAGTGACGCTCGTCAGAAGTGGGACGATCTTGTTCAATCTGCTAAAGACAAAGCTAGCTCTATGGGTGACGCTGCCAAGGATATGATGAAGTGGTTTAAGGATGGCCTTACTCAAGGATTTGACGATGCTAAATGGAAAGTATCTGATGGAATGAGAAATATAGTAGACAAGTTCACTGGGTGGTTTAAGGATTTCTATAGATCAGGCAAAGGGTTGCTTTCAGAGTTCACTAGTGGTATCACGTCAGGATTCTGGGACGCTGCTGATGCGGTAGCTAGAGGGATGAAAAACATTCGAGCTTACTTACCATTCTCACCTGCCAAGAAAGGGCCACTTAGTGACCTAGACAAATCAGGTGAAGCATTTTTCCCTACTTGGTACGAGGCAGCGCTAACTCAGGTGTCAGCTATGGAGCGTGCTGTAGGAGGTGCTTTCCGAGGTGTAGCTAAAGAGGCTAATGTAGCTCTAGCAGGTACAGGCTTGGAGGCATTCACCGGAGGAAAGACGGCTATCACAGTTACCCACAAGCACGAGCATAATGTTAATGGCACTGTAGATGTAGACGGAGATGCTTTAAGAAGCACTGTAGAGCAGAGAGTCGCAAGAACAGCTTATGAGCAAGGCGTAAGCGGAATGGACTACACAGGTTTACAACAATCAATTAGAAAATACTAGGGAGACTTCGGTCTCCTTGGTTATTAAAAGGAGAGATGGACAATGAATTACTTTTGTATAGAGGTAGCTTACAAGCAGAACAATGAGAGATTCCTAGATAGCCGTATGTTCCAAACTGAGGACGATATCAACGAGACGATGGAAGCCTACTCAGTGGCAACCAAACGAGCATACGAGAAAGCATTCGTTATTACTCAGTGCGATCTCATTAGTGTTACTCCTAGAGAAGTAAGCGAGATTGAATACAAAAGACACGCACTCTCCAGAGAAGGCAAGCGAGACCTTAACCTACAGAAAAGGGGTGTTAGACGATGAATTACTACCAAGTGAATGTTAACTTTATTGAGAACGGCGAACATATGGAAACTCAACAGTGTGTGGCTATGAAGGGTAACCCAGTATTAGCTGCAGTCCAACTGAGAGGAAACACAGAGAGGTTAGTGAGGGAGTCTATCGAGCCACTAGGAGGAACACTCAACACCGTTCGTACTCGTAAGGTATCAAGAAAGTATTTTGAATCCAACAAAGAACTAGTAATCCTAGAGGGAGGTCATTAATATGGCTACAGTGGTTGAAGTGAAGCTGACTAAGTGGGGCAAGCAAGCTCTACTTGGTGAGATATCTGGCTAGAGAGTAGTACTTGGTTGCTTGGGTATAACTTCTATGCTGTACTCGTTGTAGTGCTGTAGCTGCAGAGGTGGCGCTCTCATAGGTCGCCTAAAGGGTTATAAACAGACAAAAAGGAAGGTAAAACTAATGAATGTACCACAGAAAAAGTCAAGACTAAGTAAATTAAACCTAGAGAGTCGATCTCACAGGTGGAGATTGTATTTGTTTATAGCTCTAACGTATATAGTTTTAGCTGGCTCTATATGGTTTGGCTTGCAGAGTTTAGCATTATTACTCCCCATACTATTCATGATAGGGATACTAACGAGATAGCCGTTTTAGGTTGTCTCATTTTTTATGTCCATTGTGTATTCTCGGGTGGAAGATCTCGTAAATTTGTGAGAATCTTAAGTGATGGAGAGGTGGCTGAGGTGTTAGATCTTGGAGGAGATTTGTTGAGAGTTCGTCCTTTGAGAGACGACTATCTCGCTATTGAAATTGAATTGAAGGGGATGGATAAGGGGTTTGTGTTAGATAAACATCAAGCCCAAGGGTTATCTAATTGGTTTCAACGAGTGTACAAATTATAATTTCAATTACCGTAATGGTATCTGTGAGGAAGAAAACAAAAGAGCTGACTCAATGAGAGCCAGCTCGGAGGGGAGTGTCCTAGAGTTTTAGTTTATTCCCCTTAGTTATTATCTACTCGATCCCACACTCTTAGTTTACCCTTTTCGAATACCATGACTGCAAAGTCAATCTCACCAGTTTCCTCACTGTCACCATCATAAGTTACGTCGGTGTAGCCATTAGAGTTGGCGCGCTTTCCGTTACTGCCCACGAGATCTGCAACCTCTGAGAGCGTCATCCCTTCCTCTAGAGAGTTATACTCATCTTCGGAGATTGTTGAACTGTTGCAGGCGCTAAGCAGGATAATACTGGACAGGAAAACAACCATTCGTTTTTTCATTGGTATTCCTCCTCAGTTATTTCGTTTAAATTAAAACTAAGAGTTTTAGAGATTTTGCCAGCTCGTAAGATAACTACATACGTAAGGCCTAGTTGGAATGTATCTACTTTGCAAACTTTATTAGTGATACGAGATAGTGAGTCTTGGAAGTTGGACACTAAAGTATCGATCTCCTCCATAGCGATATCTAAATTAGTTGGTTGAATAGTATTTGTTGTCATAAAAAATCTCTCCCTTTAGTTTTTATTTGTTTACACGAGATAGGTAATACTTACAGGTGTACAATCATGAGTGAAACGATGTAACCGGCTGCGTAAAGAAAGCTTATACTACCGCCAGCTACCAAGGTTGATGTAACCCACTCTTTAGGTTTCAACTTATTCGCCTCCTGTGGGGTCGAACCTTTACAGCTATTCCTGCTCGTGATACTATAGGGAGGAAAGAGCCTTATAGGTTCGACTGAATTGCGTAGCCTTGTTCGGTATACTCGCCAAAGTATAACTACCGAGTAGGGCTATTTTGTTTTGTGTAGTTCTAGGTTAGTCGGTTAACTTCTTACCAGCATACATTCGAGTTAACATTTTATCGATTTTATTAGCTTTATCTACTGTGTTAATCTTGTTGAGTTGATTAAAAGCTGTATAAAACCTCTTAGCATCCTCGATGGATTCCAGCTCATAAAAGTCTTTGACTTTACCGTAAAACTTTTGTTGCTTACTTTCCAATTTCCTTGCTCACCTCATTCCCTGAGTGGCTTAATTACATATTAATTAAAAGTTCTAGAACCGTCAATACTTTTCTGGAAGTTTTTTAAATCCATTTCTTTGACTCACAATTTATCCTTACAACCAATTATATTAGCTACCTATTTTGGGTTACCAAAGTAAGCTTGAATAAGTGTAAAGCTATTTAGAGTGCGTACGAGCTTATTACACGTTACATAACTTGTTTAGGTGCAAACGTAATGAGTTGGATAATAAAAACTCATACAAGGGAAAATAGAGCTTCGTTTTATGAGGTGGCTCGAAAATGGAGATGTTATTTTACATCATATGGCATTCAATCGAGCATATACCTAATCAGTTGCCAGACCCTTAGACACAACCCACCGAGGACTATCTCTAAATTTGATCATCGTACAAGAACCAGATGTAATGCCACCCCTAGTAATCAATCGGGCATAGCTAAATAGAGATACCTCCTATGTTAAAGAGCTATAAGACAGCAACCGGATAGGAGGGATATTACTTACAGTAATCCTACTGAAGGAAGTTGAAAAGTTTGCATTTAAGAGATCGCTGAGCAGTAGATAACTTCTGAGCCAGAACTCCATAGAAATAACCATTGAAATCACGTACACGTTTAGATTTGCTAGCAAGAATGCTAGCTCGTAACCCTGAGATAGCTACCTCTACAGTATTAACTAAATCGGGTGCGTACTTTCGAGCAGCCAATTGAACACGACTCCATAGTTTGTACACCTCAGTTGCATCAAAGCAGGAGATAGCCAAGCTAGCGAACTCGGTAGGAACATCAGCAGCAATTAAGTCATCTATGCCTAGATCGTCTACGTATGTATTATCTTTAGAGCTTTTAGTTTTGTAAGTAATTGTATCTGTATGAGAAGGATGCTCCTCAATGTACTCAGGAGTAGGCTCTGCAGCTTCCTCGCAAGGTGACTTAACAAGGTGACTCTTATAAGGGTTAATCACTGTTATTGAAGCGCTATAGCCACCCTTAATAGGCTTGAATTGGTTGATGCGAGTAATGATTCCTAAATCAGATAAACCCTTGAGAGCACGCTGTATAGTGCGCTTAGAGTAACCTGTGAGATCAGCTAAAGAGTCTACTTTGAGGTAGCTAACTCCTATGAATTTGCATGAGTAACAAGCAAGTTTCCATAACACTGTGTACTCTGATTCTTTAAGTTTGTACGCTGACAGGTATTCACTAATAGAATTGTCCATCTCAGTAATCGAATTAAAAGATTGATATTTTCGTAGTTCCTTCATAGTAAATAATCTCCTTAATAGGAGCTACTTGCAGAGTGTACCTTAGGGTAGTACAATATAAGCAAATAGCTCCATAGTTATTTTGTGAAAGAGTCCTGTCTGGCCGCCAAACTAGAGCAGGACTCTTTTGTGTTTACTTATAGGTCGAACCTATTGAGAGGGTTATACTTATCGTTGGATTCAGCTAACGAGTTACCGAAAGCATGTAGGTAAACCTCAGTAGTTCTTATCTGGGAGTGATGCATAAGTTTACTCAATGTGTATATATCCATGCCAGCTCTTAAACAGTTGCTCGCATAAGTGTGTCTAAACATGTGAGCTGTAGTTTTGAAACCCATGCGTAAAGACAACCTGGTGAACATTAACTTGACAGCGTTCACTGTAAGTGGGTTACCTCTGTGGTCATTAAACACATGAGCAGGCAACTTAATGTAGTACTTCTCGCAGAATAATCTCCACTCGTACAACTCTCGAGCCACCTTATCCGTTAACGGAGTAGACAGGCTCTTACGATTCTTCCCGAAGATAGTGATAGTCTTATTGAGTAAATCCACGGAATCCCACCTCATGGATACCAGCTCGCCTAGTCTTATACCTGTACCTGCAAGGGCGACTATTATGGTATGACCTCTGTAGCTATACAGCGTGTTTTCTCGAGAGCGCATCCTTCTGTAGTATCTAAGCATTTGCTTAATCTGTTCATCGGAGTACACCTTGATGGCCTTGTCCGTCTTAGCAGGCTTAATCTTGTTAGTGGGATTGCTACGGATCTCTATAATGTCCTCATCCTCTAGGTATCTAAAGAATGTTTTCAAGTGCTGGAGCTTACCATTACGAGTAACTACTGTGTTTCCTCTCTCCTTGGAACAGTAGAGGAGGTAGCCCTTTATAACTTGTGGAGTAATATCCTCGATGTTAATGATCTCCTTCTCAGCAACGAGCCAACGAGAAAACTCATTGAGTGTATCTCCGTAGCTCTGTATTGTCCTAGGAGCTAGTCCACTGAGTTCTTTATCCTCTAGGTAATCCTTAATCATAAATCTAAGTAGTGCCATTTAGTTTCCCCCTTGAGTACGCACAAAAAGACCACCTCCATAGGCTACTTGTGAGTAACCTAGAAAGTGGTCTCTTGTGAGAATATTGTTTCTGTCATAGACAACCATTCAGCTTAACCTTGTGAGGTTTGTCCTGCCTCGGGTGAATTAACTCGCCTGTCCTACCATAGCAGATAATGAATTTTCAGCGGAAGTAGAGGCGGATGCGATGATCACGCCATCTTTTTCAATATAGTATGTGCGTCCTGTATTTGTTTCGATAGCCTGCCTTAATATTTTCTCTGATTCATTGGTAGTCGGAAATTCAGCAATGTCACTTCGTAATTTCATAATTCGTTCTATATCATCGAGTGAGGCAAGTTTAATTGTTTCATGAATTGGTGTGCTAGGTAAGTTGTTGTCATTTAGACATTCGCAAAAATACATTTCATTTTTAGTACCTAGTTGTATATTTGAAGCAGTTTCAAATTGTTCTACGATAGTTGACTTACCAGAGAGTTTAAGCGGCTTATATGTGGAAAGAAGTGCCTCATAATCAGTGGTAATAAATTCTTCTTTACTATAGGGTATAAATGAATCGTGGAATCGGAGTAGAATTGATTTTAATGTTCCATTCTCTTTAAATACTCCCCATAGTTCTTGAAAATCTGTGTCATAACCGAAAGCTTCAATATCTCCAATAATAAACAAGTTAAGGGCTGCTTCTTCTTTTAGGTAAGCGAATACTTGTTCATGATCTTTCTTTGTTAATTTTCGCATCATAACGAATCGACCTCTTTTTTTATTTTTCTAAATATTACAACTTAAGTTTTTTGAAATCAATATAAAATTTTATGTTTAGTTCACAAACTTTCGGAAAAACTAGGAAAGATATGACAAAGGAGGTTATGAACGGTGGATCATCCAATTCAAGGGTTAATGAAAGCAGCAATGGAAAATTTAAAAGAAATGGTCGATGTAAATACGATTGTTGGAGAGCCTGTTCAAACGGCTGACGGTGGTGTAGTGTTAACGGTTTCTAAAGTAGCGTTCGGTTTTGGAGCAGGAGGTTCTGATTTCCAAACGAATGATGGACAAAGAGCGAACGGTAACCCTGCATTTGGTGGCGGTAGCGCGGGTGGTGTTTCGATTACACCAGTAGCATTTCTTGTGGTGAATAAAGATGGAGTAAATATTCTACATCTACAAAATGCGACACATTTAGCAGAAAAAATGATTGAATTAGCTCCACAAACAATTGATAAAATTCAATCGATGTTCCAAAAAGAAGAAAAGAAAGAGGGAAATCATCATCCTCAAAACCCTGATGAAATCCTTTAAAAACGCCTGCTTATGAGCAGGCGTTTTTTCTTGTAATCACTATGTAATAAAACACATGAAATTGTAAATAGTTTTTGAAGTTTTTTCTATGTTTCTAAAATTTTTCATGTTAAAATATGCTATAGAATTGAAACATATAAAACGAAGGTGGCTAGGTGCTTTGTCTGGAGGATCTGACCAAGTAAAGAATATGATATATATTAATGGTAATCGTCGAGGTCATTGTTTTATTACATCAGGAATTACGTTTAAAGAGTTTGCGAGTAACATCCCTTCACCGCTTCATCAAGTGTTGCTTTTAAAGCACAACTTTGAATGGACGGATTTTCATTATCATACTTTATTTGAATATGTTGAGGAAGAAAATATACATAAGTTAATTCAAGCAGAGATTGATGAATTTGATGAATTTTGTTGGGTAGATTTTGATGATGCAAGCGATTTAGATGAATTAGAGCCGAAAGAAATTGCAGAATTATTATATTTGGCTCACAAAAAAGAACCACTTGCAAGAACATTCTTTCCGTTACTGAAAAATCGATTTGTTTATTTTTCACATGATGACGGATGGTACAACAAAGTGTATTATCGTAGAATTGCTGATTTTGTAGGAATGTTAAGTAAAGTCATTCCGTATAAACTCGGTGCTTTCGGTAAGAAACGTTTTTCTTTCTTCCAAAAATCAAAAATTTTCCCAGCGATTTCAAAAGAATTGATTATGGGACTTATTCCACTAATGGAAGATGGTCTTTACATAGATTTAGCAGGGAAGATTGAGTCAAGAAGAGGTCTTGAAATTCCGGTATATGTAGTTGGTTCGTATGAAAGTACGGATGAGGTGTTAGATAATATCGATGAATTGAAAGAGGAAGCAACAGAAACAGGTTGGCTCATTTTTGATAAGAAAGAACAAGAGTGGCAATGGGTTGTTGACTAAGAAAACTTGGCGTATGAAGTCAAGTTTTCTTGTCATTTGAAAGGAGTACAAATGAAGAAATATTATACAATTGTGGGTATTATAAGTATTATTCTCGTGGCAATATTACTTATAACTTGTCCAAAAGAATCAGATTTTAAAGTGTATGTACAGGATAAGTATGCGTTGAATTGTAATGAGAGTAGTTTTGAATGCACGCAAAATGTAGATGGTAAAAAAGAAAAACTACAATTTGAAAGTACAGATGCACGAAATGGTGTATTCTTTATGACTGTAAAGCAAACATTTAAAACAGAAGCTGGTGTTTCAAAAGAATATAGCGGAGTAGGAATGTTTGGTACATTTCTTTTTGTTTCAGAGAAGACTTTCTAGTAATAGAAGGTCTTTTTTTTATGCTTATGTTCATATAGATGAAGTAAGACAAGCATAGGAGGGGTATTGATGAAGAACACATGTATTGTTTGTGGCGGTGAGGAGTTTTTTTCCTCAACGTTATATGCACGTACGAAACAAGATTGGGCATATGCACCAAACATGTATCGATTTGAAAAAGTATTTATTGAGCATCGAGATGAAGAAAATTATCCAGTGTTTCAAGAAATTACAGCGAAACATTGTTGTGGATGCGGCCATATTATGTTGTATCATGAATGAACACACCAAGTATGACTTGGTGTGTTTTTTTAAAACGCTGACAAAGCAAGCGGATAAAATAAAGTGAATAAAACAGAAAAACTACCAAAACCAATTGCTGTATATCCAAGTGTTCTTGCTCCGAAATTGACAGCTAATAGGCCAACTAAAATTGCTAGGGAGCCGAGCGTAACTGGATAAAAAGCAATGGAGAATAACGAAAGAAATAAAGCGACATAGCCTACCATTGCACCGGTATTTGTACCTTCTATCTCATTTGCAATTTCTTTACGCTTATGTCTAATTGGAATGCCAGCTGGTGATATTTCAGCTGCATACTCTTCGTTTTTTTCACCACTTTTAAAATGATGATTTCTCTTTCTTCGCATGTACATCCCTCTCTTTCAATTGGGTGTATCTATAGTATCTTTCATAAAGAGAAGAACATGAGTATGAGTTAAACCCAAGTAAAGCAAAAATTGGAGAATAAAGATTCCTTCATCAGCATGTATATCTCCTTATGAAGATAAAACAGGAATTTTGGAAAATGATGTAGAATGAAATGAGTGATAAAGCGTGAAGGTAGGGGAATGTATGACGAAATTTAATTGGCATGAATCAGCAGAAAAGAAATGGGATAGTAGCGCAGAGTTTTGGAATCAAAATAGTCAAGAGATGTGGGACAGTGGTAGCAGAAGTACAATTATTCCGTTTTTTGAACAATACGTGAAGAAAGAAGCACAAGTGCTCGATGTTGGTTGTGGTGATGGGTACGGTACATATAAATTAAGTAGCGCAGGCTATAAAGCAGTGGGAGTAGATTTATCGGAAGTGATGATTCAAAAAGGTAAGGAGCGCGGAGAAGGACCGAATTTATCTTTTATAAAAGGAGATCTTTCTGCATTACCATTTGAAAATGAGCAATTTGAATCAATTATGGCAATTAATTCTTTAGAATGGACGGAAGAGCCATTACGAGCGTTAAATGAAATAAAGCGTGTGTTAAAGAAAGATGGATATGCATGTATTGCAATTTTAGGGCCGACAGCAAAGCCACGAGAGAACAGTTATCCTCGCTTGTATGGAAAAGACGTTGTTTGTAATACGATGATGCCTTGGGAATTTGAACAGTTAGCGAAAGAACAAGGTTTTAAAGTTATAGATGGCATCGGCGTATATAAGCGCGGAGTAAATGAGAAGATGTTAGGTCAACTACCTACAGAGTTACAACAATCGTTAACATTCTTATGGGTATTTATGTTAAAAAACGTATAAAGAAATGAAAGAATTTTTAGGAGGTAAATAAGTGCAGAAAATACAAAAAACTGATACAATATCATCAGAACCAATTAAAGGGGGACTAGGGTATATGACAACTACTACAACAGTGAAATCCGATATTGAAATCGCACAAGAAGCGAGTATGAAGAAGATTCAAGAAATTGCAGCTGATTTAAATATTTTAGAAGATGAATTAGAGCCATACGGGCATTATAAAGGTAAGTTATCTCTTGATATTTTTAAGCGCTTACAAGATGAGGAAGACGGTAAAGTTGTTTTAGTAACAGCGATTAACCCAACTCCAGCTGGAGAAGGTAAATCAACAGTAACAGTTGGTTTAGGTCAAGCTTTTAACAAAATTGGTAAGAAAACAGTAATTGCACTTCGTGAACCATCTCTTGGACCGACGATGGGATTAAAAGGTGGAGCAGCAGGTGGCGGTTTTTCACAAGTCGTACCAATGGAAGACATTAACCTTCACTTTACTGGAGATATCCATGCGATCACAACTGCCAATAACGCATTAGCAGCGTTTATTGATAATCATATCCAACAAGGAAACACACTTGGAATTGATACGCGTAAAATTGTTTGGAAACGCTGTGTTGACTTAAATGATCGTGCCCTTCGTAACGTAGTAATTGGTCTGGGTGGACCTGTACAAGGTGTACCACGTGAAGACGGTTTTGACATTACAGTAGCATCTGAAATTATGGCCGTGTTCTGCCTTGCAACAGATATTCAAGACTTAAAAGCGCGTCTATCTCGCATCGTAGTTGCTTATAACTTTGCAAATCAACCTGTAACGGTTAAAGATTTAGGTGTAGAAGGTGCGTTAACACTATTATTAAAAGACGCATTAAAGCCGAACTTAGTACAAACGTTAGAAAATACACCAGCTATCATTCATGGCGGACCATTTGCGAATATCGCTCACGGTTGTAACAGTGTTATCGCTACAACAATGGCAGCAAAATTAGGTGATTATGTTATTACAGAGGCTGGATTCGGTGCTGATTTAGGCGCTGAGAAGTTTTTAGATATTAAAGCTCGTGCAGCTGGCATTAAACCAGAAGCAGTTGTTATTGTTGCGACGATTCGTGCGCTTAAAATGCATGGCGGCGTTGCAAAAGATCAATTAAAAGAAGAAAATGTAGATGCATTAGCAAAAGGTATGGAAAACTTACAGAAGCATGTTGAAACAATTCAAAGCTTCGGTGTGCCTTTCGTAATTGCAATTAATAAATTCATTACAGATACAGATGCAGAAGTTACATACTTACAAGAGTGGTGTAATGAGCGTGGCTATGCAGTATCCTTAACAGAAGTTTGGGAGAAAGGTGGCCAAGGCGGAGTTGACCTTGCTGAAAAAGTACTAAAAGAAATCGAAAAAGGTGAAAACAACTACGCACCACTTTATGAATTAGAATTACCATTAGAAGAAAAAATTCGTACAATTGCTCAAAAAGTATATGGCGCAAAAGATATTGAATTTGCTCCGAAAGCACGTAAGCAATTAGCTCAATATGAAGGAGAAGGTTGGAGTAATCTACCAGTTTGTATGGCGAAAACACAATACTCTCTTTCTGACGATGCAACAAAATTAGGTCGTCCATCTGACTTTATCGTTACAATTCGTGAGCTAAAACCATCTATCGGTGCAGGCTTTATCGTTGCGTTAACAGGTACAATGTTAACAATGCCAGGTCTTCCAAAACAGCCAGCAGCACTTCAAATGGATGTAAATGAAGATGGAAAAGCAGTAGGTTTATTCTAAAAGGTTGTAATTCATCTCGTTTATCTGTAAACTATATATACATCAAGTGGCGCCTTTCCATCGAAAGGCGCCTGTTTTTTGGAGGAAATTATGTTTGATCCAACTGCTTTTGACAATTTAAAAGTAATCGTAGAAGGTGCTGTGTATGATTTTGATCTACATGGAGATATTCTTGTAACAGATCGAAAAGATATGATGGATCTTGCTTCATTAAGTCGCATATATCATATCTCATTTCAATTAACAGAACCGTTTGAACCATTAGTAGAAGCAACATTTTCATTATCTGTGGATGCAAAGAACTTGTCTGGTGAAATACTAGAAGTGCCTCAGTTTACACCAGGTTGTGAGATGAAGCTAGCATTTTCATTCCCGTTAGAACAACCAGAAGTAAAATGCGAAGAAATTGAAACATTAATGCGTTCTATATGGGGAAAAGAAAGAATGATTATGCAGAAAGTTTCATACGAATATAATAAGCAAGCGATTTCATATCATAATAAGGTAGAGGTTCTATTTCAAAAAGCGATTACAGAAGACCATGTTGATGATTTAATAGCTGTTATTTCACACATGATAGAAACGGTGCGAACAATACAGCATTTTCTTCAAAAATAGAGATAAAGGAGAAAAACAAATGATAAAAGATATGCAACCATTTTTACAACAAGCTTGGGAGAAGGCTGGTTTTAAAGAGTTAACTGAAATTCAAAAACAAGCGATTCCAACTATTTTAGAAGGACAAGACGTTATAGCTGAATCTCCAACTGGAACAGGAAAAACATTAGCGTACTTATTACCCCTTTTACATAAAATTAATCCTGAAGTAAAACAGCCACAAGTTGTTGTTTTAGCGCCAACACGTGAACTTGTAATGCAAATTCATGAAGAGGTTCAAAAGTTTACAGCAGGAACTGAAATTTCAGGTGCATCTTTAATTGGTGGTGCAGATATTAAGCGCCAAGTTGAAAAATTAAAGAAACACCCAAGAGTAATTGTCGGTTCACCAGGCCGTATTTTAGAATTAATTCGTATGAAAAAGCTAAAAATGCATGAAGTAAAAACAATTGTATTTGATGAGTTTGATCAAATTGTAAAGCAAAAAATGATGGGCGCAGTGCAAGATGTAATTAAATCAACGATGCGCGATCGTCAATTAGTATTCTTCTCGGCGACAATGACAAAAGCGGCAGAAGATGCGGCACGTGATTTAGCAGTGGAACCACAATTAGTACGTGTAACACGTGCAGAATCAAAAAGCTTAGTTGAGCATACGTATATCATTTGTGAGCGACGCGAAAAAAATGATTACGTAAGAAGAATTATGCATATGGGCGATGTAAAAGCAGTTGCGTTCTTAAACGACCCATTCCGTTTAGATGAAATTACTGAGAAATTGAAATTCCGTAAAATGAAAGCAGCGGCTCTTCATGCAGAAGCAAGTAAACAAGAGCGTGAAGCGACAATGCGTGCTTTCCGCGGAGGGAAATTAGAAATTCTACTTGCTACTGATATTGCAGCACGCGGTATCGATATTGACGATTTAACACACGTAATTCATTTAGAGTTACCAGACACAGTAGACCAATATATTCACCGCTCAGGACGTACTGGACGTATGGGTAAAGAAGGAACTGTCGTGTCTCTTGTAACACCACAAGAAGAGCGTAAATTACTACAATTTGCGAAAAAACTAGGCATCGTATTTACGAAGCAAGAAATGTTCAAGGGATCATTTGTAGAAACGAAACCGAAAGCACCAAAGAAAAAGAAACCAGCATTTACTGGGAAGAAAAAGCCTAGATAAATGATAGGGAAGGCGTAACTATTTGTAGTTACGTCTTTTTTGTTTGTAAACAAGCGATAATGGGAATTGTATTAGTGTTTTTAATGTGCCTATCATATATATGCTTCTACTGGGAGTATCGAAAAAAGGGTAGTTTATTTATTTGGTTTATACGAGGAAATAATATAAAAAAAGTCGAATATTAAACTGACACGAAATAATAAAAAGAAGGTACACATATGGATAGGAAATTAGGAATGTTTTTGAATACAAAATATATTGAAGTAAACGAAGGAATACAAAAAGCAAGGGAATGGGATTTAGAATATATTCAATTATATGCTATGAATAAAAACTTTAACTTAGCTAATATCTCAATGGTAGAATGGAATGCTTTAAAGAAAAGCTTATCTTTTAATGGAATAAAGATTCCATCATTAGCAATTAGTTTTGGAGAAAATGGAATTATAGGAATAGAAGCTGAGAGTGCAATAGATCAGTTTAAATATATTACTGACAGAGGTTTGGGGCTTGGGGCAAAGATCATAACAGCTCATATTGGGAAAGTTCCAGATGATGAAAAAAGTGCCTACTATGATAAAATGCTACGGGTTTGTTATGAGATAGGGGAATTAGCGTTCAAATTTGGGGGATTCTTTGCTATTGAGACGGGATCTGAAAAAGCAATAGTATTAAAACGATTTTTAGAAACTGCAAACTCGAAAGGACTAGCTGTTAACTTTGACCCAGCAAATTTAATAAGTGATGTAAATGAAAATCCGGGAGAAGGTTTATTACTATTAAAAGATTATATAGTACAAACTCATATTAAAGATTGTAAAGAAGTGAAAAGTGATCGTTCAACTAAGTATATAGAAGTAGCAGTAGGGAATGGTGAAGTAGATTTCGATATATTCTTCAAAGTATTAGATAAAATTGGATTCGACGGATATAACATGATTGAAAGAAATGATTATTTTGATGAACTGGATGGGATGAGTCAGTCGATAAATTTTGCAAAGAAGTACATACCAACTCAAAAGGAATAACGATAGTATTTGTAGAAAGCTACATAGAATATAAAAACCATTAGGGGGAAATGTAATGATCCATAAAGTAGGACAAATTATGTTATATGTAAATAATCAAGATGAGGCAGTAAATTTTTGGACGGAAAAGGTAGGGTTTCATGTAGTAGCAGAGGAAGATAACAAGCAAGGAATGAGATGGATTGAAATTGCTCCGACTAACGGTGCAG
The DNA here is from genome assembly GCF_900100505.1 of Bacillus sp. cl96. Lineage (NCBI taxonomy): Bacteria > Bacillati > Bacillota > Bacilli > Caryophanales > Bacillaceae > Bacillus > Bacillus sp. cl96. Next base: position 46,269 of record NZ_FNDM01000003.1, read on the forward strand.
AAACGAGCATTATATTACATAATAAAGAAGTTATTTCTAAAATGAGCCCAGAATTGAATCTTGGTACACCGTCCTTAATGTTCTTCTCAGAAAATCTTGATCAATTATATACAGATTTAACAAACAAAAATGTTACTGTTGGAGAAATGGTAACTATGCCTTCTGGTAAAGTGTTTAACTTTGCTGATAGCGAAGGGAATTATTTTGCGGTTATGGAGAAGAACCAATAATAATATTGCTATGTGAAAATCCCCCTCAAATATATTTGAGGGGGATTAAATTTTTGAAGTGGATTTTTCATTAGAGAGTTGTTTAATAAAAAATACTCCTTTTTCAATCGCTGTCTCAATATAGCCAACGATTTGCTCAAACGTAAATACTTGTAAGTCTTCATGCAAATGTTGCTTTGGATACAACATATCTTCAAAAAGATACTTTCGAAAAGCTAAAACGTTTTCTTTAGAAACCTCTTCAATATCCACAATGTGAGCCTCTTGATTGAGAAGAGAGAAAAGCTGTTGTTCTTGATCGTAATGATGAAGCAACTTTGCATTTAACAATTTAAAATCGTTATAGTACAGGGGTGCGATAGTTTCGTCATTCTCTATTCTATTTTTTAGCCAAGGTAGAAAAAATCCACTTAGCCAATTATCATCGGCAATGAGATGGGTATAATAGCCTAAAATAAATGGGGAATCTATATGTGATTCATATTTATGAAAAAATGAATCATAATCTATTCTTCTCGTATAGTTCTTCGTTGTACCGGCATAAAAATGTGAGGTTCCTTTTTCTTTTTTTGAATGAACAGCATCAGGGGCTACAGCTCCAAGTAAGAAAGAAGTCTTATCGTGAATAGATAGTTTCTCAGCAATACCGTTAGCGATAATAACATGCATAATTCGTGATCCCATGAATGCCACCTCTGTTTCCAGTATTCATTTCAGGAAGAGGACTGAACAGTTAGTATTACTTTCCCTGTACTTTTTCTACTTTCGACCCATTCATGTGCTTTCCCTGCATCTTGAAGTGGAAAAGATTTCGTAGCCTTAATTTGTAAACGTCCGTCACGCAAATAACGGAAAACTTCATTTGCAGTTTCTTGGAGCAGTTCAGGACGCTTTTTTCGTGTGGTTCCAAAGCTAAAACCGAGTATAGAGCGGCAACTTGCATGTAAATCTTTCGTTTGAAAGTTACCAATTTCACCGCTAGCATTACCGAAATGAACGAGGCGACCGTAATAAGCAAGGCAGTTTAAACTTCTTTCAGAAACAGTTCCAGAAATAGAGTCCAAAATAATATTCACTCCTTCTCCGTTTGTCAGCTCATTGACTTTCTCTACAAAATCTTCAGTTTGATGACAAATTACATAATCAGCTCCAGCATCTAAAACGATTTCTTTTTTCGTTTCACTTCCGACAGTACCGATAACTGTTCCAGCCCCTAATCGTTTTGCAAGTTGAATCGCGGTAGTACCAATTCCGCCAGCAGCTGCATGAATCAGCACGGATTCATTTTGTTGAAGCCTTGCAACATTCACGAGTAAATTATAGCTTGTGAAAGATACGATCGGACAAGCAGCTGCAGTTTGAAAGTCGACTTCATGGGGTAAAACGAAAGTGAGATTTTCATTTGAAACAACGTACTCTGCGTAAGATCCATTTTGAGGAAAAGCAATGACACGCTGTCCAGGTTGAATATTTTTCACATGAGAACCGACGCGTTCTACAATACCAGTTGCATCTATTCCTGGAATAAAAGGTAGTGCTTTATCTCCTTTTTTGCCATAACGTGATTTAATATCAGCGAAATTTACACTAGTAGCAACTACGCGAATTAAAACTTGATCTTCTGAAATAGCCGGTATATCAAAATCTGTATATTTCATCACTTCAGGACCACCGAACGACGTTACAACGATAGCTTTCATTATATGTCCTCCTAAATTTGACTATATAAATTATTTTAAATCTTTATCAGAAATTGGAAAATTATATAATAGTTATGTGTGGTTATAAGTGAAGCTTATGAACTCAGTGGATCATTATATTAATTTATATAAAAAATTTTTTCGGAAAAATCGAACGAAATATGAATTACCTGCCAATATATAGTGTAAGACAAAGGAGGGCTGGAATATGAAGGGTGAAATAGATTACGCACATTTAATTCAATTAACTTTATCAGGCAATAAAGAAGCGTATAGCGAATTGTATGATGTAACGATTCAAGAAGTATATAAAACAGCACATTTTTTAATTGAAGATAAAACGGATGTAGATGATGTCGTTCAGGAAGTATACATACAGCTATATGAATCGCTTCGTAAATATGATAGCGGGAAGCCATTTCGCCCTTGGTTAATTGGACTTGCGATTAAACAAATTCATTCTTATAGAAGAAAGAGGTGGATGCGACTAAGAATTATAAAAAAAGCAGAAGAGCAAAGAAAGCCAGTGCAAATTGATTTTTCTAACGATGTTGTAAGTAAAATATCAAACCAAAAACTAATCGAACTCATTCATAAATTACCGTATAAATTGAAACAAGTTATTATCTTAAGATACTTACACGATTATTCACAAGAAGAAGTAGCACAAATATTACATATTCCAATCGGTACAGTGAAGTCTAGAATTCATGCGGCATTAAAGAAACTACGTCAAAAAGAGCAAGTAGAAGAAATCTTTTTAGGAGAGGTAGGGAATGTGAAATGAGTTTAGATTGTAGAGTTAGAGAATCTATACGAGAAGAAGCGAAGGGGATTGTTGCCCCGCCGGAGTTAAAAGAAAAAGTAATTGTTCAAATCAAAATGAATCGCGGGGGAAATAAGGTGAAGAAACGTCTTATCGCCGGAGTGCTTGCAGCAGCATTTTTAATCCCTACGACCGGTTTTACATATCAATCTATTATGGCGGATGGTATATACGGATCTTTTGAGAATTTAAAAAAACACGCCGGAGCGATGACGTTAGAAGCGTATATGCGTTTTAATGCAAAGTTATCAGAAGCGAAAGATGAAATGGACACGAAGGAATATGAGGAGTTTACAAAAGAACTAAAAAAATTAACAAATGCAAAGCTTGCGTACGGAGATTCGAATGGTAATATAGATTATGATGGATTATCACCAGCAAAAAGAGAAGAAATGAAAAAGGTAAGTATGGGCCTTCAACCATACTTTGATAAATTAAATGGTCATAAATCTAGTAAAGAAGTATTAACGCAAGAAGAGTTTGATCGCTATATGGAAGCTTTAATGACACATGAAATAGTACGAGTGAAGACAAAATCAACTGGTGCAATAAAAATAGAAGAAGTACCTGAGGCGTACAAAGAAAGATTTATTAAAGCGGAGCAGTTTATGGAGTATGTAGATGAAAAGGTGCGATAAGTAGAAAAGCTCAAAGCTTTCTTTCGTTTAACTATTACATATTGATTATGTAAACAATAAAAAATGAGTATACAATCTACGTGATTGTATACTCATTTTATTATTACTTAAATTTTCTTACCGCATGAATAGCGACTCTTACAAGTAATATCGCACTTATAAATAAACCACCGTAACCAACGACACTTAAAAATTGATCATTTGGCTCTGTCGCACTGTTTGCTAAATGCAATACGCCTACCGAAATCCCACCAAATGCAGTTCCAATAAACGCAATGAGGAATTGTGAGATAAATGTAGTAATAAACGATGCATTTGTTTCGTCAGAGAAAAAGCCAACCTTAACGGATAGTTCTCCGTTTTCTAGTTTTGAACTTAAATCATCTAGTTTTCTAGGAATGCGTCGCATGGCAGGTAACATAGCGAGTAATTCGTTTGTTGCAGCTTCTTTTAAACTAGAATAATTGTTAACTGGCATGAAACTAGCTGCATGATCTTTCGCAAAGCGTTTCGCTTCGTCCATTAAATTGAATTCGGGATTTAGTTGCAGCATCGTTCCTTCTAGCGTAATTAGAGAGCGGAAAGCCCCTGCAACCATTGGATAAAACGCTAATTCAAACTCAGCGATTATTTGAAACAACCCTTGAATAAATTCTTCAGAACCGTTTGTAGAGCCGTACGTACTTTGGATTAATAATTGGCTGATAGATTGTTCTAATCCTTCTTTATCAACATTTGGTTTCTTTTCAACTAATTGAAGCAGTCCATCAAGCAAGACATATGAATTTTTGCGCTCAAAGCCAATAAGTAGCCGCTTGAATGCATCTTGTTGTAGGGTTCCTAATCTTCCGACAGAACCGAAATCAAGTAATGCAGGAGTGCCATCACGAAGAATATACACATTACCTGGATGAGGGTCTGCATGGAAAATACCTTTAAAGAAAATTTGCTCTAAAATACAATCAAAGAGTTGCCGTTGTACTTTTTTCGTATCAATTTGTAATTCATTTAATAATGCTGACCCACTTTTAACACTTACTCCATCTAAAAATTCAAGCACAAGTATTTTTGAATTACTGTATTTTTTATATACTTTCGGTATTTTTACTTTCGTTTCACTATTTTTTAGTGAATCAGACACTTGTTCGAAGTTACGAGCCTCAATTTTGAAATCAATTTCTTCTTTCATTGCGATAGAGAAGCCATGTGCTAAATCAAGAAAGCCGATATTTTTAGCCCAAGTTGATTTGTTGGAAATCCATAAAGAAAAGTGAATTAAAATATCTAAGTCACGTTTAATTGTCTCAGAAATATTAGGACGTAGTAGTTTAACGACGACATCCTGGTCGTTTTCTTTCAACTTTGCTTTATGTACTTGGCCAATAGAGGCGGCAGCTAACGGTTCCATTTCAAAGGAGCTGAAGATTTCATCTTTTGGTGTATGTAGTTCCTTTTTCAATATTTCTTCAACTTGTTTTTGTGATAAACGTGTTACATTTTCCTGAAGGTTTGATAACTCGTGAATAAAAACAGGTGGTAATAAATCAGAGCGAGTTGATAAAACTTGTCCGAATTTAATAAATACACCACCGCATTCTTCTAGTGTATTTCGAAGTGAAGTGGCGAGCTTACGATCTGCTTCTGGTGAGCGCTTTAAAGCTAAATATTTTCCCATTCCGTGTTTTATTGCAATAGAAGAGACGCGCATATATCTTTTTTGTCTACCAATCTTAGCGAAGAATTTTGAAATAGGATTTCGGCTTTCCGTTACTACGTCATCCATTTCGCCACGCCTAATAGGATCAAATAATTCAAAAACTAGGTAACAAAGCATCGATACAATTAATGAGCTTCCTAGCCAAAAATATCTATCAACACCGACAACCGATTCATCTTGATAACGTAAATATAAAAACCAATACAGAGCAGACGTAAGTGAAACACCTACAGTGGCTGCACTTGCTTGTTTGAAAAGATTTAGTTTTGTACCAATGAGTCTACCACTAATAAAAGACATAATGACTGCTAGTAGAAAAAATTGAAAAAACATTGTATCATTCCTCCGAAATTTATTCGATAACTGTATTATACAGGAATATAAGTATTCTAAAAACAAGCCAAGGCAGTACAATCCTTGACTTGCACGATTAAATAGAGCATTCAATTATATTTTTTCATCGTTGCATTGTCCTTTTGTATAAAACAATCTAAAAGGGAATAACCAGCTATTAAACTAATAATCGTAACAAAAGTTGTATTTATTAGAATAATATTAACTAAATAAGGTAGGTATTCGGCAAGTGGTGAAAAGAGTAGTGCTGGGGAAAAGGAAATGAATAGTGTAGGCACTGTAATAGCAATAAATTTATCCGGTTGAAAGCTCCAGTTTTGTTTACTCGTTTCGCGATTAATAGATTGAAGGAATCGTAATAAAATGCCAACTATAAGAGGGAAGAGTGTAAAGTAGAATAATCTTGGATAAACGTTAAAGTTCACTTGTGCATCTGTATCTAAATAAAATTGAATTTTTACTCCTACAAATAATAATAAGACGATAAATAATGTGAAGCAGAGGTATAGCATCAATTTTTGCATTATATTCCACCATCCTTTACTCAAAATATATTCAAAAAAAGAAGAGATATACAATAACTACTGTTGTATATCTCTTCTTTTACTGTTAGTTAATAGTGGAGTTTGCTTTTTCTTGCTTCGTGAAATAATCAATAATGCCCATTGCGCTAATTTCTATATCTAAATGTAAAATATTATAAACGGAATGATCTGATGGAACGTTTAACTTTGTAAGATGAGAAGAGATTTTATCCATTAACAAAGTTTGTAAAGCTTTAGTCGCTTCATCGAAATCATTATACTTGTCAAAGACTTCCTTACCAGTCTGAACGAAAATAGGTAGCCAATGTTCCAATTGATTGTATACTTCTGTAACATGAGAGGATGCGCCGTAATGACCGAAATAAATAGTATCTACATTCATGCTTTGAATGTGATTTTTAGAAGCAATCATCGCATCTGGTTGGAATTGTGAAGGGGACGTTGATGGTAGATATAACTCTACATCAACGTCTGCGAGTTCTCTATAATAAATTCCAATTGTATCGCCAGTAAAAATCCCGTTTGTTAATGAATCGTGAATGCTAATATGGTGCTTCGCATGTCCTGGTGTATCATAAAATGTAAGGGTGCGGTCTTTTGCAATTTTTAACATATCACCATGTTGTACAATATGAACACGTTCTTCTTCAATTGGAAGAATTGGGTCAAAGAGTTTATCGAAATCTTCTTTGTAGACAGCTTTTGCACCTAAAATGAGTTTTGTTGGATCAATCATATGACGAGCACCACGAGAATGCACATATAACGTAGCATTTGGGCACTTTTCCATCATTAAACCAGCTGCGCCAGCGTGATCTAAATGCACATGTGTAACGATAATGTTTTTAACATCGTTTAAATCAATATGTAATTGTTGTAAGCCGTCTAAAATATACGGAAGAGAAGGGGCTGCACAAGTTTCAATTAAAGTAATATCGTCACCTAATAAAACGTACGTACCTGTTCGTTCATTATGCTGTAAATCGAAATCATCAATAAGATATAGGTGAGAAGATAATTGCTCTACTTTTTTCATAGTTACCACTCCTTATATACTGCATGTTTTTATTATACGCTAAAATAGAAAAAAGGCAGAAAACGAAGCTCGTCTTCTGCCTTTTTGTAATATTATTATTTCGTTTGTTGTTTATTAACAGACATAATGAACAGTCCAACAATCCCGCCTACTAATGGAAGCATAATCTCTCCTGCTAAATTAAAGTAGGAGCTTAAGAATAAACCATTTACATCGATTACCCAGCCAGTAACATACAATAACATCATATATAGTACGAAATAAAACTCGCGATTTGAAATCGTTTCATGTTGTGCAGTTTTCATAATGAACACCATCCTTTTCTTTTATAATGGAATATAAACTGTCACATTTTGTTCACAATTCAATTGTAAAACTTTCCATCATAAAAGTCTAGTAGTTTGTGTCGAATTTTCGAACAGAAATAAAGCGCTATCATTACAACTTATAAGTACGTAATAAGAGCTGTATATTCACGAATGTAGTATAGTATAAACATAGAATGATAGTGAAGAGAGGGGCAAAGACAATGACAGTTTATGATTTTTCAGCTAAAACAATTACAGGTGAAGAAAAATCGTTAAAAGATTACAAAGGAAAAGCACTTCTTATTGTCAATGTAGCTAGCAAATGTGGTTTCACACCACAATATAAAGGATTACAAGAGGTATATGATAAATATAAAGACCAAGGACTCGAAATACTCGGATTTCCTTGTAACCAATTCGGGGGACAAGAACCAGGTACAGAAGCGGACATTACTAGTTTTTGTGAATTAAACTACGGTGTAAACTTCCCGATGTTTGCAAAGGTTGATGTGAAAGGTGATAAGGCTCACCCTCTATATACATACATGACAGAACAAGCACCAGGTTTACTTGGTATGAAAGCAGTGAAATGGAATTTTACGAAGTTTTTAATCGGAAAAGACGGGAAAGTAGTAGGGCGTTTTGCTCCGCAGACGAAGCCGGTAGATTTAGAGGTTGAGATTGAGAAGGTGCTTGGAGAATAATTAGGAGTTTCACTTTATTAAAAAACGTCTCAAAGAACAATGTAGTTCTTTGAGACGTTTTCTTTAAACTCACATTTTCAAGATTAAATAACTGTATCAAAGCCATCTGATTTAGGTAGAGAAGCTGCTTTTTTCATAAGCACTTCCCATAAGTGTACAGATTTCTTCCATTCTTCTGCAGCCTGCTCCTGTTTATACATAGCGTTCTCATAACTGGCAGTAAGTTGTTGCATATCGGCCGAGTTGTAAAGTGTATCGATATGGAGAGCGTATTCTCGGAATGTTTGACTTTCACTCCGTGGTATGCCAATTCTCGCAAATTGTTTTAAAAGTGCACCGTAAGCTTTTTGATAAACAGCATCATTTTTTCGGTATTTATAGAAATGAATAATAAGAAATGTCATCCAGTTCATTCTAGTGGTGAAGAGAATGTATCCTATAATACTAATTAGTATCGTAGAGAGGAATACGTACCACCAAGAAAAACTAGTTTTAGAATTTGTGACCTTTTTAGTAGAAGCTTCTTCTGTATTTTCTATTAAACTTTTAAGTTTTGCTTCATTATTTCGTTGTTGTATTTGCTCGTTATTAGAATTATTTGCTTCGCTATTTTGTGAAATAGGAGCAGGCGTATTATTTATAAAATTATAGGGATTGGTAAATCCTTTTGTTGGTTCGAATGGAATCCATCCGTATCCTGGGAAATATACTTCGACCCAAGAGTGTGCGTTATCGTTCGTGATTGTATAAACATCCGCACCTTCTGCAGAGGCAAGTGTATTGTCAAGAGTTCCTTCTGTATAGCCTTTTACCCAGCGAGCAGGAATCCCGGCAGAACGAAGTAGTACAATCATAGACGTCGAAAAATTATTACAGTAGCCGCTTTTTGTATCGAAAAGGAATTGATCTACATAATCTTGGCTTTTGGCAGGGAATAAGACATTCGTTGATTCGTATGTAAAAGAGTTGTCTGTGAAGTAATTTTCAATAGCTAATACTTTATCATATCGGTTGTCTTTATCATTTGTAAGATTGACAGCCAAGTCTTTTACACGCTGTGGTAATGACTCGGGAAGTTGTGTGTACTTTGTCATAAAATAAGGGTTTGTTTCTTGATCTTCATTTGTTTTTACAGCTTTCAAGTTTTCTATGGAAAACTCAGGGATCTCATATGTTACTTTATACGAATGTAAAGTAGTAGAAGAGTCTTCATTCATTGTATAAATTTTTTCTGAAAACGGGTCAACACTGTATGATACATCAGAAGAAGCCTCAACTGATACTAATCCTGCTGGATAGGTAAGGTGAGGGTAACTTTTTTGCATGGTAATTGTTGCCTCAGTCGTTTCCGTTTTTGTATTTTGTTCGTACCAGCTTACGACGTCGTTTTTATTTTTAAAAGAAATCTTTTTCGGATTTTCAGAAATTCCCCAGCCTTTTCCTGTATAGAAATCTTTTGTTTCTACTCTCCAATAGTGTTTGTTTTGCGTTCGTGCTGTGAAAACAATTGTAGGATCCGCCTTAAAAGGACCACCTAATCGCGAGTCATCTAAACCATACCCAATTGTAGAAACTTTTTGTTCTTTACTTGCTTCAGATGTGTTGAATTTTAAAAAATCCATTGGGTTTGGCCATTGAGGGCCAAATTTTGGAGCAAAGTATGCGATGGTTACTAATAATACAATAAATATTGTAAGTGGTCTAAGTAATTTTGAGATTTCCCTAGCATAATTTTGTAAGTGTTCACGCTCTTTTATTCGTTCTACTTGAAGAAGACTAAGCATAAAAAATCCGATGACAACAGTTCGAATAATAGCGTAGTTTGCATTGTATAAATGTAAGTTATGAAAAGTTGCGATATAAATAATAGTCAATACAAGAAATAGAAACCCACGTTTTTTATGAATAATCCAAAATGAAGTGAAAGAACTCAAAAACCAAAATGAGAGAAAAAATAAAACTGTCGGAAAAACTGGAGAAATATCTAGTAAATTCCCTTGGAAAAATAGGGAGGAATTTCGAGACATATCAGAAAAGAATGTTGTTAGCCAAGATGGATTTATAAAAGCATTTTTATAATATAGGGAATGAATGATAAATAGGACTGTGACAATTTTTATTGGAATCTGCCACCTCGTCTGAAAAAAAGAGAGAGCGAAGCAAATTCCTATAAATGTTACGAAAATATCTAATCTACCTACATTTGTAATGCCTATAAGAGGTCTTAGCCATTCTAGTAAAAGAAGAAATACACATGCATGCATAAAGAATCTGTTCGTATCCCACTTGTATTTTGTTTGTAATGTTATCATTTGCTCACCTCAAAAAACACGTTTGTATACCGGTTTTCATAAACCGTGTTTACAAATATTTGTCGTTTTTTTAGAGTTTCTATTATACTGATTTCTCGGTGTGAAAGTTGATTCGCTTTTTCTTTCACGACAAAAACCATACATTTTCTATTTTTTATAGCAGCACAATCAGCCGCCTTTTGAATATCGGGAGAAAGATTACTGGTCACGAGTATAACCGTGACGGGCTCATAAATTTTTCTTAGTTCCATGTCTACACTCTGGGAGAGCGGGAATACACTGTCTGCTTGCACTTTTGCTAAATGACAAAGGATTTGTTGTAACTGCGTATCTCCATTGTCTAAAGGGAAGATAGTTTGTTCTTTTCCAATAGACACGAATGATGCTGGTGAATTTTGTTTCAAGACAGCCCTTACGATAGAGGCGGTAAATGTGACGACTGATTCGAATAGAGGAGACTCGGTTCTGTCTATGAATATCATGACATTATGGCTGCGCTGCTGTTCAAACTCTTTTGTCATAATATTGTTTGTTCGTGCAGTTGCTTTCCAATCAATCCATGAAAAGCGATCACCAGGTTTATAGTCTCTGACACCGACAGAGATTGTAGAGTCTTTTGCTGAATTTATATTTGCTGAAAGCGCTCCTTGTTCGAAATGATTTTCCAATTGTCGATATACTATATCTACATACTGGGGATAGACTAAAAATGTATCTGGAACTGAAAAAGTTACTTCTTTCTCTATCATGCCGAATAAATCGCCGGTTTTGACACGAACGCTTGAAAAAGTGTGCTCGCCTCTAGGGATTGTGTCAATAACATATTGAAACGAAATATTTCGTTTCAATCCTGGGAAGAGTACTACCTTATTCATCTTTGTTTGTTTACAACTTATAAATTGTGGTGGCAGTTCATCTTCTATAATTAAATAAAGTAAGGGAAAAGGAAATTTTCTTTTTATTGTAATCGTGCTTACAAATTGTTCTCCTACTACATATCCATTCTGGTTTGTTATTCGCTTTACTTCAGCGTCCCGTAAAGCGTAGAAGGGGAGTAGTAGCGAATAAAGAGCAATGGGAATTATGCTGTAAAACAAAAACCAACTGACAAACCCGCCTTGAAACATAGCGTACATAAATGCTAAGACTAGGCATAAAGGGAGTAGCAATAACTTCATAATGTGATATAGCGCTCGCAGCATTCGTTTCATCAAGGGTTCATCGTCCTTTGAGTAGGCACGGTAGTTCGTGCAACGATTTTTGCGATAACTTGTTCGCCAGTTATTCCTTCAAATTTTGCTTCCATTTTTAGAATGAGTCTATGTGCTAAAACGTAAGGAGCTAAAAATTTAACATCGTCTGGAATAACATAATTCCTGCCATGGATAAATGCATAAGCTTGTGAAGCTTTCATTAAAGCAATCGAGCCACGTGGACTTGCACCTAACTGTATAGAACTGTACGTACGAGTCTGATTAACAAGCTTTACAATGTAATGCTTAATTGCTTTGTCCATACTTACTACCCGTACGCTTTGTTGTAAATAAAGTAATTCTTGTATTGTAGTAATGGTTTGTAATTGAGAGAGTGGATTTGTTTTTTCCATCCGGTTTAAAATTTCAAATTCTTCCTCTGGTGTAGGATATCCCATTTTTAGTTTCAATAAGAAACGATCGAGCTGAGCTTCTGGTAGAGAATATGTTCCTTCATATTCGACCGGATTTTGTGTAGCCATGACAAAGAACGGTTTTGGTAAAGGTCTTGTAATGCCATCTATTGTAATATTGCCTTCTTCCATACATTCAAGTAAAGCAGATTGTGTCTTTGGAGATGTACGATTAATTTCATCAGCAAGTACAAAATTCCCCATAATTGGTCCAGGCTTGAACTCAAATTGGAGCTCTTTCGGATTATAAATAGAAACTCCTGTTACATCTGACGGCAATAAATCAGGTGTAAATTGAATTCGCTTATAATCAGCATCAATGGATTTAGAAAGAGCACGTACTAGCATTGTTTTCCCGACACCAGGAACATCTTCTAATAGCACATGACCTTCAGCTAAGAGAGCTGTCAAAGCTAAGATTGTTTCTTTTCGTTTTCCGACCATTATTTTTTCAATATTATTGATTATTTTTTCTACAGTGGGATGTAATGAATCAAGCTGGGGCATCGTAATCCTCCTAATGTTATTATCGTTTTCTAATCAATTTAGTGGACATATTTCTAATTCTATATGTAGATAGTAAAGGTCTAACTTAAATTCTGAGAATATTCAGAATATTTATTTCAATTACATCTAGTATAATTGTTTCCGTAACTAAGGGCAATACAGTAAATAATGATTTGTAGTTTTATGTAAAATAAGACTCGATATAAAATAATAACATTGGGAAAAATATTTTTACATACAATTTATACTCTTTTCCTTATGGCAGTTTTGAAATAATATCAAAACTCTTTTTCTTTTGCAAAATAGTCGATACCTCAAAATACCATTCTCCTAATAATTAAGATTAACCATAATCTTCACAACGGAACACAAGATTTTCTCACAAACTTATTTTCTACTGAATTTTTGACAATCTCTTGAACTGTGCGAAATGTCACATCTGCATTTTACAACTTCTCTTATAGTAAGGGTATGTAAGAGAGACGTATTAAAGGAGTGAACAGTATGAAGAAAAAACCTTCAGCACTAATGAGACGTTTAAAATATTTTTCACCAATAGATCGATATAACGATAATCATACACAAGAAACATATGAAGATCGCGAATGGGAAAATGTGTACAGAAAGAGATGGCAACATGATAAAGTAATCCGCTCTACACACGGTGTGAACTGTACTGGTTCATGCAGTTGGAATATATATGTGAAAGATGGAATTGTAACTTGGGAAGGGCAGGAGCTTAATTATCCAACGACAGGTCCTGATATGCCAGATTTTGAACCACGAGGATGTCCACGTGGAGCAAGTTTTTCTTGGTATATCTATAGTCCACTTCGTGTGAAATATCCGTATGTACGTGGTGTTCTATGGAGTATGTGGCAAGAGGAACTAAAAAATAACGAGTCACCACTAGATGCTTGGAAAAGTATTGTGGAAAACCCTGAAAAAGCATGTAAGTATAAGCAGGCGCGTGGTAAAGGTGGATTTATTCGTGCGAATTGGGATGAAGTATTACAACTCGTTTCAGCTTCTCTACTTTATACAGTAATTAAATACGGGCCAGATCGAAATGTTGGCTTTTCACCAATTCCAGCTATGTCGATGTTAAGTCATGCTGCAGGTAGCCGCTTTATGCAACTTATGGGTGGACCAATGCTTAGTTTTTATGATTGGTACGCAGATTTACCACCAGCTTCTCCGCAAATTTGGGGCGATCAAACAGATGTACCAGAAAGTAGTGACTGGTATAACTCTGGTTACATTATGACATGGGGTTCAAATGTACCGATGACGAGAACACCAGATGCTCACTTTTTAGCAGAGGTTCGATATAAAGGAACGAAAGTCGTTTCTGTCAGTCCTGACTTCGCTGAATCTACAAAGTTTGCGGATGATTGGATTAGTGTGAAACAAGGTACAGATGGTGCACTTGCGATGGCAATGGGGCATGTGATCTTACAAGAATTTTACGTAGATAATCAAGTGGAATATTTCACAAAGTATGCGAAGCAATATACTGATTTTCCTTTCTTTGTCACATTGAAACAAAAAGGAGATCAATTCGTTGCTGATCGTTTCTTAAACGCTGCTGATATTGGACGCGAAACGAAGTTAGGAGAATGGAAACCTGTTCTTTGGAACGAGAACACGAATGATTTTGCAACACCTCATGGCACAATGGGCTCACGTTGGGATAACGAAAAGAAATGGAACTTGCGTTTAGAAGATGAAGAAACAGGTGAAAAGATTGATCCACGTCTTTCTTTACTTGGAATGGAAGAATCGATTGGAACTGTACAAATTCCGTACTTCTCTGATGATGGAAACAAAGTACTAGAACGTACAAATCCAGTGAAAAAGGTTATGACAGAAGAAGGCGAAGTGTTCGTTACAACTGTATACGACTTAACGTTAGCAAATTACGGTGTGAACAGAGGGCTTGGCGGACAAGAACCGAAAGACTTCAATGATGACGTTCCGTTTACACCTGCATGGCAAGAGAAAATGACAGGAGTAAAACGTGAGCTTATTATTCAAATCGCTCGTGAGTTCGCACAAAATGCTGTGGATACGAACGGTCGCTCAATGATTATTGTCGGAGCTGGTATTAACCATTGGTTTAACTCTGATACGATTTATCGCGCAGTTTTAAATCTTGTACTTCTCGTCGGAGCACAAGGAGTAAACGGCGGTGGTTGGGCGCATTACGTTGGTCAAGAAAAATTACGACCAGCAGAAGGATGGCAAACAATCGCGATGGCAAAAGATTGGCAAGGGCCACCGAAATTACAAAATGGTACGTCTTTCTTCTATTTCGTAACAGATCAATGGCGCTATGAAGATACACCTGTTGGACATTTAGCATCACCAATTGAAGGTAACTCACGTTATCAACATCACGGTGATTACAATGTATTAGCAGCACGACTCGGCTGGTTACCTTCTTATCCAACATTCGAGAAAAATGGAATTGAACTATATAAAGAAGCTGTTGCTGCTGGTGCAACAACACAAGAAGAAATCGGAAAATACGTTGCACAAAAACTAAAAGAAAAAGAACTGAAATTTGCGATTGAAGATCCAGATAACAAAAATAACTTCCCGCGCAACTTATTCGTATGGCGTGCGAACTTAATTTCAAGTTCCGGTAAAGGGCACGAATATTTCTTAAAACATTTACTAGGTACAACAAACGGATTAATGAATGACGATAGTGATTCATTACGACCAGAAGAAATTAAGTGGCATGAAGAAGCACCAGAAGGGAAGCTTGATTTACTTATTAATTTAGATTTCCGTATGGCTGGAACAGCACTGTATTCTGATATCGTATTACCAGCTTCAACTTGGTACGAAAAACATGATTTAAGTAGTACAGATATGCATCCATTTGTGCATCCTTTTAATCCAGCAATCGGTTCACCGTGGGAAGCACGCTCTGATTGGGACATTTTCACTTCACTTTCTAAAGCTGTGTCAGATTTAGCGAAGAAAATTGATCTTGAACCAATGAAAGAAGTTGTTGCAACACCACTTCTTCATGATACACCGCAAGAATTAGCGCAACCACTTGGCAAGATTAAAGATTGGAGTAAAGGTGAATGTGAACCAATCCCGGGTAAAACGATGCCACAAATTCATGTTGTCGAAAGAGATTATAAAACGATTTATGACAAAATGACTGCGCTTGGACCGAATGTCGGAAAACAACCGATTGGTACGAAAGGGATTTCTTGGTCTGCGGAAAAAGAATATGAGCAATTAAAGAGCAAATTAGGAGTTGTTCGAACGGATTCTATCGCGAAAGGTTGCCCAGACATCAAAGAAGCAATCAATGCTGCTGAAGCGGTACTAACACTATCTTCTACAACAAACGGTCATATGGCAGTAAAAGCATGGGAAGCACTTGAAAAACAAACAGATCTAAAATTACGTGATTTAGCAGAAGAACGTGAAGAGGAATGCTTCACATTCGAACAAATTACAGCACAGCCGAAAACAGTAATTACTTCTCCAGCATTTACAGGTTCAGAAAAAGGTGGACGCCGTTACTCACCGTTTACAACAAATGTGGAACGTCTTATCCCTTGGAGAACGATAACTGGTCGACAATCTTTCTACTTAGACCATGACATGATGAAAGAATTTGGTGAAACGATGGCAACATTTAAACCAATTCTGCAACATAAACCGTTCCGTAAATCACGGCCCGAAGTAGAAGGGAAAGAGATTACACTAAACTATTTAACACCGCATAATAAGTGGTCGATTCATAGTATGTACTTCGATTCATTACCGATGTTAACGCTATTTAGAGGTGGTCCAACTGTTTGGATGAATAAAGAGGACGCTGCTGAAGCGGGTGTTGCAGATAATGATTGGATTGAGTGCTTTAATCGTAACGGTGTTGTTGTAGCGCGTGCTGTTGTAACGCATCGTATACCGAGAGGAATGGCGTTTATGCACCATGCGCAAGATCGTCATATTAACGTACCTGGTACGAAATTAACAAGTAACCGGGGGGGAACGCATAATAGTCCAACTCGAATTCACGTTAAACCAACACATATGATTGGTGGATACGGTCAATTAAGTTATGGATTTAACTATTATGGTCCGACTGGGAACCAGCGCGATTTAAACGTTGTAATTCGCAAACTGAAGGAGGTAGATTGGCTTGAAGATTAAAGCACAAGTCGGAATGGTTATGAACCTAGATAAATGCATCGGTTGCCATACTTGTAGCGTAACGTGCAAAAACACCTGGACAAATCGTCCAGGTGCTGAATATATGTATTTCAATAACGTAGAAACGAAACCTGGCATTGGTTATCCGAAGCAATGGGAAGATCAGGAGAAATATAAAGGCGGCTGGGAATTGAAAAATGGTGAAATTCAGCTGAAATCTGGTTCGAAAATGAAACGTCTTATGAACATTTTCCACAATCCAGATCAACCAACAATTGATGATTACTTTGAACCTTGGAATTATGATTATGAAACATTAACAAATAGCCCGCAGCGTAAGCATCAACCAGTTGCTCATCCGAAATCAGCAATTACAGGCGAATTTATCGACAAAATTGAATGGGGTCCAAACTGGGAGGACGATTTAGCAGGCGGACATATAACAGGATTACAAGATCCGAATGTAAAGAAAATGGAAGAAGAAATTAAAACAGATTTTGAAAACGTCTTTATGATGTATTTACCACGCATATGCGAACATTGTATGAATCCATCGTGCGTATCATCTTGTCCATCTGGTGCAATGTATAAACGTGAAGAAGACGGGATTGTACTTGTGGATCAAAATGCATGTCGTGCTTGGAGATTCTGCGTATCATCTTGTCCATATAAAAAAGTGTATTTTAACTGGCAAACGAATAAAGCTGAAAAATGTACAATGTGTTTCCCACGTATTGAGGCTGGTATGCCAACAATTTGTTCAGAAACATGTGTAGGACGTATCAGATATATTGGGGTAATGCTATATGACGCTGATAAAGTAAAAGAAGCAGCGTCTGTTGAAGACGAAAAAGATTTATATGAATCTCAGCTTACTGTTTTCCTAGATCCAAATGATCCAGAAGTGGCAGCTGAAGCGAAAAAACAAGGCATTCCTGAAGAATGGATTAAAGCGGCACAACAGTCACCAATCTATAAAATGATTATCGATTGGAAAATTGCTCTACCTCTTCACCCAGAGTATCGTACAATGCCAATGGTTTGGTATATTCCGCCGCTTAGCCCAATTATGAATATGGTGGAGGGAAAAGGTAGTAACTGGCAAGCAGAAGAGATTTTCCCTGCTATTGATAATATGCGTATTCCAATTCAATATTTAGCGAATTTACTCACTGCAGGAGATGAATCACATATTCGTCTTACATTGAAAAAAATGGCTGTTATGCGAACGCATATGAGAGCAATGCAAATTAATAAAGAACCAAATGAAGCTGTATTAAAAGAACTTGGCTTAACGAAACAGGATGTAGAAGATATGTATCGTCTTCTTGCTATCGCAAAATATAAAGATCGTTTTGTTATCCCGACATCTCACAGAGAACAAGTTGCAGATTTATATAGTGAACAAGGAAGCTGTGGTTTAGCATTCGCAGGTGGTCCAGGCTCTTGTATGACAATTTCTTAAATAATGGGGGCGGAAAAATATGAAACAAAGTTTACAAACTGCTTTTTCATGTTCTTCATTTCTTCTCTCCTACCCAGAAATCGGGTGGAGAGAAACTTTAACTGAATTACTAGAAGAGATTGAAGCGATTGAACAGGACGATGTTAAAGCTTCACTTGCAACATTTATAAAACAAGCGCTAAATAAAACGAATGATCAATTGATTGATAGTTACGTATATACATTCGATTTTGGTAAGAAAACAAATATGTATCTTACTTATATGAACACTGGTGAACAAAGAGAAAGAGGTATTGAATTACTGGAGTTAAAACAGCATTATAAAAAATCAGGTTTTGAAGTAACAGATAAAGAATTACCTGATTATTTACCGCTATTGCTTGAGTTTTTTGCAAATGCAAATGAGCAAGACAGTGAACCAATTATGAGTAAATACAAGGAGAACATACAAGCATTACACGTTCAGTTAAAAGAAGCAGGTAGTATGTATGAACCAATTCTTGCGGCTGTTCTACTCGCTATCGATACATGGGGTGTACAGACAAATTAGAAAGGAGAGTTGTTAAAATGATGGATCAATTTCTATGGGTATTGTTTCCCTATATCATTTTTGCAATCTTTATCGGTGGACATATTTTTAGATACAACTATGATCAATTTGGATGGACATCAAAATCTAGTGAACTATTAGAAAAGAAAATGCTCCGAATCGGAAGTCTATTATTCCACTTTGGGATTATGTTCGTAATTGGCGGTCATGTTATGGGGATTTTAATTCCAGAAGCTGTATACCGTTCAATAGGTATTTCTGAGCATATGTATCATGTAGTAGCAATTAGTTTTGGTCTTCCGGCAGGTGTTGCTTCTATCATCGGTTTAATTATATTAACGTACCGCCGCGTAACTGTAAAACGTATCATTGCAACGAGTACAAAGGGAGATTATATTGCGCTTATTTTATTACTTATCGTAATGCTAGCAGGACTTTCTTCAACATTTTTAAATATCGATTCAAAAGGATTTGATTATCGTACAACAATTGGCCCTTGGTTCCGAAGTCTCTTTATTTTCCAACCGAAAGTTGAATATATGATGGAAGTACCAGTATGGTTTAAAATTCATATTCTTGCGGGAATGGGGCTTTTCGCAGTATGGCCATTTACTAGACTGGTACACGTATTTAGTGCCCCAATTAAATATATAAGCCGTAGCTATGTAATTTACAGAAGACGTATTCCTAATGAGCTGAAAAAATAATTTAGTTTTATATGTTTCGTAATTTATAAAGAAAGCCGAGATCTAATTGGAGACCTCGGCTTTCTTTGTAGGTATAAGTATCTAAATAAGACGCTAATCAATGCTACAAACAGAAGCAGAGCAATCTTCACAAGCAATTTCACATTTTAAAAATTGTAAATCGTGGATTGTAATCTTTCCTTTATGAATTGAAATTGTACTTTGCTTTTTTAATTCATTTAACATTCGATTTACACTTTCACGTGAAGTTGCACAGAAATTAGCAAGTTCTTGATTTGTTAATGGTAAATCGATGAGAATCCCATTTTCTTTTAATATACCGTAACTATTTGTCATTCGTATAAGGGTAGAATACAGGGCACCTTTTTTGCCGTGTAATACTAAATCTCGGAACTTCGTTTGCATTCTTCTTAAATGTTCACTAATCCATTTCATAAATTCAAATACAAGAGCTGGTTTTTGGAGTAATTCTTTTTCTAACGCTTCACGCTTTATAACGCCTACTTCAACATCTTCAAGGCATTTTGAATTTAATAAATACTTCGCATTATCCGTGAACAATGTTAATTCTCCAATAATGTCGTATGCCGAACAAATTCGAAGTGTTAGTTCTTGTCCGTCAGCACTAAGTTTACTAATTTGTACTTTTCCTGAGTGGATGATATAGAGTTCGGTTGCCTCCATACCTTCCTGAAAAATAAAACTACCTTTTTTAATTTGCATTTTATATTCAACAGATGCAAGTAATTCTTTTAAATCTTGAGATAATGTCATACTGTTTGCCACAGCAATCACCTTTCTTCTTATAAGCAATACATTTCCTATTTTGAGTGTAAATATGATGAAAATGCAAGAGCTATTTTAAAAATAATGTAAAATTTCAATGACCGTAAAGAGTATGGCCTGAAGATGTGAACAAAATACGAACGGATTTGTGAAAAGTTTTTGAATGGGGAAAGTGATGTGAGAAAAGTCACATTGAATATGTAGCTTCTTTTTTATAATAAAGGCAAATAAAAAAATGAAAGCTTACTAAGGATTGCAGCAGAAAAGAAGGGATAGAGATGCACGAGAACATAAAAGATTCTTTAAAGCGGCCACTTCAAGATTTACGTATTTCAGTTATTGATCGTTGTAATTTTAGGTGTACATACTGTATGCCTGCTGAAGTGTTCGGACCTGATTACGCTTTTTTAAAGGAAGAGCTTTTATTAACGTTCGATGAAATAGAAAGGTTAGCGAGATTATTTATAAGTATGGGAGTTAATAAAATTAGGCTTACTGGCGGTGAACCTTTATTGCGTAAAGACTTATCGACGTTAATTGCAAGACTTACAAATCTAGAAGGCTTACAAGATATTGGACTCACAACAAACGGAATTCATTTAGCAAAACAAGCTAAGGCGCTAAAAGAAGCAGGATTAAAGCGTGTGAATATTAGTTTAGATGCAATAGAGGATCATGTCTTCCAAAAAATTAATGGAAGAAATGTAAGTACGAAACCTGTACTGAAAGGAATTGAAGCAGCGAAGGAAGCTGGATTAGAAGTAAAGGTAAATATGGTCGTAAAAAAAGGGATGAATGATAGTCAAATTCTTCCTATGGTTCGTTATTTTAAAGAACAAGAAATACAGTTACGTTTCATTGAGTTTATGGATGTAGGCAGTACGAACGGATGGAACTTTGAGCAAGTCGTTACGAAGGAACAATTAATAGAGAAAATTAATCGTGTATATCCAATTGAGCCCGCTCAGCCTCGTTACTTTGGAGAGGTTGCGAAATTGTATCGATATGTAGGGAGTAATGCAGAAGTGGGATTTATTACTTCTGTTTCTGAGTCATTTTGTTCTTCTTGTACGAGAGCACGTATTTCGGCAGATGGTAAGTTTTTTACGTGCCTATTTGGAGAAAAAGGAACGGATTTGCGAACGCTTCTTCGAGAAAATATTTCTGATGCCTCACTATTAAAAATTTTACAACATACATGGCGATATAGAACAGATCGATATTCAGATGAAAGAACGGTTGAGAGTGCAAGTAAACGTCCAAAAGTTGAAATGTCTTACATTGGTGGATAGTGAAAGGAGGATTTCTTATGCAAGAGCGTTATTCAAGACAAGTGTTGTTTTCTGGAATTGGTGAAATGGGACAAAGAAAAATAAGAGAAAAGCATGTGCTCCTAATCGGTGCGGGTGCACTAGGGGCTGCGAATGCAGAAGCACTCGCTAGGATGGGAATTGGGAAATTGACAATTGCCGATCGTGACTATGTCGAATGGAGTAATTTACAACGGCAACAGTTATATACAGAAGAAGATGCAAAACAATGCAAACCAAAAGCAATTGCAGCGGCAGAACATGTAAGAAAGATTAATTCTGAAGTGGAAATTGTACCAGTTGTAATGGATGTCACAATGCAAGAAATAGAAGAGTTAACAAAAGAAGTGGATCTCATTATAGATGCCACTGACAACTTCGATACGCGCCTACTTATAAATGATATTTCACAAAAAGAAAATATACCTTGGATATACGGTGGATGCGTTGGAGGTTACGGTGTAACGTATACAAGTCTTCCAGGAAAAACACCATGTTTTCGCTGCTTAATGGATCATCCGATGGGCGGTGCAACATGTGATACAGCGGGAATTATTCAGCCAGCTGTACAGATGGTTGTTGCTCACCAAGTGACAGAAGCAATGAAAATATTGGTGGATGATTTCGAGACGCTACGAGGAACAATGTTATCATTTGATATTTGGAACAATCAATTTCTCTCATTAAAAGTAAATAAACAGAAAAAAAGTACATGTCCATCTTGCGGAAATACACGTACGTACCCAAGTTTAACATTTGAATCACAGGTGAAAACGGAGGTGCTATGCGGACGGAATACAGTTCAAATCCGTTCAGGAATAAAGAGAGTTCTAAATTTAAACGAAATCCAAAAAAGATTACAAAAAATTGTACATGTCCAAAAAACGCCGTACTTACTATCATTTCTAATTGATGAATATCGTTTCGTTTTATTTACAGACGGTAGGGCATTTATTCATGGGACAAATGATGTGAAAATAGCAAAACGATTGTACGCAAAATATATAGGATGAACAGAGAGAGTTTCCCCCTTATTAAAACGAGGTGAAAAAGAATGTTAGCAAAACGTATACCGATTCCAGTGGCAGAAGCAGTTGCACGAGTAATGAAATATGCTCATCAAGGTGAAACAGAAGAGGTTTCTCTTATAGAAAGTTACGGAAGAACGCTTGGAGAAGATGTTATTGCAGATCATGATGTCCCGCATTTTGATCGCTCTCCGTACGACGGGTTTGCGATTCGAGCAGAAGATACGAAAGAAGCAAGTAGTAGTAACCCTATTCAGTTTGAAGTAATTGGTGAAATTGGAGCAGGGGTTGTTTTTACAGAAGAAGTGAAAGCATTTCAAGCTGTCCGTATTATGACAGGAGCCGCAATTCCGAGAGGGTGTAATGCGGTTGTTATGTTAGAACTAACGGAAGGATTTGAAAAAAACGAAAAGACTTATATGACATTAAAACGCTGTTTCACAGCCGGTGATAACATTTCTTTTAAAGGTGAAGATGTAAAACAAAATACTATCCTTGTGAAAGAAGGGACTGTTATTAATCCTGGAGTAGCAGCACTTCTTGCTACGTTTGGTTATAGTACGGTATATGTTATAAAACAACCAGTGATTGGAATTGTAACGACGGGTAGCGAACTGCTTGAAGTACATGAAAAATTAAAGCCAGGGAAGATTCGAAATAGTAACTCCTATATGATAGCTGCTCAAATTGAACGAGCAGGGGGGATTGTACAGTATTATGGGCAATTCGCTGACGATTTTGAGACGTGTTATAACACTGTAAAAAAGGCGATAAAAGAAGTTGATATATTAATTACAACTGGTGGTGTTTCAGTAGGAGACTATGACTATTTACCTGCCATCTATGAGAGATTACGAGCTAATGTACTTTTTGACAAAATAGCGATGCGACCAGGAAGTGTGACAACTGTAGCTGAGGTAGAAGGAAAATTACTATTTGGTCTATCTGGTAATCCTTCTGCTTGTTATGTCGGTTGTGAATTATATGTTAGACCAGTGATTGGAAAATACTTGCATAGGGAAGATTCGCACATATATCGTGCAGAGGCAATTTTACAAAAAGACTTTCCGAAAGCAAACCCATTTACTCGTTTTGTAAGAGGGAGAGTGGAAATTGTAGATGGGCAATTACAAGTTACACCAGTTGGTTTAGATAAATCTAGCGCAATTTCTTCACTTGCAGAAGCGAATGCATTTATCGTTTTGCCAGGGGGAACGAGAGGATTTAAAGCTGGAATTACTGTTTCGGTACTGTTATTAGAATCAAACAACGGAAGTGAGTGGCCGTGGGAAGAGCCGCTTCGATCATACAAGTAATAGAAAAATAGGTTGCTAACTTATATAAAGATAAGAGGTGCAAAATGACACATACGTATTATGAAGTAATTGATACACCTATTTCAATTGAAGAAGTTACAAACAAAGTAATTCGTCGTGAGTGTGGTGCGGTTACTACTTTTATTGGTACTGTTAGAGAATTTACGAAAGGTCGACGTACACTTTGTTTAGAGTATGTAGCTTATAAGACAATGGCGGAGAAACAGCTTGAGAGAATTGGCACTGAAGTAGGGGAGAATTGGCCGGGGATATATGTCGCTATTACACATCGCATTGGTACATTACAAATTTCTGATCTTGCTGTTGTCGTTGCTGTTTCTACACCACACCGGAAAGCTGCCTATGAGGCGAACAAATATATTATGGAGCGTATTAAACAAATTGTTCCAATTTGGAAGAAAGAGTTTTGGGAAGATGGTGAGTCATGGATAGGTGATCAGTTAGAGAGGGTAACATATGCAAATGGTGAGCCTAGAAAGGAGATGAGAATATGATTGAAGTGCTATTATTTGCACATTTACAGGAAGAAGTAAGTAAGTCGTCATTGCACATAGATTGTGAAAATATTACAGTTGCGAAGCTGAAGGAAGTACTCATTAAGAAATACAACATAGCAATTTCAAACGAGATTATGGTCGCGATAAATGAAGAGTATGCAAATGAGAATGACATCATTCAAACTGGCGATATCGTAGCAATGATTCCGCCAGTAAGTGGTGGTTGATTCTTTTCAGCCTAATCATGTTAGGACGTGATTAGGCTGGAGAGAATGAATATAACTATGCATACATAGGAGGGAACAGGATGAAAAGTCCTAATTTTCAATTAAGTTTACAAACTTCTAATCTAATTATCGGTTTTATGGTATGGGTCATTTTATCATCATTAATGCCTTATATTAAAGCGGATATTCCATTAACTGCGGGACAAATTTCTATGGTCACAGCAGTACCTGTTATTTTAGGCTCTATTCTTCGTATTCCAATTGGTTATTGGACGAATCGTTTCGGAGCAAGAAAATTATTCTTTATTAGTTTTATTCTATTATTATTTCCTGTTTTTTATATTAGTGTTGCCAATTCTATGATGGATTTAATTATTGGTGGATTATTTGTAGGAATCGGTGGTGCTGTATTCTCTGTAGGAGTAACTTCTTTACCAAAATACTTTCCGAAAGAGAGTCACGGTTTTGTAAATGGTATTTACGGTGTCGGTAACGCCGGAACAGCAATTACTTCGTTTTTAGCACCTGTCATTGCAACTTCAGTTGGCTGGAGAACGACAGTACAATGTTATTTAGTTTTACTTGCAGCGTTTGCACTTATGAACTTTTTATTAGGTGATCGTAAGGAGAAAAAAGTGAATACACCACTAATGGAACAAATAAAAGGTGTATATAAAAATGAGAAACTTTGGTTTTTATGTATCTTTTACTTTTTAACATTCGGATCATTTGTCGCATTTACAGTATACTTACCAAACTTTCTAGTATCTCACTTCGGATTAGAGAAAGTAGATGCAGGTATGCGGACAGCCGGATTCATCGTACTCGCAACAATTATGCGCCCGATTGGTGGTTGGCTCGGTGATAAGTTTAATCCATTTAAAATATTAATCTTCGTATTTATCGGTTTAACACTTTCAGGTATTATTTTATCGTTTATGCCAAGTATGAACGTGTATACATTTGGTTGCTTACTAGTAGCATTTTGTGCAGGGATTGGTAATGGTACAATCTTCAAACTCGTTCCAATGTATTTCTCAGAACAAGCTGGTATTGTAAATGGTCTCGTATCAGCTTTAGGTGGACTAGGAGGATTCTTCCCACCGCTAATTTTAACATTACTATTCCAATTAACAGGTCATTATGCAATTGGATTTATGGCGCTATCAGAAGTCGCACTTGCTTGTTTAATCATTACAGTATGGATGTATAGCCAAGAGAAATTGTTAGTGATGTTAAAGAATCATTAATAAGGAAAAAGAACCATCCCAAAGTATATTGGGATGGTTCTTTTAGTAATAGGCTTCAACATGTTTTTATTGATATCTCAATAAACGCTTGTTTTCTATAAGAATGTGTTTTTAAAATGAAAAACAGAAGGCTTATGGAATTTTATTTTAAAATATAGAAGTCAAAAGTTATTCATTTAAAGGGTAGATTAGTGAAGGAAATCTTAAATCTATTCTAAAGATCGAACTCATTTTTAGAATGCAAATATTTAATTGAATCGGGATGTTTAGATGAAAAAAATATAAGTCCACTCAAGATAAACAAGTATCAGGTGTGTTAGGTGGTTTAAGCGACAAGTATGGGATTGATGTAAGTATTCTTCGCATAGTAACTGCAGTATCAGATTTTTTTAGGGCCAAATTTTTTGGTAAGGCTAACGGATATTGTGAAAAAAGTACTACACTAAAGAATACAGTTTAGTTCAATAAGATAAAATTATGAATTTGTATAAATAATCCATAATTTTCTTTATGAGTTATATTTGATATGTTAAAGAAAAGAGAGGGGAGGGAAATGAAATAAGAATTTTTGATGAGCATTTTCATATTATCGATTTCAGTTTTCTGATTATTGAGAACTAAGGGTGTTTTCCGATGAATGAAATGTGTCCACATTTAGTAAAGCGTTTAATCCAACTAAAATATATTTAGAATGAGGTTTTAAATGTTTGTATTTATTATATTAGACGTAATATTACCGATATTAATATTGATGCTAATTGGTGCAATCTTACAAAGAAAGTTCCAATTTAACTTAAAGCAGCTATCTACACTTATTACTTATTGCTTAATGCCAGCGGCTGTATTTGTGAATATATATGATATTCGTATAGAAACAGGTTTGTTGCTCCAGATAATATACTATTTAATGCTTTATAGTCTGAGTCTGATCATAGTAAGTCATTTCATTTCAAAAATATTAAAGTTAGAAAAAGGAGAAAGTGCAGCTCTAAAAAATAGCATTTCGTTAATGAATTCCGGTAATTATGGGTTACCAGTAAGTCAATTGATTTTCAGTCACAATCCAGTGGGGGTTTCCATTCAAATTTTTATTGTTATTTTCCAGAATCTTTTAACTTATTCATATGGGATATATAACTTACTATCAGCAACAAAAACAATCGGAGGTATTATTCAATCGTTTCTAAGACTGCCTGTATTTCATGCACTCGTATTAGGGGTTTTCTTTCAATCTTTTACAATTCAAATACCTAATTCTATCTTTATTCCTCTTAATCAGCTTGCGAATGGTTTTGTTGCAATAGCACTCATATTGCTAGGGGCACAATTATCCAACATTAAGCTTAATTTTTTCCATCGAGTCATAACATGGGCTTTAATTGGAAGGTTACTGATGGGACCATTATTAGCACTTGCCGTAATATACATACTAAACATCGATGGTATTGTTGCACAATCATTATTTATTGCAAGTTCTTTTCCTACTTCAAGAAATACATCAACCATTGCTATGGAATATCAAATAGAGCCTGAATTACATGCACAAATCGTTTTATTTTCAACACTTTTCAGCATTATTACAGTAACTGTCGTTATTTATTTGTCATATATTTTGTTTTGAATATACGTGTTAAAACGAATAGATTTGAGGCGGTAAATGATGGCGGAAATCCCATAGATATGAGAAGAAAACAGTCTATGATATATTGGGTATCGTTTACAATTGTACCATGTCTGATAATCAAGTAGCTTAGCGAAAAAAGACACAATTTCGCTTATAATTGACGTTACATGAGCTTAGTTTGATAGCGGTGGGGTGGGAGTGTCAAGTAAGAAATTTTTCTTTATTGATTTTATGCGGTTTTTCCGCAAAATTGTAACTAAGGGGGATTCCAAGTTGAGTAAACAGAATATCAGCACAACAGTTTCAGGAGATATAATTGTTACCCATCTAGTTGGCAATATAAAAACAGATGATGTGTATGAATGGTTTAATGGTTTTGAGCAGGTTTGTCAGCAATTCATTTCTGAAGGGCGGAAATACAAATTGTTGGTGGATAGAAAAGGATACACGCCAAATCATTTTTCTGTTCAAAAAGTATGGAAAGAGAAGTTCTTCAATGAAATCATTTTGAATAACAGTAAGGCAATTGCATTTCTCCTTGAAGAGGGGGAGATAATGGATTATTTACAACAATCTAATACGAAAGAATCTGTGAGATTTTTTGATGATTATGAACAAGCGCTAATTTGGTTGAATGAATATCCAATATAAAACCTGTATTGAAGCAGTTGCTCTCAAGCAACTGCTTTTTTGTCCGTAATTGTTGCCGTTATTTTTCTTCACAGATTCTTGTCCAATTGTTTGTCTGATCCTAAAAAACGAAACTAAAGCAAAAAGAACAAACGCCTCTAAAAAACGTTTGTTCACAGTTAATTCCTATTTTAGCTAAGTGATAGATTACATTTTATGAGTACGAGAAAGTCTTTTTATAAGTTTAGGAAGGACAGAAGTTAATTCCTGTTTCATACGCTTCGTAAACGATGGGTCCTTACCTGAAGTCGAAATAGTGACCACATATTCATCATTTCGTATAACGCCAGGTGTGTGAAACGATGATGCTGTACCATCACTTACAACGTTAACCCACTGGAAATCATGAGCGGCCTGTTTGACCATCATATTTACAGCATGTTGATTTGTAGCTGCATAAATTAGATGAGCATCTTTAATATCATCATTACTAAAAGTTTTTTGCTTCCAAGTAATATAAGGAAGTTCTTTCATTTCCTCGCAAATCTCGGGGCTAATAACGGTGACGAAAGCGCCTGTATCTTTTAATCCAGACGCTTTTCGATATGCAATTTTACCTCCACCAATGATAACGACCACTTTATTTTGCAGATTAAACATAAGGGGGTACATGTTATACATATATGCATTCCTCCATTCGTTCTAACAATGTTAATTTCATATATGTATCAAACTGTAGGCAATTACAAGTCGTCACGTGATCGTATTTTTTTGTATACAACTTAATTTTTTGAAGCAATAATCCGGTAAAGAGAAGGTAGGGCATGACATATACATGGGATGCAGTTGATGTTATAGTCTTTAGCTCAGCAGTAAAAGAGGGCGTTCCTTTCGTTAAAAAGGAGCATGATACTGGTAGACTGAGTTTTTGTTCGACAGCTGCTCCGATTTGTTGTAACTCATGTATCGGCTGAAAATCACTACTACCTCTCCCTACGAGTAAAACACTACTACCTTGCATTGGCATAGTTTCACGTATTCTTTTCACTACAAGTTCAACCATATGCGGATGCGTACTAAAAGGTTGTACAACTGAAAATGAGATATGTGGATATTGATTTTTCATTTTCGCTATCTCCAAAGGAATATCACGTTTATAGTGAGCTGCTGCAAATAATAAAACAGGTACAATCATTATTTCAGTTACTCCCTCTATTATCGTTTCTGTAACTGCATCCGAAATAGTAGGTGTCTTTAGTTCTAGAAAAGCTATTTTTTGAATTCTTTCGTTTCGCTCTTTCATAACAGATTGAATAAATTGAATGAATTGTTCATTACCTTCTTGTAGCCGGCTTCCATGTCCAACATATACAATTCCTTTCATTGTCTCACCATGTCTTTCTTCATAAGAGTTTCTTGTAATTGATGATCTACGTTATGAAACCCAACTTTATTTGCATAGTGTAAAGTTGGAACGTCGGTATACGAGAATGGGAGAGTAAGAATATTGATAAAGCCAAGGCGTTTTATTTCTGCTAGAAACGTATCAATAGAAGCACGACCTTCAAATACAATGCTATCCCATGAGAATTCAGAAAGAATACGTGAATGAATTTCATCGAAGCGATGATCAATTGTGTACTCATGAGTCATCATATAGGAACCAGCACCAATTTTTTCTTGAATAACAGCAATTCGGTTAATGTTTCGTCCTAAATAAATCGTTGAATTCGAAGAAAATTGCGCAGGTTTACTGAACAATCCATATTGCATGAGCTTTTCTTGAATAGAAAGGTTCATATACTGAAGTTCTGCCTGTAAGGAACGAATATCTTTATGATATTTACTGCATGATTGCATTAAGATGTCTACACTGTCAGCGGAACAAAATACAAGACGATCAACGTTAAAAATCTTATTGATTTGTTCAGAGGTTACTGTGTATTCTTTCTTTTTGAAAGTTGGAATTTGATATATTTCTGCACCGGACTCTTGTAACTTTTGCTTTATTGCGCTTTTTTTATTTGTTGCAGCTGCAAATAAAACTTTCTTGCCGTGCAATGGTTTACGTTCTTTCCAAGAGATTTGATTCCGCAAAGTAACAACATCACCAACAATTGTCATAGAAGGATTAGAAATATTTTCGTTTTTGACAATAGAAACAATGGTAGACAGTGTCCCTGTGACAACGCGCTGTTTACCAGTTGTACCCCATTCAATGACTGCTACTGGCGTATCTTCTTTTTTTCCTGCTTGTCGTAAGTTTTCACAAATTGTAGGTAAGTTTTTTATACCCATGTAGTAGGCAATCGTGTCGCTATTGTGAGATGAATTATATTTTCCATGATCGGTTAAGGGACCTTTTGCATGTCCGGTTAATAAAGTGACACTATTACTGTAGTCACGGTGGGTGAGGGGAATACCTGCATAGCTACTAGCGGCGATGCTAGATGTAATGCCTGGTACAATTTCATATGGAATATTTGCTGCTGCTAAAGTTTCTGCTTCTTCACCAACACGGCCAAAAATAGATGGATCTCCGCCTTTTAATCGGACAACAATTTTGCCCTCTTTCGCAAATTGAAGAAGGTGTGCGTTAATTATTTCTTGTCGCATAATATGATTCTTTGGCATTTTTCCGCAATACATAAGTTCACATGTTTGTTTTGTATAGCTAAGAAAGAAAGGGTTTAGTAAACGGTCATATAAAACAATATCTGCACGTTTTAAACACTCTATCGCTTTTTTTGTAATAAGCCCTTCATCACCTGGTCCTGCACCAACTAAATATACATATCCGTTCATAATTGCACCTCATCAATTTTTATTTAAAAGGAAGCCAGAGGAGGCTTCCTTTCGAAAATTACATGTATAAATAAATGTCACCGTCAATAACTTCTACTTCGTATGTTTGAATACAGCCGTCATCAGGTTTTTGAACTTCACCTGTTAGTAGTGAGATTTTCCAATCATGCAGTGGACAAAAGACGAATTCTCCAGACACAATCCCTTCTGCTAACGGTCCGTTTTTATGAGGACAACGATTTTCTACAGCTCGAATATCGCCATTTGAAAGGCGGAATAGGGCGATAGACATACCTTTCATTTGCACTTCTTTACCGATTTGAATAGCAAGATCTTCCGCACGCATAACTTTTATTTTTTCTTTCGTGTGTATCATTTAGATCACAGCTCCTTATTTCACAGTTTCTACTTCATACATCGCTTTTAATGATTTCGTTTCTAGTGCTTGTCCCCATGCTTCCGTATATGTTCTACGAGCTGTTTGGAAACGTTCATTTAACGTAGTAACCATACTTGCATCTTGTAGTATTTCTTTTATGTGATCGAAGCCTAAACGTTCTGTCCAGTAGGCGGTACGCTCTCCGTAAATACCAGTTTCACGATAATATTGCATGTAAGCTGCAGCGATGCGAAGGACATCATCTTCAGTAGGGACAATCATTACAAAATCAGCTTCACGTACTTCTGTACCACCATTTCCGCCAATATAAAGTTGGTATCCATTTTCGACACAAACAACGCCAAAATCTTTCGTCAGTACTTCCGCACAGTTACGCGGACAGCCCGTTACACCCATCTTCATTTTATGAGGTGTATCTACCATTTCTAATGATTGTTCAAGGAGCATACCAAGTCCTAATGAATCTTTCGTACCGAAACGGCAGAAGCGAGAACCAACACATGATTTTACATTACGAAGCGATTTTGAATATGCATATCCCGAAGTCATATGTAAGTCAGCCCATATGTTAGGTAAATCTTGTTTCTTAACACCATATAAGCCGATTCGGCTTGCACCTGTAATTTTCACAAGAGGAACATCGTACTTTTTCGCAACTTCAGCAATTTTCATTAAATCATCAGCTGTTGTAACGCCTCCGTACATACGTGGAATAACAGAGAATGTACCATCGTGCTGGATGTTACCATTCATTCTTTCATTAACGAAACGGGACGATTTATCATCTTCATATTCTTCTGGAATCGCCATACGTAAATAGTAGTTTAAAGCAGGGCGGCATTTCGAACAGCCGTCTTCATGTGCAAAACCAAGAACATTTCGTACTTCTTTTGGAGATTTTAAGCCTTTCTCGTGAATGGCTGCTACGACTTCATCACGGGATAAAGGTGTACATCCACACATACCGGCAGATTGCGCTGAGGCATCAAAAGCATCTCCAAGTGTATGAGATAAAACTTGTTCCACAAGTGGACGACATTTACCACAAGAACCTGCGGCTTTCGTACGGCCTTTAACTTCTTCAAAAGTCGTTAACTCTTGTTCTAAAATGGCGTGAACGATTGAACCTTTCGTAACACCATTACATCCACAAATCGTGTCATCCGCACTCATTGTAGCAACGTCAAATTCACTTTCTTCACCAGCTTTGTGAAGAAGGGAAGCTGGTGTATATTCTTGTATATCTTCTTCCTTCTTTAACATGCTAAAGAGACGTGTACCGTCAGCTGTGTCACCATATAAAACGATACCGACGACTTTATTATCACGAATTAATACTTTTTTATAGGAACGTTTACATTCATCAAAGATTGATATTGCTTTCGTTTGATCATCTTCATAAATTTGACCAGCAGAGAATAAATCACAACCTGCAACTTTTAATTGCGTACCGACGATACTGCCCGAATATCCATCAGTTTGTAAATTTGTTATATGTTTTGCTAGTATCGCACCTTGTTCATAAAGAGGAGCAACAAGTCCATATGCGATACCGTCATGCTCTGCACATTCTCCAACTGCATAAATGGACTCATCATTTGTTAGCATATAGTCATTGACTACAATACCGCGATTTACAATTAAACCAGCATCTTTTGCTATTTGCGTATTTGGGCGTATTCCGACAGCCATTACGATTAAATCACAATCTACAACTTCACCATCTTCAAATTGAATGCCCTCAACATGGTCTGTACCAAGAATTTTTACAGTTTTCTTTTCCATTAGAAATTTCATGCCTTGCGCTTCTAAATCTTCGCGCAGAAGAGAAGCTGCTTTCGTATCTAGTTGTTGCTCCATTAAGTTTGGCATTAAATGAACAACATGTACGTCCATCCCTAAGTCAATAAGACCTCTTGCGGCTTCTAAACCAAGTAACCCACCACCAATGACAACAGCCTTTTTCTTTTCATTAGCGGTATCAATCATAAATTGTGTATCTTCAATTGTTCGAAATCCTGTTACACCAGGGAGAGTGGAACCTTCTACAGGCAAAATAAAAGCACTAGAACCTGTTGCGATAATGAGTTTGTCATATGTAAGAGTACGATTCTTTTCTGTAATAATAATTTTTTCTTCTCGGTTAATACTTTGAACTTTTTCATTTGTATACAAAGTTATTTCGTTTTCTTCATACCAACTGTATTCATTCATAATGATATCTTGCATATTTGTTTTGCCTTGTAAAACATGAGAGAGCATAATACGGTTGTAGTTTGGATGAGGTTCATCTCCAAAAATAGTAATCTCATATGAATCACTATCATGTTTTAATATTTCTTCCATACAGCGTATGCCAGCCATACCATTTCCGATCATAACTAAACGTTTTTTCATTTTCGTTTCCCCTTTTTCTGTGAAATGTTGAACAAAGGATTATGTTTTTATTATAGAAAATCAAAAAAGGAAGAGATGTGATGTTTATCACATTTTTATAATGATTCACAAATTGTTAAAATTCGGATTTATTCGAGAGGGATGTGTATAGTCTTTACCAAATGAAAGAGCAGGACATAAGTATGTATACTCATGTCCTGCTCTTTATTTATGCTCTCGTAATGGCACGTGGAAATAAAATATTATTTTCTAAATGAATGTGCTTAAATAAATCAGACTCTAGCGCTTCAAGACGTTGGTAAACAAGTCGATAAGTACCGCAAGCTCCTTCTGGAGGAGTAAAGTCATTTGTAACTTTACGAAGTTCTTTAATAATGTTGCCTGCGTGGTTATGTTCATTTTCCAACTCATCTACTATTTTACGTAATTTCACATAGTTTTCGTCAATTGGATTTTGTTCAAATTCTAAAATTAATGGGAAATCTTCTGTTTCTTCTTTAATTAAATGCTGTTCTAATTCCATCTTTAATTCGTGAAATAGCTTATGAATTTGAGCTAAGTGAGGCTGACTTGCTCCGTGGACGCGTAATACTTTCGTCACATACGGACTTAACTGTGGTAATTCTTCATTTAAATAGCGATGATGCTTATTTATAACATAATCAATCAATTCGCGATAAGAAGCATTTTTCCAATCAATTTCAGATTCATTTAATCGTTTCGTATTATGATAAAGCGTATTTAATTCTGTAAGTACTTCTGTTGCTGATAAATTTCTTTCATGAATTGCATCAATAAGTGGTTTATTACCACCACAACAAAAGTCTATTCTATATGATTTAAAAAGATTACTAGCTTTTGGAAATTGTGTAACAATCTCACCGACAATAGAAGTTTCAGTAAATGTATGTTCCATATGAATGCCTCCATAAAGTTTGAATGTAATATCTAAATTAAGAATAGCAATAAATGAAAAACAATGTGGTGATTGAAATCACTTATAATGTGTCAATTTTAAGGATAATCAAATGAGTTTTATAAAAGGAAGAGAGAGAGGGAATTCGTCATAATAGTTTCTGATAATAAAAAAGAAGCTTACTAGAAGCTTCTTTTTTACTACTATTTTTCACATGCAACTCCATCGCCATCACGATCAAGATGTGAGTCATAACCTGGTTGTCCTTTATATAGAGGAGCTTTCCCGGCAGCTCTAACTGCGGCACAGTTTTTGTAATATGCACTACTAGTATTTCCTGAAGCAGGTTGTGTTTGAGCTTGCTGTGCTTTTTGCTCTTCTTGTTGCTTACGAGCTTGTTCATCAGCCTGACGTTTTTGCTCTTCTTGTTGCTTACGAGCTTGCTCATCAGCTAGGCGTTTTTGCTCTTCTTGTTGCTTACGAGCTTGCTCATCAGCTAGGCGTTTTTGCTCTTCTTGTTGTTTACGAGCTTGTTCATCGGCTAGACGTTTTTGCTCTTCTTGTTGTTTACGGGCTTGTTCATCAGCCTGACGTTTTTCATCCTCTTGCTTACGAGCTTGTTCATCGGCTAGACGCTTCTCATCTTCTTGCTTTTGAGTTTTTTCGTCCGCCTCTTTTTTCTTTTCGCTATCTTTCTGTTCTTCATTGTTAGAAGCAACTTTTGTACTAGTTGCTGTCGTTTTTTCAGAAGAAGGATCTGAAATACCTGATAGCGCAACAAAAATGACAAATAATACGGCTGTAATAATAAATTGTTTTTTCGCTACACCTGTTTTCTTAATAACAGATAAGATTGCTAGAACAAGGAAGAATATAAATAGAATGAAACTTAAAGTAGAAAAAAACTCGACGACGGGGTGTTCCGATTTTGTTGTACCGGCCGTTATTAATATAATAGAAATCATAAAAAGAATAACGGTAGGACGTCCATATTGTTTTGCTTTTCCATTTTTCTTAAAGAATGAAATAATACATAAGATTAAAAGAATAAAAGCAATAAAAAATAAAGCTGCACCAATATTACTTAAAATCGTCATTTTCATACCTCCATTTGTAAGATTCTTCTTATTGATTATATAGGAACTTATTGGATATTACACGTTTTATATAAATTTAGAAAGTTAATATTTTTACTAGACTTACAAACATTTATTTTATATATAGGGAAAAATAGATATATATCCTATTACGTTTTGAAAGAGATTTCATAAATTATAGTATATCGATTGAAAGGAGGAGATTTGAATGGAATTTCAATTGTTGGTAACTTGTATATTACAAGAAGGTAATGCTTACTTTTTAGTAACGAAGGTAGACGATGTTATTACGTTAAAAGTACCGATTACTGCGGGAGTAGCAGGTTTATTTTTAGCTTTAGGTGTACCAAGATGTTCTTAATTTAAATCTCTATAGTAGAAGGGGAAGGGACATGCCTTCCTTTTCTACTATTACATAATATAATTATGTAAACTTAAATATCATATTTGTGATAGCACGTTTGAAATGGACATGCATATACTATAATGTTTCATTGGATGTTAGCGGTGAAAGGTAGTTTTAATAAGTGCATCCAGTGATGTTTTTAAGTTATGAAAATAAAAGAGGTGCTATTATATATGAAAAGAAAAACATTTGATATTCCAGTTACATTGCGAAGAGAGTGGTTTTTACTAGAGTTAGCTTATTTAACGAAAAAATATGGAATTGAAATTGCAACTAGCAAAATGGATGCTGCACCGTTTTTAAGAGATCAAGTTACAGAATCAAAGATAGGGAAAGGGTTACAATACGATAAATATGATGATGAATATATAATTGAAAATTAAAGGGTAACAACAAAATTAAATTAATTTATAACAAAGTATAAAATAAAGCAGATTCTAAATATAGAATCTGCTTTATTATGAAGTACTTGTAGTCAACTAACCTCTTTCTAGTGTTTTTCCTACATATTTCTCTTGCGTTATTCCAAAAGATTCACGAAGAATGCGAGCATAATCTTTAGATTCTATTGGTCGTTTATTTTTAGTGCCTTTAAAGGTTTCTGTATAATTTTTATTTGTTAATGATATGTGACCATAAGTAGTTAATTTACAAGTGATAGCCCCTTTATTAAAAGGAGATTCTTTATGCTCTACAATCACTTTTTGAATGTTATTCACTTTTTTCTCATCTATTGGATCTACAGTGAAAGCATAGCCTATTTTCCATTCGTTTGAAGGTTCAGATTGTAAGAAACTTGTAGATTCCCCGTTAGCTCCTTTTCTCATTTCTAAAATATGCGTACCTTTTCGAGTATTTCGCTTACGAATTCGATATTCTCCTGTTTGAGAGGAGATGACTTCTCCGTTAAAAGGGACTGGATGTAAAGGGAGATGAGATGCAAAACCTGCATCCACAACATAATCTTTATCCTCATGACTTAATATGATAATGACATGACCATCATCGGGTTTCCATTTATTATCGTACAGATCATAAACAGTACCGGCTACTTTGTATACTTGAAACCCACAATCAATTAAAAAATAATACAATAAGGAGTTTAATTCATAACAAAGTCCACCTCGTTTTTGAATAAGTAACTTTTCTATTAAGTTATCTTTTGAGATATTTTTAATAGTACCAGCCATAATATCAAGATTTTCATAGGGGAGAATCATTCCCATTTTTAAGAGAATTTCATCTAAATCATCAAATGTTATTTCTTTTGCAGGAATTTTTAAGCGTTTAAAAAACTCCTTTTGTAAATTGGTCATCATAAAGTATTCTCCTTTCTTTTTACAGAATTTTCTTCTGCTCACCGATAGGTTAGTACTTCTAAAAAGTTAATTCAAGTGCGCGGAAATTATCATAATATATGTTTCTGGAAATGTGATTGTTTTTTCTGAAATTTCAGTTTAATTTTTAATCGTAGGAAAGTCTTATAATATAAGCTCCTTTAAAATTAGTTTGTATTTAATGAAAAGAAAGTACAGATCTTTATTATATTTTTAAATAACTAACTAGTAATAAAATGTTTTTTTACTAAAATTTTTTCAAGATTTGTATGCTTTATATAAACAATATTGATTTAAAAAATATCTGGATGTAGCTAAGTAAACAATTATTGAGAAACTTTTTTGTCGTATTCTATCAAAAGGAAGAGGTAGAAACAAAGAGAATAACGAGAGTTAAGAAAGAGGGTATACAACTAGTAACCTTCTAAAAATAGGGCTAACATCTTTTTAAAATAAAAGATTAGCTATTATTAAGGAAGGGAAAATATAAAATATTATAAAGAACACCTTCTTTCAAAAAAATAGGGGGAGTAATATGCGACTGATGAGAAGATGTGTGGCCTTACTAATTGTATTTTTTATCATGGCTCCAACGATTAGCACAAATGTACAGGCAGAAGTTGTAAAAGAGCTTGGAAAGGGGTTTCCTGATACAGAAGTATTCACACCTGGAGAATGGTTTTTAGGCCAAAAACCTGCTAATTATGATGAGAATAAACCGCCAATTCTCTTTGTACAAGGAAGAAATGGTAATGCTGATAGTTGGTATGGAAAGACAGTATATCATGATATAAATGATATGTATGATTATGCTTTAAAAGCAGGCTATCAAACAGTGTTTATACAATTGTATGATGCTGCGGGGAAAGGTTCGGCTAGTCAGTGGGATAACGGAAAATTGTTAGCACAAAAACTGGAAGAAATATATAATCATTTCGGTAAAAAAGTTAATATTGTAGCGCATAGTAAAGGTGGTATTGATACACAAGCCGCATTAGTTGAATATGGTGCGAATCGATTTGTTGGAAATGTTATTACACTTGCTACACCGCATCACGGCTCAAATTTAGCAGATTTGTCATATAGTTGGTGGGCAGGGTGGCTTGCTTCTATATTAGGTCAAAAAGATGATGGTACGTACTCGTTACAAATAGGTGAAATGGCAAAGTTTCGTTCAATAATAGATAACAACCCAGCAGCTAAATTAAACCGTTACTATACGGCTACTGGAACTAGCTGGGGGCCAACATTTTCTGCATTATCTATGGGTGGGTTATATTTATCATCGTACGGTTCAAATGATGGACTAGTAAATGAATGGAGTGCCAAGCTATCGTACGGTACACATTTATTTACAGATTCCAGATTTGATCATGACAATATAAGAAAAGGATCAGCTGTTTTTGCACGAATTGAACCATATTTACGTACGACAAATGTGGGATTACCAGCTTTAGTAGCATCTAGCACTAGTTCAAATGAAAATCTAGAACAATTAAATACAACTTCAAATCAAAATATTTTAGGAGGCGAATTACCACAAAATCAGTGGATAGAGCAAAGTATTTCTGTTGATAAAAAGGCTGAAGGAATAGTTTCTGTACTAACTGCTTCTTCTGATGTTGAAGTACAAATGGTATCTCCAAAAGGAAAAATCTATGCAAATAAAGATAGCGCTATAACTACTAGTGAAGGCGAATCTTTTTTTAATGGGGCGACAATTAGAACATTTAAGTTTGATAAATTGGAAGTAGGCGAATGGAAAATCAAAATGATGGCGAAGCAGTCGAAAGATGCATATTTAGTTGTAAGCGATTACAAGGATGGCGCGCCATTTGTTCTTCAAATGCCTACAAAAGTTAAAGTAAATAAACCTGAGTATAAACTGAAAAAATCACCTGTAGCACCTGAAATGAAAGGGGATCTTTCCATAACAGTAAGAGTCGTTAATAAAGAAGGTAAGTTAGTCTCTGAATTTAATGAATTACAAAATGTTAATACGAATACATTTACAGGTGCTTTGAAAGATATAAAACAACCGGGAGTATATAACGTTACGATGGATATAAAAGGGATGAATAAAGAAGGGAAATCATATAATCGTACGATTGTTAAGTCGGTTTATGTAGAGAAATAAGGAAGAATAAATAAGTATAATAAAAAAGTGCAGAAATCTTGTGTTAGAAAGAATTCTGCACTTTTTTTGCGTGATGAAAGATAATAAAAGTCGAAGAAAACTGTTATTCAATAAAAAAAGATGCTGAAATAGCATCTGAATGTAAAGAAATAATATTAACTTAGTTTTGTAACTGTTAATTCAACTGAATTTATACCATTGTCACAAGTTACAATACTTTGACGATTAAAACCACTATTATTTCTAAGTTGAAGAGTTGAATTAGCAGGCACTGTAACAATCGTTTCGCCAACGAGTTGAAGACATTCGTTATTTGATGAAGTATTCATTTGAATAGCGAAGTCACCTTGACTATTAGCAAGTGAATTGTTATTTAAAAATATAGTTATGACTGGGATATGTGGAAATACAGGATTTAAAGTAGTATTAATACTGGAAATGAACGAAACTCTATAATCACCAAATTGTCTAAAGTGTATAGTAGTAGGATTTAGTAAGGAAACGCCTCCTGCTAAAGGTCCAACGTGATTAAATGGAAAAGGATCGCCAAAAGGAACAGTTATAAATTCAGTTTGCCAAAAAGTTCCGTATGCAGGACAGCTGCGTTTATGTGAATGGTCACATGAACATTTTTTATACGATTTTGAAGAATGATAGTATGAACCCAATATATTACCTCCTATTCTTAATAAATTTAAACCACATAGTAGTTTATGAAGGTGAATCACAATTGGCGTGTATGCTTGTACTATAAAAGGAGATAGATGTGGAATATAAAGTGGTCAAATGATGAAATGTAGTATTTGGATATTACCTGTAACACCTTTTGAAGATGATAAGGTTCATAATTTGATAGAAAAATAAATGGAATTTCTAAATAGATTGAAGTAACGAGGAAACGTTTATCCCGCTATTTTCCGAGCAGTAAGACTCCCATCTCAAAATTCAGCGAAAGCAAAGAAGTTAGGTGGGGATGAACAAAACCCCCACTCATTAAAGTTTCACTTTACTATATTAA
The DNA here is from genome assembly GCF_900100505.1 of Bacillus sp. cl96. Taxonomy (NCBI): domain Bacteria; kingdom Bacillati; phylum Bacillota; class Bacilli; order Caryophanales; family Bacillaceae; genus Bacillus; species Bacillus sp. cl96. Next base: position 86,924 of record NZ_FNDM01000003.1, read on the forward strand.
TTTCGTCTGACAAACAGCAATATTATCTTTCGCTGTATGGATGTTATCATTTGGTGAAGTTATGGCATTTAACTGTATGTATATTAGGTTATTCAGTTTATTTTTTTATTTGCGTAGCTGAGCAGGAAGAAGTCAGAAAATATAGAATAATGTACATATGAAGCATCGTTTGTTTTTGGTGTGAATAGTAATTAAAGATACGCTAAAATATTTAAAATTGTAACGAAAGAGAGATTAAATAATAGAGGGAGCAACTTACATGGAAAATATATTAAAGGTATCTTCAAAATCAAGCCCAAATTCAGTCGCGGGTGCAATAGCGGGTGTACTAAGAACAAGTGGTAATGTGGAAATTCAAGCGATTGGGGCTGGAGCTATAAATCAAGCGATTAAAGCAATTGCGATTGCAAGAGGGTTCGTCGCTCCAAGTGGTATTGACTTAGCCTTCGTACCAGCATTTCAAGAGATTTCTATCAATAATGAAGATAGAACAGCGATTAAATTAATTGTAGGTCCTAGAAAGAAAAGGTCTTAGTAGAAGAGAGTGTTACTATAAGGGGAAAAGACCAATAGACTTCCCATGTTAGATACGTTATTTTATGTAACCGATCCTTGGGTGTGGACATGGCATTATGCCGGACGCATGTCTGTTAAGTTTTCCTTAAACTTAGCGAGTGTTCTAGATACTTAAAAATGCCAAATCCTTTGTGACATAAGGGATTTGGCATTTTTGATGTTTTTAAAAATAAACAACCCTAAAACTGCTCATTTAGAAGATTTAGTTTTAGTAGCGGCCATTGAACGTTTTTATGATAGTTTACCTGATAAATAGAAGAGTTTACCAATGAAAAGTAACTGGGGGATTCAAAAAATGAATCAAACTATTTTAGAGAAAGTCCTAAAATTTCGGGATGATAGGAACTGGAAGCAGTTCCACAATCCTAAAGATTTAGCTATTTCTCTTTCTTTAGAGGCGAGTGAGTTGTTGGAGAATTTTCAGTGGAAAAGCAGTGAGGAAGCTGTAGAAACAAAAAAAGAAGACATGAAAGATGAGTTGGCAGATCAATTGGATATTGACTTAGAAGAGATTATTATAAACAAAATAGAAAAAATAATAAAAAATATCCAGTAGAGAAATCTCGAGACTCTAAAAAGAAATATAATGAAATTTAAAAAAGGTGGAATTAAATATGTTATATCTTTTTACTGCAAGTAATGATAGTGCTATAAAAAATTTGGAAGCTACTATTGAAAAAATATATCCTATTTCTACATGTTTAGCAGATTTAGATGCCGATACAGTAACTAAACTTAAAGATAATGAATTACATGAGAATGTATGTATGTGGGGAGCAACTCCTGGTTCTTCAAATGTTGATAGATGGGAAAAGTTAAAAGAGGGTGACGGGATTTTAGCATATTCTAAAGGGGAATTTAAGTTTTTCGGGACAATTTTTGCTAAGACTCATAACCCAGATGTGGCTAGAAAAATTTAGAAAACAAACGATAATGATGAAACTTGGGAATACATCTATTTTATTAAGGAACTAAAACCTGTAAACATTAAAGCAATCGAATTCGCAGCTTTCTTTGGCTACAAATTGAACCATACACCACAAGGATTTACTAATATTGATTCGGATTTTAGTAAAGTAAAGATTGCAGAAGAAGAGAAATCGGAAAATCGAAAAAAAACTAAAATGGAATCTGGTAGGGAAGTATGGCCTCGTGATCCGAAAAAAGCTAAACAAGCTATTAAACAGGCAGAATTTAAATGTGAAATAGATGACACACATGAAACATTTGTATCGGAAGCCAGCCGAAAAAATTATATGGAGGCCCATCATCTAATACCGTTAAGAATGCAACATGATTTTGAAAATAGTTTAGATGTTGTTGGAAATATAGTTAGTATATGTCCGAACTGTCATAGGTTGATTCATTATGGAAGAGACAAAGATAAGAAAAAAGTTTTAGAACTTCTCTTTGAATAAAGAAAAGATTCTTTGAAGAAGTTCGGTATTGAGGTATTTCTCAAAGAGCTATTTGGATACTATGGAATTCTAAAATAAGAATATTCATAGCTATAGGGAAGGTAGAATGTTTCATACTTAAACATAGGTATTATTGTGATGGAAATTTAAATTTCGTCTTTTGAAAGTATCAATAATTTGTATTATTTTTATAGGGTTATATATTTTTCTTTTGCTCTGCTGTATAGCAGAGCTCTTTTTTTGTCGTACAAAAGCCACCTATATATGTGAAGTGCACCCCAATTGTTAGGCTGTGTCTAACAATTGGGGTGCACTTCAGTCCTGTCGGGCGGCTTCTTTTAATTTATATTCACCAATTCATCAAACTTAAACTTAGTATTCAAACCAAAAGCATCTGTACAATATATAGTTTTCGTCATCGGTTCAATATGTAATACATTTATGTACATGTCTTGCACCATTCCATCACGATAGTATGAGATATGTATTTCTTCTTCCTCGTGAAAAGATTGCATTAACGCTCTTTCTATTCGTTCCATAGTATCTTGTGTTAAAAAAGGTTTAGGTACTTTATATTGTTCCTCAAACATTCTATGTATTTCCTCGTATTGCTCCGGTATTGAAGCAAACGGATTCCATTTCACCATACCTCTTCCACGTACTACAGGAAAGCCGTTATATTCCATGATGTAATACATCACGTTTGTTTTTTTAACTCCACTACAAACAAACGTGTGTTCTTTTTTGGTTTGAAATGGGACCATTTTGTTAACATGAATATTCAAAAATAATTTTTTCAAGTTAGAATATTCAAAAACTTATTTATGCAAACAAGCATGTCATGATAACATTTAACAAAAGGGGGTAGAAGTAGATGAGTGTTGACATTATTTCTAAAGAAGAAATCACAAAATTATTAAACGACTGGTATCAAGCTATGATTTCACAACGTGTATTACAGTCTCAGAAAATAAAAGAAGATATTGCAAATAAAATCAATAATATTAAGGAAGACCAAACAATATTAGTCTACTACGCTTTATTGAATGCACGGTATAAACTGCTAATTCGGGATATGGATAGTACAAAAGATATTCTGGACAAAATCGAGCCTTTACCAGAGTCTACAGAGACATTTTTAGAGTACTATCATCATTTATTTAAAGCAATTTACGCTATTAATAAAGCAAACCATAGTGAAGCAAGAATGCAATTTGAAAAAGCTGAAACGTTTTTAGAGTACATGCATGATGAAATTGAAAAAGCTGAATTTAATTATTGGCTTGCAGTCCATTACTATCACGTATTAAAACCGATCCTAGCAGTTCAATTTGCTACAAAGGCGAATGAAGTATTTTCAATTAGTCCAGGGTATGAATTAAAAACTGCAGCATGCTTAAATACTTTAGGAATGGCACACATTCGACTAAATGAATTCGAAAGTGCAGAGGAATATTTACTTTCAGCACTAGGTACCTTCCAAAAATCTAATGATGAACTTCTTATTAAACGAGTTAAGCATAATTTAGGACTTTTATACGCAAGTCAAAACATGCCAGAGTTAGCAATTAAACACTTAGAGGATTCATTAGAAAATAACGCTAAAACTATGTTTCTTTTAGCAAGAGAACATTTTAAGTTAGGTTATAGTCATATCGCTAATGAATATATTGAGAATGGCTATAAGATTAGCGACTTATGTTATCGTCATCATTTCCGAATTTTAAAAGCAGTACATAACTATGTACCGCAAGAAGAATTAGAAAATGTGGTTATAGAAGGTATTTCGTATTTTGAAAAAGAAGAATTATATGATTGGGTAAAAGAATATGCTTCTCTTTTAGGTGAAATATTCTATGGTTCAGAAAATCATAGAAAAGCAAGCAAGTATTTGCACATCGCTTTAGATGCAGACAAAAAGAGCATAGAAAGAAGGGCGCTAAAATGAAAAAAGCAATCTTATTAATGATGATGTTATCCGCTGTTTTTACTTTTGGTCTTACTAATGCAAAAGACATACCACAAAACGAAGCAATTGAAGTGTTTATGGATCATGGAGAACATATTTAAAACCTAAGGAAGAGGGCGCTTATAGTGTCCTCTTTTTAATATCTATTATTTATATGATGAGGTTGCAGGTACGTCTTTTGGTTATTGTTTGATAAACGTAAGATGTTTCTAAAAATGTGTATACAAAGGTGTATTTTTGTACTGTATATGTTCACGTACTATATAAAAAAGTATGAAAATCTATAAAAATAATTATTTCAATAAAATTTGTTTTAGATATTAAAAAGTGCCAAAACCCTTGTGGTATAAGGGGTTTGGCACTTTTGTGTTTTTTATATTTTATCAAATAAACAACCCTAAAACTGCTCATTCTTCTCCCAAGATTCAACGATATAATGTGCAATCGTCGGATTGAAGCCTTTACCAACTAAAAACATAATCGCAGCAACTTCTGTTAATGCGTGTTCGTGTGATGTATGTTTTGCTTCATTTAAACCGTAATCTACCCATGGTTTTACGAAATCTAGTACAGGTTTCTTGAAAGGTAAAAATTGTGTACCGACAACTTGTTGAATTTGTTGTTGTGTTGGTTCAGTAATTGGTCCAGGTGGTAAGATTTGTGGTTGTGTAATGTCTAGTGTTGGTCCGGGCGGTAAAATTTGTGGCTGAGTTGGATCTATTGTTGGTGGTTTAGGTGGTGAGACACGTGCGTCGTAGTTTGGTTGATACATTTGTTGTTGATATTGCGGTTGTTGTGGTTGAGTTGTGTATGGGTTTTGTGGTGCTGCATATGGATTTTGTTGATATTGTTGTTCTTGGTTTTGTGGTGCTACATATGGATTTTGTTGATATTGTTGTTCTTGGTTTTGTGGTGCTGCATATGGATTTTGTTGATATTGTTGTTCTTGGTTTTGTGGTATTACATATGGATTTTGAGGATATCGCTGTTCTTGATTTTGTGGTGCTGCATATGGATTTTGAGGATATTCATAATTTGGACGTGTGTCATATGGATTTTGTTGAAATTCAGTTTCTTGGTTTTGCGTTGTTGCATATGGGTTTTCGTCATATTGTTGCTCTTGCTGTTGTAACTCTTGTTCTTCGTATTGTTCTGTGTATCTCTGTTCTTGTTGTTGAGGATACAATGGTTGCCTTGGATAAGGCGGTTGATTATTATAGAACATGTTTATTCCTCCTTCATGATGATGCCTACCACCTAGTGTATGGGCGGACAAGAAAATATGTGATGAAAAAATGCGGGCGTGTTACAATAAGTAACTGGGTGAAGATAAAATGACAAAACAAGAAAAAATTCAAAAAACAATTACTTTTGTAAAACATATTTTAGAAAAAGATGCGAGTGGGCATGATTGGTATCATATTGAACGTGTACATAAAATGGCGATTTCTTTATCTGAGCAAGAAGGTGGAAATCGTTTTATAATTGAAATGGCAGCATTACTTCACGATGTGGCAGATGAAAAGCTAAATGAAAGTGAAGAAGCAGGAATGAAAAAAGTTTCTGATTGGTTAGAAGAGCTACGTGTTGAAGAAGAGGAAAGTAAACATATTCTTCATATCATCGCCAATATGTCTTATAAAGGTGGCCATGGCGGCACAGTAGAGTCACTTGAAGGGAAAATTGTTCAAGATGCGGATCGTTTAGATGCTCTTGGTGCAATAGGAATTGCTCGTACATTTGCATATGGTGGGGCGAAAGGGAGATTAATGTATGACCCAACTATTCCGCCGCGTGAAGAAATGACGAAAGAAGAGTATAGAAAAAATAATGATCCATCTTTAAATCATTTTTATGAAAAACTTTTGAAATTAAAAGATTTAATGAATACGAATGCAGCAAAACAAGAGGCTGAAATTCGTCATCGTTATATGGAACAGTTTATTGAACAATTTATGAAAGAGTGGAATGCACAAATATGAAAATGTTAACTGTGGAGAACTTATCAAAATCATATGGAGAAAAGCCGTTATTTGATGGATTATCATGTAGTATTACAGAAGGACAACGTGTCGGAATTATTGGTGTAAACGGAACTGGTAAATCGACATTATTAAAAATTATTGCAGGATTAGAAGCTCCTGATACAGGTGATATGACGCATTCACGTGGGTATACAATTAGTTATTTATCACAGCAACCAGAGTTTGATGAAAAACTGACAGTATTAGAGCAAGTGTTCCATGGTGATACACCTTTAATTCGTCTTCTTCGTGATTATGAAAAAGCACTATTAAATATTGAAAAAGATCCAAGTAATGAAAAAGTACAGGAACAATTATTTGCAGTGCAGCAACGTATGGATGCAATGAGTGCATGGGAAGCAAATGCAAATGCGAAGTCTCTTTTAACGAAATTAGGAATTACGGACTTCACTGCAATTGTTGGGAATTTATCTGGTGGACAGAAAAAACGTATCGCAATGGCACAATGTTTTATTGAAACACCGGATTTATTAATTTTAGACGAGCCTACGAACCATCTTGACCATGAGACAGTTGAATGGTTAGAAGAATATTTAGCGAGATATACAGGTTCGGTATTACTTGTAACCCATGATCGTTATTTCTTAGATCGTGTGACGAATCGTATTTTTGAATTAGATAATGGTAAACTATATAGCTACGAAGGAAACTATAGTACATTTTTAGAAGCGAAAGCACTTCGTGAAGAGCAAGAATTGGCACAAGAATCGAAACGCCAAAATTTATATCGTCGTGAACTTGCTTGGATTCGTCGTGGTGCAAAAGCCCGTTCTACGAAACAAAAGGCGCGTATTCAGCGTTTTGATGAGCTAAAGGCACAAGAAGGACCAGCTGCAAAACAGTCAGTTGATATTGCACTAAGCGGAAGTCGTCTAGGAAAGAAAGTACTTGAGTTAAAAGATGTAACGAAAAAATTTGGCGATAAGACGGTATTACATAATTTTAATCATATTGTGAAACCGGGTGATCGTATCGGAATTATTGGGGCGAATGGAAGTGGGAAATCTTCCCTATTAAATATGCTTGCAGGTAAGTTATCTCCTGATAGTGGTGAAGTGGAAGTAGGACAAACTGTAAAAGTTGCTTATTATACGCAAGAAAATGAAGAGATGAATTTAAATCAGCGTATGATTGAATACATTAAAGAGATTGCAGAAGTTATTCATACGACAGATGGAAAAGTAATTGGTGCATCTCAAATGTTAGAACGTTTCTTATTCCCGACGCATTCACATGGTACACCACTTGGTAAACTATCTGGTGGTGAAAGAAGACGTTTATATTTATTACGTATTTTAATGGGAGAACCAAACGTACTTTTACTTGATGAACCTACGAACGATCTAGATACACAAACATTAACAGTACTAGAAGATTATTTAGAAGATTTCCCAGGTGTCGTTTTAACTGTATCGCATGACCGTTACTTCTTAGATAAAGTAGTAGATGAACTGTTCATCTTTACTGGCGGAGGCGAAGTGCGTGAGTTTCTAGGTAGTTATACAGATTATTTAGAAATGGAAAAAACGAGAGAACTTATGGAGAAAGCGGAAGTTCAAAAAGAGAAAAAAGTTGTAGAAGAAGCTCCAAAACAACAACGTAAACGTAAACTTTCATACAATGAACAGCGTGAATGGGAAACGATTGAAGATACAATTGCCGAACTTGAAGAGAAAATTGAGTCAATTGGAGAAGAACTTGCGAAAGTTGGATCTGACTTCACAAAGGCACAAGAATTATCTGAAGCACAGCAGAAAACAGAAGAAGAGCTAGAAAAAAAGATGGAAAGATGGAGTGAACTATCAGACATCGTTGAAGGATTAAAATAAAAACAAGCTGCATATATTGAAAAGTAAAGAGAAAAACTTTACACTATTGGTAGAACCTATTTTAGGAGGGAAAAAATGAGAACATCTAATCCAATGTTGAAAAAAGAGGCATTCCGTAAAGAGGGAGCAAGTGCTTCTGCGATGACGATTGGCGGAACAGTAGGCAAAACGTTCATTATGCTTATCTTGCTACTTGCAACGTCTGTCTATTCATACATACAGATGATGCAGGGGACGATGAAGATGCCAGTATTAATTGGTGCTTTAATCGTTGCGGCAATCATCGCATTTGCGTCTATGTTCTTCCCGCGTATTTCACCTTTTGGTGCACCAATCTATGCAGCGGTAGAAGGGGTTGTGTTAGGAAGTATTTCAGCAGTTTATACAATGAAATTTGGCGATTCTATCGTTTTAAATGCTGTATTACTAACAATCTCAATTCTATTTGCAATGTTAGTGTTATATGCAACACGCGTAGTAAAAGTAACGGATAAATTCCGTACAGGCGTGATGGCAGCAACACTTGGAATTATGGTTATGTATTTAGTCGTATTTCTACTAAATATGTTTGGTGTAACTGTTCCATACATTCACCAAGGTGGTACAATCGGTATTATTATTAGTGCAGTTGTTATTGTAGTTGCTGCATTAAACTTATTACTAGATTTCGATTTAATCGAAAATGGTGTACGTAGTCAAGCTCCGAAATATATGGAGTGGTATACTGCGATGGGATTAATGCTTACATTAGTATGGTTATACTTAGAAATTCTTCGTTTCGTTTCGTACTTTACGAAAAATGACTAATAAAAAAATCCTGCATGAAAAATGCAGGATTTTTTTATTTTCAAAGATATATTGAATGTATGGTATAATATGGATGATAGCAACTTGAAGTGAAGGAGATGGAATATGATGAAAGAGAAGAAGGGGATTATGAAAAAACTATTTTCTAAAAGTTTTTTCATAGAACTAGATGAAGCTTTAACGTATCCATCATCAAAAGTTATTACTTCAGCGATTGAAGGATATGCAACTGAATGCAATGAAAGATTAAAATTTGAGAGTAAAGTTAAACCGATTACTTTCTACTTAGAAAATGCAATGTACCGTGCTGAAATAAAGATGGCTCGCGGAGGATATTACATATCTTGTACTGAAGTGTAATAAATTTTGAAACCATACATGTTTGAACTATGTATGGTTTCTTTTTTTGTTTTGTAAGGTCTAAAATAATACTTTTTACTTACGGATATATCATTTTGTGCTTTTTACCATTCAAACATTTCTCCTTACAATGAAGAAAAACATGTGAGGTGGTATAACTTATGATGAATCGAGTTGTATTAATCGGTAGATTGACAAAGGAGCCAGAATTATACTACACAAAACAAGGCGTCGCTTATGCACGAATATGTGTTGCGGTGAATAGAGGATTTCGAAATAGTTTAGGTGAACAACAAGTCGATTTTATTAATTGTGTCGTTTGGCGCAAATCGGCTGAGAATGTAACTAAATATTGTAAAAAGGGATCACTCGTTGGGATTACAGGGCGTATTCAGACTAGTAATTACGATAATGAACAAGGCAAGAGAATATATAGAACTGAAGTTGTGATTGAGAGTATTACCTTTTTGGAGAGAAGGCGGGAGGGGGCATCGTAATAAAAGGTGATTTTAAGTAATAGCTTCGGAAAAAATTGTGGAAAGTATTTTAATAAACTTAATGGATAAAAAATAAAAATCATCGGAAACGAAAGCTTTTAAAATCCCGTTCCTAATTTAAAATATAAAAAGAATGAAATAGTATGGTAGCGGGAAGAAAGTAGTAAAATTAAGCATCCGAGTAGGAGTATAGAGTGATAACATGTTACAATACAGCTAAGAACATGCAATAAAGGAGAGTTTTTTACGTGAAGATTAAAGCAATTGAACCGACGCCAAGTCCAAATACAATGAAAGTTATTTTGAATGAAGTATTACCATCAGGAGCACGTAATAATTATACAAATGAAAATAAAGAACAAGCACCAATACAAGTGCAAGAAATTTTGAAAATTGAAGGCATTAAAGGTGTATATCATGTAGCCGACTTTTTAGCAGTGGAGCGAAATGCGAAGTATGACTGGAAAGTTTTATTACAACAAGTTCGTGCTGTTTTCGGCGAAGAAGTATTGGAAGAAAGTGAAGAACAACAACTGTCTCATTTTGGAGAAGTGAAAGTGTTTGTTCAAATGTTCTTTACAATTCCAATGCAAGTAAAGTTAACAGATGGAACATCGGAAGAACGTGTTGGCTTACCAGATCGTTTTAAAGAATCAATTATGAAAGTGCAAATGTCTGCACCAAACGTTGTAAAAGAGCGTAAATGGGTAGAACAAAGTACACGTTACGGTAATTTTGAAGAAATTGGGAAAGAAGTAGTGGAAGAGATTGTTGCTGCTTATTCAGAAGAACGTGTAAATGAAACGGTTAAAGAATTATTAAATCAAGCAGGTGCTGTTGAAGTAACGATTCAAAAGCGTGAGCCATATAAAGTAACAGAAGAGATGATGAAAGATTCTGACTGGAAAAATCGTTTTGCAGCATTAGAACAAATGGATCCTACTGAAGAAGATATTCCAGTGTTGAAGATGGCGTTAGATGATGAAAAAGTTTCAATACGCCGTTTAGCAACAGCTTATTTAGGTATGGTAAAAGGTGATGAAGTATTACCGTTATTATATAAAGCTTTGTTAGATCGCTCTGTAAGTGTTCGCCGTACTGCAGGAGATTGTTTATCAGATGTAGGTGATCCGGCAGCGATGTTCGTTATGATTAAATCTCTGAAAGATCCAAGTAAATTAGTACGCTGGCGTGCAGCGATGTTCTTATTTGAACTTGGAGATGAAAGTGCGATTCCAGCATTAAAAGCAGCGCAAGATGATCCAGAGTTTGAAGTAGCCATGCAAGCACGTCTAGCATTAGAGCGTATTGAAGGCGGAGAAGAAGCAAAAGGTTCTGTATGGAAACAAATGACGGAGTCTCGTAAAGGGGAATAATGTATGATTGTTTTCTATGATAGTTGGTGTCCGATGTGTACGGCCGTTGCAGAACGTACGAAAAAATTAGATAAAAAGGGTAAGATGAAATTTGTTTCATTTCGAAATGAAGATGTAGTTGAGAAGTATGAGCTTTCTCAAGAACTACAAAGTAAGATGGAACAAAGACTGTATATTTTTAAAAATAATAAGTGGTATGACGGTATTCAGAGCATAGATGTATTAGCAAAGGCCGTTCCATCTTATTGGTTTGCAGTTCCTTTTATAAAGCTATCTATCGTACTTGGTTTTGGAAGTAAAGTATACGATTATATCGCTAATAATAGAAAACTTGTTCCAGTGGGACATTGCCGCGGTGGGGTTTGTGAAATCCCTACAAAAAAATGAAATCATCGTTATCTTTCTTTTGCACCTATTAATAGAGCGTGATATGATGAATTTGGAATGAAAGTTGAAGGAGAGATTACAAGATGTCAAATGCTTATGAAGAATACATGCGCCAAATGGTAATCCCAATGCGCCAAGAGTTAGTGCGTTCTGGGTTTGAAGAGTTAACTACAGAAGAAGCTGTAACAGAATTTATGGAAAATACATCAGGTACAACTTTAGTAGTTGTAAACTCTGTTTGTGGTTGTGCAGCTGGTTTAGCACGTCCATCAGCAGGTCAAGCGGTTGTTCGTGCTGAAAAACAACCTGATCATCTTGTAACTGTATTCGCAGGTCAAGATAAAGATGCTACTGCAAAAATGCGTGAATACTTCGGAGAAATTCCTCCATCTTCACCATCTATGGCATTATTAAAAGGAAAAGAAGTTGTTCACTTTATTCACCGTCATGAAATTGAAGGTGCAACTATGGACGAAATTATTACGAACTTAGAACAAGCTTTCGAAAAGAATTGCTAAAGAAGGGGGAGAGTAAATCTCCCTCTTTTCTTTATATAGAGGTGAAACAATGATCGTAACAACAGCAGGAAGAACGAACAAAGAAATGACAGATTATGCAAACGAGGTAGCAGCAGAATTAAATGCTTCTTTCGTTAAACGTAATGACATACCGGTACATAAGCTACATGAGCAGTATGAACAAGATGTGCTTGTCGTAGGGAAGAACCGATTAGCTATTTATCCAAAAGGTACGGAAGAATCGTTTTTCTTTCATCCGAACTCAGCGATGTTTCGTGTGAAAAGGTTAATGCGTGGAGAACACGATCCGTTTGTACAAGCCACGCAATTAGAGAGAGGAATGACAGTGTTAGATTGTACGCTCGGGATGGCATCAGATAGTATTGTAGCTAGTTATGTTGTTGGGGAAAGCGGAAAAGTAACAGGACTTGAAGGCAATGAGTATATGGCTTATATTATGGAAAATGGTTTGAAAACATGGTCTTCATCTGTTTCTGAAATTGATGAAGCAATGCAAAGAATCCAAGTAAAGCAAACGGAGCATTTTTCATTTTTAGCGCAATGTGAAGACAATAGTTACGATGTCGTTTACCTTGATCCGATGTTTGAAGAAACTGTCATAGAATCCGATGGAATTAAAGGATTAAAACACTTCGCTTTGTATCATGATATTACTGACGAAACAATTGCGGAGGCAAAACGAGTGGCGAGAAAACGTGTCGTTTTAAAAGATCATTTTCGTAGTTCTAGATTTGAAAAACACAATTTTTATGTATACAAAAGAAAAAGTGCTAAGTTTCACTTTGGTGTAATTGACCCTTGCTAATTGTTTGAAAAGATGTATAATAAGCAATAATTAATTAAATATACTGTCTGTGATGAAGAGAGTAGTCTTTTTTAGAAGGAAAGCGAGCTAGGGATGGTGTGAGCCTAGTACGGAAGAAAAAGATGAAGCGCACTTCGGAGATGCTTCTTGAACGAATAGTAGAGAAAGCCGAGGCCCCCTGTCCTCGTTATAAACGGGAAAGTGGTTCGTAACGAACAACAAGGGTGGTACCACGGGTTAAAACTCGTCTCTTTTTTAGAGACGAGTTTTTTGTGTTTTAAAAAATAAGGAGGTTGTATCATGGATTATAAAATGCAGTTTGCGGAAAGTTTATCTAATATTTTCACGAATGAATTAACGCAAAAACAAATTTTAGATTTAATTGAAACACCGAAACAAGATGAATTTGGAGATGCAGCGTTCCCATGCTTTTCATTAGCGAAGCAATATAAAAAAGCACCAGCTCTTATCGCAAAGGAAGTTGCTGAGAAATTCAATGATACGTTTTTTACGAAAGTAGAAGCCGTTGGTCCTTATGTAAATGTATTTTTCAATCGTGAAACTGTAAGTGATGCAGTATTAAAAACAGTTTTAGCGGAGAAAGAAGAGTTCGGTCAAAACCACTTTGGCTGTGAAAAAACAGTAGTAATTGATTATTCCTCTCCTAATATCGCGAAACCTTTTTCGATGGGGCATTTACGTTCTACAATGATAGGAAATTCGCTGAAACATATAGCTGAAAAATGTGGCTATGAAGTTGTAGGGATTAATTATATAGGAGATTGGGGAACACAGTTTGGAAAGTTAATTACGGCTTATAAAAAATGGGGAAATGAAGCAGTTGTTAAAGAAGATCCAATACGTGAGCTATTTAAGTTATATGTCCAATTCCATGAAGAGGTAAAAGACGACGAAGAACTAGAAGAAGAAGGACGTGCTTGGTTTAAGAAACTAGAAGAAGGTGATGAAGAAGCGGTAGAACTTTGGAATTGGTTCCGTCATGAGTCCCTTAAAGAATTTTCTCGCATTTATGAACTTCTCGGCGTAGAATTTACTAATTTTCAGGGAGAAGCATTTTATAATAATTTAATGGAAGATTTTATTGGGATTTTAGAAGAACATGAGTTGCTTGAAGAATCAGAAGGTGCATTAGTCGTTAATTTAGAAGAAGAAGGAATGCCGCCTTGCTTAATTAGAAAATCAGATGGTGCGACGATTTATGCAACGCGTGACTTAACGGCAGCTTTATATCGTCAAAACACTTATGGGTTTGATAAAGCGCTATATGTTGTTGGTCCAGAACAAAGCTTACATTTCAATCAATTTTTCACCGTATTAAAAAAACTTGGCTATACTTGGGTTGATGGTATGGAACACGTACCGTTTGGCTTCATTTTAAAAGATGGTAAGAAAATGTCGACACGTAAAGGAAGAGCTATTTTACTTGAAGAAGTACTCGAAGAAGCAATCGAACTTGCAAAACAAAATATTGAAGAGAAAAATCCAAACTTAAAACAAAAAGAAGTAGTGGCAAAGCAAGTTGGTGTTGGTGCAGTCATCTTCCACGATTTAAAAAATGAGCGTATGCACAATATTGAATTCTCATTAGAAAACATGCTGAAATTTGAAGGAGAAACAGGCCCGTACGTACAGTACACACATGCACGTGCTTGTTCTATTTTAAGAAAAGAAAGTGTAGAATTTGAAACATGTACATTTGCTTTAAAAGACGATCATAGCTGGAGTGTCGTAAAATTACTAAATAAATTCCCGCAAATAATTGAAGCAGCTTTCAATAAAAATGAGCCATCGATTATTTCGAAATATATATTAGATGTAGCACAATCATTCAATAAATATTACGGTAATGTTCGTATATTAGAAGAGAGCAAAGAAAAAGACAGCAGAATCGCATTGGTTTATGCTGTGACGGTTGTATTAAAAGAAGGATTACGTTTACTTGGGGTGGAGGCACCTGAGGAGATGTAACATAGTAGTAAACTGACAAACTGGGTCTAGTATAAACCTGGTTTGTTTTTTTATTGGATATATATTTTTTTTGCAAAATCAATTAAAATCTTTTTAGAGAGGGTGATTCATATTGATTCGAACTTTTATTTTACAAATTCCTTGTCATAGAAGATTAGATAGGAGTTTCTTTAAACTACAAAAGTACATACCTTTATGTGCACGTTGTACAGGCATGCTTATTGGTATTTTAATGTTTCCAATTTATTTTTATATGACACCTTCATTTCTTTTGGCAATCATACTATCATTTTTCGCTCAAATTCCGTTACTTATCGATGGGTTCACCCAAAAGTGGAAATGGAGAAATAGCTCAAATTTGCTAAGAATAACTACTGGTGTATTAAGCGGTAATGGTATGGGATTATTCATTTCCTCTAGTGTTATATGGATATTATCTTAAGATATATAGTAATGGAGGTATTTACATAGATGTTCTGGATTTACTTAATTCTAATTTTTATTTCAGGCGGAAGTGGAATTGGTTTTATGACTCAAAATAACTATACAGAAGCAATAATAGCTTTTGTTATTTGTATACTATTGTTTGGGCTACTGTATTATTATCTTAAAAGAAACAAAAGAAAGAGAAAAGCAGATTGTGACGATTTAGACTGTACGGATTGTTTTGATTGTGATTGTACTTGTTAAATTTTTCTTCCAAATAAAAAGCTAGTGTATTATTAAAAATACACTAGCTTTTTGCTTTGAAATTTTAAGAAAAGTGTAGGAATACGACTATTCTATAGAGAACTTTAGTTTTGTATATTTAAGGAGTACCCTGATTCTCCAGATGAAGGATTAGCCTTTTTAAGTAAAATACCTATTATAGATGAAGAAGCAATTTGGGAAACTGATATAGATGAATCAAATTATTGTGCTATTCGAATCATGTTTACATATAAAGGTTGCAATTTAGGAGTTACGAATGTTCATTTAAATTGGAAATCTAATAGAAAAAGACAAGAACAAATGAATGCCGTGAATAATTGGATTACAAATAAAGTAAGTGATTACGAATTATTATGTGGTGATTTTAATGATGATCCATATTCAATGGTGCATCAATACTTAATTCGGAAGCATTGGATAGATGTAGCTCAGTTTAAAGAAATCGAAGAGAACATGATAGCTCAACCAACTTTAGATTATAGAAAGAATCCGAATTTAAAAGGTGATGTAAAGCAAGAAAAAAGATATGATTGGGTCATGATACAAGAAAATGCCGCATTTGAATTTCCTACGATTGAAAACGTATCTATATTTGGGGATTCGGTACTAACTTCAACTGGTGTGTTTCCTAGTGATCATTACAGTGTTTTTGTAGAGTTGAAATTTAATGAATGAGAAAAATGTCATTTTTTGTTGGTAAGTCGATATTCACCGTATAATCGCCGATATAATTTCATGTACTGTTTTTAACTAACAAAAGATAGGATACACATGTTACGTTATTCTATATAATCAAACAAAATACAGAGAAAGACAATCATTTTTACTATATTTTGTTATAAATTTGAATAATATTAATTAATACCATCCATTATAAGAGATTTTAGTTGAATACATACTATATGGTGTGTAAAATCTAAGCAAGTAGCAGTATAAATATAAATTCGAGGTGAATGCATGCTAGATTTTAAGCAGTTAGAAACTTGTTTAAAAGACAAGAGATTTGTAGATGGATTACAGGAAATAAATAATGAAATTGCATATATAAAAGAAACGAATACTTTATCCTATGTGAAGAATTGGCTTGCCAATATTCCTTCGCATAAGGAGTTCGATATATTAATTCGTCTTACTGATGAAGGGCTTATGCACCAATACAGTTCATTCCTCATTCGTTACGCTTATAAAAAATTCCCAAATATGAGAACGCTCTCTTTATATTGTGATGAGTTAATTGATGAGCGGAAAATTCTTGAAGCAGAGCAGCTGTTAAAAGAAACTTTAGAAGAGAGTAATAAAGAAGAAATAGATGCAGATTTTTTAGCGAAAACATATTTTACGTTAGTACGATGTCTTTTAGAAATGAAACGAAACGAAGAAGCGTTAATGTATATGCAAAAAGCAGAGGAGTACAGTGCACGCGCAGTGTTTGATAAATGGGGCTACGTTTATATGCATACAGGTGAATGGGAGAAAGCGGAAGAACAATTTATTGCTGGCATGCAGCATGAAGATTGTGAAGAGTTATCTACCTATTTATTATCACAATTGTATGCGAATAAAGGAGAACAAAAACGCGCGATACAGTTAATCGATGATGCAATTGTAAAATTCCCACAAGTACCATATTTTCATTTTGAGAAGATAAAGTATTTATTAGATTTAGAGCGATATGAAGAGATGTTAGCGGTAATAGATAACATAAATACTCAGCTGCCGTATCATGCCTATAATACTTACTTTGTACATTTACGTGCAGAAGCACTGTACAAAATGAATAAATTTGCAGATTTACAAAAACTATTAAAAGAAGAAAAGAGTTTAAAAGAATCTTTATATCATAATTTAGAAAAAAATCCGGATGGAAAAAAGGTTCACTTGCCGATAGTTCCTATTGTACAAAAGGATAATTATTGTGTTCCGACAAGTTTAGAGATGATGTTGCGTATATGGGGAGAGAAACGTACACAAGATGAAATAGCAGAGTTTATTTTTGATATGACAGGTTCGAAGTTTTCAGATACTGTTTCTTATTTAGAAGAATTAGGTTATGAATATCGTTATTTTAAAGGGAATGAAGAGAATTATAAGAGACTGATTGACGAAGGAATTCCTGTTTTATTAAGTATAGATATTGAGCATGCTTCACACGTACAAGTTCTATCTGGATATGATGATACATTGCAAGCTTTCTATGTTCAAGATCCAAACTTTATAGAACCAGTTCTTGTGGAATATAGTAAATTACAAGAAAAATATCGTTATACAGGCTGTTTAGCAATCACGTTTGTTCCGAAAGAAAAGAAGGAGCAACTAGCGTTTCTAAGTGAGGAAGAAAATCGTTACTTTAAATCTATTTTTTCTCTTACGGATCATTTAGATGAACATGACAAAGAGGGGATTAGTAACTTAGTACAATTTTTAAAAGAAACGAGTGATAATCCAAATACGTGGTTATATACGATAAAGCACTTAGATGTTGAAGTAGATAAAGAATTTATTTTATATTGTATCGATAAGTTAATGGAAAAGTTTCCGAACTCGGACTTTGTTAAATTGCATGGTGCACAGTGTTTTATTCGTCTTCAAGAAGTAGAGAAAGCGGAGCAAATGCTGACAAGCGTTGAGAAGAAAAATAATCGTGCTTTATATCATTTAATAAACGGAAGATATGCTTTTGAGCAGGAAAGTTATATAGAAGCGATTTCAAGCTTTCGTTCATCGTTACAATTAGACGCAGATCAGCCTATTGCTTGGAGTTTTCTCGCTTTATCCTATATGTATATTGATCAATCTGAAAAAGCATTGCAATACTCTCAAGTTGCGTTAGAGCGTAGTCCTGAAAGGTTCACTTTAACAAATCACGGTTTAATATTAATAGATTTAGAAAGATATGAAGAAGCATATGAAATCTTTAATGACTTGTTAAAAGAGTATAAATATGAAGCGCATGTATGGTATGAACGAGCGAGATGTGCACATCAACTAGGGAAATTATATTTAGCAATAAAAGGGCTTAAAGTAGCGATTCGTTTGGATAGTAATGCACCTTACATTTATACGAAACTTTCGGAAATATACGAATCTGATTTGAAGGATGAGGAAAGTGCGAAAGAAATTTTATTGAACGGTATTGAGAATTGTGATGATAAAGCACCTCTTTACGTAAAATTAGGTGATTATCATTTTCAAAATGATAGCTTGGAAGAAGCAGAAGTATTGTATAAGCGTGCTTTAGAAGAAAATGATGAGGATGTTTATTCTCACTTCGGACTTACACAAGTTTATATGGCAAGAGAACAATATAAGGAAGCAAAAGAATATATACTTGGTCTTGAGAAGCAAATTGAAAAGAGCCAAGATTTCCTCATGAATGCAGGAATGGTTTTATGGGATGCTGAAATTGAACTTGGTGGAAATGAAGAAGGGTTTAAAGTAGCACTATCTAAGTTAGAAAATGGTATAAAGAAAAGTGATTATAATGTAGCAAGTGCGTTAGATGAATATGTGAATCGAATTAAAGGAACGGAATTTGTACAACGAGGTATAGCATTTTTAAGAACGTTACACAAAGAAAGAAATGAAGTAAGTGAGTACGGTTGTTATGCAGGTATTTTATATGAATCTATTGGACAGTACGGCCAAGCGATGAAAAGATATAATAAGGCGATAGAACAAATGGAAACGGCATTACCGTATTACCGAATTGGTGAAACACTTATGGCATTAGGGCAATTGACGGAAGCAAAGCAAGCGTATGAAACATGTTTAGAGCTTGATGGGAATTTCGTAGGTGTACATTTACAGCTTGCGGAAATATACGAAAAAGAAGAAAACCGTTCTAAAGAACAAAGTCATATGGTTCAGGCGATGAAAGAAGAGCCGTTGCATATTAATATGGAATATTTAGCACAGCTTTCAGTAGATATGAATCTTCAGGAAGAATTGCTGACTGAACTAGAACAATTAGTGGACGAAGTACCTGAAATATGGCGTTTAGATGCGATTGCATATGTGTACGGAGCGATGAATGAAATAGATAAAGAACAAGCACAGGTTGAATACGCACTACAATTAGATGGTGAGCATATAGAAGTTCTATATCATTATGCAAAAGTATTAGTGAAAAAAAGAAATGTAAAAGCAATTGAAGTTGCAATGAAAGTAATACAAAAAGATTTTGATAATGAACGTATATTTGATGTTTATGTAAAAGCAGTAGAGCAACATAAAAAATTGTCTAACATACGAGATTTTCTTCATACGTTAAAGGTGAAAAAAGCAGAAAGGAGTACAGCATTCATGTATGCTGCAGCTGCAGTTACGGAAATATGGATTGAACGCCAGCTGCATGAACAGCCAAAACGATCTATCATTACGAGAGCTTTTTATCGTATGAAAAATCGTGCGAAAGAAATTTCAATGGTTACTATGATAATTGATTTATATGAAATCTCTTTAAAGTTAAATCCGAAAAATAGTATGGCAGCACAGCGATTTGCGCTATTTTATGAGAATGTAGAGATGAATAAAGAAGCAATAGAGATTCTGCACACGTCACTAGAAAATAAATGGGATTATGACGTAGCGAAGCAACTTGTAAATCTTTTCGTTGAGTGCGAGGAAGAAGATATGTTAAGAGATGCTTTGGAATTAACGAAACAAATGGTTCGAGAACTACCAGATGATTATGATACTCTTCTTCTGCAAACACAAGTATTCTTTAAAGCAGGGGAAGAAAGAAAAGCAGAAAAGATTATCTTACAATTAACAGAGCAAACACCGTTTGTAAGTAGAGCATTTCTTGCTTTAGGAGAAATATATCAAAGTCAAGAAAGGTTTGAAGAGGCAATTCATGTATTAGAAAATGCTTCTATACATCATCCAAATGAAACAGCAATTCTTCTTTCTTTAGCATCTTCATATCATGGTGCCGGCCAAACGATAAAGGCAGAAAAAATAACAAATGAAGTATTAATAATTGACGCGAGTGATTTGTTAGCAAGATATGATCGAGCTTGTTATTTAGCACAGTTAAATAGAAATGAAGAGGCGAAGGAAGAGCTTGAATTTGTCCTTCGTGAGGATGAATCGGGATTCTTTGCTGAACTTATTGAGGATGATGAAAATTTAGCAGCATTGCGAGAGTTTGAAAAGTAATTGTATAAGAATAGGGGAAAAAGATAAGGATATATTTTGAATTAGTTGACAATTAGTTGCTAAATGGCATAAAATAACTTTTAACAAAGTATACAAATCTGAAGACGAGAAAGAGTAAAATAGTGAGCTGTTCTCCAGAGAGCCGGTATATTGCTGAAAGCCGGTGTGCAGACGTTATTTGAAAATCATCTCCGAGGAGCCGAGGCTGAAAGTAAGTAAGCCCGGACGGATGTCTACCGTTACAAAGAACACGTATGATAGTACGTTGCTAAGTGCTATTAGTGAAAAAGCTAATAGAATTAGGGTGGTATCGCGGGTAAACCCGTCCCTACTTTATAGGGACGGGTTTTTTGTGTGCTTTAAAATATTCAAAGGAGTGATTGTATATGGAAAAAGTAGATGTAAAAGAATCAGCTGTAGGAAGAGAAATGCGAATTCGCAAACAGTGGAACGAACAAAATATTTTCGAACAATCAATTCAGAATCGAGAAGGCGCACAGTCTTTCGTATTTTATGAAGGACCACCAACGGCGAACGGACTACCGCATGTAGGTCATGCACTTGGACGAACAATTAAAGACTTAGTAGCAAGATATAAAACGATGGCTGGTTATAAAGTGTTAAGAAAAGCAGGATGGGATACACATGGTTTACCTGTAGAATTAGGCGTTGAGAAGCAACTTGGTATTTCTGGTAAACATGAGATCGAAGAATATGGCATTGAACCATTTATTCAAAAGTGTAAAGAGAGTGTTTTCACATATGAGAAGCAGTGGCGCGAATTCACTGAAAGTATTGGTTATTGGGTAGATATGGATGATCCATATGTAACTTTAAAGAATCCATATATCGAAAGTGTATGGCATATTTTGGGGACAATTCATGAAAAAGGATTGTTATATAAAGGACATAGAGTTTCACCATACTGCCCAAGCTGCCAAACCTCATTGAGCTCACATGAGGTTGCGCAAGGGTATAAAACAGTAAAAGATTTAAGTGCAACTGTGAAGTTTAAAGTGAAAGATAGTGAAAATGAGTATTTCTTAGGTTGGACAACGACACCTTGGACACTTCCAGCAAACGTTGCGCTTGCTGTCCATCCAAATATGGAATACGTTAAAGCAAAACAAGAAAGTCATGTATACATTGTTGCGAAAGAACGTGTACAAGAAGTATTAAAAGAAAACTATGAAGTATTATCTGTTCATAAAGGCGAAGAATTATTAAACACATCTTATACAGCGCCATTTCCGATGAAAGAAGTTACAAATGGTTACCGCGTTATTGCAGCAGATTTTGTAACGGGAGATAGTGGTACAGGACTTGTTCATATTGCTCCAGCATATGGAGAGGACGATTATAGAGTTGTTCAAAGTGAAGGATTGTCATTCTTGCACGTTGTAGATGAAAAAGGTGAGTATACAGAGGCAGTACCATTTTTGAAAGGGAAATTTGTAAAAGATTGTGACGTGGATATCGTTCGTTATTTAGCGAAGGAAGGTTTACTGTATCATAAAGAAAAATATGAACATAGCTATCCGCATTGCTGGCGTTGTGATTCACCACTACTTTATTATGCAGGAGAAAGTTGGTTAATCCGAACAACTGCAATTAAAGATACATTTTTACAAAATAATGATTCTGTTACTTGGTATCCGGATCATATGAAACATGGGCGCTTTGGTAAGTTTTTAGAAAATATGGTGGACTGGAATATTAGCCGAAATAGATATTGGGGAACGCCATTGAATGTATGGGAATGTGAAAGTTGTGATCATCAGTTCGCACCGAAAAGCATTGCCGAATTAAGAAAGAATAGTACGAAAGAAACACCAGAAGATTTGGAATTGCATAAGCCTTATGTAGATGAAGTGCAAGTCTGCTGCGGGAAATGCGGAGGCACAATGAATCGTACACCAGAAGTGATTGATGTTTGGTTTGATAGTGGTTCTATGCCATTTGCACAATATCATTACCCATTTGAAAATAAAGAGTTATTTGAAGAGCAGTTTCCAGCGGATGTTATTGCAGAAGGAATTGATCAAACACGCGGCTGGTTTTATAGTTTATTAGCAGTATCAGCACTATATACAGGAAAAGTACCGTATAAACGAGTGTTATCACTAGGGCATGTTTTAGATGAAGAAGGGCAGAAAATGTCTAAAAGCAAAGGAAATGCACTAGATCCAGTTGATTTAGTAGATAAATTTGGTGCAGATGCGCTAAGATGGGCTTTACTTGTTGATAGTGCCCCGTGGAATGCGAAGCGTTTTTCTGAAAGAACAGTACTGGAAGCGAAATCTAAATTTGTAGATACATTAGTCAATGTGTATAGCTTCTATGTTTTATATGCAAATTTAGATGAGTATAATCCGAAAGAAACGTATGATGTAAAGCTTACGAAATTAGACGAATGGGTATTATCAAGATTGCATAGTACAACGAAAAAAGTGAGAACTGCACTTGATGATTATCAATTTACGAATGCAGCTCGTGAAATTGCAGCACTTGTAGATGAAGTGAGTAACTGGTATGTAAGACGCTCACGTAATCGTTTCTGGGAATCTGGTATGAACGCTGAGAAAGCAGCTGCGTATGAGACACTTCATGAAGTGCTTGTAACAATTAGTAAATTAATTGCACCATTTACACCGTTTGTCGCGGAAGACATTCATCTAAATTTAGAAGGAAGCAGCGTTCATTTAGCCGATTATCCAGTTGTAAATGAATCACTACTTCAACCAAAATTAGAAGCGGAAATGGATGCTGTTTTACAAGTTGTTGAACTTGGAAGAAGTAACCGTAATCAGCATTCTTTAAAAGTAAAACAGCCGCTAGCAGAACTTGTATTACTTGAGCATAACGAGAATGATATGGATTGGGAATCTTATCGTGATATCGTTATGGATGAGTTAAATGTAAAAGCGTTCCATGTTGAACTCGATGAAACAAAATACACATCATATCAATTGAAGCTTAATTTTAAAACAGCGGGGCCAAAATTCGGTAAAAATGTGAATGCAGTGAATGGTTGGCTAAAACAATTATCACAAGAAGAAGTACAAAACTTTGTATCAACAGGAAGAGCAGTTTACGAAGCAACACCAGAAGGAGAAGTAGTTGTAACTGCTGAAGATGTGCTAGTTGAGAAAGTTGCAAAATCAGGATTCTCTAATACGACTAACGGACAATATACAGTTATGTTAGATACGAATGTAACGGAAGAATTGTTACAAGAAGGAGTAGCGCGTGAATTCATTCGTGCGGTTCAAGAATACCGTAAACAGTTGAATTTACCAGTTAATTTACGAGTCGATATTATTCTTGATACAGAAGAAGAACTACAGCGAACGTTAACGAACCATAAAGATTTATTGGAAGAAAACTTACTCGTTAAACAATTTACATTTGGTCACTTAACGAACGAAGATGATGAACTTTCTTTAGGTGAAACAAAACTTAGAATTAAATTAAGTGCAGCTAATTAAAGAAAAAAGGAAGTTGGAATGATTCCAACTTCCTTTTTTGTATGATTAGAATTTATTTGACTATACATTCGATAGGACCACTAGCAATTGTCTTTTTTCATAGCGTACCGAACACAATACTGTAGAAATATATTTCTACAGTATTGTGTTCAATTTATACATAAATATTGAGAAAATTTCACTTACCCTAAATGGAAAGGTAATAGAAGTGTTCATAGAGAATTACTCGTAGATTCAATTTTTATCCATCCATTTTGCGGGGAATGATTGCCTAGTGGTAATGGGATAAGGTTGAGCTACTTTATTAGGGGGAGTGGTTCTATGTTTAATAAAAAAATGGTGGCAATGGCAATGACTGTACCGTTAGTAATGGGGACGATTTCTACGGTTTCGGCATTGGAAAAACAACAGCAAGTAAAGTTAGAAGCTTATTCGCCACAGAAAAAAGCAACTGAATATTTAAAAGAAAATGCTGCGCAGTATGGATTGAAAACAGACCTTTCAGACTTGCAATATATTTCTACAATAGAAACGTCAGTAGCTTCATATGTTAGGTTCCAACAAGTTGTTAATGGTGCACCTGTATTTTCAAAACAAATAACAGTTACGCTTAACGGAGAGGGAAAGGGAGTACTCGCTGTTTCTGATTATCAGCCTGTTACAGGTGTGAAGGAAGTAACGACAAAAATTAGTGAAAAAGATGCAATACAAAAATCAATGGCGTATGTTGGAGAAGCAAGTGAGCAAAATTTATGGGCTCCTACAGATAAAGAGTTCGGATATATTGTTGAAGAAGGAATTGCTCGTCCAGTATATAAAGTTGTAGTCCATTCTAATAATCCATTTGGTGCATGGGAAACATTTATTGATGCAGAAAATGGAAAGTTAATTAAAAAGGTTGATATAAACCGAAAAGCTGAAGGGTCAGGAAAAGTATTTTTACCTAACCCAGTTGTATCTAGCGGTAGTAAAGTAGGCTTAAAAGATAATAACGATGCAGATTCCACAGCTCTAACGAACCAACTGAAAACTGTTACGTTAAAAGGTTTAGATGGAACAGGATTTTTAATTGGAGAGTATGTAACGATTTCTTCAAAAGCGAGAACAAAATCTACGAATTTACAATTTAACTATACACGCGCAAATGATAGCTTTGAAGATGTTATGTCGTACTATCATATCGACACATTGCAACGTTACATTCAAAGTCTAGGATTTAAAAATATTAATAATCGTTCGATTAAAGTGAATGTGAATGGAACAACAGCTGATAACTCATTCTATTCACCGACAACGAAAGCTTTAACATTTGGTACTGGCGGTGTTGATGATGCAGAAGATGCTGGAATTATCGCACATGAATACGGACATTCAATCCAAGATAACCAAGTTCCTGGCTTTGGTAGTTCAGCAGAAGGCGGAGCGATGGGAGAAGGATTTGGCGACTTCCTAGGTGCTACGTATGAAGATGCTGTATCGACTACTGGATATGGTAAAGCATGTGTTGGAGAATGGGATGCGACAGCTTATTCTAGTTCAGATCCAACATGCTTACGCCGATTAGATACGAATAAAGTATATCCGAAAGATATAACGAATGAAGTGCATGATGATGGTGAAATTTGGGCTCAAGGCCAATACGAAATGGCACAAGCTTTTGGCCGTGATGTAGCAACAAAAATCATTTTACAATCACACTGGTCATTAACACCAAACTCTAAATTCAGTGATGGAGCGAAAGCGATTAAGCAAGCGGATGCTCTTTTATATGGCGGACAACATGCTGCTGATATCGATCGCATTTGGGCAGCGAGAGGCATTAGTACGAATTAATATAAAAAGTCGTGGCATTATAAGCCACGACTTTTTAATTTGCTTAAGAACTGGTACTAGTAAATAAAGCTATATCAATGATAGTGTGAATATATCCGTATCCCATTTACTTTTTGGCTTCTTTAAAAACAAAATGCTCTTTAAATTTTCTAGATTCAACTTTTTGACCATTTCGCATCGATCGGAATGGGTGTTCTTGCCATGTAATAATAACATCAACTTCATCTGCTTTTGTAGCAACGGGTAAATTAGCGTGTTCAAATCCAGTTTTTCCACTTGCCAAACGACTTTCCTTTAGGGAAAAGAGTTCATATTTCGTTTTCTTATTTGGTTCGTTGCGGAATACTTCGACGTTTACATTATATACTTCACTATTCCCGACATTCTTTACTGAAAAATGATATGTTTGAAATTCATCTTTTTTAGCTTGAAGCATATTCTTGTTTGTTTTTTTCGGTTTATCAATATTCACTTGCCATCGATCAGAGTTTTGAGAGATTGGTAAAGATTTTGGTGAATAGGCATACGTTTCGTTTACTACAATTAAGCAAAACAAAAGGAGAAAGAAACTAATTGCTTTTTGCATAAACACACCTCGCTTTAAAATTTTTATTAATATGCGTAAATGAATTAGTTTTTATGTAAAAATTGGAAAATATTAAAGGTGTAATTTTGTAATACATAAGAATATGTATTACAAAATTAACTTTTCACACTTTAGAAGAAGTTAGGAGTTATAAAACCAGAATGTTTCAAAAAAAGCTTGCGTTTTATAAGGTAAGGAGTTAGAATACTCTGTAAATATAAAAAGTGATGATCAGGAAAAGTACATGGTGCAAAGGTCTACAGAGAGCAGCCAGTTGCTGGGAAGGTTGCGATACCGCATGATGGAAAGACACCTGTGAGTGTTGCTTTGAACGTGATTATTAGTAAAAGCAAACGGTACCTACCGTTATCAGGGCTAAGATGGTCAATATGACAATTTGGGTGGTACCGCGGAAAAAATCCGTCCCTATTTATAGGGGCGGATTTTTGTATTCTTTGAAAGGGGGTGAGTGACCGTGGATGATGACGATGACAACAATAACGTAAATAAATATAAAATTACTGGAGGGAAAAATAATGGATTCAATAATGAAGCGTTCACTCACAAAAGAATGTACAAAGAAAAGCGGAAAGGTTGTATTACTTCAAGGATGGGTAAAAAAGATTCGACATCTTGGAAATGTTAGTTTTTTATTATTACGGGACAGAACAGGAGTAATTCAATGTGTATTAGAAAATGAATTGGCCGGATATAAAGTTGATGTAGAAAGTGTCGTCCATGTAATCGGTGAAACAGTCGAGACGTCGAAAACAGAATTGGGTGTTGAAGTACTTGCTCATGAAGTGAAAGTAATAAACGGTGCAGAGCCACTTCCATTTGAAATAAATAAAAAGAAGTTACAAGTTGGCTTAGATCAACTACTTAATGAGCGAGTAATATCATTAAGGCATGAGCGAACCGCAGCGATTTTTAAAGTGAAATCTACACTCGTTCAGAGCTTTAGTGAATTTCTTATAGAGAACGATTTCACACGGATTTTTACGCCGAAAATTGTTTCGCAAGGGGCAGAAGGAGGAGCAAATGTTTTTAAGCTTCCATACTTCCAAAAAGAAGCTTATTTAGCACAATCACCACAGTTTTATAAGCAAATGATGGTGGCAGGTGGGTTAGAACGAGTTTTTGAAATTGCACCTGTATATAGAGCGGAACATCATAATTCTTCCCGTCATTTGAATGAATATATATCGTTAGACGTAGAACTTGGTTTTATTCATGATTTTTATGAAGTGATGCAACTAGAAACGGATGTTTTACGATATATGTTTCAACAAGTAGCGAAAAAATGTGAAATAGAACTACAACTATTACAAATAGAAGTACCTGTTATTATTGAAATACCTAAAATTACATTGTTAGAAGCACAAGAAATTTTGAAAAGTAAGTATCGTAAAGAATCTCCTGTAGGGGATTTAGATACAGAAGGTGAAAAGTTACTAGGGAAATATGTAAAGGAAACATATAATAGTGAATTTGTTTTCATTACACATTATCCGAAAGAAGCGAGACCGATGTATACGATGCAAAATAAAGAGAATCCAGCTATTACTGATTCATTCGACTTATTATATAAAGGGCTAGAAATAACGTCAGGGGCACAGCGAATTCATAATTATGAATTGTTACTCGCTTCGTTTAAAGAAAAAGGATTACATCCAGAGAAATTTCAATCTTATTTAAATACATTCCGATATGGTTGTCCACCACATGGAGGTTTCGGAATTGGGTTAGAAAGGATTGTATATAAACTATTAGAATTAACAAATGTACGAGAGGCTAGTGCTTTTCCGAGAGATTGTACTCGTCTTATACCATAAAAAGAATCTTTGCGATTATCGCGAAGATTTTTTTTAGTTCGTTTGAAAAGATGAAAATATAGACCCTTTCTTTTGCTAATAAGCTTAGTAAAAGTGAGTTATCAATATGAACCATTTCGACAAAAAATCAATATACCCCTTGACAGTTACAAATATAACCGATATACTTCATATTAATTTCAAAAGAAAATATATTCTAAATATTACAATGTGTTGAATAGGAGTAGTAAGGTCATGTATTTGTACAGAGAGCTATGGGTTGGTGTGACATAGTCAAATGACATCCTGAACTCGCCTAGGAGCAGTAAGGTGGAACGGAATTACATTCTTAGTAAATCTTAACGGTTAACCTTCGATATTAGGTTTGTAATCAAACGATTACTACTAAGGTGGATTCATAATGGAATCAATAAGGGTGGTACCGCGTTAAGTAAATGGCTTAGCGTCTCTTTATATAGAGATGCTAGGCCATTTTTTTATTATATGGAAGAAGAAATGGAGGGTTTATTTGAATAGGTTTATAAAATTTATTTATTTATTTATATAAAAAGATTTAATTAGGAGGAAAATGAGATGAAACAGACGGAGCAATGGACTTCGAAATTAGGTTTTATAATGGCGGCAGCCGGATCAGCAATTGGACTTGGTGCGATATGGAAGTTCCCTTATATCGCTGGGAAGAGTGGGGGAGGAGCGTTCTTTTTAATATTTATATTATTTACTGTTTTAATTGGACTACCGCTACTTATAGCTGAATTTATGATTGGACGCAGTACGCAGAAACAAGCAGTTGGAGCATTTAAAAGCATCGCACCAAATACAGGATGGCATTGGATTGGACGCCTTGGTGTTGGAACGTGTTTTATACTACTTTCATTTTATAGTGTTGTAGGTGGATGGGTATTAATTTATTTATTCAGAGGAATAACTGGACAACTGATTACGCCAGGACAAAATTACGGCACATTATTTACTGAAACAATTGGGAATCCTGCTTGGGCTATTATGGGACATTTCGCTTTTATGTTCATTACGATATGGGTTGTATCAAAGGGTGTACAAAACGGAATTGAAAAAGCAAGTAAATATATGTTGCCAGCATTGTTCGTTTTATTTGTCGCTCTTATTATTCGTTCGTTAACACTTGATGATGCAATGAAAGGTGTGAAGTTTTTCTTACAACCAGATTTCTCAAAGATTACTTCGGAAAGTATTTTGTTCGCAATGGGGCAATCATTCTTTGCAATTAGTATCGGGATTTCAATTATGGTTACGTATAGTTCCTATTTAAATAAAAAAGAAAGTTTACCAAAATCAGCAATAACAATTGTTGGATTAAATTTATTTGTTTCATTATTTGCAGGTCTTGCTATTTTTCCAGCCGTATTTTCATTAGGAATGGAGCCAACAGAAGGACCTGGATTACTATTTATCGTATTATCATCTGTATTTAGTCAAATCCCATTCGGTGGATTTTTCTTAACAGTATTTCTTGCACTATTTACATTTGCGACATTAACATCAGCATTTTCCCTACTAGAAACTGTTGTTTCAGCATTAGCAAATGGTGAACAAGAAAAGAGAACGAAATTATCATGGCTGATCGGTTTCGGCATTTTCTTAGTAGGTATACCATCAGCGTTATCATTTGGAGTATGGAGTGATATTACGATTTTCGGAAAGAATATTTTTGATGCAGTAGACTTCTTATCTAGTAATATATTAATGCCACTTGGAGCACTATTTATTAGTATTTTCGTTTCATTCAAAATGGAGAAGAAGGTACTAGAAGCAGAGTTTTTTGTAGGTGGAAATTATGGAAAGAAAGTATTTACTTGTTGGGCATTTTTACTTCGATTTGTAGCACCACTTGCAATAATTATCGTCTTCTTAAATGTGATAGGAATTATTTAATATTAAATGTTATAATATTCAGTAAAAAAAGGGGTGGTGATCATAAAGGAAAATTTGATAGAAGCAGGGAAATACATGAATATTAGAGGGAAAAAGCTATACGTTGAAACACATGGAAATCCTAAAAATAAGCCAGTCTTATACTTGCATGGTGGACCAGGAGAAAGTTGTTATGATTTTTCATTTCATCAAGCGGAACGTTTAAAAGATTCTCTATATGTAATTATGATAGATCAAAGAGGTGTTTGTCGCTCAGAAGAAATTACTGAAGACGAAGCTTTTGGATTAAATGATTTGATTGAAGACTGTGAGGAATTAAAAAAAGTATTACAAATTGAGAAGTGGTCTATAATTGGTCATTCTTTCGGTGGATATGTAGCATTGCTTTATGCGTCGATATATCCAAGTTCAATAGAGAAAATAATATTTGAAGGACCAACTTTTAATTTTGCATTAACAAGTAGGGCTTTGTTACAAAAAACAGGGCATTTATTAAAAAAGTATGGAAAAGAAGAAATAGCAAAAGAATGCTTTGCTTATTCATCTAGCGATGCTAGTTCAGAAGAGTTGTTAGAAGCTTATATAAGATTAAGCGCTGAATTAGAAGAAAAAAGAATGGAGATTTACAATAATAAGGAAGATAGGACAGATGAGAGTTTATACAGTGATGAAGAGTGGGAAATATTTTCAAATCGCTCCAAAATTCACTTTGATAGATTAAAATTAGAGGGAGCATGTCATACATCATTATTATCAAAAATAAAAGATGTACAAAATCTAATGTTATTAATAGTAGGAAAACATGATGTAGTAACGTGTGAAGAACAAATTAAAACATTTAATAAAGATGCCCGAAACGGCAAGTATATCGTATTTGAAGAGAGCGGTCATTCACCTCATTATGAGGAAGCAGATAGATTTGCAGAAACAGTCATACATTTTTTGAAATGAAGAAAAGGGTGCTTCTATAAATGAGAGGCACCCTTTCTAAATTTCTGGATATGTGATTGTGATGCTAGGCCACTTACTTTGCCAATTCTTTTTTATAACTCTGTTTTTGTACATATGTAATCGTTCTTTCGATTTAAGAAAATGAGCTGTTGGTTTCACTTGTAAGGAAAGGACATCTTCAATACCACATGGGGCTGTTAAGATAACGTTGTTTAGTTCATCAAGTGTAACTCCTAAAGCCGTTGCTGTTTCAGGGAATTTAGATATAGCATTAACAGAAGAAGAATATGGTGGCATATTATTCACTACATGCATACGAGCTTGATTTTTTACAGACCAAGGGATAGTAGCATCAATATTCATTAATTTCGTTTCTAATGATTGTTCGTATATCTCATCTTGATGTAGACTATCATAATAAATTACATCAACATCAGGCATAGCCGTTTTAGCTTCATAGTCATGTAAAGTATCCCAAATTTTAGAACGAACAAATCCGGCACAAATCCACCAATCAGGTAGCTCTAGTGATTTTGCCATTTGTAATACATTCATCATCCATTTGTCGTTTTCTATTAAGCGAATGATATCTTGTTCTGTTTGTATAGTCATTTGTTATCTCACCTGCTTTTTTTTAGAGAGTAAATTTAATTCATAAGCTTTATAATCCATGTAATCCAGTAAGCACCTGGTATGAATAACAGTTGAGCAAGTAATGTACCAAAAAGTCTAGAAATCATTAGCCAAGCATACATTTTACTCATTGCTTCAGCACCTTCTTCTGATTGAAGAGCTCGCTCTGTTAAAAGAGCAATACGTGGATCTAGTAGCACTGTTAATAAAATAGTAGCAAAACCATTAATAAGACCAGAAGCTGTAGTGGCTTTTGTTGCGAAAGCTGGAATTAAAAAAGAAGCATATAGTGCGGAAAGAACTCCCGCTGTATAAATTGCAGTAGCGAACATGTTAATAAGCATTATACGCTTTGGAATACCGCCGATACGCAGTCTATGAATCATTTCTAACTTTGGAAAGCGGACATATTTTTTTGTGTACTTTAATTTTTGAATGTTATTCGTTTTCATCATTCGAATGAAAGAACCGTCTGTTTCAAAGTTTTGAATGACATATCCAAATAGTTTTGTCAAAGTTGGATACAGTATAATCGCAAGCAATGTACCGATAGAAGCAGATAATAGTACAAGACGTATAATATGCTCTAAATCAATAGAAGGATCTAGTTTTGCTTCGTCCACAATCCCGCCAAGTAAAAAGGCTTGTAGTAAGTTTGACGTTCTTGAAATGAGTAATACGATTCCTACGACGGATAATGCGACAGCAATCTTCTTTAAACGAACCCCCGCTAATCGAATACTATAAGAGCTTGTTTCAACTGCGTGGATTACAATTGTGAAAGCCATTATAAAAATTAACGTAATTGACATTTGTTTCACCAGTTTCTATTAAAATAATTGTAACTTTTTTACTTTATCATATCTATCGTATTTTGTAACTGAAAGTATGTGACATATGGAAATTGATTTTTCGAAAAAATAGATAATGATAGTATAATAGGGAGAAGTGGAAGAGATGTTAGCAGTTATTTATACAGCAAATTAAGTGGAGGAATGAAACATGTATAAAACATTTCTATTTGATTTAGATGGAACTTTAACGGATCCGAAAGAAGGAATTGTAAATTCGGTTTTGTATGCGTTAAAAAAAGTAGGAATTGAAGAAGTACATATAAGTGAGTTAGATTCATTTATAGGTCCTCCTATTCAGCAATCATTCGTAGAGAGATATAATATGAGTGAAGGAGAGGTTGAACGTGCAGTTTTTTACTTCCGTGAGTATTTAAAGCAGCGTGGATTGTTTGAAAATAATGTATACGAGGGGATTCTGAAGCTCTTGCAACAATTAAAAAGTTCAGGGAATCGCATATTTGTAGCAACTTCAAAGCCCACTGTATTTGCGAAACAAGTTATAGAGCATTTTCAATTAACGAATTATTTCGAAGACATCATTGGAAGTAATTTAGATGGTACGAGAATAAAAAAAGAAGAAATAATTGCTCATATTTTACAAAAAAATGAAGAACTAAATAAAGAAGAAATGATAATGATTGGTGATAGAAAGCACGATATAATAGGTGCAAATCAGAATGGAATTGCTTCAATTGGTGTTTTATATGGCTATGGCTGTGAAAAAGAACTGACTGAAGTTAGTGCGACCTACATAGTGAAAGATGTTGAAGAACTGTATCATTTTTGTGTAGAGAAAAATTTAATACAGCAGTAAATATAGATTCTAGCAATCCCTTTATAACGTATGACGATGAATTCGTTTCTGTTTAAAGGGATTTTTCATATGTAATCGAATAATTATAATTAGACATTTTTAGCATAAAAATTTGTATGAATAAGAGGAGGGATGTCAGAATTAAAAGGTTAGTAGAAATTTATCAATAAAATTTAGAATATTCTGTTTAATGGAGGGGTAAAATTGGAGTTAGTTATTATATTATTAGCACTAAGTTTACTTATGTTCGTAGCATACAGAGGTTTTTCTGTTATTTTATTCGCACCGATATTTGCATTATTTGCAGTATTTTTGACAGAACCTAGTTATGTATTACCTTTCTTTTCTAATATCTTTATGGAGAAAATGGTTGGATTTATAAAATTATATTTTCCTGTGTTTTTATTAGGAGCAATATTTGGAAAAGTAGTGGAAATGTCAGGAATTGCAGATTCTATCGCAAAAACAATTATTGAGTTAGTTGGTGAAAAACGTACTATATTAGCGATTGTATTAATGGGGGCTATTTTAACGTATAGTGGTGTTAGTGTGTATGTAGTAGTGTTTGCTGTTTATCCGTTCGCAGCTAAGTTGTTTCGACAAGCTAATATTCCAAAGCGTTTAATCCCTGGAACGATTGTTCTTGGAGCAGTAACGTTTACAATGGATGCGTTACCTGGATCACCACAAATTCAAAATGTAATACCTACAACATTTTTTAAAACGGATATTTATGCTGCACCGATACTTGGGATTGTAGGAGCAATTTTTGTTCTTACAGTAGGTTTACTATATTTAGAGAGTAGACGTAAGAAGGCAAAAGCGGCAGGTGAAGGATACTTTGGTTTTAATGATGGAAATACTGAAATGGCAGCATCTTTGCAAGTAGAACAAAAAAATATGCCATTAACTAATAACATTGAAATAACAAGAGCACAACAACTTATTGCATTTATACCACTTATTTTAGTAGGTGTAATGAATAAAGTGTTTACTATTATGATACCGAAGTGGTATCCAAGCGGTTTTGATTTTTCTGCAATTGGTATGAAAGCATTTGGAAAAGTAGAATTAAGTGCAGTAGTAGGAATTTGGTCTGTAGAATTGGCACTTATTATAGGGATCTTAACAACGTTATTATTATATTGGAAGCGAGTAGTAACAGGTTTCCAAGCTGGATTGAATACAAGTATTGGTGGAGCGCTACTTGCAACGATGAATACAGGAGCTGAGTTTGGATTCGGTGGTGTCATTGCAGCACTTCCAGGTTTCGCAATTATGAGAGATGGCATCTCTGCTACTTTCACAAATCCGTTAGTGAATGGTGCAGTAACGACGAATATTTTAGCTGGAATTACAGGCTCGGCATCAGGAGGAATGGGAATAGTATTAAGTGCAATGGGAGATAAATTTATTGCAGCGGCCAATCAATTTGATATTCCATTAGAAGTTATGCACCGTATCGTATCAATGGCATCAGGAGGAATGGATACACTACCACATAACGGGGCTATTATTACTATTCTTACAGTAACAGGATTAACACATAAACAGTCATATAAAGATATATTTGCTATTACAATTTTGAAAACGGTTGCTGTATTTTTAGTTATCGCATTCTATACTTTAACAGGACTCTATTAAAAAATTTGAATCGTAAAGATTCATCAAATCGATAATTTATGTTATAAAATATTAATTAGGATAAGAAGGGGTGGGGGACTTGCAAGAGGTTTCTGAGTTTCGTATGCCAAAGTCGGTATTATATGGAAGGAATTCGCTTGAAAAACTGGGAGAACAATCAAAAAAGTTAGGGAAAAGAGCTTTTATAGTTACTGATACAATTATGGAGAAATTAGGATATGTTGAAAAGTGTATGCAACAACTAAATAAGAAAGGTATTACTGTTAGTACATATAATAAAGTGGATGCTGAGCCTACAAATATACACGTATTAGAAGCGTTATCTCTTTGTAAAGAGGAAAAGTGCGATTTTATTATCGGTATTGGTGGTGGAAGTTGTATTGATGCTGCGAAAGCGGTAGCGGTTTTATATACAAATGGTGGAGAAGTTGAGGATTATGTCCAAAAGGATATTAAAATAGAAAACAATCCACTACCACTGATTGCAATTCCAACAACTTCTGGTACTGGATCGGAAGTTACAAGTGTAGCAGTAATTACGAATAAAAAAACAGATGTAAAAATGATGATGAAGCATCCTAGTTTTATACCGAAAGTAGCAATTATAGATCCAGTTTTGACAAGTTCGTTACCCCCACAAATTACGGCAGCAACAGAAATAGATGCGTTATGTCATGCGATTGAAGCTTATATTTCTAAATTTTCACAACCACTTACAGATGTACTTGCTCTTTCAGCTATTGAAAGTATTATGAAATATTTACGTATAGCATATGAAGATGGACGTAATATGGAGGCAAGAGAAGCGATGATGATTGCTTCTTTACAAGCTGGAATTGCATTTTCTAATGCATCAGTTACATTAGTTCATGGAATGTCAAGGCCAGTGGGAGCATTATTTCATGTACCGCATGGAATATCAAATGCCATACTATTACCTACAGTGTTAGAGTTTACAAAAACAAGTGCAATGAAAAGGTTAGCAAAAATTGGACGTAGTTTAAATAAGGATTTGTATTCGAATTCTGATGAGGAAGTAGCAGACTACACACTTGGTGAAATAAAAAAACTTTGCTTTGATCTTCGTATTCCAAATTTAAAAGAATACGGAATCGATGAAATTGAATTTGAAAATGCTATTTCTAAAATGGCATCAGATGCAATTGAAAGTGGTAGCCCAGCTAATAACCCACGTGTTCCATCATATGATGAAATCAAAGAGCTGTATCGAGAGTGTTTTAATTATAAGTATAAAGAATTTATAAAAACATCAGATTGTTAATTTCAGAATATTCTATAAAAATTTCCTTGGAAATGAAAGTAGAATTATTCTTTATTATTTCCATATTTCCGTTAAAACAAGACTTTATATTCCAAACTTAAAGTCTTGTTTTATTATGTATAATATACACAATAAAACGTTGTTATTAGTTTTATAAAATAGTTTAGGTAGGTGTTTATATGAAAACGATAGGTCTTATAGGTGGCATGAGTTGGGAATCAACTTCTGAATATTATCGAATTATTAATGAAGAAATAAAAGAGAGATTAGGAGGGCTACATTCAGCAAAATGTTTGATTAATAGTGTGGATTTTGAAGAGATTGAACGATGTCAGTCTAGCGGAGATTGGGATGGTGCTGGAGAAATTCTAGGAAATGCGGCATATTCATTACAAAAGGGAGGAGCAGACTTTATAATCATTTGTACAAATACAATGCATAAGGTAGTTGAAAAAATAAAGGAAAAAATTGATATTCCAGTCTTACATATTGCTGATGCAACTGCAAAAGAAATTAAAAGAAAAGACATTCAAAAGGTTGGTCTGCCTGGAACTAAATATACAATGGAGCAAGATTTCTATAAGTCACGTATTGAAGAGCATGATATAAAAGTAATAGTACCATCAGGAATAAATAGAGAAAAAGTAAACGAAGTAATATATACAGAATTATGTTTAGGAAAAATAGTAGTTCAATCTAGAGAGTATTATAAAAGGGTTATAGAAGAATTAGTACAAGAAGGAGCACAAGGAATTATATTAGGTTGTACGGAAATAGGTTTATTAATAAAGCAAGAAAACGTATCAGTCCCGATATTTGATACGACCCATATACATGCAATTGAAGCAGTCAAGGTAGCTTTAGATAAATAGATTATAATTATATTATGTAAACTTAATTCGTATATCTGGAAAACATTCAGAAAATACTTTATAATGTAAGTGGTTACATTTGAGGGGGAATGCGTATGTTTTCAGTTCAACCAATCGCATTTGTACATAATGAAAGAAAGGAAATAAAAGATGATGAGTGGGGAGAAGTAAGATCCCGTATAACTTTAACTGAAATGTATGCAGAAAAAAGTATACAAGGGATTGAAGATTTTTCTCATATTGAAGTTGTTTTTTATTTTCATAAAGTAACTGACGAGCAAATTCAGTATTTTGCTAGACATCCTAGAAATAATAAGGATTATCCTGAAGTAGGTATTTTTGCACAGCGCGGGAAAAATCGTCCGAATCGCATAGGTGTAACAATTGTAAAGGTGATCAAAAGAGAAGGTAAATCAATTATTGTTGAGGGATTAGATGCTATTGATGGCACTCCTATATTGGATATAAAACCAATAATGAAAGAGTTTATGCCGACAGAAGAAATACACCAGCCTAAATGGGCAACGGATATAATGAGACAGTATTGGAAGGGGAATGTAGTAAAATGAGAATATATGAAGCAACAATTGCAGATTTAGATGGACTGGCATCAGTTTTTAATAACTATCGCATGTTTTATAGACAAGATTCTGATTTAGAAGGGGCAAAAGTATTTTTACGAAATCGAATTGAGAGAAAAGAGTCTGTTATTTTCGTAGCAGTTGAAGACGACGAATATATTGGATTCACGCAACTATATCCATCATTTTCTTCCATTTCAATGAAAGATTTATGGATTTTAAATGATTTATTTGTACAAGCGGCGAAGCGTGGAGCCGGAACAGGTAAAAAATTATTAGAAGCTGCTAAAGAATACGCATTAGAAAATGGAGCAAAAGGTGTAAAATTGCAAACAGAGATTGATAATTTATCAGCACAACGATTATATGCTGAAAATGGCTATTTGAGAGATAATCGTTATTTCCATTACGAATTAACGTTTTAAAAAATTAAGTTGAAAGAGGCATTTTCAAGAAAAAGAATTTCTTTGTAATGAGAAATTCTTTTTTATTTTTGCCTAAATTAAAAAACATGACAAAAATAAAACGATATTTATTTATTGTTAAACAATAAATGTTGTGATAAAATTATGTTGCCATTAAATAAGTGAGGTATTGTAAATGAATCTTAAACGAAGTTCAACAATGTTCTTAAAAGTAATTATTTTTCTTGCTGGAATTTCAGTGCTTGCTTTATGCATATTTTTAGTGCCGGAAATGGCGGATTTCACAGCGAATTTGTATCCTAACATTGCTCCGATAAAATATCTTGTTTTCATTGTAATGTATGGAGCAGCTGTGCCTTTTTACGTTGCTCTTTATCAGGCTTTCAATCTTTTACAGTACATTGATGAGAACACAGCGTTCTCGGAATTATCAGTGAAGGCGTTAAAGAATATAAAGCGCTGTGCAATTACAATCAGTGGTTTGTATGTATTAAGTTTGCCACTTTTTCATTTTATAGCGAAAAAAATGGATCCTCCTATTGGGTTAGTGGGACTCATTATCGTTTTTGCTTCGCTCGTTATCGCCGTTTTTGCTGCTATCCTCCAACGACTTCTACAAGAGGCAATTCACATAAAATCAGAAAATGATTTGACGGTTTGAGGTGGCGGATATGACAATCATTATTAATATTGACGTCATGTTAGCAAAACGAAAAATGAGTGTAACGGAGCTTTCAGAGAAGGTTGGAATTACGATGGCGAATCTTTCTATTTTGAAAAATGCGAAAGCAAAAGCGGTTCGTTTTTCAACATTAGAAGCGATATGTAAAGCTTTGGAGTGTCAGCCAGGGGATATTTTGGAGTATAAAAACGATGAGAATACTCAATAAAAACAGATAACAAATGTAAATAATAGAAGTCAATAAAGAAGGGATAGCCACTAAGCTATTCCTTCTTTACGTTAATTGCTGTTACTAATAAAAAATATAATTTGAATTGCAATGTTTGCGTATCAAAAGGGAACTTGCTACCTTTTGAGGGGATCCGTTTTGTGGAATACAATTATTTGCCAAAAGGCTATTTTAACTATGTTTTAAATTATTTCGGGTGAATCAAAATTTTCATTTGTATTATAGTTGATTTAAAACCCAGTTTGTTGCATCTTCAAAGTTATCTGCAATGTAGTTTGGTTCAATATGTGCCCATTTGTCTCGGTACGTATGCAAAGCATCATACCCAGCGCCTGTTCGGACTAGAATCGTAGTCGCATTTACTTTTGCTCCTGCAACAATATCAGTCCAACGATCACCAACTACAGCACATTGTGTTAAATTAAGTCCATGTTTTTTTGCTGCTTTAAGCAGCATGCCTGTACTTGGTTTACGGCATTCACAACCATCACCGTGTTTATGAGGACATACATAAATATCATCAAAACCGAAGCCTTCTAATTCTTGTACAAAATCGGCTACAGTTGCTATTCCATCTGCGATACCGGGTTGATTTGTGAAAGAAAAAATTTTTATATTTTTAGCTTTTAGTTTTTGCAAGGATGTTTTTGTGAATGGAAATAATGTAAAAGATCCTGGATAATGTATTGTAGTGTCACCACCAATTGTACCGTCACGATCAATGAAAATTGCTTTAATGTTTGTCATAGTTATAGTCCCTTCACTTTATAAAGTAGTTTAAAAATATTTTACAAATCGGTAGCCATTTACTTCATAACCTAATTTTTTGTAAAAAGGATGAGCTTCTACTCTTTTTGTTCCACTAACTAGCCATGTGCCAATGCAATTATGTTTCTTTGCTAATTGCTCGGCATAATCCATCAAAACTTGTCCAATGCCTTTCCGTCGTATGTTAGAATCAACGCTAATAATTGAAATCTCTCCATAACGTGTTACATCTTCTAAATTTTCACGTATGCGAAATCCAAGTAATCCAAATATAGCTTCTTCTTCCTCGTAAACATATAAAAAATCAAACGGACTCATTTGTACGAATTGTAGGCGGTTGTTCATATCTTCATAGGAAATAGAGGAACCTTTTAATTCTTTCGTTAAAGAACAAAGTGCGTCTATATCATCTATCGTTGCTTCACGAATTTGAAAAGACATATTATCAACTCCAATAAAATGTAATCAAACATTTAATATTCTGTTAAAAAATGTTTTTTCCTGCTATGAAAATAAATATTTTATAATGATATATAGATAGTTATATGTTATTCTTTTCCTTGATTGTATTGGAAATGGAAAGAAGGGGAATGCATGTTAAAAGTAAATATCCGCTCAGCTGGATATGAAATAGGCGAAAAAACAATTCATGATATAGTTTTTTCTATCGAAAAAGGTGAACTAGTTGCTCTTATTGGAGCAAATGGTGCTGGGAAAAGTACGACGATTAAAACGATACTCGGATTACTTGTAAATATGGACGGTGAAATATCATTCGGTGAAAAGAAAAATCCGTATGCATACGTACCAGAACATCCAACATACTATGATTACTTGACGCTCTGGGAACATATTGAATTATTAATGGCAGCTCGTGGAAGTGAAATGGGAAGTTGGGAAGAACGAGCGGAACAATTATTACATACTTTTCGAATGAATAAGCATAAACATGAGTATTTATCAAAGTTTTCAAAAGGCATGAAACAAAAGTCTATGCTAATATTGGCGTTTTTAACTGAGCCAGATTTTTATATCATTGACGAACCTTTTATCGGTTTAGATCCAGTAGCTACGAAAGAGTTTTTAAATTATTTATATAAAGAAAAAGAGCGCGGGGCAGGAATTTTACTTTGTACGCACGTATTAGATACTGCTGAAAAAATTTGTGAAAGATTTTTACTCATTTCACAAGGTACATTAGTCGCAGATGGACATTTAGAATCTATTCAAATATTAGCGGAAATGCCGGGTAGTTCATTATTAGACTGCTTTGATGTAATTGTAAGGCGTGAACAACATGATTAAACAACAATTTTATAAGAGATTACGCCATGAACTTGAGCGGAAATGGAAGTCTATACGTTCGGTAACAGATTGGACAGTCGCATTATATATTATTATTCCAGCACTTATATTTATGGGAATCTATTATCGATCGCTATGGATAAATGAATTATCAACGGAAGAGACGATTTATTTCGGATTAGGATTACTCGCATTTTATCTAGTAACATATCCAAGAGGAGTTCGTTCATTTTTTGAGCAAGCGGATAGTTTATTTTTAATTTCGTATGCAACACATATGCGAAAATTAGTCCAGTATGGCATGATGTACACATTTGTTCGAATAGCGATAACGAATATAATAGTAGTCGTTATTATGTTACCAGTGTTGATGAAAAGTATCGAAGTAACAGAGATACAAGTCCTATTATTTTGGGTATTCTTTACTATATTTCGATTTATGTTGTCGTTGTTAACGAGATTTGTTCATGT
Organism: Bacillus sp. cl96; assembly: GCF_900100505.1. Lineage (NCBI taxonomy): Bacteria > Bacillati > Bacillota > Bacilli > Caryophanales > Bacillaceae > Bacillus > Bacillus sp. cl96. The sequence goes on from NZ_FNDM01000003.1 coordinate 128,559, forward strand.
ACATGTGGGGAAACGATGGGTTTTATGGATTGTAAAAAATGTAGTATTTTCTATGAGCGTGTCCTTTTTTGGAATTAGTTTATTTTTTATTTATAAAAATCCGTTGTATTCAATTCTATTTATCGGTCTAGTAATTTTCTTAAGTAGTGTATTAGTAAAAGAGAAAATGAATTATAAAAAGTTCTTTTTTAAAGAAATCGAGAAAGAAAAGGAGGAAAGCATGCGCTGGACGAGCGGAATTATGCAAGTTGGTGGTCATGCGGCTAAACCGAGTAGTTCGAATAAAAAACCGTGGATGTTTCCGCGCTCTAAAAGACTTTTAGGGAAAAAAGCTGATTCTCGTATTGTCGAATCTTTTTTGAAAGAATTTTTCCGTACAAGTACTGCACGAATATTTTATATTCAAATTGTATGTATCAGTACTGCAAGTATAATTATGACTCCAAGGTGGATTGCAGCTATTGTTCTCGTATTTGCTGTAGTTGCAATTTCTCGCTATGCACGTGATTATTGGAATGAATTTACGAATAAGATGTTTCTTCGTTTATATTGTGATGAAGGGAAATTACTATTGTTAAGATGGAAGGCAGATCGTTATTTACTACTACCAGCAATACTTTTATATGGAATAGTTATACTTTCACAGTTTTATTTATTGCCAGCTGTGGTAGGCAGCGTTGTTTTTATTTTATTAATTGTATGGATTGTATTTGTACCAGTAAAAAAGAGCCAGTGACGGCTCTTTTTCTAGTCTGTAACACATTGATAAATAAAATATACTAAAACGAGTATACTTGCGGCGGAATACATGACATCTAAAGTCATCTGATCGCCTCCTTATTGTTGTTGTATTTTTATTGTATGAAATCTTACAATTTCATATTCAAGTGAAAAATATGTGAACGTTAACAAAATTGTAAAGTGCAAAAATTACAATCATTTTGTATAATAGAAGAAACCACCGTTATATAAAAAATAATGAGTGAAAGGGGAGGGAACATAAATGCCAAATTGGTTTAGAAAAACCTTAGTCGCATTAATTACCGTGTTTACATTTGGTTTAGTGACGCCTCCTTCCATATTACTTGATAATGCCAAAGCTGCGGACAAGCCTACGAGCACAGCTGGGCAACAAAGTTTGGAGAGCACGTCCTATACATATGAAGAAACGAATGACAGGTTAACCACCGATACTTTTATTACTTATGCAATGCAAGAAGCAGAGAAGCAGTCGATGCAAAAGTTTGGTACTAAAATTGGTCCAGTAATTGAAGATGAGTTTAAAGATGTAATATTACCGAAAATTGAAGAGGCAATTGCTGAGCTTGCTAGTGATGTACCAGAAGATTCACTACAATCATTAGCGATTTCTCAAAAACCAGCTGGTGGAAATAATGAGAAGATTTTTCACGTCTACGATACGAAATCTGGAAATGATTTATTGCGTTTCCATGTAAGAAGAGATCATCCACCGCAAGATGGTTATTATTTTAATTTCCATTACCACCGTTTTGATGATGGATACTCTGGACATCATGAGTTAGGAAATATTTATTGGAATACGAATGTACCACCGAAATGGTTGTCTTAAAAAGAACAAGAGAAAATCTTGTTCTTTTTTATTTTTATAGAAGGGACAGACACCTATGTTGTTGAATAACATAGGTTTAGAAAAAAGAAGCAAAGGGAGTATGGGAATGCAAAAATATATTGTTTTTGACTTTGATGGCACATTAGTAGATTCACAAAATATATTTGTACCGATTTATAATCAACTTGCTGAAAAACATGGGTATAAAGCAGTAAAGGAAGACGAAATTGAACATTTACGTAAATTAACGATGCCAGAGAGATGTAAACAACTTAATGTACCACTGTATAAACTACCGATATTAGCGTTGGAATTTTATAAATTATATCAGCCTGCTATAAAAAATCTCGTTTTGTTCCATGGGATGAAAGAAGTATTAGATGAACTACATAAAAAAGGCTACGGAATTGCAGTCATATCATCGAACTCAGAAGAGCATATTCGGGCGTTTTTACACAAGAATGGTATCGAAAATATTCAAGAAGTGTATTGTTCTAAAAATTTGTTTGGTAAAGATAAAATGATAAAAAGATTTTTGAAATCAAAAAAAATAACAGAGAAAGATATGTTATATGTCGGTGATGAACAGCGAGACGTAGCAGCGTGTAAAAAGGCTGGAGTGAACGTAATTTGGGTATCTTGGGGATATGATGTTATTGAAACAGTGAAAAAAGATGCACCAGATTACATGGTTCATAAGCCGATGGAAATTGTGCAAGTAGTACAAGGAGCGTATTCTTAATATGAATACACTGCGAGCAGGCATTCATCATATTGAATTTTGGGTAGCAAATTTAGAGGAATCCATTTCTTTTTATAATAAGTTGTTTTCCATAATTGGGTGGAGAAAGTTAAATGAAATAGCATATAGCACAGGAGAAAGTGAAATATACTTTAAAGAAGTAGATGAGGAAATTGTAAGGACGTTAGGGCCTAGACATATTTGTTATCAAGCTATTCATAGAGAAGTAGTTGAGGAAGTAGCAGATTTTCTTTCTAGTACGAAAGTGAAGGTAATACGTGGTCCAATTGAAATGAATCATTATTCGGAAGGTTACTATACGATTGATTTTTACGATCCGAATGGATTTATTGTAGAAGTTGCCTATACACCAAATGCAGAAATGTAAGGGGAATAGATATGAAGATAATTACAGCATGGCAAAACAATATACAAATAGTAAAAAATGCAGTGGATATTAAAGAAATTTCTAAAGGTTTTTCACCTGATAAGAAATATATAATTACGAGTGCGAATAATGATAAATATTTATTGCGGACAGGCGATATAAAAGAGTATGAAAGAAAGAAAATAGAGTTTCAAATCTTAAATGAAATGCAAAATCGTAGTGTGCAAGCACAAAAACCAATTGAAATAGGTTTGTTGGCAGAAGAAGGTTTATGCTATGGCATCTTTTCGTATTTAGAAGGGGAAGATGCGAAGAAGTTATTGCCTACGTATTCACCAAAAGAACAATATGATATTGGTATAGAGGCAGGGAAAGATTTAGCAAAAATGCATACATATGAAGCTCCTAATAATATACTTCCATGGTATGAAAGAGCAATGAAAAAACATAGTAAATATTTAGAGGCATATAAAACATGTGGAATAAACAGAAAAAATGATGATAAAATCATAAAGTTTATTGAAGAAAATGAAATATATTTAAAGAACCGCCCAAATCGATTTCAACACGATGATTTTCACTTAGAAAATATAATTGTACGGGATGGAAAATATGTAGGTGTTGTTGATTTTAATGGCTACGATTGGGGCGATCCACTTCATGATTTTGTGAAAATTGCACTGTTTGCAAGGGACATTAGTATTCCGTATTCAATCGGACAAATAGAAGGATACTTTAATAGAAAAATACCAGAGGAATTCTGGAAATTATACACGGTGTACGTTGGTATGACAGTTTTCTCCTCAGTTGTCTGGACATTACGAGCAGCGCCGCATATGTTAGATGATATGTTAGAGCGCCTTACTATAGTTTTAGAGGATCATAATAACTTTGAGTTATCGAAGCCAATTTGGTTTCAATCAGATAAGATTGATATGAAATAGAAAAGGTAGGTGTGATTCGCACCTACCTTTATTTTTTACCATCAAAATACTTATTTAATTTTCTTAAATGTAAGCGGCTGAGTACTTAATGTAGCTGGTACATGTAACTGAAGGGATGGGAATTCACCACTTACATTCATTTCATAAGCGAATAATAAGCTCATTTTCATTTGGAATAAGTCAACTTTTGCAGAGAAGATGTCGTAATGATGATGCCCTAATTGAATATCCATTTCCATAAATTGTACATATAACGAATCATCTTGTTTGTATACTTGTAATGTTCCGTATGCAGGATGTTCAAAAGTACCAGTATAATCCTCTAACTTGTGCGAAGGTGTAGTCCCTTTAATTTGTTCAGGGAGGGATTCAGTTGCTTCTTTCATCATTTCCTTCATTTTTTTAGTATCTTCTACAGCACGTTTATGCCAATCAATGGATTCTAATTCAAGTAGTTCGTCATAAATTTGATTAGCGAGATAAGTAGGAAGTAATGTTCCTCCAGCATTCGTTAAAATGACAAGGCCTATGTTTTCTGTTGGTATGAATGAAACAAGCGCTGAAAATCCATCGATATTACCGCCATGATGAATCACTTTTTTACCACGATAAGCGCTAATAAACCAACCAAGACCGTAACTATTTAATGGAGATTCAGGGAGTGATAAAACCGGTTGGTCTGGAATTGAATTGTGTGGTGTATACATTTGTTGTAATAATTCAGAGGAGATTAATTCATGATCTCCAAATTTTCCTTCATTTAAGTGGAGAAGTACCCAATTTGCCATATCTTCAATTGTGGAATTAATACACCCAGCAGCGCCAACTGTATCGATGTTACGGAATGGAACTGCTTTTATTTCACCGTCATTTTCAATGTAAGGTAAAGCGTAATCATCTGTAGTTTGTGAATCGTTAACAGAGAAGTTTGTATGTCTCATATTTAAAGGTTCTAAAATATGTTCTGTAGTGTATTGCTCCCACGTTTGATTTGTAATGTTTTCAACAATGTAGCTAATTGTTGCATACATTAAATTGTTATATAGAAATGCAGTTCGGAACGGTGCATCAAGTGGTAAATGTTTTATTTTTTCAACGAGATCTTTTCGAGATAAGGAAGAACTGTACCAAAGAGCCTCATGACGACTCACTCCAGTTCGATGAGAAGCTAAATCCCGTCCTGTAACTTGTGAGCTAGCAAGTAGTTCAGATAAAGTAAAGTTAGGTATATAAGACTGGATAGGGGTATCCCAATTAAACTTTTTTTGCTGTGCTAACAAGCTTAATGAAAGTGTGCCAAATGCTTTCGTTGAGGAACCGATTGCGAATCGAGTATTCGGTGTAACAGCCTCTTTTGTTTCTATATTACGATAGCCGAAACCTTCTGAAATAATAACTTCACCGTCTTTTATAACAGCGACAGCAGCACCAGGAACATTTAAATCCTTCATCATTTTTTCAGCCGTTGTTTGTAAAGAAGTCATAACAGGCGTTTCAATTTTAGACATACTTCTAACCTCCAAATATAAATTTTGTTCTACCGCACTATACTTTCGGTAATAGAAAATGAAAACCTTTTTATATTTGGAAAGTTAATAATTTTGTAAGAATTAGCGCAAGAAATTTTATTAATTAGGATTATTAAATTTATCATTTTTCATGTTATGATAAATTGCATATACGATTGAAAGAAGGTTTTCCTACATATGAAACATGCTGAAAATGAATACTTAAATTTATGCCGCCATGTAATGGAACATGGTACGAAGAAAGAAGACCGTACAGGGACAGGCACTGTATCTGTATTTGGATATCAAATGCGTTTTGATCTAAGTAAAGGTTTTCCTTTATTAACAACAAAGAGAGTACCGTTTCGCCTTGTAGCAAGTGAACTGCTTTGGTTTATGAAAGGTGATACAAATATTCGCTATTTATTGCAGCATAATAATAACATTTGGAATGAATGGGCTTTTAAGAGCTGGGTAGAAAGTGATGAGTATACTGGCCCTGACATGACTGATTTTGGTCTTCGCTCACAACAAGATGAAGAATTTAAAGTACAGTACGACGAGCAAATGGAATTGTTTAAAAAGAACGTTTTAGAAGATGATGAGTTCTCAAATAAATATGGTTATTTAGGAGACGTTTACGGTAAACAGTGGCGTGCTTGGAAAACGACAGCTGGTGAGACACTTGATCAATTAAAAGATGTAATTGAAATGATTAAAAAAACACCAGACTCACGTCGTTTAATCGTTTCTGCCTGGAATCCAGAAGATGTACCAAGTATGGCCTTACCGCCTTGTCATACGCTATTCCAGTTTTATGTAGCAGATGGAAAGCTTTCTTGTCAGTTATATCAAAGAAGTGGTGACATATTCCTTGGGATTCCATTTAACATTGCAAGTTACTCACTACTAACACATTTAATTGCACATGAATGCGGACTTGAAGTGGGAGAATTTGTTCATACAATTGGTGATGCACACATTTATACAAATCATTTTGAACAAGTAGAAAAGCAATTGGCACGTGAACCACGTCCATTCCCGAAACTTACATTAAATCCAGATGTGAAATCTGTTTTCGATTTTGAAATGGAAGATTTAACGATTGAAGGATACGATCCGCATCCAGCAATTAAAGCACCGGTTGCAGTATAATTGTAGAGGAGATGAAAAAATGATTGTTTCATTTATGGTCGCTATGGACGAAAATAGAGTAATTGGTAAAGATAATAATTTACCTTGGCGTTTACCGAGTGAATTACAATACGTGAAGAAAACAACGATGGGTCACCCGCTTATTATGGGAAGAAAGAACTATGAAGCGATTGGTAGACCACTGCCTGGAAGACGTAATATTATTGTAACTCGTAATGAAGGGTATCATGTTGAAGGTTGTGAAGTTGTTCATTCTGTAGAAGAAGTGTTTGAACTATGTAAAAATGAAGAAGAGATTTTTATTTTTGGTGGAGCGCAAATTTACGACCTCTTTTTACCTTATGTAGACAAGTTATATATAACAAAAATCCATCATGCATTTGAAGGAGATACATTCTTCCCAGAAATAGATATGACAAATTGGAAAGAGATTTTTGTAGAAAAAGGTTTAACGGATGAAAAAAACCCATATACGTATTATTACCATGTATATGAGAAACAACAATAATAAAAAAGATTGATGTGAGAATTCGCATCAATCTTTTTATTTATATTCACCAATATAAGTTTATAGATGAGATTCGATAGTGCTATAATGATAGGTAGCATGTAAAAATGCTAAAATTTTCAAAAGTACTAATATAGAAAGAGGAGGAGAATCGATTGAGAAAGATATGGGGGATTCTTTTTCTTTGCTTAACATTCATGTTAGTTGGATGTGGTAAAGAAGAAAAACCACAAGAAGCGTTTGATACATATGTAAAAGCGTGGAATAAACAAAAATTTGCAGATATGTATGATCAACTATCAAAAAATGCAAAAAAAGATATTTCAAAGAAAGAGTTTACTGAGAAATATGAAAAAATTTATTCTGGTATCGAAGTGAAAGACTTAAAGGTAGAAACAGGGGAAGTAAAAGAAGATAAAAAAGATGAAGGCCCTGTTCCTTTTAAAGTAAGCATGGATACAGTTGGTGGTAAAATTACATTTGGTCATGAAGCAAAAATGGTGAAAGAAAAAGATGGAGATAAAGAATCTTGGAAAATAGATTGGACTCCTGATTTTATTTTCCCAGGCATGACGAAAGATAGTAAAGTGCGTATGCAGACAACACAGCCAAAACGTGGTGAAATATACGATCGTAATGGAAAAGGTCTTGCAACGAATGGGAAAGCTTCTGAAATCGGATTGATTCCTGAAAAGTTAGGCGATGCTGCTCCGCAAACGAAAGAAACAGTAGCGAAGTTATTAAATATGTCTGTAGAAGAAATTGATCAAAAATTAGCTGCTAAATGGGTAAAACCAGGGTATCTCGTACCAATTGGAATTTTGCCTGAAGGGGCAACACAAAATACGTACATTGATTTACCAGGTGTTTCAACAAAACCTGTAAATGTTCGTACATATCCGTTAGGGGAAGCGGCAGCTCATCTGACTGGTTATATTGGAAAGGTAAATGCTGAAGATTTAAAAACGCTACAAAAGAAAGGCTATCAAGCTGATGACCCAGTTGGTAAAGCTGGTTTAGAGCAAGTATTAGAGGAAAAGCTACGCGGTAAAAAAGGTGGCCGTGTCTTTGTAGAAGATGCGCAAGGAAAAGAAATTAAAAACTTGGCAAAAACAGATGCTGTTGATGGAGAAAATGTAACTTTAACTATTGATAGTGTTGTTCAAGAAAAAACGTATAATGAAATGAAGGGCGAAGCTGGTTCAAGTGCAGCAATTAATCCGAAAAGTGGAGAAACAATTGCACTAGTAAGTAGTCCAGCATATGATCCTAATATAATTGCACGAGGGACATCGAAGGCACAACGCGAAGCTTGGAATAATGATCCGAAAAAACCAATGACAAATCGCTTTACACAATTGTCGGTACCAGGTTCTGTATTTAAACCTATTACAGCTGCAATTGGTCTTGAAACGAAAACAATTGATCCAAAAGAAGAGTTGAAAATTGAAGGATTAAAATGGACAAAAGATTCTTCTTGGGGTAATTACTATGTAACGCGTGTGAAAGATGCAAATCCGATTGATCTTGATAAGGCGATGAAATACTCGGATAATATTTACTTCGCACAAGAAGCTTTGAAAATCGGAAAAGACAAGTTTATGAGTGAAGCAAAAAAATTCGGATTCGATGAGAAACTACCAATTGAATATGGATTCCCTGCTTCTAAAATTGCAAATGACGGCATTAAAAATGATATTCAAATGGCAGATACGGGATATGGACAAGGACAAGTATTAATGACTCCTCTTCATTTAGCTTTAACGTATGCGCCAATTGTAAATGATGGAACGATTCCGTCACCGTATATTATTAAAACAGATAAACAACCAAAAGCTTGGAAAGAAAATGTAATTTCTAAAGGAAATCAGGATATATTAAAAACTGCAATGACGAAAGTAATTAATGATCCAGATGGTACAGGGAAAATTGCTAAAATTGATGGTATGACTCTTGCTGGAAAAACAGGTACAGCGGAATTAAAAGTATCAAAAGAGGCCGAAGGAAAAGAACTAGGTTGGTTCGCTGCATTTGATTTAAATTCGCCAGATATGGTCATTACAATGATGATTGAAGATGTAAAAGGTAGAGGCGGAAGTAATATTCCAGCTGAAAAAGTAAAACATGTATTTCAAAAATAATATGTAATAGAAGGCTATCTCTATAGGTTGTAGAGGTAGCCTTTTTATATGAAAGAGTTTGTAATATCTGTATACTAAATTTTAAGGAAACAAAGTAAATCATTAACTTACGAAAAAAAAGTAGCTATTTTTTATTGACATTGATTAAAACTTTTTATATTATACTTACATAAGGTAAGTTATTAACTTTTAAAAAACAAATCTTGAATTAAAGATAAAGAGAAAAAAGGGAGAGAATACAATGACAAAAGTACTATTTATTACAGCAAATCCAAATTCAGCAGAAGGTTCTTTCGGAATGGCAGTAGGGGAAGCTTTCATCGAAGCTTATAAAAACGAACATCCACAAGACGAAGTTGTAACAATTGATTTATTCAACACTACAGTACCAGCAATTGATGCAGATGTATTTGCTGCTTGGGGTAAATTTGCAGCAGGTGAAGGCTTTGAAGCTTTAACTGAAGTTCAACAACAAAAAGTAGCAGCAATGAACACAAACTTAGAAACATTTATGAATGCAGATCGTTATGTATTCGTAACTCCAATGTGGAACTTTAGCTATCCACCAGTAGTAAAAGCATACTTAGATAACGTAGCAATCGCAGGTAAAACATTCAAATATACTGAAAATGGTCCAGTCGGCTTATTAGAAGGTAAAAAAGCACTTCACATTCAAGCAACAGGTGGCGTATATTCTGAAGGAGCATACGCAGCTGTAGACTTCGGTCGTAATCACTTAAAGACTGTATTAGGATTTGTCGGTGTGAATGATACTGAATATATTGCAGTTGAAGGCATGAATGCAAACCCTGAAAAAGCACAAGAAATTAAAGAAGCAGCAATTGCTAATGCTCGTGAATTAGCAAAACGTTTCTAATATAGAATGCTTAAAAAGTCCGAACACTTGCTGTTTGGACTTTTTTTCTTCTTTTTCCTTCGTTTGTCTAGTATAATGAAGGTCGGAATGATAATAGGTGGGGGTTCTGTATGATTCAAACGTTTTTTAAAATCTTTTATTTAATTTTAATCGTAATTGCGATTACACCGAGAATGTGGCGTCTTAAAAGACAAGTAAATACGATGGCGCCAAAAGAAAAAGACAATGCTGTGTATAAAACGACAAATTGGTTTGGTAAGAAAATGGTACGTGTAGCTGGAGGGGCAGTAGAAGTGAAAGGACTTGAAAATGTTCCGAAAGACAAGCCAGTACTAGTTGTAAGTAATCACCAAAGTAATATGGATATCCCTGTTTTACTAGGTTACTTAAATAAACCAATTGGATTCGTTTCAAAAGCAGAGATTAAAAAGTTCCCAGTTGTACCAACTTGGATGGAACTGATGAATTGTGTATTTATGGATCGTAGCGATCGTCGTCAATCTCTTCAAGCGATTAAAGATGGAATTGAACTATTAAAGAATGGACATTCTATCGTAATTTTCCCTGAAGGAACGAGAAGTAAGGGTGGCGAAGTTGGAGAGTTTAAGGCTGGTAGTTTTCATCTTGCAGTAAAGTCAGGTGTAGCAATTTTACCTGTAACGTTAGATGGTACATATAAGATGTTTGAAGCAAATGGAAATCGTATGAAGCCAGCTCATGCAACAGTAACAATTTCTAAGCCGATTACACCTGAAGATTATGCGAATATGGATATTAAAGAATTAACGAAGCATACACAGGAAGTTATTGCATCACAATTACATAAGTAATAAAAAAGGATTCAGCTTATCGTAAGCTGAATCCTTTTTATTATGCTGTAGGTAAGACATAAAAGAGTACACAGAAGAACATCATCGCACTACCACCTAAAACGAACAGGTGCCATATGGCATGGTTGAAAGGTAGCTTTTCCCAAAGGAAGAATATAGCTCCGACAGAATATAAAATGCCACCTGCTAAAAGTAGTGAAAAACCATGTCCAGTTAGATTTTCATAAAGTGGTTTAATAGCAACGATTATGAGCCATCCCATTATGATATAACATAGCGTTGATGCCTTAATAAAGCGACGTACAAAGAAAATTTTGAAGACGATACCTCCGATTGCTAGTGTCCATATTATAGCAAGCAACGTCCATCCTAATGGGCCACGAAGTGTAATAAGTAGAAAAGGAGTATACGTGCCAGCAATCAATAAGTAAATGGCTGAATGATCTAAAATAGTAAATATTTTTTCTACTTTAGGATGATGAATGCTATGTAGCAATGTTGAAAACAAGTACAGTAAGAACATACTTACACCATAAACAGTAAATGCAACTACGGCTGATGCGGTACCGTGCTTAGAAGCATGAATAATCAATATGATTAAGGCTGGGATGCTTAAAATGGCACCGATACCATGTGTAATTGCATTTGCAATTTCTTCTTTTACAAATTGGGTCATTCGTGTCATTTTTTCAGTCATAATGCAAATCCTTTCTACTATCATAAAATAATATGTCATTTCCCTTACCATATCATACACAAGAGCAATAGAAAATGAAATTTGTATAATTGATTATATTTTTGAATTTTTTTGACAAAAGACAATGGATTTGTTGACGTTTTCAAACTTTTTTGACAAAATAAAATTATGTAATAGTAGGACAAGGAAACTACTAATAAAGGGGATGGGGAAATGTTTTCAAATATTGGCTTTCCAGGGTTAATTTTAATTTTAGTAGCAGTACTCATTTTATTTGGACCTAAAAAATTGCCGGAAATCGGGAAGGCTTTAGGGGAAACGTTAAAAGAGTTTAAAAAATCAACGAAAGAATTGACAGATGACGCATTTCAAGAAAAGGAAAAGAAAGAAAAAATGTAGTGTATTTTCCTTGTAATGGATAAATAAAGTGTGGTGAACGAGATGGAAAATCGGGAAATGAGCGTAGTAGAACATATTGTTGAGCTTCGAAAAAGAGTAATATATACGGTGTTATCCTTTGTACTATTTTTAATTATTGGATTTACTTTTACAAAGGATATTTATTTTTGGCTTGTAAAAGATTTACCAATGAAATTAACTGTTCTCGGTCCTAGTGATGTATTGTGGATTTTTTTCTCGATTGCTACAGTATTTGCTATCGTTTGTACAATTCCTTTTGCTGCTATACAAATTTGGTTATTTGTAAAACCGGGTTTACATCCAAATGAACAAAAGATGACAATAATGTATATACCGGTATTGTCTATGTTATTTATTGCAGGTTTATGTTTTGGATACTTTATTGTAATGCCGTTTCTATTTCACTTTTTAACTACGATAGGTAATGAAATGTTTAATACGATGTTTACGACAGAAAAGTATTTTCATTTTGTACTTAATTTAACAGTTCCATTTGCTGTGATTTTTGAATTGCCAGTCGTTGTAATGTTTTTAACTAGTATTGGAATACTTACGGCGGAATTTTTAATAAAAATAAGAAGGTATGCTTACGTAGCATTAATTATCATTGCATCTTGTATATCACCGCCAGACTTTTTATCTCATAGTTTAGTTGCAGTGCCGCTTATTTGTATTTATGAAGTAAGTATTGCGTTATCAAAGGTTGTTAGTAAGAGGAAAAAGAAAAGAGAAGAAATGCAGTCGAAAAGTGCCTCGTTATAAAGGCACTTTTTTATTTATTTGTTATACTATAGCTATAAACGTATACAATATATAGAAGAAAAAAATTATAGAATCTCCAAAATTTAGACAAACTTTGCGCTTTTATAAGCTTATACTAAATGTATTAAACAATTGATGGATAATGAGATTCCCGTCTCAGAGATATTTAGGGCGGGAAGGTGAATTAGGTGGAGATGAATAGAGTATAAATCTTCTAGCCATAAGGACTACAGAAATCATATAAGTCTGATTTTACTCCACTTTAAACAACGTGTTACAGCGCAAAGTAGAGGAAGTTCAAAAATCCAATGAAAAAGAGGATTGATATTGTGATTACGAAAAGTTTTTATTTCACTCATTCAACAGGGGATTGCATTAAAATATTCGAAATCCCTGTCCTACAGGCACAGCATCCATTATCGTTTCTAATTCAGTCTCGTCTTCAATTATTTATTGCAAAAATTCAAAAACAAAAACACCCAAGATTTTCGTATTCTTTCCGTGAATATTTACAAAATTGTTTGAAGTGGAATGATTATTTAAATGTATATAAAACAAATACCCTTGAAAAAAATGCATGATACGAAGTACGGACAGGGTTAGTAAACTCTGTCTTTTTCATTTTAGATATGAAAATATAATTAATTTGATGAAATTTCGTTCCAAATTGTTGAAAGCAATGGGAATACTAGTATAATAACAAGGAGAGCGTATTGGAAAGGGAAGAAGTATAGTATGCAAAAAATTAAAATTGTAACAGATTCAACGGCAGATTTATCACAAGACGTAATCGAAAAGTATGACATTCATGTTTTACCATTATCAATCTCTGTAAATGGACAAACATATTTAGATCGCGTTGATTTACAACCTGACGAATTTATTGAAGAAATGATTAAATCAGAGGAATTACCAAAAACATCACAACCAGCTATGGGTACATTTGTAGAAATGTATGACAAGCTAGGGGAAGATGGAAGCGAAGTCCTTTCTATCCATATGACAAGTGGAATGAGCGGTACTGTAGCAACTGCAAATAGCGCTGCATCAATGACTGATACAAAAGTAACAGTTGTTGATTCTCAATTTATTACACATGCTTTAGCATATCAAGTAATTGAAGCTGCAAAAATGGCAAATGACGGACGCTCACTAGAAGAAATTTTAAAACGTGTAGATGAAGTAAGAAAGAATACTCGTTTATATGTAGTAGTGGATACATTAGAAAACTTAGTGAAGGGTGGACGTATCGGTAAAGGAAAAGCGTTTATCGGTTCTCTACTTAATATAAAGCCAATTGCTAGTCTTGAAGACGGTGTTTATAATCCTGTAACGAAAGTTCGTAGCCAAGGCCAAATTGTAAAAACATTAGCTAAGTTATTTGAGCAAGATACGGCTGGAAAAGTCGTAAAAGCTGTTGCAATTCCGCATGCGAAAGCAATTCCTTTAGCTGAAAGTATGAAAGCGGCGGTTGAAAAAGTAAGTGGATTTGCTCAATCAGAAATTTTCTATACAACGCCTATTATTAGTACTCATACAGGTCCGGGCGCAATCGGATTTATGTATTTAGCAGAGTAATAAAAAAGCTACTTGAAAATATATTTCAAGTAGCTTTTTTATGTAAATAGAAAGTAAGAAATAAGAAGAGCTACACAGGCACTACCGCTAATGATATAGCGAGTCTGTAAATATTCATTCATAGAAAACACCCTTTATCCCGCTATTTGTGGACAGTAAAACTCTCTACCTCAAATTTAGCTGGAGCAAAGAGGTTAGGTAGCGGGCTGCCCGTAAAAGCTTGATTGGTGAAGGCAAATAATCAGTGGGGATGAAGAAAACCCACTAATTAAAGTTTCACTATAGGATTTTCTATATTATATGTTGGATATAGAAAATCAGTCATTACGTTACACATGTAAAGTTTCAATTTTTTCTTTTATTTGCTTATTATTTGTTGCGTTACTATAAATAAAAGTTTGACCTAAAAAGAGTACATGCAGTTGTTCCCACGGTAACATGCGCAAATTCCAATTATTTCGAAGTCTAGTTATTGCTTCACGAGGTGTTTCATCGGCGAGTGCAAAAGCTCCGTAATGCATTGGTATAAAATGCGTAGCGTTTAAATCTAAATAAGCTTGCACGGCCTCTTCAGGTGAAACATGAGATACTTTCATAAACCATTCTGGTTCATAAGCGCCAATGGGCATAAGAGCAATATCAATTAAAAAGCGTTCACCAATTTCTTTGAAACCTTGGAAATAGCCACTGTCACCACAAAAATATATGGTTTCCATAGTCGTTTCATTATCAATAATCCATCCACCCCAGTGAGACGTATTCATATCAAATAAGAATCTTCTCGTCCAGTGCTGAGAGGGTACGAAGTGAAAAGAAACTTCGTTAATTATCGTACTTTCCCACCATTTATACTCTTCTACATGTTTAAATTTCTTACGAGTAAATAATTTTTTTAATCCAATAGGTACAAGATATAGAACATCATCATTCAACTGACGAAGAGTTGAAAAATCTAAATGATCATAATGACCATGTGAAATAAGGACAATATCAATTTTAGGTAGTGCTTCTATAGAGAGTCCAGGTTCTGTAAGTCTTGGAACTAGCTTTAATTTATTAGCCCATACTGGATCTGTTAATATATTAAGTCCATTCGTTTGGATAAGAAAAGTGGAATGCCCAATCCATGTGATAGTCGTTTTTTCAACATTACTTTGCAAAAATGCACTTTGTTTAACGGGTGATTGTTCTACTAAGAAAGAAAAATCTTTTTTGTTTTGCTTTCGTTCTTTACGCCAGCGTAAAAAAGAGCGAATTGATTTTTTTGTACTAACATTATCCATATTTTCATAGCGCTTTGCCATGAACATCACCTCATTTAAAATCGTTGTATTTGTATTGTACCGAAATGTTGTTAAGGAATACAGTGTAAAACATGGATTAATGTTTAAGGAATTGTTAAAAAATAGGGAGAGGTATTTACAAAAGTAACAATAAAATTAGTTTTATCACTTTTATTTAGAGAAATAATAGTAAAAAAATATATTTTGTCTAGTAATTCGCTTGAAATAAAAAAGTAACATACGTAAATTCGTACGATTTCGTGAACAAATGTAGTAAACAATTTTCTCGTAGTGTTAACTTTTGTTATTATAAACATAACCTATTTAAATTTAGGATAGAGAAAAGAGGTTTATAAATGAAGCGTTATCAAAAAATAATTGGTCTTATGGTTGTATTTTGTCTCTTTGTACTTGCTGGATGTAGTGAATCAGGTTCAAAGCTTCGTAAACCATTAAATTGGGATTTAGAAACCTTCCAATTTATCAATCAAGATGGAAAGAAATTTGGTACAAAAGATTTAAAAGGGAAAGTTTGGGTTGCAGATTTTATGTTCACAAATTGTCAGACAGTTTGTCCACCAATGACTGCAAATATGGCCAAGCTTCAAAAGATGGCAAAAGAAGAGAAATTAGACGTTCAGTTTGTTTCATTTAGTGTAGATCCAGACCTTGATAAGCCAGAAAATCTGAAAGCTTTTATTCAAAAGTTTACAGAGGATACTAGTAACTGGAATTTATTAACGGGGTATTCGTTAGAAGATATTACAAAGTTTTCAAAAGATAATTTCCAATCACTTGTAGATAAGCCGGAGAACGGTCAGGTCATGCATGGTACATCATTTTATTTAATTGATCAAAACGGAAAAGTAATGAAAAAGTATAGTGGCATTAGTAATACGCCATACGAAGACATTATACGTGATATGAAGCGATTAGTGGGTTGAAAATAAGGGTGCATAGCACCCTTATTTTTTTGCATTAGTCTATCGATAAAATGTCATGTTGCTGGGGAAGTTTCGGCGCCCGAATTTCTAATACGCCGTTTTGATAAGAAGCTTTTGCCGCTTTTTTATTAATTGAATACGGCAATTTAATCAATCTTGATGCTTCTGAAATGGAACGTTCTCGGCGATAATAGTTATGGGATGTTTGTTCTTCTTCCTCTTCAAGTATCTCTTCTTTTACAGAGACTTTTAAGTATTCACTTTGTATTTCAATTTGGATTTGTTCTTTTTGTATACCTGGTAGTTCAGCTGTAACAACGAGTTCTTCACCAACTTCATATAAATCTACAGGGAATGTTAATAAACGGTTTCCTTTTTGGAAAAAATGATTTAAATCAGCGATTACATTGCGAAGAGGTGTTTGCTCGAAGAAATCATCAATTTGCTTTAAGTAATTACGAACCGGTGGGCGAGAAGAATCTTTTTTTTCTTCACTCATGGTATTCCCTCCTAGAAATCAATTTGCAATATCATATGACAAAAGCGGAGAAAGGTGAGTGCCTAGTTTTCATGTTTTCATAAAAAATTGTTAAAAATGTGAAACGGAGTGATTTTTTTATAGTTTTTGGTCGCCATATTCAGTTGATTATGCTAGTATAAATAGGGTTGATATAGTAGTATAGAGACAGAATGAAAACTGAAAGAGGGTAAGAAGTATGTGTGGTTTTGTAGGATGTTTATGTGAAAACCCTAGAGAGTTTTCAGAAACAGAAAAACATCAATTTGAAAATATGAACACGATGATTTTCCACCGTGGTCCAGATGACGAAGGATATTTTCGTGATGAACATGTACAATTTGGCTTCCGCCGTTTAAGCATCATTGACTTAGAGGCAGGACATCAGCCGCTAACTTATGAAAATGATCGATATGTAATTATTTTTAATGGTGAAATTTACAACTATGTAGAATTACGTGAAATGTTACTTGAAAAAGGTGCAACGTTTGCAACGCAATCTGATACAGAAGTTATCATTGCATTGTATGCACATATGAAAGAAAAATGTGTAGATTACCTTCGTGGTATGTTTGCATTTATGATTTGGGATCGTGAAGAAAAGAAACTTTTCGGTGCACGTGACCACTTCGGTATTAAACCTTTATACATCGCACAACAAGGTGATACTACATTCTTCGCATCTGAGAAGAAAAGTATTATGCATGTGATGGAAGATAAAGGCGTTAATCCAACGTCACTACAACATTACTTTACGTACCAATATGGTCCAGAGCCAGAAACTTTAACAATTGATGTTAATAAAATTGAGCCTGGTCATTATTTCGTAAAAGAAATCGGTAAAGAGATGGAAATCCATCGCTACTGGAAACCTTATTTCAACGCTTCAAGTGCAACGAAAGAGGAGCATATCCAAGCAATTCGTGATGTGTTATATGATTCAGTAAAAGTGCATATGCGTAGTGATGTACCAGTAGGTTCATTCTTATCTGGTGGTATCGATTCATCTATCATCGCTTCTATCGCAAGAGAAATGAATCCAAATCTTTTAACATTCTCTGTTGGTTTTGAGCAACGTGGTTTCAGTGAAGTTGATGTTGCGAAAGAAACTGCTGAGAAATTAGGCGTTAAAAACCATAACGTATTCATTTCAGCGAAAGAATTTATGGATGAGTTCCCAAAAATCATTTGGCATATGGATGATCCTTTAGCTGATCCAGCAGCTGTACCATTGTACTTCGTTGCGAAAGAAGCACGTAAACATGTAACAGTTGTTCTTTCTGGTGAAGGCGCAGACGAGCTATTTGGTGGTTATAACATTTACCGTGAGCCAAACTCACTAAAAATGTTCTCTTACATTCCTAGCCCAGGTAAGAGCGTTCTAAAAGCATTAAGTGGTGCTCTTAAAGAAGGATTTAAAGGTAAGAGCTTCCTAGAGCGTGGATGTACACCAATTGAAGAGCGTTACTATGGAAATGCTAAAATCTTCCGTGAAGAAGAAAAAGCTGAATTAATGAAGTATTACAATGAAAGTGTTAACTATATGGATATCACGAAACCATTGTATAACGAGATTAAAGATTATGATGATGTAAGTAAAATGCAGTACATTGACATGTTCACATGGTTACGCGGTGACATTTTATTAAAAGCTGATAAAATGACAATGGCAAACTCATTAGAACTTCGTGTACCGTTCTTAGATAAAGAAGTATTCGATGTTGCATCTAAAATTCCAACTGAATTTAAGATTGCTAACGGAACTACGAAAGCTATTTTACGTGAAGCAGCACGCGGAATCGTTCCAGATCACGTATTAGATCGTAAAAAACTTGGATTCCCAGTACCAATTCGTCACTGGTTAAAAGACGAAATGCATGATTGGGCTATAAATATTATAAACGAAAGTAAGACAGAGCATTTAATCGACAAACAGTATGTATTAAACTTACTGGAAGCACATTGTGCAGATAAAGGCGATTATAGCCGTAAAATTTGGACTGTACTTGCGTTTATGGTATGGCACCAAATTTATGTTGAGCATAAATACGATACGAATAAGTTCCATGAAGAAACAAAACGTGCGTATAGCTTAGTTTAATTAGAAAAACCTTAAGATCGCATACGGTCTTAAGGTTTTTTTCATAAATAGGAAGTATTATTGATACAATAATAGTAAAAGGATGGACAACATATGATTACGTTTGAGAAAGTTACTGTAGAAAATGAAAGCGTTGTTAAAGAAATGTTTAAATCGCATAGTTTAGGTGAGAAAAAGGTACAGTACTGTGTGAAAGTTGATGATACATATATTGGTGTAATAGATTATAGTGTACAAGAGGAACGGGCTGTTTTATCACAGCTAATTATTCATTTTGATTACCAAGGTTACGGTTATGGTACAAATACGTATTTTACATTTGAAGAAATGATGAAACAAAGAAATGTGAAAGAAATAAAAGTGCTACAAGAGAAATTAACAGAAAAGGCGAAGTCTTTCATAGAGAGTTTTGGTTTTACTTCAGAAGATGAAGAGTACGTAAAGAAAATATAACGATGATTATTTATGCGATACAATAAATATAAGGCAGGTGGATGTATGACGATGACTTCTGGTCTTGTATTAATTGGAGGGTGCTTTATAGTAGCAGAATTATGTCATATAATCATTCGGAAAAGAATGATTAAGAAAAAAAAGCCGTATGAATTACAATACGTCCCTGTCTTTTTCATTATGTTTTGTATGCTTAGTACATTACAAAATCTAATAAACTTTCCACCACTTGTAAATGTTTTTTTAAAGTTCGGTTTACTTTATAGTGGTGTTGGAATAGCACTTTTATTTATTTTATTTTGCATACGTTATGTTCACTATCAATCGTATATATTTATTTTAAATTGGTTAAAGCAAGATGATAGAAACCGCCTTACATAAGGCGGTTTTTTTATTTGCAATTGTAACAGAATTTGTACATTTCACATAAAATAGGACGAGTAGAAATGCAAACATATTACAAGAAAGGGGCGGGGCAATAAAATGAAACTTGTTATAGACGCAGGGCACGGTGGATATGATTCTGGTGCTGTTGGTAATGGTTTAGTAGAAAAAAACTTAACACTTCAAATTGCTAGACGCGTTCGAGACATTTTAACGGTAAATTACCCAATTACAATTAAAATGACACGTGATAGTGATGTGTTTATTTCTTTATCTGAACGTGCTAATATTGCTAATGCTTTCAGTGCGGATTATTTTATTTCATTTCATATTAATAGCGGCGGGGGTACAGGTTTTGAAAGTTATATTTATAATGCGTTATCCAATAGCAGCACTGCATATGCAAAGCAACAAAAAATGCATACAGCTGTCAATCCTGTATTAACAAAATATGGTCTTCGTGATCGAGGAGCAAAAAAAGAAAATTATGCGGTATTAAGAGAAACCGCAATGGATGCAATTTTAACTGAGACTGCTTTTATTGATACAGCTTTTGATGCAAATTTATTAAAAAATCCACAATTTATTGAAGATCTAAGTCAAGCGTATGCAAATGGAATAGCAGCTATTTTTGGAGTAGCTCCAAATCCACAACCTCCTAACCCACAACCGGTACCTCAAACGAAGGGAATCGCTTATGTTCTTGGGAAAAATGTAAATTTAAGAAATGGTCCATCAACTTCTTCCTCAGTTATTCGTCAATTAAATTCTCCAGAATCTTACGTTGTATATCAAGAAAGTAACGGATGGCTAGATTTGGGGAATGGACAATGGGTGTATAATGATTCTTCTTACATTAATTTTGTAAAGACAAGCAATAGTGATGGAAGCCCGATTGGGGTTGCATATATACAAGGGATGAATGTAAATTTAAGAAGTGGTCCATCAACTACATCTGCAGTTATCCGCCAATTAAATTCTCCAGAATCTTATTTAGTATATATAAATGAAAATGGTTGGTTAAACCTTGGTGGAAATCAGTGGGTATATAATGACCCAGCGTATATTAAGTATACTCAATATTAGGAATTGAAATGATAGTGCAATATGGATGCGTATCCTTGTTATGTATAACAAGGATACGCATTTTAATAACAACATTTTTTTCATACTTATGCACTATGTTTTAAAAAGAAACATTAGAAAAGCGGATAGAATCTAAATAGTATATATTAAAAAAGTTTTCTGATATACATTGACAATGTATGTAATATACATTAATCTTTAAATGTTAATGATAATCGATTTCATCTAGGGAGGACATATGATACATACTAAAAAACTAATTATGTTCTGCATTATGATACTCATGGTTGTAATTGCAGGATGTAGTAAAGAAGAGAAAAAAGAAAATAATATATCAGCGAAAGCAAAAGATTCATATACGGTAAAGCATGCAATGGGTGAAACGACAGTAAATGGTACACCTAAAAAAGTTGTTGTTTTAACAAATGAAGGCGCAGAGGCTCTCCTAGCTGTGGGCGTAACGCCAGTGGGGACTACGAAACCACGTGCTGGTGATGAATGGTATCCTCATTTAGCGAAAGAGTTAAAAAACACGGAAGTTGTAGGAACTGAACGTGATATTAATTTAGAGGCTGTAATGAAGCTTAAGCCAGATTTAATTATCGGAAATAAAATGCGTCATGAAAAAATATATGATCAGCTAAAAGAAATCGCACCAACTGTTTATGCAGAAACATTACGCGGTGATTGGAAAGAAAACTTTACACTTTATACAAAAGCTGTAAATAAAGAAAAAGAAGGGCAAAAAGCTCTTGATGATTATAAAAAACGCATTGAAGGAATGAAAGAGAAGTTAGGCGATAAATTGAATTCTAAAGTTTCTATTATTCGTTTCGTGCCAGGTGATGTTCGTATTTATCAAAAAAACTCATTCTCGGGCGTTGTTTTAAATGATATTGGATTTAAACGACCACCATTACAAGATAAAGATGATTTTGCGATAAAAGGAATTACAAAAGAGCAGATTCCAAATATGGACGGAGACTACTTATTCTATTTCACGTCTGATAAAGATGCAGATAAGAATAATGAAGGAAATTCGTT
This sequence comes from Bacillus sp. cl96, assembly GCF_900100505.1. Lineage (NCBI taxonomy): Bacteria > Bacillati > Bacillota > Bacilli > Caryophanales > Bacillaceae > Bacillus > Bacillus sp. cl96. The sequence goes on from NZ_FNDM01000003.1 coordinate 150,512, forward strand.
AGCGAAGGAATGGACAGAAGATCCACTCTTTAAGCAACTACAGGCTTCTAAAAATAATAAAGTATTCCAAGTGGATGAGGTAATCTGGAATACAGCAGGCGGTATTAAAGCTGCGAACCTTATGTTAGATGATATTGAAAAATATTTCCTTAAATAAATGATAAAATACATCACTTTTACGAAGTGATGTATTTTTAGTTTGTGAAAATACAGAAAATTCCTTCTTTCAGGGTGTCATAAGTTGTACAATAAAATCAATCATGTGATAAAGGAGTGGGGAAGAATGAAAGCTACTCATAAAGATTGGATCTTGTTTAATGGGAGAATGATTAATACGAAAGAAGAACAGCCGATGGTAGCATTAGAAGAGAGAGGCTTCCAATTTGGTGATGGGATTTATGAAGTATTTAGACTATACGATGGCAAGCCTCATTTATTAGATTTACATTTGGAACGATTCTTTAACTCTATGGCAGAAATAAAACTAATTCCACCATTTACGAAGGAAGAATTAGTAGAAGAGTTATATCAAATGATTGAAAAAAATCAATTTCAAGAAGATGGGAATGTATATTTACAAATATCAAGAGGTGCACAACCGCGCAATCATGTATATGAATCAGATTTACAACCGACATATTTTGCAAATCTTGTTTCGTTCCCAAGACCAGTTGCTTCAATGGAGGCAGGGATTAAGGTGACAGTAGAAGAGGACATCAGGTGGAAGTTTTGCCATATAAAATCTTTAAATTTGCTTCCTAATATCATGATCAAAAACAAAATAAATGAACAAGGGTATCAAGAAGCAATATTAGTACGAGATGGTATTGTGACTGAAGGGTGTCATTCCAATTTCTTTATCGTGAAGAATAATAAGTTGATTACACATCCAGCGGATCATTTCATTTTACATGGTATTACACGTCACTATGTAATTACATTAGCGAAAGAGTTACATATCGATGTAGAGGAACGAGAGTTTTCATTACAAGAAGTATATGACGCTGAGGAGTGCTTCTTTACAGCGACGCCACTTGAAATATTCCCAGTCGTTCAAATTGGTGATGAACAGTTCGGGGCTGGTGAAAGAGGACCAATTACGAAAAAACTACAAGCTGCATACGAAGAGAGTATTCGTTTGTTTAAAGTGACAAATTAATCATGAAGAAAAAAGCTGGTATTCTTCCGGCTTTTTTTCATGATATAATTCAAGCATAGGACAAGTGTTGAAAACGCTGTAAAAAGGGGATTTAATATATGAATTATGAAGATTTTAAAGAAGTAATTCACGGAAGACGAAGTGTTAGAAAGTTTACAGATCAAGAAGTATCTACTAATGATATAAAAGAAATAATTGATTGTGCTCGTTACGCACCAAGTGATACGAATTCACAAACGTGGGAATTCTTAGTTATCATGAATCGAGAGAAGATTAAAGAAATTGAACAAATGACGTGGGATGCATTACATAAACTTGCGGCAAAAGCAGCAGAAAATGGAGAAGAGAAAGCAGGGAAATTACTTACACGTTCTTTCGGACCATATGCAACAGCTTTCTCGGAGGCACCAGTATTAATCGTATGTTTGGCAACACCATATGAATCAAAGTTCCGTGAAAAGATATTTGATCCAATTGCTTTTGTTCCAAATTCAGTTTGGGAGGAAGAAGGCATTAAGAGTAGCTGTTTAGCGGCACAAAACTTAATGTTAGCTGCACATGCAAAGGGACTTGGTACTTGTCCAATGACAGGGCCAGTATTGCTAGCTCAAGATGAACTGCGCCAATATTTACAAGTTGAGCCTGAAAAACAAATAAATATGGTTATTTCACTCGGATTTCCGAAAGATAAACCGAAGAAACTTCCAAGAAAAGAAGTAGATGAGATTACAACGTTTGTTTTTTAATTGCTGTATAGAAAAGACATTGAATTAACAATGTCTTTTTATTTTTGAGGGTATGTAATTCATATGTTGGGCTAAAATGATAGATAAGAGGAAATTACTATTTATTTCATAAAAAAAATTAATGTTCTATTAAGGAAAGTATGATACATTAATCGTGAGCAAGATTCTATTTGTTCATGAAAGTGTTGAAAGTAGTCTCAAAATTTAAAAGTTATTTTTGTATAATAAATTATAATGAAGTTACAGGGGGGATGAATTTTGAAAAAATTCATAATCACTGGATTGTCTGTATTGTTATTAGTTGGTTGCGGTGCTCCACAGGAAAAAGAGGACGCGCAATCAAAACAGGAAGAACAAGTTGTAAACGCAAGTGATGAGAATATGGTTGTATTTCCTGAAGGAGCAATGTCAATTGGAGAAGGGAAAGTAAAAGTTATTACTCCAGATGGTACTTCTGAAAACGGCAATATACCGACTGTATTCATCAAAAAGGATACATTAATTCAGCAAGTTGAATTAGAACTTTCTAATTTTCAAAGTGATAAAGAAACATTCGTATTTGTAGATCAAATGTATACAGATAAACATCAAGTAACTAGTACAACGCAGACAACAGTGCAGTTAAAAGAAAAAACGCTGGAAACAGGTAGTCATACAATTACTGCAGTTCAGTATGAAAACAATGACCCGAAAGGAAAGGTTATTAGTTTTAATCAAGCAACATTTGAGACAAAACCTGCGTCTTAATAAGAATAAAAAGTACATTACTCAAAAAGTAGTGTGCTTTTTTGTTTGGACTAAAGTGGGCAAGAGTGAATAACTTATTTCATTTTCTAATACGATTAAATAGGAAGTAATCACTTGTTACTACTATGACAGAGAAAGAGGTTGAATACGTGAATCGGTGTATTCGTATCATTTTGATTAGCCTAATGATGGCAGTAATTTGGTTTACGATACAAGAGTTTATGCAAATAACGCTCAATTATCAAATTCATGACTTGTTAATAGGAGCTATTTGTTTTACCATTGTTTATCTATTATATGATAAACTCGGACTAAGGTAAGTTTCAGAAGAAAAATGTAGGTATTTCATTTGAAATGTCGAATAGTACATACGATGTCGTAATAACAAATTTTCTATTGTTTACTGTGAAACAGAAGAAGGAGAGATAGTGGTTATGAAACGAGCTCTTATTAATATTGATTATACATATGATTTTGTAGCGGAAAAGGGTGCTTTAACTTGCGGGAAACCAGGACAGGAAATTGAGAAGGAAATTGTACATATAACGAAGCAATATATTGAAAATGGAGATTACGTTGTCTTTGCTATTGATAAACATGAAGAAAATGATGTATATCATCCAGAATCAAAGTTATTCCCACCTCATAATATAGCTGGTACAAGTGGAAGAGATTTGTTTGGTGAATTACAAGATGTGTACGAAACATATAAAAATGCAGAGAATGTATATTATATGGACAAAACGCGATACAGTGCGTTTGCTGGAACGGATTTAGAGATGAAGCTAAGAGAAAGAGGAATAGAAGAAGTTCATCTTGTAGGTGTTTGTACTGATATTTGTGTTCTTCATACAGCAGTAGATGCTTATAATAAAGGGTTTAAAATTGTTGTTTATGAAAAGGCGGTTGCATCTTTTAATGCACAAGGGCATGAATATGCACTTGGACATTTTAAGTCATGCTTACATGCAGAAGTGAAGTGAAAAAAGAGGCCTTTAAAAAAGGTCTCTTTTATTTGTCCATGTTCATTGAAAACAGCTACAGCAGAGTGGTCTTGATCCGACAACTTTTCTAAGTTCTTCAATATATCCCATTGTATGTAACCTCCGTAAGAAAAAATAAGAGCAAATAAACTATTCGTTATTATGTAAATATATTCCTCTTTATAAGGGGAGAGATGACATATAACTTATTTGTTTTATTTGGTAAAATATACATCAAAAAAGGTCAAACAAAAACTTTGACCTTTTTTGACCAAATGTTATAATAAAGGCAGAAAGAGATAATCTTTCATTCATAAATAATAAGGAGGAAAAAATATGCGTAATTTATTTCCAGAGATAACAAAACGTCAAAATGGCATTTTTGATTTTGGGCCTTCTTTATTAGAAGGGATGACAGATGCTTTCTTTAAGCCACTGAACATGGATACTTTTAAAGTAGATGTTCATGAGCAATCTGGTAAATATACTGTGAAAGCAGATTTACCAGGTTTTCAAAAAGAAAACATTCAAGTTGATTTTGAACAAGATATATTAACGATCCAAGCAACGAATCATAATGAAGTAGACGAAAAAAATGAGAATGGCACATATATTCGTAAAGAACGTTCTATAGGTTCTGTAACTCGACGCTTTAATTTTAAACAAGTTGAGGAAGAAAATGTTAAAGCAAATTATAAAGATGGCGTACTGACAATTGAATTGCCAAAATTGAAAGAAGAAAAAAGTAGTAAGACAACAATTAATATTGAATAAAAGAGCTGATAAATTCAGCTCTTTTTTTACGTAGTTAATGAATAAATGAGTTGAAATCGTAATGAGATGAATAAAGTTTTAACGTATAAAAAAATTTCACGATTCGCTCCCCCTTAGGTTATTAAAAAGGGTATATTTAAAGGGAAAGGAAAAAGAACACCTAGACATACTGTTTAAGGTGAATTAGTAATAGAGTCAAAATACATAGTAAGGATAGTGGCATTTTAGATTAGGATAATAGATTTTTCTGGAACAAACTTAGGCGATTATGAATTTTTTAATTAGTAAGGAAGTGGTTAAATGAGCTTATTAACGTATACTGAAGAATTTTTTAATTATGTAAGAGAGTTTTTACTTTTAAGATTTTTACTATTTGCTTTAGTTTTAATCATTATTTCTTTTGTAATAAACCGTATTATTGATTGGTTTTTTAGGAAATCAAGCTTTTTTGATGAAGAGGTAGAGCAGACGATTCAAAGTGTAATTCGATCTATTTTTAGATATATCATTATCATCAGTCTTATCATATATTTAATTAGCCAATTTGTAGATATAAAAAGTATTATTGCAGGTGCAGGGATAGCTGGAGTTGTCATCGGTTTTGCTGCACAACAGATGCTAAAAGATGTTATATTAGGCTTTGCAAGATTAGCGGACAAAGAGTTTCGGGTTGGTGATTTTGTAACTTTTAACGGAACAAATTCAGGAACTATTGAAGAGATTAGTATTCGTTTTATGCAAATTCGTGAATGGTCAGGAAAACTACTTACCATCCCGCACGGAGAGATTAGAACGATACAAAATTTTAATAAAGGATGGATGCGTGTAATTGAACGCATCACGGTAAGTTATCAGGAAGATCCAACAAGAGTGAAGGAATTGTTAGAAGAAGTATGTGTTATATGCAATGAAGAATTGAATCAAACTCTTTATAGAGTAGAGGATGAGGCTGTTGAACCATTTAAATACGTCGGTGTTACAGACTTAAATCCTAACTTGAAATATGTTGGCTATGAATTTTGTATTACAGGTTTAATAAAGCCAGAAGATTATTTTGAAACTTCTAGACAAGTAAGATTTGAATTAATGTCTATGTTCCATAAGAATCAAGTGCAAATGCCAGCAGCGAATATGGTTGTTACTACTGAAGGTTTACAGCATATCCATGGTGGACAATCTTTATCGGACAGCTAAAGTAGAATCGTTTGTTAACAAAAATTCTGCTTCCAACATTGGATAGAATAACAATAATAAAATGATTGATATAAAGAAAGGGCTGAAGGAATTCGGTTCTTTTTTTATTTATAGAATTTAGAAATTTCTTAATGTTATAATTGTAGTTGGTGATGAGAATGAACTTTGAAGAAAAAGAGATGCGTCGTTTAGAAGCATTAAAAGAAATTGCTGAATTATTAAATGAAGCAACAAACTTACAGGATATGTTAGAAAAAGTGTTGCATACATTGTTACAAGTAATGAATTTACAAACAGGGTGGATATTCTTTATTGATGAAAGTGGAAAGCACAGCATGCTTGTAGACGAAAATTTACCAGAGGCTCTTACGTGGCAAAAGAAGAAGCCGATGTGTGAAGGAAACTGTTGGTGTGTAGAACGTTTTGTGAATGGGAGATTGGAAAAAGCGACTAATATTATTGAATGTAAGCGAATAGAAGATGCAATTGAATGTAATTGGGGAGAGACAGAAGATGTTACACATCATGCGACAATTCCGCTTAGGTCTGGATCAGAAAAATTTGGTCTACTAAATGTGGCTGCACCTCATAAGACTCATTTTTCTGAGGAAGAGTTAGCGTTATTAGAATCAATTGCATTTCAAATTGGAACGACAATACAACGTATTCAATTAGTTGAGAAAGAACGTAAATATGTAGTGGTAGCGGAAAGAAATCGACTTGCACGTGATTTACATGATTCAGTAAAACAATTGTTATTTTCTATTATGCTAACAGCGAAAGGTACTCTGAATATGACGCAAGATAGAGAATTGCAAGAGATGTTAAGTTATATTGGGGAATTATCACAAGAAGCATTACAAGAGATGAGGCTATTAATTTGGCAATTAAGACCTGAAGGATTGGAGAAAGGATTAGCAGAAGCAATTCAAAATTACGGGAAGTTATTAGGAGTTCAAGTGGAAGTTCGAATTGATGGGATGGTTTCAATTGGGGATGAAATAGAAGAAGTTTTATGGCGTATTAGCCAAGAGGCGCTACATAATTGTAAAAAGCATGCTTCGTGTGAAAAGGTACATATTCTTTTGAAAATAGAAAATAACCAGTTACATTTTTACATAGAAGACAATGGAATAGGATTTATACAAGAACAAGTAAGGGAATCAGCACTTGGCCTGAAAAGTATGAAGGAACGTATTCAGTTAATGAAGGGGTCGTTTCAAATTATAACAGAGTTGAAAAAGGGTACAAAAATAGAAATTCAATTGCCGATTTGAAGGGGAGAATAAGGTTGAAGATTAAACTGCTACTAGTTGAGGACCATCATATCGTTCGAAGAGGACTTGTATTCTTTTTGAAAACGAGAGAAGAATTTGAAATTATTGGGGAAGCGGAAAATGGCGAAGAGGCATTACATTTCATGCAAAAAGAAAGACCAGATGTCGTACTAATGGATGTATCGATGCCGAAAATGGATGGAATTGAGGCAACAAAACGTCTAAAGCAATATGATGAGACAATAAAGGTACTTATATTAAGTAGTTTTTCAGAGCAAGATTATGTTATACCAGCACTTGAAGCTGGAGCAGATGGTTATCAATTAAAAGAAGTACAACCTGAGCAACTTGTCGCTTCTATTATTGCAGTACATCAAGGAAATGCGAATTTTCACCCGAAAGTAACACCTGCATTAATGGGGCGTTCTGCAGTAAAGAAGGAAGTAGAAAATCCTTTTTCAATGTTAACGAAAAGAGAGCAAGAGGTACTTCGCGAAATTGCGAAAGGAAGAAGCAACAAGGAGATTGCAGCAGAACTTCATATTACAGAACAAACTGTGAAAACACACGTTTCAAACGTTTTAGCTAAATTGGAAGTGGATGATCGTACGCAAGCCGCATTATACGCAGTGAAACATGGAGAGAATTATTCATAAGCATGAATAATTCTGTTATATCGTATGACAGAATACATAGGAGCAATTAAAATTTATAGTAATCCCTAATATAGGTTTTTCTTCTTTCGATAATTAGGTACAATAAAGTGAAACTCTAATCAGTGGGGGACCATCCCCACTGATGATTAGTTTAACTAATCGGTTTTTACAGGATAAAGCTACGATGGAAGGGGAGGATATGCTATGCCTGGTACAAGAAGTGGGATTGGAAAGATTCAGGCTTCGTTAAATGGTTTATCACCGAAATTGCGAAGTATTGCCGAACATATTTTGAAACATCCACAAGATGTTGTACATAAATCTATTACAGAATTAGCTGAAGTTACGAATAGTTCCGAAGCTACGATATTCCGCTTATGTAAAAACCTTGGTTTGCAAGGTTTTCAAGATTTAAAGATTACATTAGCTCGTGAAATTGTACATACACCGATGCAAAATATTCATGAAGAGGTATCAGCAGAAGATAGTATGGTAACTGTTGCTAAAAAAGTTTTTCATTCGCATATTACAGGACTGCAAGATACTTTACATTTGCTTAATGAAACGGCACTTGAGCAGGCTGTACGAGCCTTACAAGAAGCAAGTCGAATTGAGTTTTATGGAAATGGTGGCTCTGGTATTATTGCAATGGATGCGTATCATAAGTTTATGAGAACGGGTATTTCTTGTATCGCTCATACTGATTCGCATTTTCAAATTATGGGAGCAGGTTTACTCTCAGAAAATTCAGTTGTTATTGGTATTTCTCATTCTGGTAGCAATAAAGGATTACTTGAAGCGTTAGAAGTAGCGAAAGCAAGAGGAGCCAAAATTATTGCGATTACGAGCTATAAGAAATCAGCATTAAGTCAACTTGCTGATATAACGTTATATACATCAACACGTGAGACTGAATTCCGCACAGAAGCAAGTTCATCACGATTAGCACAGTTAAGCTTATTAGATACTTTGTATGTAGGGTTGTCGTTGCAGCGACAAGAGGAAACTCTAAAAAATTTACAAAGTATACGTGAAACGATTTCGATGAAGCGAATATAAAAAAAGCTCTTCAAATGAAGAGCTTTCAGACTGTAGACAAACTATTTTTGGAGAGTTCAAATGCTAAAAATAGTTTGTTTCTTATTTTAGGGATAATTTATCCAATGGAATTTATATGTAGTGCTTTCTATACTATAATTTACTATAAGTGAGGAAGATGTCTTATGAAAATATCTGTTTATGTTGCAAGTGCATTTAGCAAGGAACATAAAGGCGGAAATAAAGCAGGAGTGGTATTTATTGAGAATACAAATACATTGACCACTACTCAAAAAATCGAAATAGCCAAACAACTGGGTTATGCGGAAACCGCATTTATATCAGAATCTGAAATTGCTGATTATAAATTTGAGTATTTTACTCCAAAAGAAGAAGTTGATTTATGTGGTCATGCCACAATTGGCTCTTTCGCGATACTGATGTATTTAAATAAACTTTTCAGGAATCGCTATACGATTGAAACGAACAGCGGTGTTCTTACTATCACTATAAAAGATGACATCATATTCATGGAACAAAATAAACCGAGATTCTATGATGTTGTATCTCCAAACGAGTTCATCGACTGTTTTGATAGTAAAGATATAGACAATAAATACCCAATTCAAATTGTCTCCACTGGCTTAAAAGATATTTTAATTCCTATAAAAAGCGAAATACAATTACATGCACTGCAACCTAATTTTGAAAAAATTAAAGAAATCAGCAAGTATTATAATGTTGTCGGGATGCATTTATATACTTTTAATGACAATCGAATTATATGCAGAAATTTTGCTCCACTATACGACATTAATGAAGAAGCGGCGACTGGAACTTCAAACGGTGCATTAGCTTGCTATCTTTATGAACAGCACTATTTGCAAAAAGAAGTCTATGTATTTGAACAAGGTTATTCTTTACACTCGCCTTCCGAAATATTAGTTAAATTAGCAACCAATAGCAAGAATAAAATAGAAAAAGTTTATGTTGGTGGCAAAGGCTATTACTGTGAAACTAAGTGTTTAAATATAGAAAATATTGAGTGAAGAGCTTTTTTATCGATGAGAAGTTTGTTACTTTATTTTCTTTTAGAAATGTATGACTTACTTATAGTCAGTGATAAACTCTCATTTTTAAAAATTTAAAATAAAGACCGATTTATGTAATAATTCAAATATTGTTCATAATTTCACAAATTGTTTATGAAGTGTCATGTTATGATGAAGATGTAATGATGATTGAACACTTAAATTTGGTACAATAACTAGCCAAAGTAGTGAAGAAAGTAGTTGTGAGATAAACTCATTAAAATGCTAAAACACTAAAGGGGAGATCACATATGAAAGCAGTAGTGGTTAATAAAAACAGCAAAGCAAACATCGAAGTGATTGAAAAAGAATTACGTCCGTTAAACTCAGGTGAAGCGTTAGTAGATGTAGAGTATTGTGGAGTTTGCCACACTGATTTACACGTTGCGAATCATGATTTTGGTAACACTGATGGCCGTATTCTTGGTCATGAGGGTGTAGGTATTGTTACGAAAATAGCTGATGATGTTACTTCACTAAAGATAGGTGACCGTGTAAGTATTGCATGGATGTTCCAATCTTGTGGACGTTGTGAATATTGCGTAACTGGTAGAGAAACATTTTGCCGTGAAGTTAAAAACGCTGGTTATTCAGTGGATGGTGGTATGGCTGAACAATGTATCGTTACAGCTGATTATGCGGTAAAAGTACCAGAAGGATTAGATCCTGCTCAAGCATCATCAATTACTTGTGCTGGTGTAACTACATATAAAGCTATTAAAGTATCAGATATTAAACCTAGTCAACCTATTGTAATCTATGGCTGCGGTGGATTAGGTAACTTAGCTATCCAATATGCTAAAAATGTATTTGGTGCAAAGGTAATCGCAGTAGACATTAATGACGATAAATTAGCCTTAGCGAAAGAAGTTGGTGCTGATATGACTATCAATCCAATTTCTCAAGGTCCTGCTGATAAAATTGTGCAAGAGAAGTTTGGTGGCGCTTATGCTGCGGTAGTAACAGCAGTCTCTAAAGTAGCCTTTAACTCAGCAGTTGATGCAGTACGTGCTTGCGGTAAAGTAGTTGCAGTAGGGCTACCAGTAGAAACAATGGACTTAAACATCCCACGACTTGTACTGGATGGAATTGAAGTAGTTGGTTCTCTAGTTGGTACTCGTAAAGATTTGGAAGAGGCGTTTATGTTTGGGGCAGAAGGAAAAGTAGTGCCGGTTGTTCAAACTTGTTCGCTAGATAAAGTACAAAATGTATTCGAAGAAATGGAACAAGGTAGAATTCAAGGGCGTATGGTAATTGATTTTAAAAAACATAATTGTGATTGCAAATAATTCACTTTAAATATAAAAAACATGAGTCTAGCAAAGGACATGTAAAAAAGTTAGACAGCATAAGAAGATGATCCCTGTATTTAATAGGGATCATCTTCTTTATTTTCTACTAATATCGATGCCAATTAATACTTCATTAATGAGAAATGATTAAAGGTTTACTTTATTTGCAAACGAAAAGGAATCTTTATGTTTAACAAATTTTTTATGATCTGGAACGTTTTGAATTGCTACAATTTGCGAATCTCTTGCTTTCAGTGCATCTTGAATCCCGATGGTCATAAGCTTAATAAATAGAATCGTAATAAAGAATGAAGCGAGAGTATAAAAAATAATCCACCATGAAAGATTCATTTCATTACGATTTAATCCAATAAGACCTGCCCAATCATTAGATAGAGAAACAGGTTTGAGCACTCCGTCATAGAGTTCACGCATTTGTATGCCGCCAATTACAATGTTAAGCAACGCTAAATGGATAACGAGTATGAGTGTTTGGACGATATGTTCCATAAATAATACAAATAAGCGGTCAAGTAATAAGACTCGTAAGTGTTTTTTTATAATATGAAAACGACTAGCCCCCAGTAATTGTGAACTTAAGATGTAATCTTGTTTCATAAATTCATCAACCTCTGAGGATATGTATAAAGAAAGTGTAGGCAGAGCGACGAAAATAAGTACGAGTACTTGATAAAACGTAAATGAAATATTTGGATCTACCCCATCAGCATTTGATGTGATTATAATATTAACGGGCGTGATGAGTATGAATGCGATAAATAGAGTTGGAATGTAATAAAAAACTTCTGAGCATGACTGGAAAAATCTCTTGAGTTTTGGAGCAAATAAACTTAAGAGGATTCCTATACATGTTCCGCATAAAATTCGAAAGAAGCTAATTGCCATGGCTAATAAAATAGTGAATTTTGCTCCTTCTACAATTTGTAAGAAAACAGACTCTCCAAAACGATCAGATCCAAAAGGTGGAATTAACGATGGCGGAAAGGGGGCCTTTCCAAGTAATTCGTTATTGTCATTGTAAAGTAACTGAGGAGGTTTTGGGATGTTATCTTTAAAGAACCAACTATAAATAAAACTAGCTGAAATAAGTATGAATAGATAAGTAAAGCCGATTAAAAAGCGTTTTGATTTCCAAATAGATTTCATAATGATACTCCTTTCAATTGCTTTTTCCATCTATTCATCATGAATGAGACTATTTGGAAAATAGCATAAAATGGTAAAATAATCATAACAAGTATGATAAATGCAGCTGGAGGTGAAACAAACGCCTTATTAAATAAAAATTGAATAATGCCTTCCATATTAAAAACAAATTCTAAAATGAATAAATTAGAAAGTAAGAAAACAAAAATCGTTTTTAAATGGTGGAAGAAGTGGATAGATATATTTTTGAATAAATGAATGCATAGTATATAACTTGATGAAAGGCCTTTTCCATATGCAACCTCTACGTAATGTTTTCCTTGCTCTTCTTTTATGTATAACACCATCATCCGAAACATTTGTAATGTAGGTAAGACAGCTAATGATAAAATAGGGAGTAAATAAGCTCGATTTTCATTAAAGGAAATAATAGTGACAGGAGATTCCCCAAATTTCTGAAGTACCCATATGAAAAATATTTGCAAACAGATCATCATCATCATATCAGGGACAGCTTCTAATATGAACACAATTCGGTTTATCCATTTTTTTATATAATCTTTTGCTAAAAAATAAAAAAATGCCATGCTAGATGATAAAAAGAGAGCAAGAAAAAAGGCTAAAAATAATATAGTAAATGAATATAGGTAAGGTTCTAAAACAGTTGGAAATAATGGTGTTTTTTTGAAATGGCCAAACTTCGGGTCTGATCCTATAATCACTAATGATTCAGGGGAAAAAACTTGTTTTAACATAGTAACGGTCTGATTAAAAAAATAAATTGGTTGAAAGGTAAATCCTTGTTGAGTGATAAATAAATAAGGTAAATTTAATAATAGTAAGAGTGATAAAAGAATTGATGAAAGCTTAATTGTGAATTGAGATATTTTATTTAACATTAAATCCCTCCGACATCTTTTTACAACATTATACAATAAATTTCGTGTTATTGTTTTTATTTTTCTGAAAAATAAAAATACTTTTCGGTTTTATAGTATGCAAGATATATTTACAAGATAAAAAAGTGATAGTAGGGGGCCACGCTCTATGTTTATCAAGATAAAAGACTAGTGAACCTAAAACAATAAATATGAGTAAAATGCACAGAATTCTCATTCTGCGGTTAGTTACTTTTCTTGGCTTGATGGTGATGTTACGTGACCGCTAAAAATGAATATTGCTTTTCAACTTTTTCTTCAAGCAAATAAGTAGAACGTATGGAGGATTATGTATGTGTTGTTAATGAGAGGAAAGAGTGTATTGCGTAACGAATATAACGTAATTTTACCGCATGGAAAAGCTAAATTTAGTATATAAGTGAAATGGAATGAGGGGATTTATTTTTGGTATGAAAAAAATTTTCTTTTTATAACTTGATAAATGAAAAAATATTTTATATACTAATTCATGTAAACGGTTTACTAAATCGTATTTTGCTAGTAATGAAGGGAAGATTCGCATGGAAACAAGGGGGAGAGTAATCGGGATTGATATCGGTACCACAAGTACAAAAACGGTTGTGTTCACAGAAAAAGGAAAAGTCATTGCATCACATGCAATCGATTACCCAATTATTCAACCGAATGTAGGATGGGCTGAGCAAGATCCTGATGTAATATGTGCCGCTGTATACAAAAGTGTAAGCGTTGCCATTGAAAAAGGTAATGTATTACCAGAAGATATTTCTTCAATCGGTATTAGTACAGCTATGCACGCATTAATTGCAGTAGATGAAAATGGTGCGCCATTAACGCGTTCTATCATTTGGGCAGATAATCGAAGTACGAAGCAATCAGAAAAATTATTACAACAAATGAATGGGCATGAAATTTATAGACGTACAGGTACACCGATTCATCCGATGTCACCACTTTCTAAATTGTTATGGATGAAAGAAGAGGAACCAGAGTTATATACAAGTGCCTATAAATTCATTTCCATTAAAGAGTATGTGATTTACCAATTATTTTCACGCTACGTAGTTGATTATTCGATTGCTTCTGCTACAGGGTTATTTAATTTAGAAACATTAAACTGGGATGAAGATGTTTTAACTATGTTACATATGTCATCAGAAAAATTATCAACCCCTGTACCAACTACATATATTTTATCAGGTATGAAGCCAGAGTTAGCACAGAAAATGGGGATAAGTGCAGAAACACCAATTGTCATCGGAGCAAGTGATGGGGTTCTTGCAAATGTAGGAGTTGGTGCGATATCACCGGGTGCGGCTGCAATTACGATTGGAACGAGTGGTGCGGTTCGAACAATCTCATCAAATATAAATACAGATGAGAAAGGGAGAACGTTTTGTTACGCATTAACAGATGAGCACTGGGTAATCGGTGGTCCAACGAATAACGGCGGAATATTACTGAGATGGTTACGTGATGAATTTGGTAGTCCAGAGCAAGAAGTAGCAAGAAAGCTCGGCATTGATCCTTATGATTTATTAATTAAATATGCAGAAAGCGTACCAGCTGGAGCGGATGGGCTATTGTTCTTACCTTTCTTATCTGGAGAACGCGCACCTTACTGGAATGCAAATGCTCGTGGTACATTCTTTGGAATCAATCTTCAACATAAGCGAGAACATTTTATACGTGCAGTGATGGAAGGTGTTTGTATGAGTGTATATTCAGTAGCACTCGCAATCAGGGATTGTACAGGGCCACTTACTGAAATACGAGTTTCAGGAGGGTTTGCAAAATCTGCATTTTGGAGACAAATGTTGTCCGATATGATGGGAAAAGAATTGCTTGTACCTGAAAGTCATGAAGCATCTGCGCTTGGGGCAGCGGCAGTTGCTTTATATGCTGTAGGAAAAATTGATTCTCTTGAAGAGGTAAAGGATTGGATTGATATTGTCCATCACCATGTACCGAATAAAGAAAATACGGCTATATATTTAGAAATGTTTTATATGTATGAACGACTTTACAATCGCTTGAAAGAAGAATTTGATTGTATAGCTGCTTTCCAACGTAAACAATAGGGGGATTGGGAGAAATGGTAGTTGGGATCGTACTAGCGGCAGTTGTCATACTACTTTTACTTATTACGGTAGTAAAATGGCATCCATTTGTCGCATTAATTTTAACAGCAATTGGTGTAGGATTAGCAATGGGAATGCCTTTAATTGGAACTTCACCAAAAGATCCAGGGATTATTGATTCTATTAAACTAGGGCTTGGTAATACATTAGGGTTTTTAGCAATAGTTTTAGCACTAGGAACGATGCTTGGAAAAATGATGGCCGAATCTGGTGGTGCTGAACGTATCGCTAACACATTAATTAATCGTTTTGGGAAGAAACGAGTTCACTGGGCGATGATGTTCGTTGCATTTTTAGTAGGGATTCCGGTATTTTTCCAAGTTGGATTTGTACTATTAATTCCGTTAGTATTTACAATTGCGTTAGAAACTGGGGTATCACTTATTACAATTGGTATTCCGCTAGTAGCAGGACTGTCAGTCGTACACGGACTTGTTCCACCGCATCCAGCGGCAATGGCGGCAGTTGGTATTTTTAAAGCAGATGTGGGGAAGACAATTTTATATGCGTTAATTGTCGGACTTCCAACTGCAATTATTTCAGGTCCACTTTACGGGAAATGGATTGGTGCTCGTATACATAAGGAAGTACCATTAGATATAGCGGAGCAATTTGTTGAAAAAGATAATAAAAAAGAGCTTCCTAGCTTTTGGAATACATTGTTTACAATTTTACTTCCAGTATTTCTTATGCTTGGTGCATCAATAGCAGAAGTTGCATTAAATAAAACGAGTCAACTAGCACAAGTATTACACTTTATTGGAGATCCGATTGTGGCTTTATTAATTGCAACCATTTACTCTTTCTTTAGTCTTGGATATGCAAAAGGTTTCTCAAAAGATAAAGTGTTACAATTTACAAATGATTGCCTTGGACCTATTGCAAACATATTGTTAGTGATTGGTGCAGGCGGCGCATTTAATAAAGTATTATTAGATTCTGGAATTGGAACGACAATTGCAGATATGGCGAAAGAATCACATATTTCACCGATATTATTAGGGTGGGGAATTGCGGCACTAATCCGAATTGCAACTGGATCGGCAACTGTTTCTATGATGACAGCAGCTGGTATTGTTGCGCCGATTGCAGCAAGCACACCAGGTGTAAATGTTGAATTATTAGCACTTGCAACTGGTGCAGGGTCATTAATTTTATCACACGTGAATGATTCAGGATTTTGGATGATTAAAGAGTATTTCGGAATGACTGTGAAAGAAACATTATTAACATGGACTGCAATGGAGACTATATTATCTGTAGTAGCACTTGGGCTAATTTCGATATTAAATATATTTGTATAGAATAGGAGATTGATTAATATGAAACTAGGTTTAATTGGATTAGGAAAAATGGGATTTCCATTAGCTGAACACTTATATGAAGACAAGCATGAAGTAGTTGTATACGATGTAAATAAAGAGCTTGTTGAAAAGGCAGGAAAACTAGGAATTACTGCACGTCATACATTAAAAGAAATGATTGCTGAACTAGAAGCTCCTCGTACAATTTGGGTAATGGTGCCTGCAGGAGAAGTTGTAGAGTCAGTACTAAAAGATGTATATCCATTATTAGATGAAGGTGATATCGTTATTGAAGGCGGAAATTCATTCTATAAAGATACGTTACGCCGTGCTGAAGAAGCAAAAAGCTTCGGATTACATTATGTAGATATCGGTACATCAGGCGGTGTAGAAGGAGCTAGATACGGTGCTTGCTTAATGGTTGGTGGAGAAAAAGAAATTTACGACCAATTAGAACCTTTATTTAAAGATTTAGCAGTAGAAAATGGCTATTCTTATGCTGGCCGTGTTGGTAGTGGTCATTTCTTGAAAATGGTTCATAACGGTATTGAGTACGGCATGATGCAAGCAATCGCTGAAGGATTTGAAGTACTAGATAAGAGTGACTTTGATTTCAATTATGAAGATGTTGCAAAAGTATGGGCTAACGGATCAGTTATCCGTGGTTGGTTAATGGACTTAACTGAAAAAGCATTTGCAGAAGATCCGAAACTAGATGGCATTAAAGGTGTAATGAACTCTTCAGGAGAAGGAAAATGGACTGTTGAAACTGCACTTGAACTTCAAGCTGCAGCACCAGTTATCGCTATGTCATTATTTATGCGCTATCGTTCTCAGGAAGATGATACATTCCATGGAAAAGTAGTTTCAGCATTACGTAATCAGTTCGGTGGACATGAAGTTGTGAAAAAATAAGGATGTTTTTAAAAAGAAACTTGTGTATAAGCGCAAGTTTCTTTTTTATAGTTTAAGAAATTACTAATTTAAAAATACCAATCAATCATCGTTTTTTTGTCACAAATGATAGCTTCGACGTTCATTGAATGAACAATATATTCTATATTTTCTTCTTTAGCTAATAATAAGGTTGTAAAGGAATCGTATATACTCATAAACGCATACTCATTATCTTCGCCAGTAATAATTAACTCATTATTGCTAATGTCCCAAATATCTAATGGAGTAGTATTATTTACCCGTAATAATCCGTTTGTATCAAGAATTGGTTCAGAGAAATATAGATTTTTTGCACCTTTAGAACCGAGGAGTTTAAGTAATTTGTGTAATAAAAATATAGACGTATAATCTTCTGTTGGATAATAAAGATCTTTTTTTAAGTTTGAATGTAGCTTTTCAGCTAAATCCTCTCTTTTATATTCTTCTGAAAGGGCACTAATGGAAGTCAACATGGCCATTGCTAGGTCTGCGTATGAATGTAATCCACTACAAGACATCATTTCCTTCCAAGAAACGGATTTCCCATTATAAATGATTTCTTCAGCGCTAGGATAGATGTGCTCATATGGTCTTTTTCTCACAGACTTTTCCCATTCTAAAGGCATTTGGATAAAAGGATGTAGCAATATAGCTGCAGATTTAAAGTTTCTTGGTAGTTGTTCTAAAATTGGTGATTTGTCATCTAGCCAAATGTAATCCAACAAAATATAACCTCCTCTTAGACTTTGAAATGTACGGATTCCCGTATTATGTTTTTTGTATTGATTGTATCAAATATAAAGCGAAGCATGAAATATGTCCCAACATAAAAGTAAGAATAAATAAAATGAAGTTTTCATAAATAGTAAAAGGGTGCTTATGTCATCAGTATAGCTAAGAAATGTTGTTACATATGAGAAGAGCGTGTTAATAAAATATGAGGTGGTTAAATGGGAAATGAGCAAGTGAAGTCTGTAAAGGAAGAAAAAAAGTTATGTCTTTGTATGATCGTTAAAAATGAGTCTAGAATTATGGAAAGATGTTTAAATGCAACAAAATCAATTGTAGACTTTGTTTCTATTTGTGATACTGGATCGACGGATAATACGCCTGAAATTATTGAAAATTGGTGTAAGGAAAATGAGATACCTGGGACGGTTCATCATGAGCCGTTTAAAAACTTTGGTTATAACAGAAGCTTAGCTGTTTCGTTAGCGCAAAAAACATACCCAGAAGCAGATTATTTATTAATATTAGATGCGGATATGATTTTAGAGGTTGATCCGAATTTCGATAAAACGAGCTTAACGGAAGATCATTATCTTACATTACAATATGATGTTCATATTAAATATTGGCTTACACGTCTTTTAAAAGCTTCTTTACCATGGAAATCTGTCGGTGTTACTCATGAGTATTGGGATATAGATCGTTCAAAAGTTGGAGCGAATTACAATACGAGGGTAGCTCGGTTAGAGACTCTTGTCGTGAATGATCCCGGAGATGGCGGGAGCAAAGCTGATAAATTTGAAAGAGATGAGAGGTTGTTGTTACAGGGAATAAACGACCCAGAAACAACGCCAGATTTGCATATAAGATATTTATTTTATTTAGCTCAGACTTATTTTCATTTAAGTCAATTTGAGAATTCAATTAAATGGTATAAAAAACGTGTGGAAGCAGGAGGATGGGTTGAAGAGGTATTCTATTCGTTATTGCGAATAGGATTTTGTTATGAGCAGTTAGCAAATCGTTCAGCAAATAAACAAAATGAAGTGACAGATGCTGATGAAAAAGAAACTGTTAAAGGGCAAGAAGAGCAATATTTAGCGTTAGCTGTTTTTTATTTTCAAAAAGCTTGGGAATATAGACCAACCCGGGCTGAACCATTATACCAACTTGCAAGGTTGTATCGATTACGATCTCAAAACAATATTGCTTTGATGTATGCTCTGCAAGGGAAGGAAATTCCTTTTCCAAAGGATGATCTACTATTTGTAGATTATCATGTGTATGATTACTTATTTGACTATGAAATTTCTATTAGTGCTTTCTATATACCTCATAAAAAACATTTAGGGGCGGTGTCGCAAAAGTATTTGGAATCGATAAAAGAAAAGATTCCATTTCATATAGCAAATATAGTAGAGAATAATGCGAAATTTTATTAAATACATTTTCGATTAAAGGAGTAGTGGAGTAATCATGGAATTAATACGATGGGCGATTGAACTAGGAGAATCGGTGCATGGAAATACGTATGAAGAATTGATGCCACTACTAGACTATTATTATGATCGTGATCATTTAAAAGCGTATTGTATCGCAAATCTTCTTTTAAACATGGATGTATTAGATGAGGACCGGGAAAGAATCGAATTAAGAAGATGCATCGCTGCTTATTATGCTGGATTATATAAAGTAGCAAGAAAACATGCAAATGAGTTGGTACTTAAACATCCGGATGTAGATCTATATAAAAATAATTTAAGATTAATGGAAGTTTATTTGAATAAAGAATATGATTATTGTCTTTTTATATGCCCAAAGACATACGGTAGTTTCATAGATATTGCGCGAGCTTTAAAGTGGAGGTTGGAGCAGGAGGGAAATACAGTAATTATATCAGAAACAATACTGGAAAATGTAAAGAATACAGTTGTTTTTGGAGCACATACATATGCATATAACCCGAACCTTCTTCCGAAAGATGCAATTGTTTATAATTTAGAACAGCTATACGAAGGAAGTCCATATGCGCACCCCCTTTATTTAATATTATTAAAAGATAGAGTGATTTGGGATTATAGTAAACAAAATATAGAATGGCTTAAACAAAAAGGGGTAGGAAAAGAAATAAAACATGTAGAAATGAACTATGCTCCAACTTTGGAAATAAAAAAAGATGCGTTTGAAGATGAAATTATTGAAGATATTGATATTCTGTTTATAGGTGCTCTTAATCCGAGGCGACAAGCTATTTTTGATCATCTAAAAGCGATTGCCCCGAATTTAAATATAGTTTTTAAAAATAATGCGTGGGGAATTGTTAGAAATGAATTGATTGCTAGAGCTAAAATTATATTAAATATTCATTTTTATTTATCAGGAATTCTTGAAACACCTCGCGTGTCTTATGCAGTCGCAAATAAGAAATTTATTATTTCCGAAAATAGTAATCCAGAAGATGAGGTAGAGTGGCCAGGAATTGTGTTTACTCCGTACGAAAAAATAATTGAAAACGTAATGAAATATATAGAATTACCAGAAGAACGGAAAAGATTAGCGGAAAAAGCATATAATCATTTTGAAGCAAATGAAAGTTTAGGTACATTGAGCATGAGAGATGAAACAAAGTAATTGTACAAAACTCATACGAAAGTATGAGTTCTTTTTTGTTTATCATACTATTTTATGAAACAAGTTAACTCTTTATATTGTGTTTTGTATAGAAATTTCTGATAATATATAAGTAGAACTTGAAAACAAAGGGGAGAAATAATCATGAAACTAGTCGTTATTAACGGTACACCAAGAAAATTTGGTCGAACTCGTGTGGTGGCAAAATATATTGCGGATCAATTTGAAGGGGAATTATATGATTTAGCAATTGAGGAGTTACCTTTATACAATGGAGAAGAGTCACAACGTGATTTAGAGGCAGTAAAAAAATTAAAAACGTTAGTGAAAGCTGCGGATGGGGTTGTATTATGTACACCAGAATATCATAATGCGATGAGCGGTGCGCTGAAAAACTCTTTAGATTACTTAAGTAGTAGTGAATTTATTCATAAACCAGTTGCATTGTTAGCGGTTGCTGGTGGCGGTAAAGGTGGAATAAATGCATTAAACAGCATGCGAACGGTCGCTAGAGGTGTTTATGCAAATGCAATTCCAAAACAAGTTGTGCTTGATGGATTACATGTGCAAGATGGTGAACTTGGAGAAGATGCAAAACCATTAATTCATGATGTAGTTAAAGAATTAAAAGCATATATGAGCGTATATAAAGAGGTGAAAAAACAACTAGGAGTGGAATGATATGTCCTCACTTTATCATGATTCTCGCTTGTATTACATTCTAGGAGCCAATAGTCTATCTGCTATTGGTTCCGGAATTGTTATGATAACGATTCCTTGGCTGTTAATTAAAGAGAGTGGAGGAGAGACAACATTTGGTTATGTTTCTATCATTGCAACCCTCATTATGTTTTTATTAACACCATTCATTGGGCAAAGTATTGATCGTTTTTCAAGAAAATCTTTATTGCTATGTAACGAAGGAATCGGAATAGCCGTAATCGGAATAATGGTTATATGGGGATTTGCTGGGCAACCTTATCATTCTATTCACTATATTCTTATTTATATAGCCGGATCATTCTACTATTTATTGTTTTATCCTACAATATTTGCGTTCAACCAAGAGATATTTCAAGCAGAACATTATAAAAGTTTAAGTGGAACGATGGAAATACAAGGACAGTTAACACAAGTTATTTCTGGAGCGGCTGCGAGCTTCTTAATTGAAATTGTATCTTTGAAGTGGATTTTGTTAGTAGACATGTTAACTTTTGCTGGAGCATTTTTTCTTTTCTTATGTATACCGTACGTAAAGAAAAAAGAAGTGAAAAGAAAAATAACATTTAAGAAGCAATTGTTTGAAGGAATTCACTTTATGAAAAAACGTCCTAAGCTCTTTTGGTTCTTACTGGCCACTTATATGCCGTTTATAGGTGTTATGATGGCAAATTATTTAATACCAGTTTATATTTCGGATATACTTAAAGCCAATGCCTCTGTATACGCAATAGAGGGCACGATGTACGGTGTCGGAGCGGTTGTTGCAGGAATCTGTATTCCACTCATAATGAAATATGTAAAAACAGAAGTTTCAATCGTTATGACGATGTTCATTTATGTAATTTCAATTACCGCAATGATTATTGAACCTTCCGTAATTTTCTTATATGGACTTGCAATTTTTCATGCAGTTGGAAATGCGGGTACAAGAGTGGCGAGAAATGTATTGATGATGGAGGAAATTCCAAACGAAGTAATGGGACGTGTAGACAGCTTATTTCGCCTAATTGGTACTGGAATACGAATTGTATTATTAATGCTGTTTACAGCGGGTGTATCTAAAGCCGGAGTAATGCTTCCGTTTTACGTATTAAGCTGCATATTGATCTTCTCATTAGGAATAGCTATTTATTATGTACTATCACAACGTAAAGTAGCGGCGAATGTTTCTAATAAATCAATCGTTTAAAAAACACTTCTGCCGCCCTTTCTTTTTCTGTATAATAAAAAGAAAGGGAGTGCAAACTTATTTATGAACAAATGGATCTTTCTTATCATTTTATTATTACCGCCACTATACATCATTTATATGACGTTTAGAATGAACAAAGTTGCTCGTGAAAAGTTGAGCTATCACTCTCCGTACGTTCTTATACTGGGTGCAAAGTTATTTGGAGATAGACCGTCTTTATCTCTTCAAAATCGTTTGGATGTAGCGGTGGAGTATTTATTTTCCCATCCTGAAGCGAAAGTAATTGTTTCAGGTGGTCAAGGAGAAGATGAAGATATACCGGAAGCTCACAGCATGAGAAACTATTTAATGGTACACGGTATAGATGAGAGTCGTATTTTAATAGAAGATCAATCTACAAATACGTATGAAAACTTAAAGTTTAGTATGGATTTATATAATGTGAAACATGCAGTAGTTGTAAGTAATACGTATCATTTATATCGAACGAAAATAATTGCAAAGCGTTTAGGCATGAAGATGGAGGCACTAGCTGCTGAAACACCAATTCGTTCTAAGAGAAAAATGTATGTTCGCGAATATGCTGCTATTATGAAAACAATATTGTTCGACCGTTAGAGCTCAAATGTGAGCTCTTTTTTAATTTAAAAGCGTATCATTTGAAATGAATGCCATATTCCATCAAAATAAAGGAAACAACATTAAAGGAGTTGTATTTGTGATTCAATTTAATCATGTGTCAAAATCGTATGAAGATGGCACGAAAGCAGTGGATTCATTGCATTTAGAAATTAAAAAGGGAGAATTTTTTGTTCTCATCGGTCCGAGTGGATGCGGGAAAACAACGACAATGAAGATGATTAATCGTTTAATCGAAACGACTGAAGGATCGATTTTAATCGATGGAAAAGATATTCAACAATATAATATAAACGAATTACGTTGGGATATAGGATACGTGTTGCAACAGATTGCTTTGTTTCCTCATATGACAATTGCTGAAAATATTGCAATTGTTCCTGAAATGAGGCAATGGAGCAAAAAAGAAATTAAAGCACGCGTCGATGAATTGTTACATATGGTTGGATTAGATCCGGATATTTATCGAAATCGTATGCCTGATGAATTGTCAGGAGGACAAAAACAACGTGTCGGTGTCGTGCGAGCATTAGCTGCAAACCCGAAAATCGTTCTTATGGATGAACCATTTAGTGCGTTAGATCCATTAAGTAGGGAACAGCTTCAGAAGGATATTGTACAGTTGCAAAAAAAGATTCAAAAAACAATCGTATTTGTAACACATGATATGCAAGAAGCATTATCACTTGGAGATCGCATTTGTATTATGAAAGAAGGAAAAGTTGTTCAACTAGATACACCAGAAGGAATTATACATAATCCGAAAAATGAATTTGTAGAGGAGTTTATTGGAAATCGCGGACGAACTTGGTATGAGGGGAAAAGTATAGCAGATGTATTGCCGCTTGATCAAAGTGTGCAATTAGAAGGGCAGGCGCTATCATTACATTCTTCTTTACAAGAAGCGTTAGTTCGTGTGCGTGATGAGGAGGTCGTTCCAGTTGAAAAAAACGGTCAATATATTGGAGCGTTAACAAGTCGTCATATTGTCAATTACATTGTTGAACAAATGAAGGAAAGAGGCTAAACAGTGACTAATTTTATACAAACGTTCCAAGAACGAAAAATAGAATTACTAACTGCATTAAGTGAGCATTTACAAATATCGCTTATTTCATTATTTTTTGCAGTAATTATAGCGGTGCCACTTGGCATCTTATTAACAAGAAAAGAACGAATGGCTGAATTTATAATAGGAACTTCTGCAGTAATGCAGACAGTGCCATCACTTGCATTACTCGGACTATTAATTCCATTAGTAGGAATCGGAAAACTTCCAGCGATTATCGCATTAGTTGTGTATGCACTATTACCTATTTTACGAAATACATATACAGGAATAAGGGAATTAGATGAATCTCTAATAGAAGCCGCGAAAGCTATGGGGATGAATAGTTGGAGAAGATTGTGGAAGGTAGAACTTCCTCTTGCATTGCCTATCATTATGGCCGGTATTCGTACAGCGATGGTATTAATTGTTGGAACGGCTACATTAGCAGCTCTCATTGGTGCTGGTGGGCTCGGTAAGCTTATACTATTAGGTATAGATCGAAATGATCATGCACTTATCATTTTAGGGGCCGTACCAGCCGCGTTACTCGCTTTATTCTTTGATATAGTACTTCGCATACTTGAACGACCGAAACGCTCTTCTAAGCGTGTTATATTGACGATATGTATTGTTTGTATAATGATTGCTTCTCCATTTCTTTGGAGTACAGAAAAGAAAGATATTGTTATTGCGGGCAAACTTGGATCAGAACCTGAAATTTTAATTCAAATGTATAAGCAGCTTATTGAACAAGATACAGATTTACACGTACAATTAAAACCAGGTCTTGGAAAAACAGCATTTGTATTTGAAGCGTTGAAATCAGGGGAAGTAGATATATATCCAGAATTTTCAGGAACAGCTTTATCTACTTTCGTGAAAGAAGAACCAAAGAGTACAAATCGTGATGAAGTATATGAGCAGGCTCGCATTGGAATGGAAAAGAAATATAATATGATTATGTTGAAGCCAATGGAGTATAACAATACATATGCACTAGCTATGCCGAAAAAAATAGCAGATCAAAAGAATATAAATACAATTTCTGATTTAGGGAATGTTGCACAGGAAGCCAAAGTAGGATTTACATTGGAATTTGCTGATCGTGAAGATGGTTATAAAGGAATGCAAAAATTATATAACTATAAGTTCTCGAATGTTAAAACGATGGAGCCGAAGCTGCGTTATAGCGCAATTGAATCTGGAGATGTTAACGTAATTGATGCATATTCAACAGATAGTGAATTGGAGCAATACGGACTGAAAGTGCTGAAAGATGATAAAGGGTTATTCCCACCTTATCAAGGAGCACCATTATTAAGAAAAGAAACGTTACAGAAATATCCCGAACTTGAAAAGGTATTAAATAAATTATCTGGAAAGATTACAGATGAAGAAATGCGAAAAATGAATTATGAAGTTAACGTAAATGGTAAAAGTAGTGAAGAAGTCGCAAAACAATTTTTACAAAAAGAGAAGTTACTTCGTTAAATTTACAAGAAATATACAAATTTATATGTTTGAAATGACCGTTCATTACAAAATGAGCGGTTTTTTTGTGCATACTTATACATTTTTTCAAAAAAGTATTCCATTTTTGCTCATTTTCTTTTAGAATAAGTAATGTTTTCCTGAAAAAATATAAGAGAAACGTCTATTAGAGAAAAAGGTGACTTTAATAGTTGAACGAACATAACACCTAGAATGACAGATGGGGTGGTACAAATAGAAAAGAAGTTAGGATTTTTTCCATTAATCGCATTAGTAGTTGGAACAATGGTTGGTGGCGGTGTTTTTAGTTTACCGCATGATTTAGCAGTAGGAGCAAACAGTGGTGCAATAATAATTGGCTGGTGTATTACAGCGATGGGAATGATTCCACTTGCGCTCGTATATCAAACGTTAGCAAGACAAAAACCGGAACTTGAAGGTGGAATTTATAGTTATGCACGTGCTGGTTTCGGTGAATATATTGGATTTAATAGTGCTTGGGGATATTGGCTAGCAGGAATCTTAGGTAATGTCGCAACAATTATGTTACTGTTTAGTACATTAGGTTATTTCTTTCCAATTTTCAAAGGAGGAAATAATGTTGCGTCTATCGTTGGGGCATCACTTTTATTATGGACACTTCATTTTTTAATTTTATTTGGAATCCGTGAAGCTTCTATTATGAATGTGATCGCAACAATAGGGAAGTTAGTTCCAATCGTTTTATTTATTGTTGTAATGGTAACAGCCTTTCGCTGGGACACATTTACACATGATTTTTGGGGAGAAGGAACGATCTCACTTTCCGCTATACTTGGTCAAGTGAAAAATACAATGCTTGTAACACTTTGGGTTTTCATTGGAGTTGAAGGAGCGGTTGTATTATCCGGAAGAGCGAAGAATAGTCGAGATGTTGGTAAGGCAACAGTATTGGGACTTATTTTAGTAATGTCCATTTATATTTTAATTTCTGTCCTGTCAATGGGAGCTATGACAAGAGGCGAACTTTCTGTGTTAGAAACTCCGTCCATGGGACATGTATTAGAGCACGTTGTTGGTCCATGGGGTGCAGTTGCGATTAACATCGGATTAGTTGCTTCACTTGTCGGTACATTAATTGGCTGGTTTTTACTTGTTTCTGAAATTTCTCATGTAGCAGGAAAAGATGGCGTATTTCCGAAAGTCTTTACGAAAACAAATAAGAAGCAAACACCGCACATGGCATTATGGATTTCAAATGGTGTTGCCCAAATTATATTTATCATCGTTTTGTTTTCGGAATCAACATATCAAATTATGTATTTCATTGCATCAACATCAATTTTATTACCATATTTATTATCAGCGTTATTCCAATTTAAATTAGTCATTACAAACGAACTAAAAGACGCTAAATTAAAAAATGGAGCGTTAGCTTTAATTGCTTCTATTTACTCTGTATGGCTTCTTTATGCAGCTGGTTTAAAGAATTTACTACTCGTTTCAATTGTGTATGGAATTGGAATTATTGTTTACACGTTTGCAAGAAAAGAACAAGGGAACCGTTGCTTTGTAGGTGCAGAGAAGTATGTGATGTGGGCAATTATTGTTGCGGCTATCACATCAATATATATGTTATTAACTGGAAATATAAAAATGTAAAAAGTCCTTTTCATTTAAAGGGCTTTTTTCTTTGTTTAGAGAATATTTACTACATAAGATATTCAGGAGGGATGAGAATGGAAGAAAAAGAACAGTTGTCTAGAATAATTGATTTAGCTAGTGAGTTAAGGAAAGTATTAGTGCAAGAATCTTTTTTTAATCATCATCCTGAACTAAGAGGAGTCATTGAAAATTTAGCAAGTTCTGTTGAAAATTTGGCGGAATTACAAATAAGTAAAGATGAAAACACTGAAGATCGATTACGTTACGTACTTGCGAAAATGAAAATTGCTCATAATGCAATTTTACAAGAGAAAAAAGCATTTCCTTCTCATTAATATAAGTTTTTATTTTGAACCTGGCGGATAACGTCAGGTTTTTTATTTCTAGTTTTTTGTTTCTTTCATACACTAAGAATAGTATGAAAAAAGAAGGTGACTAAGGTGAAATTACATAAAGCTCTTCAGCCAAGTTTTATAAAACGAATGTACTATATGAGATTTTTAGGGAAATTTACAAAAGCTGAGAAAGAGAAGAGTGGAGAGAATTTCTTTGTACACTGCTTATCGCCAATACCATTCACTTTACAGGAACAATTTACAAATGAACCATATGTATTTGAAGGGTTATGTAGCAATAAAAAGAATGAAAAAATCTTTTCGGAATTAAAGAAGAGGAAATTAGAAAAGCAATTAGTAATGTTTCGTCTTTATTATGAAAGAGGAAATGTATACGTGGAGTTAATATGTACAGAAGAACCGAAAGAAATAGCAAGCAGCTATAAAATGATTCCGGCACCTAAAGTTACAAATCATAAAAAAAGAGAATCTTTAGAGCGAAAACTTAGCAACGGTTATTTATCATTTCTTATGCCAAAATTTCCGAAAGACTTTGAGCCTCCCGAATTATTGTGGCACGATGGAAGACTGTACGGAAACATATCCCTAAAGTCATCAATTAGCTCAATCGCCTATTTTGAACAGAAACGTGAATGTAAATATATAAACTGCAGTGACTGGACGAAGTATGTAGAAATAGCGGTAGAAGATCAATTATATTTTGTAAGTGATTATGTATATGAGCAATTAAAAAAACGAATGCATGAAGAAGGTAAGCTAGTTGAAGTAGAGGATATAAAAATACAAAAAGATGAATGGGAATGGGATGAGCGTGAATCGTCCTTTTTACAGTATGTACAAAGTATGGTGCATAATAAAGGGTTATATTTGGATGAAACGGATATTTATAATTTCCATATAAGTGTAAAAACAAATATGTTAACGATTCTTGGTGGTATACCGGGCGTTGGGAAATCACGTTTTGTGCAAACTTATGCAGAAGCATTAGGGTTACAGTATGGGGAAGAGTTGGTTTGGATTCCAATTTCGCCATCGTATCAAGAACCACATGATTTACTTGGTTACCTTCATCCAAATGGTACTTTTATTGAATCTGAAGCGAAGTTAGTTAGGACGTTAATGAAGGCGAAAGAAAATCCAAATCAACTGTATATAATCGTTTTTGATGAAATGAACATGTCTCATATTGAGCATTGGTTTACTCCGTTTCTATCTGTTCTTGAACTTGAAACAAAAAATCGTATTTTAAACTTGTATGAGGGTGTACAGGACATAGAGAATTCAATTCCATCAACAATTGAAATTGGAGAAAATATTATATTTGTAGGTACTGTAAATTTTGATGAAACAACGAAAGAGCTCTCTGATCGATTATTAGACCGAACGAACCTAATAACGTTACAGAAAATTCCGTTTTGTGAGATGGGCATGGAACAGGGGAAAGTCGTATTACATCCACCTTTGAAAGTAACGGCTGGAGAATTTCGGATAAATTGGATGAGAAATAAAGCGATGATTGAAGTGTTTTCTGAAGAAGAATTAGAGCTATTAGATAAGTTGCATGTCGTATTGTCATCACATGACGCGTCTAAGGGAATTTCTTTCCGATGTGCAAATGCAATTGCGACTTATTTGCAAAACATACCGTTTCAAAATAACCATACCTATATGATTAGTAGAGAAGAGGGGTTTGATTTACAAATAAAGCAGCGTGTATTGACGAAAATCAGAGGGACCGAAATGATGGTTGGGCCTTTACTTTCTGAAGAAGCAAAAAGGGGGGCGACCTTAGTACCTCTTTTGCAATCTACACTTGCAAACAGAGTATCTACATTTGAACACTCTTTAGCATATATACGAGAAAAACGTAGAGAACTGGAGTTGTATGGATATGCAAAATGAAGGGCGTTATGAAACAAAAATCGTTGATACGAATGAAACGCTCCCTTTTGTATTAAAGTTAATCATTGGAAATGAGGGGAAAGGAGATTATATTTTATTAAATCGTCTTTGTACATCTACTACAGCATTAGTTCAATGTATTTATAAAGTACAAGAATTAAAACCAATAAGATTGCAGTACAATTATGAAATCCCAATGAATATTACTTTTATATGGAATAAAGTATATGAGGGACAGAAAAATATAAAAGAGGCTCAATATGAAATAAATGAAAAAAAACAAAGAGTATTAATATATGAACACGGGAAAACAGAATTCTTTTATCCATGGCGCTGTGGTCTATACCATTTTGAAGTGCGTATAGAAGATACAACGTATTATGGCGCATTTCAAATCGTACCGAAAAACTTTTTTGATGATCAATTTGAAATGATTCAAGACTATGTGAAGTCAATTTTAAATGAGTTGATTTTGGATAGAGGTTACTATAAAAAAACCTTCTCTGCACTTAGCGATATTGAGGATTCTTCTTATTTAGTGTTACTTAGAAAGTTACCGCAAAAAATGAAAATGATAAAGCAAATCTTTAAGAAAATAGAATCAAGCTCAAAATTTATAAATGAATATAAATGGGAAGGAAAAGAGCGAAAGCCAACAAGAAAAGGAACTATAGTGGCAGAACGAAAACCTTATGCCAAACATTATAATCGTAAGTTTATGGAACAAAAAAATAGTAAGGAAAATGCATTTCTTAAATATAAAGCGATGCAATTTTATCATTATTTAATTGAAGCTAAAAGTTTTTTACGTCAAACAATTGAAATATTAGAAAGAGAAAAAAAGAAAAAATCAGAAGAGTTTCAAGCTGTAAAAACGATTATACAAACAATTGAGCGTAATGGATCAGTAACCGATAGAGAGAAGCAAAAATATAAAAATATACATTTACTAAAAGAAGCCGATTTACGAAAGAGCTCAATGAAAATACAAGAATATAAAATATTGGCGCATATTGTGCATGAAAATGTACAATACTTTCAAATGTTAATGCACTCTTCATTTTGGAGGGAAGTTACTGAAACAAGTAACATGAACTTACATGATTTACCGATACCACATCAACAATTACTACATCATTTAGAAGTACTCCCGCAATATACGGATCAATCTCCATCATTATTATTTGTTTATAAGCCAACGTTTTTAGTGTATGAATATTACGCTTTTTTTATCGTTATTTCACTTTTAGAGCAAATTGGTTTTGAGGCTAGAAACTCCATCCGTGAACAAATACAAGAACATTTTTATGTAGATGGATTACAAGATGGAACGACAGTAGTTTTAGAACGAGATGATATAAAGGTGCATGTCGCATTTAATGACTTAATTGAAACACATCCTCTTATTGCATTAAGTAAAGGTAGTAATTTTTACAATGGTGAGGATACGAAGAAGCCAGATATTCGCTTAGACTGTTATGTAAAAGAAGATGGGAAATACGTATATAAATCTTCTATTATTATTGAAGTGAAGTATAGTCCAATGTACAATATTTTTCAGCACGTCGGAAATACGAAAGCAACTGAGCAAATGTATAAGTACTGGTCTATAAAGTATGTAGAAGAACAGGATGGAAAGCGAGTCTATTATCGAAGGTCAATTTATGAAGTCATTTGTGTATATCCAGGAAGCCATATGCATAGTAAAAAAATTGAGTCTGGATGCGGTGTTTTCTTGCAGTTATATCCATATAAGACGAAACAAGGGGAAGAGAAATTAGCTGGAAAACATGGGATGGTACAAATTTTTGAAAAATGGCTAAAAAGCATTAAGAAGTAAAAGAAATCCTTTTTCATAAAGGATTTCTTTAGATTAAGAAGAATTATATGCTGTATGGAAAGAAACGTAGTGTAATTTAGATTTGAAAAGTGCTACAAATGTGTTATTAAAAGGAATGTGAGCGCGGGATAAAAGTCGATTAAATTGGAATCTAATTCATTTTGCAGAATATAATAAGTCATAAATATTTTTAGTTGCATACGAAGATTTGTTCTTATATGATAGATAGTGAAAGCGTTATCAAAAAACAGAGCGGCGATGGGAAAGGCGGTTAAATATGTTCCAGCGTGTTCAAACAAAGGAAGAACATTTTGGGTTCGAGCAACTATGGGGAGATTTTTGTGAAGAAAGAAACTTAATGTTCGTAGAACGTAATTTAAATCCATCACGATTTTTATTAATAGAAGATGAACATCCTATTGGTACAGTAGAATGTATTAAGTATACGGTACCTGAACAATCGAATTCTGAGTTTTTCTATCCGTTTTCTAAAAATGATTTAGTAAAAGATTTGAAGAATGTATATGAAATAGGCAAGTTAAGTATTTCGAAAACGTCTCGTGGAAGAGGACATTTCAAAAGGCTAACAGCTATTTTATTTATACATGCGTTAGAAACAAAAGCTGAATGGTACATTGCAGCAGTAACAAAAAGAATGTATATGTATTTACTTACACTTGGTTTTCCAATTGAACCAATAGATAATCCTTTTCAGTTTCATGATACTTTACAAGGTGTACCAGTAAGAATTCATGCTCGAAAAGGGGTTACGCATTTGTATTCTTTAAAAGAATTTCGTGATGTGATTCAAGGGAATGCTCATGCACAGGCATTAATTACAGAATACAGTAAAAATATTATGTTAACGAAATAAAGCGAAGTGAATATGTATAATAAAGAGAATAATATTTGTATAGGATATAACTCTTCATTAAAAAAGACCCTTATTATTTTAATAAGGGTCTAAAAATTATAATCCAAATATACTAAAAATCATTTTGCGGCGCTTCGGTTTCTTTTCTCGTTCATATGTTGGTTTTGAATCTGGAGTAATATAAATGGGTTCTTCTTTCGTTAGGGCAGCTTCTAACTTTTGAATTCGCTCTAACATTTCCTCCATTTCACGACGGTGTTGTAAAAGTTGGTACGTGACGACATCATTTGCCTTATCTTGCATTTGTTCTTCCATTCGATCAAGTCTTCTCGTAATAGTGTTTAATTGATTAGCTAATTGCTCAAAATCATTCGATGATATGTTTTGAACAATTGTATTAACTTGAGTTTTTAATTCCTCAACTTCATTTGAGGAAGCCTTTTGAGTAGATTGAGAATTTTGAGATTGCTCTATTTGAAATCGATGGTGTTCTAACATTTGATCGACATCCTCTTGTGTGAAAATAAAGTGGCCATATTTGTTTTTCTCTATCGTAAGATTTAATTGTTGCGCGATCCGGACAACAGCCTTTGGGCTAACACCTAATTTCTTTGCGATAAATGGTGTTTTATATTCCAAAATAATCCCTCCTATATATATCCTGTTGAATGATTTCGAGCTATGAAGTAAGTTCCCTTCTAGTGCGACAAAAGAAGTGTGGAATCGGCAAAGAAAGTGTTTTTTCACGAAATTGAGTTGAGGAGAATAGTTCTTTTAAATAAAAATGTCTTATCGTAACATTTAGAATAATTTGACGAGTGTAAATGAATTAGATTATCATAATGATAAATATCTTTTTTATGTATGCATATAATATATAAAAAGGTGGTTGCTAATGTAGAATTTTGTTAGAGTATTAGAATGCTTACTTCACTTGAATAAAATTAAGTAGGAGGTGGCTTCCTTGCTTACAAAGTAAGTAAGGAAAAGTATTTGGACATATATAGTATAAGTATAGTGATTGTTTTAATTGCCTTAACGGCATTTTTCGTTGCAGCAGAATTTGCAATTGTTAAAGTGAGAAGTTCACGAATTGACTATTTAATTGCAGAAGGAAATAATCGTGCAACATCGGTCAAAACAGTCATTACAAACTTAGACGAATATTTATCTGCTTGTCAGTTAGGAATTACTGTTACAGCTTTAGGAATTGGGTGGTTTGGTAAACCTGCGTTAAAGCAAATGTTTGATACGCTTTTTGCAAATTGGAATATCTCTACTCAACTAGCAGACATTTTTGCTGTAACTTTAGTATTTTTGTTAATTACTTTTTTACATGTTGTAATAGGGGAATTGGCCCCAAAAACATTTGCAATTCAAAAATCTGAACAAGTGAGTTTGCTTGTTTCTAAGCCGTTAATTTTCTTTTATCGTATTGCATTCCCATTCATTTGGCTATTAAATGGTTCAGCTCGAATCATTACGAAGCTGCTAGGGCTGAAACCGCCGAAGGGGCATAATGAGATTCATTCAGAAGAAGAATTACGGTTGTTAGTTTCAGAAAGTTATAAAAATGGTGAGATTAATCAATCTGAATATAAATATGTAAATAAAATTTTTGAATTTGATGATCGGATTGCAAAAGAAATAATGGTACCTCGAACTGAAATGAATATTATAAGTAAAGAAATGCCTGCTGAAGAAGCTTTGCAAAAAATGTCTCGCGAAAAATATACAAGGTATCCAGTTGTTGATGGCGACAAAGACCACGTAATAGGTTTTGTGAATTTTAAAGATATTTTTACTGAGTTTGTACAACATAAAGCTGTTAATAAGAAGACAGTAGAGCAATATGTGAGACCAATTATTTTAGTTATCGATTCTATTCCAATTCATGATTTGTTTTTAAAAATGCAAAAAGAAAGAACACATATTGCTATATTGATAGATGAATATGGTGGGACATCTGGACTTGTTACTGTTGAAGATATTTTGGAAGAAATTGTTGGAGATATTCAGGATGAGTTTGATACGGATGAGCAGCCAGAAATTCAAAAGGTTAGTGAAACGAAGACGATACTAGAGGGAAAAGTACTTGTTAGTGAAGTGAATACGTTATTTGGTTTAGGGATTGATGATGATGGTGTTGATACAATCGGTGGTTGGATTTTAACGAAGAATATAGAGATTGCTGAAGAGGATTCCATTGAAATTGAAAATTATAAGTTTTGTGTGAAAGAATTAGATGGACATTATATAAAAAGATTAGAAGTTACAAAGATAGTAGAATCGATTGTTATTTTAGAAGATGAAAAACAAATTTCGTTACAAGAGCAAATTAGCTCGTAAACTCTGCTATATAGCAGAGTTTTTTTGAGCATAATGTTTTTTGAGGGATAGGGGCTATGATACAATGACATAAGTTGAACCTTTCACTAGGTGAAGTATTGTTGTATACATATATTTGGAAGGAGAAGAAGTATGAAAAAGCATTTATATATAAACGGAAATTGGAAATCTGTAAACACGTATAAACCATTATACGCACCATATTCTGAAGAAACATTAGCGGAAATTGCACAAGGAACGGAAGAAGATGTAAAAGAGGCTGTTACTGCTGCAAAAAATGCAATGATAAAAATGAATACATTATCTGCATATGATCGTGCGACTATTTTAGAGAAAGTTGCACAAAAAATGGATGAAAGAAGAGAAGAATTTGCAGAGATTATTGCAAAAGAAGCTGCAAAACCAATACGTGCTGCAAGGGGAGAAGTAGATCGTACTGTTCAAACGTACAAATTTGCAGCTGAAGAAGCGAAGCGTATATATGGTGAGACATTGCCATTAGACGCCGCACCTGGTGCAGATGGGCGTATTGCATATACAATCCGAAAGCCGATTGGGGTTATAGGGGCTATTACACCATTTAATTTCCCATTAAATTTAGTAGCGCATAAAGTTGGACCAGCAATCGCTGCCGGAAATACAGTTGTATTAAAGCCAGCTGATCAAACGCCATTATCATCTTATGCATTAGTTGAGTTATTTGAAGAGGCAGGATTGCCAAATGGAGCTTTAAATATCATTTCTGGCCCTGGCCCCACGGTTGGTGAGGCAATCGTCAAAAATGATTACGTTGCTTCTATTACTTTTACCGGAAGTCCAAAAGTTGGAATCGGAATAAAACAAAAGGCTGGGCTAAAACGAGTTACGTTAGAATTAGGCTCAAATGCTGCTGTTATTATTGATGAAGATGTAGAGTTAACAGATGAAATAATTGAACGTGTAAAATGGGGAGCATTTGTTAATAATGGGCAAGTTTGTATTTCAGTACAACGTGTTTTTGTACATGAAACGAAAATACATGAATTTCTCTCAAAGCTAAAGAAAGCGATGGAATCAGTTGTTGTTGGTGATCCATTGCTTGAGGAAACGGATGTATCAGCTTTAATTTCAAAAAAAGATGTAGAGCGAATTGATATGTGGGTTCAAGAAGCAATTAAGGAAGGAGCAACTGTTTTATGTGGTGGTAAGAAGCAGGATGCAAGAATTTTTGAACCGACTGTATTAACAAATGTTCCAAATCATGTATCTGTGCAGTGCCAAGAAGTATTCGGTCCACTCATGACAGTAAATACATTTAAAGAATTTGATGAAGCGATTGAGCAAGTAAATAATTCGCGTTACGGCTTACAGGCAGGAGTATTTACAAATAATTTATTTAAAGCAATGCGTGCAATTGATGAGCTAGAGGTTGGTGGTGTCATGATTAATGATATTCCAACGTTCAGAGTAGATCATATGCCTTATGGTGGTGTGAAAGAAAGTGGCACGGGACGCGAAGGAATTAAATATGCAATAGAAGAAATGACAGAAATGAAATTAGTATGTATTAAAAAATAAAGTGGAAAAACTTAAAACTTGCACTAAAAAACGAGTAGGAAATGTTTACGATTCCATACTCGTTTTTTACGCTTCTAGTAACTATTTAATTAAGTGTAACTTTTACTTCATTTCTTGTTTGAAAATAGTATCTTCTACATAAATTTGTTCTTTATCTATAGCAGTAGCATGAGTTAATACTAAACCGATTGGTGTTTTTGTATCTTTATTTTGAACAATTGTAAAAGGAACATTTTTTTCGTTTGCTAATTTAATGTATTTTGATAAATGTGGGTAAGCAATGCCACCATTTAGGAGGAGTTGTAATGATTGAGAAGAGCGCATGCTACCCGCCACTTCAGAGTATACATTACTTTGCATTACTTGACCGATTGTTAAAGCGATTTCCACACGCTCACGTAATGTAGTTAAATACATATTACGTTCTTCTGGTTTGTTTTGCTTTTGGCCGTAAATGCCTTCTTGGAGATAATCTTCCACATTTTTATTTACCATATTTTTCACACCTTTCATTTTCTATTGTACGCAAGAATTAAAAATGATGCAAAAAAAAGTCGTTTTGACTACGGAAATAATGAAAATATGTGAAGGAAAAAGGGGATTTGTATACAATTAGTTAAATAAGAAAGAAAAAATAATTTTATCAACAGAAATTAACAAAATGTGACAAAAATCTATTAACGAATCGTATTTTTTGTGTTAATATTCAAAATATAAAGGGTATTCGTCGTATGGAAATGGAGGGAATGGAGGTTTTTCCAATCGATAAGGATATTAAAGAAATATTTTGTTCACACTTGAAAAACAATAGGCACCAATTCGTAGAGAACTGGAAAAACAAAATGATAATTTCCGAAAAAGATCCATTTAAACTAGAAGTAGTTCAAAATGGAGAGGATTTACTAGAGTTAATTATCGAACTTACTATGGAAGATAAAGATATAAATTATCTTCAACCGTTATGTGAGAAAATTGCTATTGAACGTGCTGGAGCAGATGCGAATATTGGAGATTTTGTTTATAACGCAAACGTGGGAAGAAATGAACTTTTCGAAGCGATGTGTGAATTAGATGTTAGCGCTCGTGAATTGAAACCAATTATGGCAAAAATACATACTTGTTTTGACAAATTAATTTATTATACCGTTTTAAAATACTCGGAAATTATATCGAAGAATTTAGAGGAAAAACAGCAATATATTAACGAAACACATAAAGAAAGGCTGACGATTTTAGGGCAAATGTCAGCTAGTTTTGTACATGAATTTCGTAATCCGCTTACTTCCATTATGGGGTTTGTTAAATTATTAAAGGCGGATCATCCGAGTTTATCGTATTTAGATATTATTTCGCATGAATTAGATCAATTAAATTTTCGTATTTCGCAATTTTTACTCGTATCGAAAAAAGAAATGTGGAATGAATCGGAACGGTTTTGGCTTAATGACTTGTTTCAAGACATTATACAATTCTTATATCCGAGTTTGGTCAATGCGAATGTTTTGATTGAAAAGAATTTACCGTATCCAATTCCGCTTGTTGGTTATCGGAGTGAAGTGAGACAAGTATTTTTAAACATATTAATGAATTCAATTGATGCTCTTGAATCAATGAAAGAAGAACGAAAAATTATCATTGATGTATTTGAAGAAGATCAAGCTATTCGAATTGTGATAAAAAATAATGGACCAATGATTCCAGCTGAAAATGTAGAAACGATTTTTGAACCATTTGTAACTACTAAAAAGTTAGGAACTGGTATTGGATTATTTGTATGTAAACAAATTGTGGAAAAACATAATGGATCCATTATGTGTCGATCAGATAACGATTGGACAGAATTTCAAATTGCATTTCAAAAATAAACAGTCTACACCAAATGAATGGTGTAGACTGTTTTAATTTGTGAGTATAACGGCTTCTAATTTAGGATCTTTAGTTGAATAACCTACTATTGAAATTGTATAAATAACATTTGGTTCAACATTGAATTTTGGTATAGTCAATAAAACGTTTTTATTATCTGCGAGTGAAATTTCAATATCTGCTGTACCAGGGCTAACTTGCAAAAAGTCTGTTATTTGTTTAAAGAGTACATTTTCAAATAAATGATCCCCATCTTTTAAATCTACGTTTACAACAGGGGTATCTGGAGAGAAATGTGCAAACCGTATTTTGGCTTGACCAGCTGGTAAATGTGTATTATCAAGTATAGGCTGTAATTGTAGGTGATTATCACTATTTATTGCAGCAAGAGTATAAGTATGATTTCCCATTATTGGTACCAACGCTGAAAAGATTGGAGTTTCATTTCCGACAGGAACAATATCTATACGGTATTTACCTTGCACTAATGATAAATAAGGGCTGAATTGCTTAAATGAAATATTTTTAATAACCTTTTGTCCGTTTACTAAAATGTCAACCGCTGGTATATTTGGATCGGCATGAAAAATTCTTATATGTGACGGTAAAGCAGCTTCTTGTGAGTCTCTTGTTTCATACGCCTGTACAAGTTTTGATAGTGCATCGTAATATTTCATATATAATTCTATATATTTTTTAGGATTACGAAACTGATAGTAACGTGCGAGTTGTTCGTATTGTGTAACTTCTTGTCCATATTTTTCGATTTCAGATTGAGACATGAACATTCCTCCTTTGTCATCATTAAAACTATATGCGAAGCAAGAAAGCGGTTATGCAAAAAAAATGATTTTATAAAGGGAAAATTAAAAATTGACAACAAATATGTTTTCATAAAGAGGTGCTGGTGCTTACGAGAATTTCGCAGAGTAAAGCAGTACATATGACTGTACGAAAGTAAATAAATGCCAAATTGAAAGTGCATTTCAATTAACATATTGAATACATGTCCAAAAATCGCTAGAAAACTAGGGATTTTTTTAATTATAGGCAAATACACATACAAAGTGATAATTGTCCTACATAAATTATAAAGGAAAGATACTTTGAATCTGAGGAAAGGAGTGCCACTTCGGGATAGGGATATCCCGATAGTAATTGTGAATGAAGTTATGAAAAGGTTTTGTGTTATAGGCTGTAGGATGAATTTGTAAACTTCATTTTTCTATTTATTTTAGCAATTGACAGTATTAACCCATAAGAGAGCGTCATGACGAACTGATTAGTGTGGTTAATCGGTTCTTTTTTTATAGTTTAAAACTGAAAAGTTTACATAATGAATAGGAATCTGAATTGATTAGTAAGGTGGGTGTCGAAATTTGTTTTAAAATATG
This sequence comes from Bacillus sp. cl96, assembly GCF_900100505.1. Taxonomy (NCBI): domain Bacteria; kingdom Bacillati; phylum Bacillota; class Bacilli; order Caryophanales; family Bacillaceae; genus Bacillus; species Bacillus sp. cl96. Next base: position 190,172 of record NZ_FNDM01000003.1, read on the forward strand.
CAATTTAAAGTAGGATAATAGGAAGGAGTTTAACGGGAGTTCCGTCGAAGTGTACAGAATGTCGGCATTTAAGGACAGTTGGCATTATGCTATAAAAACATTTGGTGATGTAGTCATTTCATATAAAAAGGAGGGTTATTTGGGCGTATAGAAAAGGGTTGGTCTTCGGTTTTTTAGTTCTGAATTTTCTGTTTTATAAAAATTTTTAAGCACTCATTTGTATATTTTATAATAGTTTTTTGATAAATTCACTGCTTTTGCAGAGGATTCTTTTTTATGAAAGAAACGTCAATTTTCTTCATATATATATACAAATTGGAGAAATGGGGGAGCGCTATGCGCGATTACTTAATTAAACCACTTGTTGGTCAGCCGTATCCAATGATTTCACATGGAAAAGGTGTTTATTTGTATGATCAAAATGGCAATAAATATTTTGATGGTTCGTCAGGAGCAATTACGGCAGGTATTGGGCATGGCGTAAAGGAGATTGCAGACGTTATTAAAAAGCAAGCTGAGGAGATTGCTTTCGTTTATAGATCACAGTTTACGAGTGAACCAGCTGAAAAATTAGCGAAGAAGTTAAGTGATTTAAGTGTAGGAGATTTGAACTGGAGTTTTTTTGTAAATAGTGGCACGGAAGCGAATGAAACAGCTATGAAAATTGCAATTCAGCATTTTCAAGAGCGAGGTATTCAAGGGAAACATAAAATTTTATCAAGATGGATGAGTTATCACGGTATTACGATGGGTGCTTTATCGATGTCTGGGCATCCACTACGTAGACAACGTTTCGTATCTATTTTGGAAGATTATCCGACTATACCAGCTCCATATTGTTTCAGATGTCCTGTTCAAAAGGTATATCCAACTTGTCAGCTGGCATGTGCGACTGAACTAGAAAGATCAATTGAAAGAATTGGTGCAGAGCATATTGCTGCTTTTATTGCTGAGCCGATTATCGGAGCAGCTGGAGGCGCGGTTGTTCCGCCGAAAGACTATTATAAAGTCATTAAAGAGATTTGCGACCATTACGATATTTTATTTATTGCGGATGAAGTAATGACTGGGCTTGGTCGTACTGGAGCATGGTTTGCGATGGAGCATTGGGGCGTAGAGCCGGATATTATGACACTTGGTAAAGGGTTAGGAGCGGGATATACACCGATGGCAGCGACAGTTGTAAGTGATCGTGTTATGGAACCAATATTACGTGGATCACGTTCAGTAATGAGCGGTCATACGTTAAGTGCAAATCCATTGTCTGCAGCAACGGCTTTAGCTGTTATTGAATATATGGAGAAACATAATCTTCCTGAAAAAACAGCAGAAAAGGGAGAGTATTTAATAAAAGGCTTACAGAAAGTTCAGCAACAATCGACAATCATTGCTGATGTGCGCGGAAAAGGGTTGCTAATCGGGGTAGAATTGCAATCGTTTACAAAAGCGTCAGAGCTTATTTCAGTTGCAGCTAAAAATGGTCTGCTTTTATACCAAGCAGTTTCAGGGCAAGCAGGAAAAGAAGATAGTGCACTGCTTGTAGCACCGCCAATGACAACTACATATTCCGAGTTAGATGAATTACTTTCAATTTTCTCTAAAAGTGTGGAAGAGATGATGCAAAAAGGAGGGCATAGTATCGCATGACAACTATTACAAATACATTCGGTAAATTAAAAGAAATTGAGGAAGTAATTTCTTTGTTCCATGATGATATGACATTGATGTTTGGGGGATTTGGAGGGATTGGATCCCCTCCATCTTTAATACAGGCAATTTTAGAAAAAGGCGTTACAAATTTAAATTTAATTGGAAATGACACTGGATTTCCTGATGTAGGTATCGGTCGTCTTGTTACAAATGAAAGAGTTAAATCAATAATTACTTCTCACATTGGCTCCAATCCAAATGCAGGAAGGCAACTAAACGAGGGAAGGTTACAAATTGAGTTTTCTCCGCAGGGAACATTAGCAGAGCGTATTCGCGCTGGTGGCGTTGGTCTTGGTGGTGTTTTAGTTGATGTTGGTGTTGATACGATTGTGGAAGAGGGAAAACGAACAGTTGAAATGAATGGTAAGACCTACTTAGTTGAAACAGCATTAACTGCTGAAGTTTCAATTGTATATGCGAAAAAGGCAGATCCGTTTGGTAACCTTGTATTTGACAAAAGTGCACGAAATATGAATCCCCATGTAGCTATGGCTGGGGATATAACAATTGTAGAAGCAGAAGAAATAGTCCCGCTTGGAAGTTTAGATCCAGAGGAAATTGTCGTTCCAGGTGTTTTCGTAAATTATATTGTACCGTCGGAAGGAGTGAACTGGAAATGGGTATGGGCGTAGAAGTGAGGGATAAGATTGCTAGGCGTGCGGCGAAAGAAATACAAAATGGTATGATTGTAAATTTAGGTATTGGCATACCATCGCTTGTACCAAATCATTTGCCTGAAGATATAAATGTTATGTTTCATGCGGAAAATGGAATCGTCGGCATGGGACCAACGCCAAGTAAAGGGAATGAAGATGAAAATTTGTGTAATGCAGCAGGTTTACCAACTTCTCTTATAACAGGAGCAAGTTATTTCGATAGCTGCACAGCGTTTGGGATGATTCGAAAAGGTTTGCTAGACATAACGATTCTTGGTTCATTACAAGTAAGTGAAAATGGTGATTTAGCAAACTGGATTGTACCTGGAAAACGTGTTCCAGGTATTGGTGGAGCAATGGATTTAGCACAAAAAGCGAAGCGGGTCGTTGTTGTGATGAATCATGTTGATAAGTACGGAAATGCAAAAATTGTTTCAGAGTGTACATTGCCATTAACTTCAAAGAAATGTGTAGATTTAATTATTACTGATATGGCAGTCATGGAGGTAACTCCGAATGGACTTATATTACAAGAATTAATGAGCCCATACACAGTAGAAGATGTAAAACGACATACAGAAGCTGATTTTCAAATTAGTTCTAACTTACTAGTAATTGAATGAAGGGAGATGTAATATATGGAGCAATTAAAAAAGCAAGTTTGTGATTATATTGAGAGCCATGAAGAGGAAAGTGTGAAATTTTTAAAACGATTAATTCAAGAAAAGAGCGTATCTGGTGATGAAAGCGGTGCGCAGGCAATTGTGATTGAAAAATTACGTGAATTAGGTTTAGAGCTCGATATATGGGAGCCTTCTTTTTCTAAAATGAAAGATCATCCTTATTTTGTATCACCCCGTACAAGTTTTTCAGATAGCCCAAATATTGTAGCAACTTTAAAAGGAAGTGGCGACGGGAAATCTATGATATTGAATGGGCATATTGATGTAGTTCCAGAAGGGGATGTGAATCAGTGGGAACATCATCCTTATAGCGGTGAGAAAATCGGAAATCGTATATATGGCCGTGGAACGACGGATATGAAGGGCGGAAATGTCGCACTTATGCTTGCGATGGAAGCGATTATTGAATCTAACATTGAATTAAAAGGAGACATCTATTTTCAAAGTGTAATAGAAGAGGAAAGTGGCGGAGCAGGGACATTAGCAACTATATTACGAGGATATAAGGCAGATGGTGTCATTATTCCGGAGCCTACTAATATGAAGTTTTTCCCGAAACAACAAGGTTCCATGTGGTTTCGTCTACGTGTAAAAGGGAAAGCTGCACACGGTGGAACGCGCTATGAAGGGGTTAGTGCAATTGAAAAAAGTATGTTTGTTATAGAACATGTAAGAAAGCTAGAGGAGAAAAGAAATAGTCGAATTACAGATCCGTTATTTAAAGAAATTCCGATTCCAATTCCAATTAACATTGGGAAAATTGAAGGAGGGAGTTGGCCAAGTTCTGTTCCCGATGAATTAATTTTAGAAGGAAGATGCGGTGTTGCGCCGAATGAGACTATAGAGGCGGCAAAAGAAGAGTTTGAGAATTGGATTGCTGAATTAAATGATGTGGACAATTGGTTTGTTGAAAATCCAGTAGAAGTAGAATGGTTTGGAGCGAGATGGGTTCCTGGTGAACTAGAAGAGAATCATGAACTCATTACGACACTTCATCACAACTTTGTTGAAATCGAAGGGAACGAACCAATTATTGAAGCATCTCCGTGGGGGACTGATGGAGGTTTATTTACACAAATTGCAAACGTACCAACAATAGTATTTGGTCCAGGAGAGACGAAAGTAGCACACTATCCAAACGAATATATAGAAGTTGATAAAATGATAGCTGCCGCAAAAATTATTGCATGTACATTACTAGATTGGTGTGAGGTGAAAAAATGAAATACTATGAATCTTTTAGAGAACAGACGAATTGTTATACAGTAGAAGGTGTTTTAGATTATTTTAATAAGCGTATTCGGGTAGATCACTATACAGGAAATGTTGAAAGTATTATACAGACAATTGACGAACTAGCAGAGAAACATTCTTTCACTAAATGTATTATTAAAGGAAAGGGAGAGCATGTTTCAACATGGCTCTCTTTCGGTTTTTTGTTGGAAGCAACGATACCTCATTATTTTCAAGGACACGATGCATACTTTTTGGTGAAATATAATAATGATGAAAGACGAAATAGTATGCATTGGATTGAGGAAGATACTATATTAAGCGGTGTAAAAGGAAAAGAAATAAAAGAAAAAGTAGTTCCAGAGAAATTTTTGCTGAGAAAAGCGACTGAAGAAGATGCAGAAGAATTAGCAACTGTATTCGGAAAAGTATTTGAAGTGTATCCGACACCTTTAAATGAAGCGAGTTATGTATTACAGACGATGAAAGAAGACGATACAATTTACTACGTGTATGAATTTGAGGGGAAAATTATTAGTACAGCATCTGCAGAAATGAACATAAAGGAAGGGAATGCAGAATTAACGAATTGTGCTACTTTACCTGAATACCGTAAACATGGATTTATGAAAAGTTTACTAATTAAATTAGAGGAAGAACTTCAAGAAAGATCTATTTTCTGCTCCTATACAATTGCTCGATCGCTTTCTTTCGGAATGAATGCTGCCTTTCATCAATTAGGCTATACGTATACAGGAAGACTGGCGAATAATTGCTACATTTTCGATAAGTTGGAAGATATGAATATATGGGTGAAAGATCTATCTAGCTATTCGAAAGCAGTAAAACTTCCGCCTCAAAATTTGGCTGTAAAGCAAAACAGTTAGGTGGAGCTGGGTGTTTGAAAAAGCCGTACTAATTAGAGTTTCGAGTTATCTAATGAAAATATAAAATTGATTAAAATTATAGAACGGAATCGTCATGCTTACAATCGCACATAGGTGTGCCGAAAATTCGGCATGTAATTGCTGGATTTTCGGCAAGAGGGGGGATGACATTGCTAGCAGTTTCGACACAAGAAGTCATTGAAGCGATTTTGGGCAGTATTGATGAGGCTATACACGCTGTAGATGAAAATGGAATTACAATATTTTATAATTCTGTAGCTGCAAAACACGATGGATCGAAGATTGAAAAAGTGTTAGGGAAACATCTGTTAGAAGCGTTCCCGTCTTTATCAAGGGAAACGAGTACATTGATGAAAGTACTAGATACAAAAAAACCTATCGTACATCAGGTACAACATTATCAAAATTTAAATGGTGAAGATGTTTGTACAGTAAATACGACGTTACCTATTTTTATAGATGGGAATATTGCTGGGGCTGTTGAAATTGCAAAGGATTACTCTACAATTCAAAAGCTTACTGACACAATTGTTGACTTACAGTCGAAAATAAAGCGATCATCTAGAAAAAAAGTGATTAAAAAGCACGCTGCATTTGAGACGATAGTGACAAATGATACGCGGTTTAAACAGACGAAAGAGTTAGCACAAAAAGTAGCACCAACAGACGCGAATGTTTTAATATATGGTGAAACAGGAACAGGAAAAGAACTGTTCGTACAAGCAATTCATGAAGCTTCTAAAAGAAAAAACAAGCCATTTATTGCACAAAACTGTGCAGCTTTACCAGAGTCGCTATTAGAAAGTTTATTGTTTGGAACGACAAAAGGAAGCTATACGGGAGCGATTGAAAGAGCTGGGCTATTTGAACTTGTTGATGGTGGGACATTATTTTTAGATGAACTGAATTCAATGCCTCTTGATTTGCAGGCAAAAATGTTACGAGTGTTAGAAGATGGAGTCATTAGAAGAATTGGTGATAATAAGACGAGAAAAGTAGATGTTCGTGTTATTACCGCGATGAACCAGCCTCCAGAAATATGTTTACGAGAGAATAAAATTCGCACTGATTTATATTATCGCTTAAACGTATTTTCATTATATATCCCACCGCTTCGTGAAAGAACTGAGGATGTACTATTATTAGCATCTTATTTTTTGAAAGAATATAATAAAAGTTATAAAAAAGGTGTACTTCAAATTGATGAGGAAGCGAAAGATAGACTGCAAGCTTATCAGTGGCCTGGAAATGTACGGGAGTTAAAACATACGATTGAACATGCTGTTATTATTGCAGAAGGGAATACATTAACAGCCAATTGTTTACCACGTACATTTCGGAAAGAGAAGTTTTCGAAGAAGAAGGGTATAATGCCACTTAGAGAAGCACTTCATCAAACAGAAAAAGAATTAATAGATCAAGCGTTGATTGAAACGGAAGGGAATATATTACAAGCCGCAAAAATGTTGGGTATCCCTCGTCAAACGCTTCAATATAAACTGAGCAAGTACGACAAAACCGCCGAATAATCGGCGGTTTTTGTGTGTTTGCACCAATAAAAGAGCGTTTACATATATAAAAAGTAATGAATATGATGTTAAGTATTGATTTCATACAACGCTTAAAAATATTTTTTCGCTTATGTAATAGGGTTCTCCGCACATTTACTTATCAACAATGTAAAGTTGGCATAACTATTGCTTATATAAAGGATGAGCGTATAAAAAGGGGGAATAGCAATGTTACATGATGTATACAAACCAAATCGTCACTGGAAGGATATCGAATTATGGAAAGATGTTACTGAAGAGCAATGGAATGATTGGGTTTGGCAATTAACGAATACGATCAAAACGTTAGATGACTTAAGAAAAGTAATTAACTTAACACCTGAAGAAGAAGAGGGCGTTAAAATTTCAACGAAAACGATCCCGTTAAACATTACACCGTACTATGCTTGGCTAATGAATCCTGATGATCCACGCTGTCCGATTCGGATGCAATCAGTACCGATTTCGGAAGAGTTATATAAAACAAAATATGATTTAGAAGACCCACTTCACGAAGACGAAGATTCACCAGTTCCAGGGCTAACACATCGTTATCCGGACCGTGTACTATTCTTAGTAACAAATCAATGTTCTATGTATTGTCGTTACTGTACACGTCGTCGTTTTAGTGGACAAATTGGAATGGGTGTACCGAAGAAACAATTAGATGATGCAATTGCTTATATTCGTGAAACGCCACAAGTACGAGATGTATTAATCTCCGGTGGTGACGGACTTCTAATTAACGATAAAATTTTAGAATATGTATTAAAAAATTTACGAGAGATTCCGCATGTTGAGATTATTCGTATCGGAACGAGAGCACCAGTAGTATTCCCACAACGTATTACAGAAAATTTATGTAACATTATTAAAAAATACCATCCAGTATGGTTAAATACACATTTCAATACATCTATTGAAATTACTGAAGAATCGAAAAAGGCATGTGAAATGTTAGCGAATGCTGGTGTTCCAGTCGGAAACCAAGCAGTAATTTTAGCTGGTATTAACGACAGCGTTCCAATTATGAAAAAACTTATGCATGACTTAGTAAAAATCCGTGTACGTCCATACTACATTTATCAATGTGACTTATCTGAAGGTATCGGTCACTTCCGTGCACCAGTATCTAAAGGTCTTGAAATTATTGAAGGTTTACGTGGACACACATCTGGTTATGCTGTTCCGACATTCGTTGTTGATGCGCCAGGTGGAGGCGGTAAAATTGCACTTCAGCCAAACTATTTAATCTCACAAAGTGCAGATAAAGTTGTACTTCGTAACTTTGAAGGTGTTATTACGACGTATCCAGAGCCAGAGAGCTATATTCCAGGAAGAGCGGAAGGATACTTTAAAGAGATTTATCCGAACTACGAAGAAAAACGTTCAGATGTTGGTATCGCAGGTCTTATGAGCGATAAGAAATTTAACCTCGTTCCAGACGACTTACAGCGTATGAACCGTCGTAAAGACTACGAAGATAATGATACTCATGCATCTTTAAAAGATAAACGTGATAAGCGCGATCAATTAAAAGATAAAAAATATCAAGCACAAATGGCTAAGTTAGAAGAAAACGACAAAAAAACTGAGGGTGATGCAGTATGAATTGTATGTGGTGTGACAGTACAGAAGCGAAAGAAAGCTTGAATACTGTATATTGGGAATTACCAGATGGTACGAAAGCCATTGAAATCCAAGAGACACCATGTATTTCTTGTTCCTCGTGCGGGATGGACTATCAATCAGACCATACAGTAAAAGAAATTGAAGATCAATTATTCTTAATTTACACGAAAGATTTACCAAAACAACTAACATATGAAGAATTAATGGGAAGACCGCGTCTATTAAAAAGAAATTATTTCGACTTTTAACCAGCTTTTATGCTGGTTTTTTTCTTTTTTGCCTTGTATAATGTACCCAAGTTAGAAAGGTAGGGAATATTTTTGAAAAAGACATTTTACCATTATATGATGAAGCATCGTGCAGCTTTATTTAGAAATGAAATTTCAGATTTAGCAGAGGCGATGTATGATGATTTAAGTTTTCCGAAGCAATCTGAAGACTATGATGAAATTAGTTCATACTTAGAGTTGAGCGGAATGCTAGAAAGTATGTCTATATTTGATGAAGCCTGGGATTTATACATACAAGATAGATAAAAACTATTTGAAAACATACAGAATACATTACTTTATTTAAAGTGAAGTATTCTGTATGTTTTTTTATTATGAAATTTGTTGATTTGAAGCTAGTCTAGTTACTAGCTTTTGTTTGAGTGTAATGTAAATTTTATAAGATTATATTTTTTATTGAAAAAATTTATGAATATAAGCTTCTGTGATAAGCGTTTTTATGTAGGTTGCATATACTGATATCAAAATCACGACGTCAAAAAAAGGAGAGATAGAGATGGCAAGAAAAAAACAACCTAAATACAACGTAGGGGACATAGTCGTGATTACGCTATATGGAACCGTTGGGAAAATCACAAATATGAAGATTTTAGATGGAGTTTATGTATACGAAGTCAATAATCATGATGGATTTTACGTAGAGCAAACATTGCAGCACGTTACAGAGCAAGATATGAAAAAGGGCGATACGGAGTGGATTGAATTAAATTATAATTTCACGTTTGGTGATCTTGTGCAAGTAACTGGATATGATAAAGATGTTTTCCGTATTGTTGGTTTTCGTACAGAAGTATGGAGATATAAGAATGACGCATGGGAAGATACAATTTATGAATTGTCACGGATTACGGATGGTGAATGGTTAGAAGCGGATGAATCAGATTTAACGTTACTCGCCAATGCTCAAACGGCAAATGCAATTTTGAAGAAAATGAAACAAGATAAAGCAGGTATGAATAAATTAGATTTAGGAAAGTTAAAGTCAATTAACAACTCGAAAAAAGTGAGTGTTAAGACGAATCGTCAAGAAATCATTGATGGATTACTTGATATTTATAACGATTATCAATTATTGTTCGATACATTTAAAGATGAAGAATATAAAATTGTAATGGATGTTGTTCATAATTATTTAGTTAAATTGACAGAGAAAAAATAGTTAACTAGAAAGAGAGAATAAATTGAACAACAACATATGCAGTATAAGGTATGCCTACAACTATTAAAAAAATAAAAAGCCACTTTATAAGAGAGTCTGCCCATTGATCTTCATGCATGAACTCTTCTTTTGTTTGTCCTACTTCATATTGATTTTCCATTATTATTTCCCCCTTTGAATAGCTTGTACTACAATCGTATGCATCTCGTCCAAAGCTTATGACCTATAAAAAAATAAAATCTATTTTTCTAATCTCATATACATAATTTTGAGATTTTTTCATAAAACAGAAATAAAGGAGTGATGCTCATGAAGGAAATTGAAGTCGTGATTGATACGGAAGAGATTGCGGAGTTTTTTTATGAGCAACTAATTGAAAGAGGGTACGTTCCAAAACGAGAAGAAATTGAAGATCTCGCAGATATTACATTTGAGTATTTATTAGAGAAATGCATGATTGATGAAGTTTTTGATGAAGAGGATGAATGAAAGTAACGACGGGCATAACTCGTCGTTTTTTACTCTTTACAAACCTGTCACAAATATAGTCAATAATTATTGGTATAATGAAAAGGAAATTTTACTCAAGAGGTGAAGGAATGTTCAAAAAAATTATTGATTCTTTATTAGGAAAGAAAAAATATCGTTCGTATTCAAGTAGTGATTATCGTCGTAGAGGGCGCTCGTATTCAAGTAGCGATTATAAACGACGTTCATCTGGTTATGGACATCAACATTATAAAAGAAAACGTAAAAGCCGTAGCTTCTTTTCAAGTAGCTGATGAAATGGCGTCGTGTACTAGCATTATTTGATAGACCACTGCGAAAAAATACAATTGTTGCAGAGCGTTATAAAATTGAATCAGTAATTGGAATGGGCAGTTATGGGGTTACATATGTCGTTAATGATTTACAAATAAATAGATATAAAGTCTTAAAACAATTAAGACAAAGTAAACAAAGATATGAGTCTGGTAGAAAATCATTTGAACAAGAGAAAATGATTTTACAAACATTAAATCATCATGCAATTCCTAGTCTATATGATCATTTCTTATGGGAGAAAAAGAGCTTCTTTGTGATGGAGTACATGCCTGGTAAAAATTTTGAAGATTATATTTTCATAGATGGGTATGTATATACAGAACGTGAAGTTTTTGAGATTTTATATGAAATATTAGAAATTGTATCGGTGTTTCATAGTGAAGGCATTATTCATCGAGATTTACGCATTCCAAACATACTAATGAAAGAAAATCAAATTAGTATTATCGATTTTGGATTGGCTAAATGGAAAGGTGAAGATGATGAGCGAGCTACAACTTACGAAGGTGAACAAGCTTTGATGCGAGAAGTTCACTTTCGTAGCGACTTTTATGCGCTCGGTCATTTCTCATTATTTTTATTATATGCAGGATATGAATCTAATGAAAAACAGGAAAAACCATGGTACGAAGAATTAACTTTGGAACATTATAATCGTGAAATGCTTATGCGAATGTTACAAATAAAAACGCCGTACTATGAGAATGTACAAGATTTAAAACAAGATGTAGCTTCTGCTTTAGAAAGGATGGAGACTCCATGTTTCAAAAGTTTTTAGCAAGCGTTGGTATTGGAAGTGCAAAGGTAGATACTGTTCTTGAAAAAGATGAGTATATTGTTGGGGAAGAAATAGTTGGAAAGGTTCATATAACTGGAGGTTCAGTTAGCCAACAAATTGAAAGCATTTACTTAACATTATCGACGTCGTATGTACGAGAAGTGGATGATAAAAAAGTAACAGCAACATATGATTTAGAGCGAGTACGCTTAACAGAACCTTTTTCTGTAGAACCGAATGAAAAAGTTGAAATTCCATTTTCTTTTCCAATGCCAATTGAAGCACCACTTACACTTGGTATGAAAACGGTTTGGATTCATACAGGTCTTGATATTAAACGTAGTATAGACCCAAGTGACCGCGACTACGTTCAAGTGTTACCTAATGCATTATTAAGTAGTGTTTTAGATAGTGTAAATGAATTAGGGTTTAAAGCACGTCATATAGAATGTGAAGAATTACCGCATCGATTACGTAAGCAAGTTCCATTCGCACAAGAATTTGAGTTTATTCCGGTTTCTGGAGAGCATTATGGGAAATTAGATGAATTAGAATTATTAATCTTGCCACGTGCATACGACCGACTAGAAATTATTATGGAAGTAGATAGAAAATCACGTGGATTAGCTGGTTTATTCGCTGAGGCGCTTGATCTTGATGAGAAGGTGATTCGTTTTACCGTAACAAGAGAAGATATCCCTGAGATGAAGCAAAAAATTAATAATTATATTTTTTAATAAACTATGCATAAAAAAGAAATGGAGAGGAAAACTAAAACAACCGCTCCATTTTTTTGCATAGTGAGGTTATGTATGTGAAACGATATCGACATTTATACTTGCTAAGTTTTACGTTACTCATTTGTTTTGTCGTATTATCACTTTCGTATCATACCGCTTGTATTGAGAACTTTGACAATATAGTCGCACATTTTATTCAAAGCTTTCGAAACGATTATTTGACGACCTATTTTACTTGGGTGTCTTTTATCGGTTCCAAAAGAATATATTTTCCATTACTCATTATTCTTGTAATGTATTTTCTCGTTAGAAAAAAGTTACTTAGTGCGTTACTTCTAACAATTAATTACTACGGATCTCGTTATTTAAACAGTATGCTTAAACTATGGTACGAACGAGCAAGACCTGATGTCACGCAGCTTGTTACTGCAACTGGATATAGTTTTCCGAGCGGTCATACGATGAATGCTACTGCTTTTTTAGGATTTATTGCATACGTCACAATTACTGAAGAGCGTATTTCGTTGCATAAAAAATTGTTAATTATTCTTATAGCAAGCTTTGTTGTATTATCTATTTCAGTTAGCCGAATATATCTTGGCGTGCACTATCCATCTGACATATTAGCAGGATGGGCAGCTGGCGGTAGCTGGCTCGTTTTATGTGTTATATTCCATAAAACGTTCATAAAAAAAGAACCTATGTCATAATAGGTTCTTTTTTCATTGGCTCAACATGAATGTGTGCATGGTAAATTCCAAATTTTTTGCGCAGCATAGCTTCGATGTTGTCGGTAATACAGTGACTTTCTCCAACATCCATGCGAGCATCTACTTCAATTGTAATATCAACGTACGTTTGATTCCCATACATACGTGCTCGAATATCTACAATGTTTTCCACACCGCCAATATGCTCAATAGCATCAGCGTATTCTTCCATTTTATCAGGATCAATTCCATCTGTTAGCATATGAGAAGATTCTACGAAAATCTCCCATGCAGTTTTACAAATAATAAGACCGACAATTAAAGCGGCAATAGGGTCTAAAATAGGCATTTGGAACTGAGAACCGACAATACCTACTACGGTACCAATACTTACGAGTGCATCTGATAAATTATCCTTTGCAGCGGCTTCTAATGATTTACTTTTTGTTCGTGCTGCAATTTTTTTCGTATACAAATACACGCAGTACATAACGACAGCAGAAAATAAAGCAACCCATGCAGCGAGTACATTAGGCGCTGCTTGTTTCGGATTTAAGAAAGATTGAATGGCACTAATAACAACTTCTAATCCGACTGTTGCCATAATGAAGGACGCAACAAGTGATGCGATTTGTTCGGCACGCGAATGCCCATACGGATGATCTGGGTCACGAGGTTTACGAGATATTTTTAGACCAATTAATATCGCTAAAGAAGCACCGATATCCGTTAAGTTATTTAAACCGTCAGCGCGTAATGCGCTAGAGAGGGTAATATAACTGATGATGATTTTCATAGAGGATAAAAATATGTAGGCCATAATGCTGACAATAGCACCTTTATCAGCTTCTTTATGAGAAAGAGTATCCATTTTAATCACTCACCTTTCTTTAAAGGAATTTCTTTCTATAAATAGAGTATCAAACGAAAGTCGTGTGGGTCTATACAAACATTGTTGACGTTTTATAGCTTTTTAAGAAGGGGATAACAAAGTTTCGTAAAGGAAAAATATGTTGAAAAGTACAAAGTCAAGGTGTGAACCTAATTGGAGTTTATTTACTAAAGAGATAGGAGGGTAGATGGATGAGGAAACGAATACTTTTCTTACTACGTATTATTCTTATCATGACAAGGTGTAATTCATTAAACGATGAAAAACTTCAAAAGATAATTGTGAAAATAGATGAAAACCCTCTGAAAAATATTTTCCAGAGGGCTTTCATTTTAGTATGCTTCTAAAAACTCAGTAACTTGCTCTTCTGTTTTTGCATTAGCACTATGTAAGTGGCCTAGCTTCTCACCGTTTTGGTATACAAGTAAACTTGGAATACCCATTACTTGATACTCTTCAGCGATACTTGGAAACTCATCTTTATTGATAGAGTACCATTCAAATTTATTGAACTCTTCCATTACATCTCCGATAAAGTTGTCCATACGTACGCAATCTGGGCACCATGTAGTAAAGAACTTAACAACTACAGGCTCCTCGCTTGCGATGATGTCTTTGAATTCTTGTTCTGTTTTAATTTCTTTCATAAGTAAAACTCCTTTCAATATCACACGAATTTATATGCAAAATTCGTATTTGCAAACATGTTGCAAACTTATTATTTGTTTTTTAGTTTTGTAGTTCGTTCACACTTATAAAATTATATGTAACATGACTGCGCTACTAAGTGTGAAAATAATGGAACCTCACTTTTCTTTATAAGCTTTTTCCAGGATTGTGTCAAACTTTTGAATTTTATACAGAAATTAAAGAAGCCCACACTTTGATTGAGTATGGGCAGAGTGACTAAAATTAATCGCTTATTAATTTCGAATAGATATTTAAATCGATAAGCTTTCCAGCTGATTTTTCGCTCTTTCTCAGAATCCCTTCTAGATTAATTAACTTTTATTATACAAGAAAATAACTACATTGAACAAAAGCGTTAATTGGAGGTAACGAAATGACAAACTCATCAATTGAATATTGCGTTCAGTGTGATTAAGAAAGTGGTGTATAAAGATGGGACGAGATGAGAGTTACTTCCGAGCTAAAAAAAGAGTAGATAATTTAAACTCATTTTACATGCATTTAACCATCTACATACTAGTCAATCTGATGCTTTTTTACTTTTTAAGTAGTGAATTAGCTATTTTTTATTTTATAAAGAAATAACTCCGAAGCTCATATCCTTTCATGATAATATAAGGTGAAGAGGAGGGCCTTCCCTCTAATTATTAGTACACACTAATAAGGTTTTACGGGTAGTTAATTTTTTATCTAACTTCCTCGTATGTACTGAATTTTAATGTGAAAATGTTCGTTAATAGGAGATAAAAGAAAAAAGAGGATATATGAATGCTTGTATTAGGTTTTATATTAATTGGTTTAGGTGTTTTTATTGTTTGTCTGACTGTAATTGATGGAATCAGAGAGACAAAGGAACATAGTTTCGGTGGGTTTAAAGATTTTATTATTATTGTGCTGGTGCATATTATAGAAATAATCAGTGATTTATGGGGATTCCGATTGCTATTTATATTGATAGGATTGGTTTGCATCGGATTTGGCGTTGCTATTTTAATAGTGGAATTGTAGTGGAAGATAAGTAAAGGGCATCTAATTAAGATGCCTTTTTATATTAATTCCAAAAATTGAATAAGGTTAGAAATTATATGGTTGTAATGGGAATTGAGGGATATGAATAAAAAAATTTTATCCCGCTATTTGTCGGGCAGTAAATACCCCCACCTCAAAATTCAGCGGAAGCAAAGAAGTTAGGTGGGGTCGGGCTGCCAGTAAAAGCCCGATTGGTGAGAGCTGATTAAAGTTTCACTTTATTAGGGATTTGCCTTAAACATTTATTACAGTCAAGAATATTTATAATAATATGAACTAAAAAAGGTCCAATTTTTGTAATGTTGGAGGGGATTATTGTGGACATAACTCAAAGCGTATCAAGAATAGTGGTTAATGGGAAAGACCTTTCTTTCACTTCAGTTCAAACCTCTGCATGGAATCATGGACCTGTAAATGATTTAATCGTTACGACGAATCAGAGAGTGAATGAGCTTTATCAATTCATGTGGTCGCAAGTACCGGTTACGATTTCGGTATATTTCCTTCAAGGAGCGGATTTACTTAGGTTCGTTAGGGTTGCGGGAATTAATGAGCGTGTAACAGGAGAATATGTATATCATTTTATTTGGTGATAAGAAGGAGTCAAAGTAGTCTAGCAGCTACTTTTTTATTTTGTCATTTGAATATAAGCGAGCGGACTAGCTTTATAGTACCCACTGAAATAAAGAATCATAATATAATTTGTAATAAATTATACGGGAAGGGAGCTGAAAATCATGTTTTATTCATATTTTAATTCTGAAACTGGTATGCGACCAGCGTATGGTACATCTATAACGTATAGTGGAGCACAAAGTACAGTCCAAGCTATTCAACAAGCATTGCAAATGCAACAACAATTGCAAATGCAGCAGCAAGGTGTACAAACGTATTATTCATCCGTAGAGTATTTTTACCCAGTACATCAAGTTACACCGTACGGAAGTTCTTTTCTGGCTATTCCATATGGGACTGTATACAACTTATAACTAGTAAGGAATGAAGTGGTGTATATAAATAAGGGTGCAGGTTAATAGCGCCCTTATGAATAATAAAAATAGCTAGTCCAAACCTTATAAATCAATCTTACATAATATGTAGTAATAAGTTTGAAAGGGGAATTAGTATGTCTTGTTATTACTACTGTAAGTATTGTAAAGAGTATAAAAAGAAGCATCATGATTGTTGTAAGAACACTTGTAAGTGCCATGATAACAAGGACAATCTTGTTAGAGCATCGGCATTTAGAGCTAGAAATACTGTGAATCAAAATGTTCCTGCTAATACTTTTGTGAAAGTGTTATTTCAAAATGAACAATTTGATTTAGCGAATGAGTATAATCCAGCAACATCTATTTTTATGCCGAAGACTAAAGGTGTATATTCTATTATTGGAACGATTGGTTTCTTTCCAAACGATCCAACTTTAAATTATAGAGCGCGTGTAGAAATTCGTGTGAATGGAAACGCAGCGATAGCTATAGATAATGACTTTTTTGGTCCAATAAGTTTTGGAAATGTCGTAAGTGTTTCGACGATTGTTCAATTGAATGCAGGGGATGAAGTTGAGATTTATGCACAAAGTAGTATAGATGGAGTTTTAAGTCCTTTAGAAGATGGTGCACATTTTGAAGCAGCAAGATTTCCTTCTCCAATTAAATAAAGTCATTAAACAATGAGTTTGCAGAAGCTTAAAGGTAAACCCTCACCGAAATGGTGAGGGTTTTTTAATCTATTAAAAATAGTAACAGGTCGTCCAAGCTATTCTAATCTATATAGCATACTATGTAAAAATAAGTGTAAAGGGGGACTCACTATGTCTTATTATTACTGTAAGTATTGTAAAGATTACAAAAAGGAAAGTCATGATTGTTATAGGAAAAGTAGTAAATGTGATAGGAAGTATGTAAAGGTGAAGTGTTGTGATGATAAGAAAGAGGAGCTTGTAAGGGCATCGGCATTTAGAGCTGTGAATACAGTTAATCAACCTGTTCTAGCAAATACTCCTGTTAAAGTATTATTTCAAAATGAACAATTTGATCTAGCGAATGAATATAATCCAGTAACGTCGATTTTTACTCCGAAAACTAGAGGGGTATATAGTGTATTAGGAAATATAACATTTTCTCCAAATGATTTTAATGTAAATTACAGAGCTAGAGTAGAAATTCGTGTAAATGGCAATCCGGCAATAGCGATAGATAATGATTTCTTTGGAACAGGAGTATTTTTTAATAATGATGTTTCCGTAACTACTATTCTTCAATTAGAAGCAGGAGATTTAGTTGAAGTTTTTGCAGAAAGTAGTATTGCTGGCGTAATTGTACAAAATGTTAATGGTGTAAATACGGTTCACTTTGAAGCGGCAAGATTTCCTTCTCCAACTAAATAAAACTGATTATTAAATGTTTTTTAGTAGGTTTAGTTAATCCCCTTACCAAATGGTGGGGGATTATTATTGTTTTTCTAAAATATATAAGTAAATAGGTAAAGCGTAGTTTAATTTGTAAGGGCTTCAACCTTCTTCAGATAATAAACAGAATAATAAGTAACATGCTTGTAAAAACGCATTGTTAGTAAGTTTACTAGTTTTCTTATAGAACAAGAAAGACGGAATACATAAAAGATCGTATCATTATGTTTTTTCTTTACCATATAGAAATTATATATTGAACATAGATTTGTGTAGGGAATGCTAATACACTGAAAAGAATAGCATAAAGGCGATTACACTATATAAAAACAAAATCAATCCTAAGATGAGTAGTATTGGATGCAACTTGAACATATTTGACCTCCTTGAGTATATAAAGAATTTTAATATATTGTTGGTCAATTTAGAAGGGGGACGGTTACATAAAAAAAGAGCATACATAAAAAGTACGCTCCAAAGAAAGATAGGTTTTATGAGTGGATAATCTCCATACGATAATATATGTTCTTTTCATAAAAACGTGTAAAAAATCAATGAATTATCAATGGAATATCATAACATGAGTAATTTTAGTCTAGGAATGCAGTTATTTTCTTTCTCGGTTATTTTAGGTAATAAAGTTGTGAAAATCGTGCATTATGCGGACTAACAACGGGATAGCGATCGTACTTCCGTTACATATTTCTTAAAGTCTGGGTATTGCGTGATAGTTTGACATTTAGGGGTGCATAGTTGATTAATTATAGACACATTTGTAATTACTTCGTTACAAGGACCGAAAAATGTAATTTTTAGCTTTGAATTTGGTGGGATTTTGAACACGATAGGTTTTTTTTCCATGAAATCAGCTCCTAATATTGAGTATTATAATTTAATGGATATAGAGTCGTATTAGTATAATATGAAATTTCAGTGGATTTGCTTATAATAAAGAATTTTATAGTAGTAAAAGTGCTTAAAGATGTAAAGGGGAAATTGAGAATGGAAAATAAAATGTTTAATTAATATAATCAATAAATACGCAAATGGTTAATATAACTAATGCATTTTTTTGTTTGTTACATATTATGTTAGTAAGAATGGTATAAGGGGGTAGTATAAAATAGTGGAAGAAAATGTACAAGCTCAGCTTTCGCCACCGTGGATCACATATTTTAATGAATTAAAAAATTCAATAGGTGCTGATCCAACTGTTACAGTTGGGCCGCTTATTCCTGTTGGTGGTAATTATATTATTTTAGTGCATGCGTTAAGCAACGAAAAAGCGAGAGCATTAGCAACGCTTTTAAAATCTTTTGTACAATTTGGGAATGTAAGTGTGACAGTTATTGTAACGAATAATGAGAATGAAATTGTAAATCCATTTCCTTGTCCACTAGATGCATTTGAAATAGCTCATTTATTTCAAGTAGCACTAGAAAATAATCCTTATTTTGAACAAGTTGTGGTACAGCCTCAGTTCCCTGGCGGACCGAATGTTGTTTTTCCGGTTTTCGCTGCGGAAGTCATTCAGTTTTTCAATGACGATATTTCTAACTTATGTCAAACGTTTACAGGTGTTGCGGCCAATGTGTTTCGTGATGTAATGAATGATGAGGTTTGTGGTATCCCAATTCTATTTTCCACAAGTTGTGTTATGAGCAGTGAAAACTCACAATTACAAAATACAGATTTAGCACCAAAGTTGTTTTATTAAACTGTAAAAAGACATTTTCAGTAATAGAAAATGTCTTTTTTATGCACCAATAGTGTTCAGGTTGGAAAATTGCAATTTAATAGGAGTAAACTTCAATTAATTAAAATTTTTCTAAATCTCAAATTTCATGTAGAGGTAGTAATTTTGACTTAAGAATATATAGAAAATAAGGGATGAAATTTTTTAGTTGAAAGGAAATCGATACTGAAAGTTATAATTTAATAATACAGGAGATTTTTTTTAATATCTGTAAAAATGATTGATAGGACGAGATTACATAATAAATGAATAGTAGGGTATATTTCGAATGTTTTATGTGGCATACATGTTAAAGTTGATAGAAATATTTCTGAAAGAGAATATATTTTGAAAAACAGTAAAGATTCTTTTTATTTATATTATAGATAGTTAGTTTTAGAGAGAGGAGGCTTACAATAAAAC
The DNA here is from genome assembly GCF_900100505.1 of Bacillus sp. cl96. NCBI lineage: Bacteria > Bacillati > Bacillota > Bacilli > Caryophanales > Bacillaceae > Bacillus > Bacillus sp. cl96. Next base: position 210,228 of record NZ_FNDM01000003.1, read on the forward strand.
AAGCTATGAATAAGACATTCAAAAGGAGCTGGAATGTATGGGGTATATTGTAGATATTTCAAAATGGAATGGAACTATTAATTGGGATATTGCAGCATCTCAGCTAGATTTAGTGATTGCTAGAGTTCAAGATGGCTCTAATACGGTGGATTTTATGTATCAAAATTATGTTAGTGAAATGAAAAAGCATAGTATCCCATTCGGTAATTATGCTTTTTGCCGTTTTATATCTATTGCTGATGCAAAGAAAGAGGCACAAGATTTTTGGAATCGTGGTGATTTTGGGTGGCGGACGTAGAAGTTCAAACGATGGCAGATATGCAAGGCGGGATACAGGCATTTATTGATGAATTACGCCGTTTAGGTGCGGAAAAAGTAGGATTATACGTAGGGCATCACACGTATTTATCATTTGGAGCATGTAATATTGAAGCTGATTTTGTATGGATCCCTCGTTATGGAGGGAATAAGCCAGCATATCCATGCGATATGTGGCAATATACGGATTCAGGGAATGTTCCTGGGATTGGGAAATGTGATCTGAATCGATTAGTAGGAAATAAGTCACTTTCTTGGTTTATAGATTCCAACAAAGCAAATCAATCTAACATAGTGTATACACAGCAACCGAATGGCATTGGTATTGCAGTTTCGAAATATCCTGATGGATACGGAATAAATTTATATGAAACTCCCATGACCCCTCAATTTACAGGTGCACTCACTCAGAAAATTCCATATTTAATCTTAACAGGTTATTGGGGAGGCGGTGAGCAAGATATGATTTGTTTAGAGAACGATAAGCAGTGGGCATATTTAAAACATTTTAATGTGAAATGGTTTTATGCAACTTCGAAATATCCTGTCGGTTACGGAGTAAATTATTATGAAGAGCCTGAATGTATGAATTATAAAGGGAATATAGATGGATCGACATCTTTTCGAGTGTGGGGTAGAGTGGGAAATGCGGTAGATATCGGGCAGAATAGTTGGATACCTGAAAAACATGTAATTATTAAGTAACTATAGCGGCAGTATTGTTTTTAAGGAGTATGTAAAGAGTCTTCTTACTATACATAATAGTAAGAAGACTCTTTACGTTTAAAAATGAAAATACATGATACATAGTCTACTCATATGAAATGAATTACATGTAGAAAACACACTGTTTTCACAATGACTGTGTATAGTTAATTTGCATAATGATAAAAGTGAGGTATTTGAATTGAAAAAGAAAAAAATATTTATTGGAACAATTATTTCATGCGTGATGCTAGCATTATCTGCATGTGGTTCCTCAGACAACGTAGTAACATCAAAAGTAGGGAATGTTACAGAGAAAGAATTAAGTAAAGAATTACGACAACAATATGGAGAAAGTACTTTATATCAAATGATGTTAAGTAAGGCATTGTTAGATAAATATAAAGTTTCAGATGAGGAAGCAAAAAAGAAAGTAGAAGAAGCAAAAGATAAAATGGGTGAGAACTTTAAATCGACTTTAGAACAACTTGGATTGAAAAACGAAGATGAATTAAAAGAAAAAATGAAGCCAGAAATTGCATTTGAGAAAGCGATTAAAGCAACAGTTACAGATAAAGATGTGAAAAATAACTATAAACCAGAAATGAAAGTAAGTCACATTTTAGTGAAAGATGAAAAAACGGCTAAAGAAATAAAGGAGAAAGTAAATAATGGTGAAGATTTTGCTGCCTTAGCAAAACAGTATTCAGAGGATACTGGTTCAAAGGAACAGGGCGGGGAAATATCTGGTTTTGCTCCTGGGCAAACAGTGAAAGAATTTGAGGAAGCTGCGTATAAATTAGATGCAGGCCAAGTAAGTGATCCGGTTAAAACAACTTACGGTTACCATATTATTAAAGTGACGGATAAAAAAGAATTGAAGCCATTTGATGAAGTAAAGGATAAAATTCGTAAAGATATAGAACAACAAAGACTACAAGATACGACAGGTAAATGGAAACAACAAGTAGTCAATGATTTATTGAAAGATGCTGATATTAAAGTGAATAATAAAGAATTTAAAGATACATTTAAATTTCTAGAAAAGAAATAATGACTGTAATCATAATTAGAAAAGGGAACTCATATAGAGTTCCCTTTTCTAATTAGTGTGTGAGTTATAAATAGATAGTAAGACAATACAATATTACATTTAAATATTAAGAATTACAATGGGAAATTATGGTTTATAATTATTTCAACGAAAGTGGATATTTTACGGTTTTCATTATGCAAGTTTATTACATATATTTACTCTTTAATAATGAATATCGAACATAATTTAAAAAATAATACATATAATGTTTTTGAATAAATATTTAACATGGATAATTAGTAAAAAGCTGAGCATTCGATTGGAAAGGATGTTCTTTTTGTTGTGAAAATTTTAGGATAAAGAATGAATCGTTTTAAACGCATCATTTACCACATCAATAAATTAAGGTGGGGAGAATATATGAAAGTAATCTTTCAAGGAGAGGGCGGAGCGAAAATTTTTGAGTCATATGATGAAAATATAAGTGATTTATTAGTTATATTAAAAGAAACGAAAGGGATTAAAATTGGGATGGTTGAGTATAAAGTGTTAAAGTACGAACTTAATTATTTTCGTCATCCGAAAAAAGCGGATACAGAGAGAGAGTTACATATAATAGTACAACCTAAGTATATGTAATAAAATATAATAATAAAAATCACTGATTCAGTTTTGTAAAGTTCCATAGAGTATGTAAGAAAAGAGAGTGTTGTAAATGCTCTCTTTTCTTATGCTTTGTGAGTTCGTTCATCATAGTATATGTTTTCAGTTATAGATGGTTAATAAACGATAAAAATTTAAAACTTTTTCGTTTAGGCAGGGATTTTATATTTGAGTAAATAAATATACTATGAAGTATTTTTTATACGAATATTGAAGGAGTATAAAATGAGTTTAGCAAGTTACACAGGCTGTAATGTAGAAATTCCGTTAACGGATCCAGATTCTAATGATGTAATTGTTTTTGGACCGTGTTTTTCAGATGAAAGTATGCTTGAAATTGTACAAGATTATCAATTCCAAACAAATTACACATATGAGGTTTCAACTAATTGGGGAATTGAACTGGTCGAGTGGCAAAATGTAAAGGAAAAAAAAGAAGTGAAAGAAAAACTTTTAACTTTATGCAAGATTATGGAAAGTTATTTGGAAGATGGAGACTATTTCGAATTATTTAGTTGTTGGGTTGGTGATGAAGATAAGGAACGAGTAGGGGAATTGAACTTAAAAATAAATCATTTTAATATAGATGAATTATGTATTCCAGAAAGAACATTAGTTAGGATAGAAAAATAAGCTTTGAATATTTTTTAGAAAAAGGCGATTTCACTTTGTGTGAAGTCGCCTTTTAGTTTTTATATGCATTTTATATAAGAAATGAAAAGTTTATTTGATAAAGGAAAAAATATGGAGATAAATAAAATTATGTTTTTTGTTAAGAAATAATAAGTATAGCTCTTCTCAAAGGAACGTAAGTTCGTGTATAATAAGAACGAATGTTCTTTTGAGAGGTAACCTAATTATAGTTTAGAAGTAAATTCGAGTTTAGTAAGTATTAAAAATAACTAAGGGATAGCATGAATAAATAAATGTATAAATGATCAAGGAGATAAAAAATGAACGATGTAAAGATACAAAAAGAAGAAAGAGAGTGGGTTCCGTTTACAGTAATGTCCGAAAAACTTTTAAATATGAGAAAGATTATTGGAGAGAAATTAAAAGTACAAAAACCGCTTTTAACAAATGAAGCAAAAGAGAGGATTTCTGATAAATTATTAACGTCATTACTGTCTGAGAAAGAAATATTGGTAACATATTTTGAAGATGGTTACATATTAACAAGCTACATGACTGTTGTACATATCAATCCGGTAAAACAAATTGTAATTTGTACAGACGCCTTTTATAAAACTTACGTATTTAACGCTATGGATATTATTGAAATAATGTAAAAGAAGCTGAATATTAAATGGCAGCTTTTTTTATTTCTGATTTATGAGACAAATAATATAAGAAAAAGCAGCTAGCTTTGTGCTAGCTGCTGAGCCCCAGGGAAAGGGAGAAAAAGATAGGGTACTCCAAAATCGATAAGAGCTGTCAAACAGCCTGATTATAGTATAGACAAATTAAAATTTTCTATACAAAAAGTTGAACATAAGATTAGGCTGTACCCACTTGGTTTTGATCTGCAAGGTCAGAATCAAATGTATTGGTCGCGCTAACACCGCTAAAAGTATTAACAACAAAACCAACGTTTGATGCGCCGGAACCATTATAAGCTTTCGTATTTTCTTTCGGAGAAACGTTGTAGAAATCACCTAAGTTAAATGATCCATTACTATTTTGTACAACTAAATTTCCTACAACTGATGGCATAATTTTCACCTGCTTTATAAAAAGTTGTTAACATTACTATATGGAGTTATAGTCCAGATGGTTCATATAATAAAAATTGTGGAATAGTAAAACGTTTGGAGCATGGATTTCAATAAAAGTGTGTTAAAATTAATATAATAAAGTTGAGTAATTTTTTTAAAAAATTTGTATAATTGATATATATGAAAATAAAGGAGGCAAAATGTAATGAAAGATATTATGAAAAAAGTTGATTTAACAGATGCCAAATCAAGTAATCTTGTTGCACTAATTTATAGTAATGAAGTTATATTAGTTGAAGACGCATTTTGTCCAAATGAAATAAAATTAAAGTTTAATGAAATTGCAATTTTATCTGCAATTAAAACAGCTCATATTGCGAAAGTGTCTATTAGGAAAGAACTTGAAGCGCTTTTTCATGATACGGGTGTTATATTAGTGAAACAAAATGTTGATTATGGTAGTAGCCAATCTATTACCATGCATTTTGAGCAATTTAAAAAGTTGCAAGATGAGATTGAACATTTAAATAAAAGTATGTAATAAAGCAGCTAAATAAAGGTTCTATCATAAAGGTGGAATGTGTTGTGTTGAAAAAGTGGTTTAAAAATTATTTGGGTGAATCGCATTGTAAACATAAATATATTTTTATTAAGATGCAGGATAATGAGGATTTTAAAAAAGGTACATTAGGTGTAGTTTATATTTACCAGTGTGAGAAATGTGGAAAAGAGAAGTTGAAATATAAAAACAATAATGAAATAAACAATGAATTTTTAGATATATAGCAAAAAGTAACCATGATGGTTACTTTTTTTGTTTATGTATACAATATCAAAACCATTACTAAAGTATGAGTTGAGTTAATACTATAGTAAATCGCTGAATAAAAATGAAGAGAGTAAGATATAGGGAAGGAGGATGAGAGAAATGAAGCGAAAAGAAATTAGTAAATCTGTAATTATTACAGGCGTGACACAAGGGTTAGGGCGTGCGATGGTTGATCGATTTCATGAATTAGGGTGGAACATATATGGTTGTGGACGTTCAAAAGATAAAATTGAAGAACTAAAAAAACAGTACAGTAAAATACATGATTTCCAAGTAATTGATGTTTCAGATTCTCAGCAAGTTAACAATTGGGCAAATTATATACTTAATACACATACAGCTCCCAATATGATAATAAATAATGCATCGATTGTAAATCAAAATGCACAACTTTGGAAAATTACGGCTCAAGAATTCGAAAATGTAATGAATGTAAACGTGAATGGTGTAGTAAATGTAATAAGAGCATTTGTTCCAGCGATGGTAGCTAGGAAAGAAGGAATTATCATTAATATGAGTTCTAGTTGGGGGAGAGAAGGTGAGGCTGAGCTTGCGCCATATTGTGCCTCGAAATTTGCTATTGAAGGTATCACTAAATCTATGGCCCTGGAATTACCCCATGGCATGGCTGTAGTTGCTTTAGATCCTGGAGGGAGTAATAGTACTCCAATGCTGAAGTCATGTGCGCCACAATATATAAATGAATCGCCTACACCTGAAACTTGGTCACATAAAGCAATTGAATATATATTGAATATAACAATAGATAAAAATGGAGATTCATTGACATGCCCAGCATGCATATAAAAAGCACCTTTAAGGTGCTTTTATATTAGTAGCACATTATATCATTCACAAAATTACATCTAAAAAATAAAATAAAAGATTAAGGGTGAGATTTGTTTGTTTTGAAAGCTTTAGAAAATATTTAAATAGGTGATAAAAATGAATCCAAGCAGTTTAAAAGTGACAGGGGCATGGTTTCAAGTGGGAGGGAATCTTACAGCTGCTATTGGAACGACAAGAGGATTTATTGGAGAAGAGAAAGTTGAATCGGATCTTGTTATTGTAGGAAGCTCATTACAAGCTCTCGGATATATATTACAAATCATTGCGAGCAATTATGATGATGGGGAAGAAAAAAGAGAAAATCAAAATATAGGCTTAGAGAATCAAAGTAAATTACTTGATCAAATAGGAATTGAGTTATTAGCATTAGGCAATATATCAAATGTAATAGGAACATATTTTAATATAAATGAACAATTGAAAGAAAATGATTATCTTATCATTACAGGGAACAGTTTACAATCGATCGGTGCTTTTTTAGGAGTAGAAGCAGCTTTGTTGGATATAAATGTATTACAGAAAATTATTATACTGGGTAACTCCATGCAAAGTTTAGGGGCTGGATTACAAGCGTATCAAGGTGTTTCAAATGTATTGAAAGATGAGGGAGAAAATGAAGATAGTATTTTTGATAAGAAGGATGAGAGAATCATTGCACTCATTGGTATTTGGATACAAGCGATAGGAACGTTAATTTCTGCAATTGGAGTAACTGCAATAGAGGAAGAAAATAGGCTAGAAAACAATAAAAAGTCTGAAATACTTATTTAAATAGAAGGAGATACATTGATTTTAGAGGTAGGTTAAGATTAAAATGGTAGTAGGTTTTTTTGCGTATATTTTGAAAAGTGATATATAAAATACAAAATAAGGAGTTTTCAAGGGATGATGTATTTATTAGCAATTCTTCTTCCACCTGTTGCTGTATTATTTTGTGGAAAACCAATTCAGGCAATCATAAATTTCATATTAACATTAATATTTTGGGTTCCAGGAGTTATACATGCAATTCTTGTAGTGCATGATAAAAAAGCTGATCGGCGTTTAAAAAAACAAATTCAAGCATATGATGAAATTAATAAGAGGAATCGAAGATAATTCATCTGCAAAATGTTTTTAAAAGAAAGGAGGATTAACCTCCTTTCTTTTTTAGTGGTTGTTAAGTTTAGATTTTTGTGTGGCGGAAAGAATTTTTAATGTAAGTATTATGATAATAACTTTTAGATTGTGCATGTAATAGGCCAGTATAAATACTTTCTGGTACATTAAAGAAATCGTACATACCATTCTTTAATTGGATTCGCAAAATCATAGAAAAAGGATTATAACCAACAGCAACTATATTTTTTGAAATTACGGGAGATAGCTTCATCATTACGCAACTCCTCACTTTTTATTTTTAATACTTTTTTGTAAATGTTGAGGTTGTGATGTTGAAATCCTTATAATTTAAGAGGTATTATACTTATATGCAATATATTAAATGTTTGTTATACGTAATTATAAGGAAGTTCACACGAAGTACATATCGTTGTGCTATTTTTATTTCACCTTTGATTTATAAATAAGAAAATATTGACCATTTGAAAAAAAGGTATATTATTTATACGAGGTATTAAAAATTCACTTTTTACATTCTATGCTTCAAGGGGCAGCGTTATTAGGAAAAATAGAAGTGAAAATAGTTTGTATAAGAAGTATTCTAAAATTTATAATCTGTGAATTGGGAAAATATTGAATGCTCCAGGTCAATATACTTTCTTAATCAAATTTATTTTAGAAAGCGACCTCAATATTTTTAAGTAAATCAACGGGAGAATTGAAAGGCAGGAGAAAGTAACATGTCAGAAAATTATCGTTCTCGAGAGGAACGACGACAAGTTAAAAAGAAAAAACAACCAGCTTCTAAAACACAAAAGCCAAAAGGTAAAACATCATTCTTTCGCAAGTTTTTAATTACTTGTTTATTACTTGGTATTGTTGGTTTAGTGGCGGGGGTTGCTACCTTTTTCGTAATGATTAAGGATGCACCAAAACTTGAGAAAGCAAAACTTGTTAATCCGTTATCCTCAAAAATTTATGATAAAAACGGGGATTTGGTATATGAATATGGAAAAGAAAAAAGGACGAATGTTACGTATGAGCAAATACCTAAATTAGTAGAAAATGCATTTTTAGCGACAGAAGATTCACGTTTTTATGAGCATAGCGGAGTAGATTTTAAAGGTACTGCCCGTGCTGTTCTAGTAAGTCTTAAAGGGGATTATGGTTCTCAAGGTGGAAGTACGATAACACAGCAAGTTATTAAAAACTACTTCTTATCAATGGACAAAACACCAAAGCGTAAAGCGCAAGAAATATATTTAGCTTATAAGCTAGAACAACAGTATTCAAAACATGAAATATTAGAGATGTACTTAAATAAAATTAACTTAGGAAACCGTTCATACGGAATCGCAACAGCAGCACAAAACTACTATGGTAAAGAATTGAAGGACTTAACATTACCAGAAGTTGCGATGCTTGCAGGTTTACCGAAAGCACCGAATAACTATGATCCAACGAAAAAAGAAAATGTTCAAAAAGCAACAGAAAGAAGAAATGTTGTTCTAAGTTTAATGAACCGACATGGATATATAACAAAACAGGAAATGGAAGAAGCATCAAAAGTTGACGTAGAAAAGGGGCTTAAGCCTGCAGCTCAACTACAAACAATGCCATACCCTGCATTTATGGATGCAGTTGTGAAAGAAGTAGAAAAAGAATTACCAGATGCTAATATCGGTTCTGACGGTTTAGAAATTTATACAACGTTAGATCCGAAAGCACAGAAACTTGCTGATAATATTTTAAATAATAATATCATTGATTATCCGAACGATAAATTCCAAGGTGCATTCACATTTATGGATACGAAAACAGGAGAAGTTCGTGCTATAGGTAGTGGCCGTGGAGAAAATAAAGCTGTATTTAAAGGGCATAATATGGCAATTGAATTAGATCGTGCAGCTGGTTCAACGATGAAGCCGATTTTCGACTACGCTCCTGCAATTGAATATTTAAAATGGGCTACGTACCATCAAATTGATGACTCTCCATTTAAGTATTCAACGGGACAAGAAGTACGAAATGCAGATAGAAGTCATATGGGTCCAATTACAATGCGTGAAGCATTAAAAATGTCGCGTAATATTCCTGCAATTAAAACTGCAAAAGAAGTAGGGATTAGTAAATCGAAAGAATTCTCTGAGAAACTAGGTATTACATTTAATACAGCACCGACAGAATCGACAGCGATTGGTACAAATGAAGTATCGCCAACTGAAATAGCGGGTGCTTATGCGACATTTGGTAATGAAGGTAAATATACGAAACCGCATTTTGTTAAGAAAGTCGTTTATCCAGACGGTAAGTCACAAAGTTTTGGACAAAAACCAAAACAAGTTATGACAGATTCTACCGCATACATGATTACTGATATGCTTCGTTCTGTAGTTACATCAGGTACTGGTACATCGGCAAATGTAGGCTCTTTAGATGTAGCTGGTAAAACGGGTACGACAAACTATTCATCAAAGCAATTAGCTCAATATAAAATTCCAGAAAGTGCAACTCGTGATAGTTGGTTCGCTGGATATACACCGCAATATACGATGGCAGTATGGACTGGGTATATGAAAGATGGTAAAGACGAGTATATTAGTAGTAAAAATACGAAAATTGCACAGTTGATCTTTAAAGAAATGATGAGCGAAATGGCTACAGATAAATCACGCTTTAAAATGCCAAGTAGTGTTATTCAAGAAGGTAGTGAGCTACGTATAAAAGGTGAAAAACGTGATTCATCGCCAAATACTAGCGTACCGGATACAACGGAGCAACCAAAACAAGATCAACAGCAAAAAACTGAAGAAGAGAAAAAGCAAGAAGAATTAAAGAAACAAGAAGAACTGAAAAAACAAGAAGAACAAAAGAAACAAGAGGAACTTAAGAAGCAAGAAGAACAAAAGAAACTAGAAGAGCAAAAGAAACAAGAAGAACAAAATAATGGAAATGGCCAAGGAACGACACCTCCAGCAAATAACGGAGGAGGTCAAGGAAATACGACACCTCCAGCAAATAATGGAGGAGGTCAAGGAAATGCGACACCTCCAGCAAATAATGGAGGAGGTCAAGGAAATACGACACCTCCAGCAAATAACGGAGGAGGTCAAGGAAATACAACTCCACCAGCGACCACACAACCAGAGACTGGCGGTAATGCAGGAGAGACCCCTGCTAATAATGGGCAATAAGAAAAATTTATAAAAAATATTAAAAAGCACTTAAGATTTGTGAAAATTACAATCTTAAGTGCTTTTTTCGTTTAAATGTAGTAGCTATGAAATGATGTGTTTTAAATGTTAAACGTACCATAAAAATTTTGAAAATAAATTGATGGGAAATGATAAAAGACTTGAGCCTGAGGTAGTGGAGCGTGGCTAGGATGATAAAAGGTAGTGCTACTTGGATGGGCACCATGATGCCAAAATGAAGGGGTAGCTTGACCTGGTGATTGGTATTGTTGCCAAATTGCTGGAAGTTCAATGCCGACATCGGAACTTGCTGTATGAACGGCGGGGGCATGTATTTCGGGTATCGAAGGAACCACGACAGTTACTCTTGATGATAATACCCACATAAAATAATCACTCCTAAGTTGTGATAATAAATTAGTATATTCTTTTCACACGTATAAAGGTACATATATAGGACTTTCGTTTAAAATATGCGTACAAAGTCTTAAGACTAATGTAAGCTGATGGTGGACTATTTAATATGAAAAGATACGTCTATTTGCGGAGGGAAAAGAGATAAAAAAAATATACAATGAGGGTGTTAATCGTAATATTTTACGAGTGTATGGAGGTATTTTTATGGAACGATTATGGACGAAATCATTTATTCAAATGACTTTCGCAATGTTATTTTTATTTACAGGATTTTATTTACTTGTTCCAACGCTCCCGCTCTTTATTAAAGAGATAGGTGGCAATGAATCGCAAGTTGGACTTATGATGGGGATGTTTACAATAGCTGCTGTTGTAATACGACCGATTATTGGAGGAATGTTAGATCAATATGGTAGAAGATCCTTTATTATTTTCGGACTCATCTTTTTTGGCTTAACGATGTATTCCTATAATATAGCATCGACTATTGTCCTTTTAGCTGTTTTACGTGTTATTCACGGAGTAACATGGGCTGTTTCTACAACAGCTGTTGGAACAGCAATAACGGATATTATTCCAGATTCACGCCGCGGTGAAGGTATGGGTTGGTACGGGATGGCGATGACAATTGCAATGGCGATCGGACCTATGATTGGATTATGGGTTGTGCAAAATTATTCATTTGATGGTCTATTTTTATTAGCGACGTTGTTATCTTTTATGGCAGTCGTATTATCATTAATAACGAAGATCCCATTTACGCCACAAAAAGAAAAAGGGAAAATTCAGCTATTTGAGAAATCCGTATTAACAATCACGATTGTAGTATTCTTTTTATCGTTTGCATATGGAGGAATAACAACCTTTTTACCGTTATTTGCATCATCAATTCATGTAAACCCGGGAACTTTCTTTCTTGTATATGCAATTGCATTAACAATTGTAAGACCAATTTCAGGGAAACTATTAGATAAGTATGGAGAAGTATTCATTATACTTCCAGCATTATGTATTACTATTTTAGCTATAGTTGTTTTAACTATTTCAAATGGTTTGATAGGTGTAATTATCGCAGCAACATTATACGGTATTGGATTTGGTTCAGCGCAGCCAGCTTTGCAAGCGGCAATGCTTACAATTGTCGATCCGAGTAAAAGAGGAGTTGCAAATGCTTCATTTTTTACAGCGTTTGATTTAGGAATCGGGTTAGGTGCTATTTTACTTGGAGTTGTTTCACAAATGTTTGGTTATCGTATTTTATTTTCAGGGAGTGCAATTTCAGCATTGATAGCCTTAATTATTTTCGTCTTCTTTGTAAAACAACGATTAGGAAAAAAAGAGTTTGCGTAAACTGGAGGAATAAAGATGAGAATTTCAATTGATCGTAAAGCTCTGCAATGGTTCCAGGAAGAATTACGTATAAAGCACGGTGAATCTGTACGTTTTACTGTAAGGTACGGAGGGGATAGTTCAATTCAGCCCGGATATTCTTTAGGGGTTGTTGCTGAGAAACCCGATGGCGAAATAGTGTCAGTTGAGAAGGAAGGTATTATATTTTTTGTAGATTCTGATGATCTTTGGTATTTTCAAAACTATGATTTATTTGTAAGTTATCATGAGGAAATGGAAGAAATTCAATTTAATTATGTAAAATAATAACTTTATTAAAAATGAATAAATTTTATATAAAAATTATATTTAAGAGATAGTGAAATAAATATCATATAGTAACGAGCTGTATTTATGTACAGCTCGTTTTTTCTATTTCTCAAATAAAATTAGAATAATTGTATATTTGGCGGTGTTATATGAAAAATCTTTATATCTTGTTTTTGAAAATACGCAAAGAAGTCTATCCTTTCTTTATAAAATATAAGAATTATTTTCAAAAAATTGTATTGTTACAGTAAGAAAAGTGTAGGAAACTTATCATTATAAAATAAATTGAAATCTTCTAAAAACTCTGATACATTGAAATAGAAATGTAGTTTCACAATATTGTAAAGGCTTACAGTTATGTGCACGAAGATCTATTAGGATTGGAGGAAATAATGATGAAAGCTGAAGAGAAATTTTCCCCGGGATTAGATGGTATAGTGGCAGCGGAGACGAAAATCTCGTTTCTTGACACAGTAAAAGGTGAAATTGTAATTCAAGGGTATGACTTAATCGAACTCTCAAAAACAAAAGAGTATTTAGACATTGTGCACCTTTTATTGGAGGAACACCTACCGAATGAAGATGAAAAAGTAACACTTAAAAAGAAATTAAAAGAAGAATATGCAGTACCAGAAGGTGTATTCAACGTACTAAAGGCATTGCCTAAAGAGACGCATCCCATGGATGGATTACGTACAGGTGTGTCAGCGTTAGCTGGTTACGATAATGATATCGAAAACCGCTCGTTAGAAGTGAATAAAAGCCGAGGGTACAAGCTGCTAAGTAAAGTGCCAAACATTGTAGCGAATAGCTATCATATTTTAAATAATGAGGAGCCAATTGAACCTCTTAAAGAATTATCTTATAGTGCGAATTTCTTCTATATGTTAACTGGTAAAAAACCAACTGAACTTGAGGAAAAGATCTTTGATCGTTCCCTTGTTTTATATAGTGAGCATGAAATGCCAAACTCTACATTTACAGCTCGCGTTATTGCATCAACACAATCAGATTTATACGGTGCCTTAACAGGTGCAGTTGCATCTTTAAAAGGAAGTTTACATGGCGGTGCAAATGAAGCGGTTATGTACATGCTTTTAGAAGCTGGTAATGTTGAGAAATTTGAAGAGTTATTACAGAAGAAACTATATAACAAAGAAAAAATTATGGGCTTTGGACACCGTGTTTATATGAAGAAGATGGATCCAAGAGCACTTATGATGAAGGAAGCTTTAAAACAGTTATGTGATGTAAAAGGTGATTATACACTATATGAAATGTGTGAAGCTGGAGAAAAGATTATGGAAAAAGAAAAAGGAATTTATCCAAATCTTGATTATTATGCAGCTCCAGTATATTGGATGCTAGGTATTCCAATTCAACTTTACACACCAATCTTCTTTAGCTCTAGAACAGTGGGGTTATGTGCGCACGTTATTGAGCAACATGCAAATAATCGTTTGTTCCGTCCTCGTGTAAATTATATTGGCGAGCGACATGTACTTAGTAAATAAGAACAACTGGGGAGTTGTTAGCGCCGCCCGCCAGATGGGTGTTTGACCGACACCCATCATTAATAATAACGAATTTTCGACAGAAAGGGAAGAATAGCATGATTAAAACAAATGAAATTAAGCAAAAAGATGCATTATTAGAAGAGATTACCGATTATGTATTAAATAAAGAGGTTACTAGTGCAGAAGCATTCAGTACAGCTCGTTACGTATTACTTGATACACTTGGATGTGGAATTTTAGCACTGCAATATCCAGAATGTACGAAATTACTAGGACCAGTTGTGCCAGGAACAATCGTGCCAAATGGTACACGTGTACCAGGTACGTCTTATGTACTAGATCCAGTAAAAGGTGCATTTAATATCGGATGTATGATCCGTTGGTTAGACTATAACGATACTTGGCTTGCAGCAGAGTGGGGACATCCATCTGATAACCTAGGCGGAATTTTAGCAGTTGCAGATTATATTAGCCGTGTTCGTATTTCAGAAGGAAAAGAAGCTTTAAAAGTACGTGAAGTATTAGAAATGATGATTAAAGCACATGAAATTCAAGGCGTGCTTGCTTTAGAAAACAGCTTAAACAGAGTTGGTCTTGACCATGTATTATATGTAAAAGTAGCAACAACTGCAGTAGTTGCGAAAATGCTTGGCGGAACACGTGAAGAAATCTTTAATGCATTATCACATGCGTGGATTGATAATTCTAGTCTTCGTACATATCGTCATGCTCCAAATACGGGCTCACGTAAATCATGGGCTGCAGGTGACGCAACGAGCCGCGGTGTTCATCTTGCAATGACTGCTCTAAAAGGTGAAATGGGTTATCCAACAGCATTATCTGCGCCAGGATGGGGATTCCAAGATGTATTATTCAATAAACAAGAATTAAAATTAGCAAGACCACTAGAGTCATATGTAATGGAAAATGTATTATTTAAAGTGTCATATCCAGCAGAATTCCATGCACAAACGGCTGCAGAATGTGCAGTGAAGTTGCATCCGGAAATTAAAGAGAGATTAGATGAAATTGACCGTATTACAATTACAACTCATGAATCAGCAATTCGTATTATTGATAAAGAAGGTCCATTAAATAACCCAGCTGATCGTGATCATTGCTTACAATACATTACGGCAATTGGTTTATTAAAAGGAGATATCGTTGCAGACGATTATGAAGATGCAGTAGCAAACGATCCACGTGTAGATGAATTACGTAATAAGATGGTTGTTGTTGAAAACAAACAGTACAGTTTAGATTACCTTGACCCGAACAAGCGCTCAATCGCCAACGCTGTTCAAGTTCACTTTAAAGATGGCACAGTAACAGAAAATGTGGAATGTGAATATCCGCTTGGTCACCGCTTCCGTAGAGACGAAGCAATTCCAAAAGTTGTTCAAAAATTCACTGCAAATATGGCAGGTCATTATTCTAGTAAGCAACAAGAACAAATTCATGAAGTTTGTTTAAATGAAGAAAAACTAGAAAATATGAATGTAAACGAATTTGTAGATCTATTCTTAATTTAATAATAGGGGGGAATTTAGAATGGCTTGGGTTGTGAAAAAACAGTCAACACAAGAGGAGCTTGCGAATCGATTCCGAGCTTTAGTAGAAGCAAATGAAATTTTGCAAATTCCAGGTGCTCATGATGCAATGGCAGCTCTTGTTGCGAAAAATACAGGTTTTTCAGCTCTTTATTTATCAGGAGCTGCTTATACTGCAAGTAAAGGTTTACCAGATTTAGGTATCGTGACGTCTACTGAAGTGGCTGAGAGAGCAAGAGATTTAGTAAGAGCTACAGACTTACCTGTTCTTGTTGACATTGATACAGGATTTGGTGGTGTACTAAATGTGGCGAGAACAGCTGTAGAAATGGTGGAAGCGAAAGTAGCAGCTGTCCAAATTGAAGATCAGCAATTACCAAAAAAATGTGGACATTTAAATGGTAAGAAACTTGTTACTACAGAAGAATTGGTTCAAAAAATTAAAGCGATTAAAGAAGTTGCACCGAGCTTATACATTGTAGCACGTACTGATGCTCGTGGCGTTGAAGGATTAGATGAAGCAATTGAAAGAGCAAATGCATATGTAAAAGCAGGTGCAGACGCAATTTTCCCTGAAGCGCTTCAATCAGAGGAAGAATTCCGTCTATTTAATAGTAAGGTAAATGCACCTTTGCTTGCGAATATGACTGAATTCGGAAAAACTCCATATTATAGTGCAGAGGAATTTGCGAATATGGGTTTCCAAATGGTTATTTATCCTGTAACTTCACTTCGCGTTGCAGCGAAAGCGTATGAAAATGTGTTTGCTTTAATTAAAGAAACAGGTTCTCAAAAAGATGCACTTTCTAATATGCAAACGAGAAGTGAATTATACGAAACAATTTCATATCATGACTTTGAAGAGTTAGATACTGGTATTGCAAAAACAGTATTATCAGAAGATCAATAGATAAAGCAGCGAAGGCGATGAAAATACATCTTTGGCAAAATAAAATGCTTGATGTGAAAAATCATCGCCTTCTATTTTCAAAAAAGATATTCCACTCATCGTAGACGAGCATAAGCAAAAAGCTATGAAAGCCGAATGATAGGGGGATACATATGGAGAAAACGAAGTTACCATGGGATGAATTCTTTTCACTTAATAAAGATATAAATCATACTTACTTTACACCAGAAGATTTTTCAGGTGATGAAGATTTAATCGCAAAAACGACAGAACAATTCGTTAAACAAGAAATTGTTCCACAAATGGAGAATATTGAACAACATAACTATAAAGTTTCTCGTCAATTATTTGAGAAAGCTGGGGAACTTGGATTATTAGGCATTGAGGTACCAGAAGATTATGGCGGGTTCGAGTTAGGAAAGGCTGTCTCAGGTCTTGTAGCAGAGAAAATGGGTTACGCTGGTGCGTTTAGCGTTTCTTTTAATATACACGCTGGTGTCGGTACATTGCCTTACATATATTATGGAACGAAAGAGCAAAAAGAAAAATATTTACCGAAAATCGCATCGGGAGAATGGATTGGGGCTTATGCTTTAACAGAGCCAAATGCTGGTTCGGATGCATTAAGTGCAAAAACAAGCGCCGTATTGAATGAAGAGGGAACAGCTTGGAAGTTAAATGGTGAGAAGCAATGGATTACAAATGCTCATATGGCAGATGTATACGTTGTTTTTGCGAAGACAAATAAAGGAATGACAGCGTTTATTGTCGAAAGAACATGTGAAGGTGTATCTATTGGATTAGAAGAAAAGAAAATGGGGATTAAAGGTTCTTCAACAGCGACTCTTATTTTAGAAGATGTTGTCATCCCTGCTGAAAATGTTTTAGGGGAAGTTGGGAAAGGGCATCACGTAGCCCTTAATATTCTTAACTTTGCTAGACTTAAACTTGCTTTTGGAAATATTGGAACAGCAAAACAAGCAATTGGTTTGTCGGTTCAATATGGAAAAGAGCGAAAACAGTTCCAAACGGAATTAGTAGACTTTACGATGATTCAAGAGAAAATTGCAAATATGATCATTGCTACATATGGAGCCGAAAGTGCAGCTTATCGTACGGCAGGTGTAATCGATGAAGCAATTCATGAGAGCGATGAAGATCTTATGAAGAAAATGTCCCAATTTGCAATTGAATGTGCACTGAATAAAGTAAATGCTTCTGAAACACTTGCTTATATCGTAGATGAAGCTGTACAAATTCATGGTGGTTACGGTTATATGCAAGAGTATGAGGTAGAACGATTATATCGTGATTCTAGAATTAGTCGTATTTTTGAAGGAACGAACGAAATTAATAGATTAACAGTTGCCAAAATGTTAATGAAGCAAATCGAACAATTAGAAGATACTGAAGTAGAAAGTGATGTAGCAAATGTAGAAAGAAACCATCGTTACATTTTATTAGCGAAAAAATTGTTGAAACAATCTTTGGAAACGCTCTCTAAAACTCCAGGCCTAAAAATTGACCAAGAACAAGAATATTCACGTGTAATTTCAAATATGTTGACGGACGTGTACGTCATGGAATCAGCGTTTTTACGTACGAGAAAAGCGGTAAGTAAAAATGGTGAGGAAAAAGAACGTACGAAGCAATTAATAACGGATGTTATTTGTGAAGAAGGATACCGTAAAGTAGAAGAAGCGGCGATTTCTGTACTTTCAGCGGCTGTCACAGAAGAACAAGATAGACATGTGATTTTAGCTGAAATCCGTCAATTATTAGTGCCTTTATACACGAACGTATTTACGAAGAAGAGAGAAATTGCGAAAGCTATTATAAATCGCGGGAAATATATTGTGTAAATAGGAGGAAAGCGATATGAAAAAGATTGGTTTTATCGGTTTAGGTAACATGGGCCTTCCAATGTCAAAAAATCTAGTTAAATCAGGTTACACAGTATATGGCGTGGACTTAAATAAAGAGGCGGAAGCGTCCTTTGAAAAAGAAGGCGGAATTATCGGTCTATCAATCTCAAAACTAGCAGAAACATGTGATGTAGTTTTTACAAGTTTACCTTCACCTCGCGCTGTTGAAGCGGTATATTTTGGAGCAGAAGGATTATTTGAAAATGGTCACTCGAATGTAGTTTTCATTGATACAAGTACGGTATCGCCGCAGTTAAACAAACAGTTAGAGGAAGCTGCAAAGGAAAAGAAAGTAGACTTTTTAGCAGCACCTGTGAGCGGTGGTGTAATAGGAGCCGAAAACCGTACATTAACGTTTATGGTTGGTGGATCAAAAGACGTATATGAGAAAACGGAATCTATCATGGGCGTACTAGGCGCGAACATTTTCCACGTTAGTGAGCAGATTGATAGTGGTACAACTGTTAAGTTAATTAATAACTTATTAATTGGTTTTTATACAGCTGGTGTGAGTGAAGCTTTAACATTAGCGAAAAAGAATAATATGGATTTAGATAAAATGTTTGATATTTTAAATGTAAGTTACGGTCAAAGTAGAATTTATGAACGTAACTATAAAAGTTTTATAGCACCTGAAAACTACGAGCCAGGATTTACTGTGAACTTATTGAAGAAAGATTTAGGATTTGCAGTTGACTTAGCTAAGGAAAGCGAACTCCATTTACCGGTAAGCGAAATGTTATTAAACGTATATGACGAAGCGAGTCAAGCTGGATATGGTGAAAACGATATGGCTGCTTTATATAAGAAAGTTAGCGAGCAATTAATTTCTAATCAAAAATAAATTATACAAAGGAGAGAATACAATGATTACAACTGAAATTAAACGAGTAAAAAATCACATTAACGGTGAGTGGGTTGAATCGACAGGTACGGAAGTAGAAGCAGTTCCAAATCCAGCGACTGGAAAAATTATCGCTTACGTTCCACTATCTCCAAAAGAAGATGTTGAAAAAGCTGTTGAAGCGGCAAAAGCAGCATTCGAAACATGGTCTAAAGTACCAGTTCCAAATCGTTCAAGAAATTTATATAAATATTTACAGCTATTACAAGAAAACAAAGATGAGCTTGCAAAAATCATTACGCTAGAAAATGGTAAGACGCTAACGGATGCAACAGGTGAAGTACAGCGTGGTATTGAAGCGGTAGAACTTGCAACATCTACGCCAAATTTAATGATGGGTCAAGCACTTCCGAATATCGCTAGCGGAATTGATGGATCGATTTGGCGCTACCCAATCGGAGTTGTTGCTGGTATTACACCGTTTAACTTCCCGATGATGATTCCGTTATGGATGTTCCCACTTGCAATTGCTTGCGGTAATACATTCGTATTAAAAACATCTGAAAGAACGCCACTTTTAGCGGAGCGACTTGTAGAATTATTCTATGAAGCAGGTTTCCCAAAAGGCGTATTAAATTTAGTGCAAGGCGGAAAAGATGTTGTAAATAGCATTTTAGAAAATAAAGATATTCAGGCTGTTTCGTTCGTTGGCTCTGAGCCGGTAGCTCGTTACGTATATGAAACAGGTACGAAACACGGAAAACGTGTACAAGCATTAGCAGGTGCGAAAAACCATGCGATTGTAATGCCAGATTGCAATCTTGAGAAAACAGTACAAGGTGTAATTGGATCTGCATTTGCAAGTAGTGGAGAGCGCTGCATGGCATGCTCAGTAGTAGCAGTAGTGGATGAAATTGCTGATGAATTTATTGATGTATTAGTAGCAGAAACGAAAAAATTAAAAGTAGGCGATGGCTTTAACGAAGATAACTATGTTGGACCATTAATCCGTGAATCTCATAAAGAGCGCGTTTTAGGCTATATTAATAGCGGTGTAGCAGATGGGGCAACTTTATTAGTAGATGGCCGTAAAATTAATGAAGAAGTTGGAGAAGGTTACTTTGTAGGTGCGACAATCTTTGATGGCGTGAATCAAGAAATGAAAATTTGGCAAGATGAAATTTTTGCTCCAGTATTAAGTATTGTACGTGTTAAAGATTTAGAAGAAGGTATTAAACTAACAAATCAATCTAAATTTGCAAATGGTGCGGTTATTTATACGTCAAATGGTAAACATGCACAAACATTCCGTGATAATATCGATGCTGGTATGATTGGTGTAAACGTAAACGTTCCAGCACCAATGGCATTCTTCGCATTTGCAGGAAATAAAGCTTCATTCTTTGGTGATTTAGGTACAAATGGTACAGATGGCGTTCAATTCTATACACGTAAAAAAGTTGTAACTGAGCGCTGGTTTTAATATAGAGTAAACAACCAAATCAGTTATTAGATGAAAACCACCACTATTAATAGTGGTGGTTTTCGTCTTGTTAATTATTTTTTTCAAAAGCTAGTTTAATACCAAATCCAATTAGGACGACTCCTGTTAGCCCTTGAATATAACGTTGCGTCTTCGGTTTTTTCATAAAAGCACTAATTTTATCAATTAAAAATATATAAAATGCAAACCAAATGACTGTTAAAACGAGGTAAGTAAGGCCCATTACAAGAAGTTGAATAAATGTATTATGATTTGGATTTAAAAATTGTGGTAAAAAAGTTAAAAAGAAGACTGCTACTTTAGGATTTAATAAATTTGTAAGAAATCCTTGGCGAAAGCAAGAAGTATGTTCGTTTTCATTATTCAAAGATAGATCATTTGTATCTAAGTTTTCTTTGTTTCTTACTGCTAAAAGGGCTTTAATACCGATATATATTAAATAGAGAGCCCCAACGTACTTGAAAATAGAAAATAAAAGAGCTGACTTTACAATAAGTGCAGAAAGACCAATTACAGCAGCTAAAGTATGAATTAATAGTGCAATACATGTACCAAACACTGTTTTCACTCCACCGACTTTACCAGCAACCAATGTATTTTTCGTAGCCATTGCTGTATCTGGACCAGGTAAAATGATAAGGCAAATAGACATAATGATGAAAAGAAGATAATTTTCTATCATAGCCGCCCCTCCTTTTTATTTTTAGAATATTTGATTAAAATCAGTGTAGCATAAAAATGGATTTAATAAAATTAAATTTTATTAAAAATAATTAAATAAAAAAGGCTATATAGTAGCTGTAATTACACTACTATATAGCCTCGATTTTATACCGCTATTTGCGGGGAGTAAGATTTTCACCGCACAAGATTTAGCTGAAGCAAAGAAGTTAGGTGGGGGATGAACAAAATATCCCCTCATGACAATTTCATTTTATGCATTAAGTAAGTTAAAGAAACGATTCACATCTTCTTCTGAAACGTCACTTAACTGTTTATATTTATAATTCGGATTTTGATCTTTATCAACGACAACGGAGCGTACTCCTTCGAAGAAATCTTTATGTCTCATGAAGTTTTTAGCAAGTATAAGGTCCGTAGCGAAACATTCTTCAACGGATTTATCTTGTCCATCAATAAACTGTTTTAATGTTACTTTTAGTGAAATAGGGGATTTTGATAACAGTGTTTCTTTCGTTTTTAGAGCAAAGGAACTTTCATCTTTCTCCAATGAATGGATGATTTCTTCAATTGTATCGAAAGCAAAATGTGAATTGATTACTTCTAATGAAGGAGCCAGCTCGCTTTCTAAGTTTGGAGCAGTTGCAAATGTACGAATAACTTCTTTTAAATTAGTATGTACATCATCTTCTTTATGCCAATTTACACTTTCAAGTTCAGTAAGAAACTCTGGTAATGAATCAGATGTCATAAAGTAATCTGCAGCATTAATAAATAATACGTCAGAAGCTTTTAAAATAGATGCTGTTAAAGCAACGAATCGTCCTGTATATCCAGGCGCTTTATTTAAGAAATATGCAGCTCCGACGTCTGGGAAGAAGCCGATATTCATCTCTGGCATTGCCCATTTCGTACGCTCAGTTACAATGCGATACTTCGCACCATTTGTAAGACCGACACCACCGCCCATTACAATTCCATCTAAACAAGCAATAATCGGTTTTGTATATTGATAAATATATGTATCAATTTCATACTCTTCTTCAAAAAAACGTTCTGCATGTTGCAATGCCACTTCATTGGAACGCGCTTCATAAAGAGTTTTAATGTCGCCACCTGCACAAAAACCTTTTGTGCCAGCTCCTTTTAACACGATAAGTGCAATACGCTCATCGTGTTCCCACTCTTTAAGTTTTTGTCCGATAGGTTGTAACATGTCATAAGATAAAGAATTAAGTGCTTTTGGACGGTTTAAAGTAATTGTCGCAACGCCGTTTTCACTAACAGAAAATAAAACTTGTTCAGTCATAATGCATCCTCCCTTACATATCTTCTTATTCTTAATTCTTGATATGTACTGAAATGTCCTTTATAAATTTTGTCAAAAGTTGACGGTAAATATTAATTTGGTCACTGCATATTTTGACGAGTTATCTTTGCAGGATTTCAGAGACTGAGGGGGAATATTACAACATTACTGTAAGTGTAATTATTTGAAGTTATAATGATAAAAGCGCTATTATATAGGTGTGAAATGTTCATTATCAATTCTAAAAGTGTGTTTGAAGAAAAAATAAATCGTACAATTGTAATAAAAAATTTTACATTGAATTAGAAATAGAGAAAGGAGAAATCGGAATGCCAGGACCTTTACTATTGTCGGTTATTATTTTGTCTTTTTTAATGATAGGAATAACGCAGTATTTTCATCATACAGATACGACAGAAGAAGTGAAGGATAAAGTACGTCTCGTATTTCCGATTTTTATAATATCTATTTCATTCTGTATTTTATTAAATAAAGATGGCTACATTGTCGCAGTGTTCTCATTTTTCGTCGCAATCGTCTTAATTACCGTTTTATATTATGTAATGAAAGACTTTATACAAAAATAAAGATGTCACAATAGGCATTTTTATTTTGGGGGAAATGTAAAATTTCACATACCGTATTTTATATAAAATACATAAAGCATATAACAATAGAAAAGTGTGTACTTTGCTGTGTATGTACTTGTCAATCTTGCATAGCCACTATACTATTAAAATGTAGAGATTATAAAAAGGGGTTGTATCTATCATGAAATTTGAGATGCACACAAAAATTATTTCAAATGAAAAAGAAGTAAGATTACATATTGAAGAAAATATATTTCAATTAATATTGGATGATTACCACTTATTTACAATTAAAGAAATATTGCCTTTATATAAATCAAATGAAGAAAGAATTGGAAGTGCAACGATATTGAAACTAGAGTGGGAGAACGGAAAAACTACAATAAACTATCAACTCGTTTCACTAAAATCAGTAAATTAAAAGGAGTAGAAAAATATGAAGTTATTTCATACAGCGGATTGGCATTTAGGAAAGCTTGTTCATGGCGTGTATATGACTGAAGACCAAAAGATTGTATTAGATCAGTTTGTACAGGCTGTTGAAGAAGAAAAACCAGATGCTGTAATTATTGCAGGGGATTTATATGACCGAGCAATTCCACCTACAGAAGCAGTAGACTTATTAAATGATGTGCTGCAAAAAATAGTTATTGATTTACAAACACCAGTTATTGCAGTAGCTGGTAATCATGATAGTCCGGATCGTATCCATTTTGGAAGTAGTTTAATGAAAAAACAAGGATTACATATTGCAGGTCAATTTCAATTCCCGTACGAACCTGTTGTACTAAATGATGAATATGGAGAGGTTCACTTCCATCTAATACCGTATGCAGACCCAAGCATAGTTAGACACGTGTTGAAAAATGAAGACGTACGTTCTCATGATGATGCGATGCGCATTTTTATGAATGAGCTCTCTGAAACGATGGATAAAGAAGCTAGACATGTATTTGTTGGACATGCATTTGTAACTTCTTCAGGAGAAGCGGAGGAGAATACAAGTGATGCAGAACGACCACTTTCAATTGGTGGTGCTGAATATGTAAATAGTCATTATTTTGATAAGTTTCATTACACAGCGCTTGGACATTTACATCAAGCGCATTTCGTACGTAATGAGACCATTAGATATTCAGGTTCACCACTTGCCTATTCAATTTCTGAAGAGAAACATAAAAAAGGTTATTACATTGTAGAACTGAATGAAACTGGTGAAGTAGCAATTGAAAAAAGGTTACTTTCACCACGTCGTAAAATGCGAACAGTAGAAGCGAAAATAGATGAATTATTACAGCACCCAGTAAGTGAAGATTACGTATTTGTAAAATTATTAGACGAAAACCCTGTCTTACAGCCAATGGAGAAAATACGATCTGTATATCCAAATGCAATGCACGTTGAAAGAGCGATGCAAAGGCGAGAACTCACAGATACAAATGAAGTAACGGTTTCAAGACATAAAACGGATGATTTATCTCTTTTAAAGGCTTTCTATAAAGAAATGAAAGGGTTAGATTTATCAGAAGAGAAAGAACGCCTATTTATAGATGTATTACAAACAGTGCAAGAACGGGAAGGTGAACGAGGATGAGACCGATTCAGCTTATTATGACAGCATTCGGGCCATATAAACAGAAAGAAGTAATCGATTTTGAAGATCTTGGAGAACATCGTATTTTCGCTATTTCTGGGAATACGGGAGCTGGAAAAACAACGATTTTTGATGCGATTTGTTATGTGTTATATGGTGAGGCTAGTGGAGAAGAACGTAGTGATACGAGCATGCTTCGAAGTCAATTTGCTGATGATAATGTTTATACAAGTGTTGAATTAACCTTTCAGTTAAAAGGGAAACGCTATGAAATAAAACGACAACTTGGACATAAAAAACAAGGGAATAAGACCATTACAGGACATGCAGTAGAATTATATGAAGTTATTGATGGAGAAAACGTTCCAGCCGTCGATCGTTTTCATGTAACAGACGTAAACAAAAAAGTGGAAGATTTAATTGGGTTAAGTAAACATCAATTTAGCCAAATTGTTATGTTACCCCAAGGGGAATTCCGAAAACTATTAACATCTGAGACGGAAAACAAAGAAGAGATTTTACGTCGTATTTTTAAAACGGATCGTTATAAATTAATGCGTGAGTTACTTGATCAAAAGAGAAAACAATGGAAAGATGTCTTGCAAGAAAAACAAAAAGAGAGAGAGCTCTATTTCCGTAATGTTTTTAAATTACCAATCCGTGATGGAGCATTATTAGAGACATTAGTGGCACAAGAACATGTAAATACGCATCAAGTAGTAGAAGCGTTAGAACAAGAAACAACCGTGTATAAGGCAGAGGTTGAGCAATTACAAGTAGAACAAGATGTTCAAACGAAGCAATTAAAGGATGCAGAAACACGTTTTCATGCAGCAAAATCTGTAAATGAGAAATTTATAGATTTACAACAAAAGAATGAGAAATATAACACTTTACAAGAGAACCGTGCAGCAATTGAAAGGAAAGAAAAATCCTTTAAACGTGCGGAACAAGCAAAGCGCTTATTACCATTTGAACAATGGTATGAAGAAGCGATGGAAAATGAGCAGAAAGCTGAAAGTTTGTTAAAACAGATAAGCGTCAAACAAGAACAGATAATGAATAGCTTTGAACTTGCTCAGGAGAAGTATGAAGTAGTAAAGAATAAAGAAGCTGAGCGAGAAGAGGCTAAAAAACTTGTTCAAAGATTAGAAGAGTTACAAGCGATTATTGAATCATTAGCTGAGAGAAAGCTGAATTTACAAAATACCGAAATCCAAATAGGGAAATTAAAAGAAAGTATGCAAAAGTTAGATCAACAACTAGAAGAGCATACAAACAAAAAACAGAGAATGTCTGATGAATTGCAGCAATTAGAACAAGCACTTGAGCAATATGTAGCTAAAGTAGAAGAACTAACGAATATGCGAGAAGATGCAAAAGTTTTAAAGCAAGCATATGATGTTTGGCAAGAAAAACAAAAATTCGAGCAAGAAAAAGAAGCGGCAAATAATAAAATGCAAGTGGCAGTTCGTGCATATGAAAACATGGAGCGCCGCTGGTTAAGTGAACAAGCTGGTATATTAGCTCTTCATTTACATGACGGTGAATCTTGTCCGGTATGTGGTAGTACGAATCATCCGCAAAAAGCTACAGAGCAAAGTAATGCGATCGATGAAAAAGAGTTAAACGATTTAAGAGATAAGAAGAACATTGCTGAAAAATTACATGTGCAAGTAGAGGAGAAATGGAATTTCTATCGACTACAATATGAACAAGTGATAGAAGAAGTTGTGAAGCGCGGCTACAACTCGGAAAAATTAGCTGAAACATATAGTGCACTTGTTCAAAAAGGAAAACAATTAGCTGCAGACGTTAATACGTTAAAAGCAAGTGAAGAAACACGTAAGCAGATTGCTGCGAACATGAAAAGCGTAGAAGAAAAAATAGAAGAACTTCAGAAACAAAAACGAGAAGTGGAAACAATGCAGCACCGTACAGAAATGGAGTGTATGCAACTTCGTACGTCATATGAACATGATAAACGAAATATTCCAGAAAACTTACAAACAGTACAAGCTTGGAAAGCACAGTTTGACCAAGCTATGCAGGAACTTAGGTTAATGGAGGACGAATGGAAGAAAGTGCAGGAAGCGTATCAGCATTGGCAAAATGAAAATATACGTATTCAAGCAGAACAAAAAGGTGCTTCTAATCAATTTGAAAGTGCAAAATTAAAGAAAGAAGAGACTTTCGCACGCTTTATGAAAGAGCTAGAACAAAGCGGGTTTACAGACGAATTCACGTATAAAGAAGCCAAATTAAGCGATCACGAGATGGAAATGTTACAAAAAGAAATTCAAGGTTATTATTCATCGCTTGAAGTGCTTGCAAAACAAATTGAAGAGTTACAAGCTGAATTAAAAGATAAAGAGTATATGGATATTACAGCGTTAGGTGAACACATAACAGAATTACAAATTAATCTCGATATCATTAAAGAAAAACGTCAACGTGCGCAAAATGCGGTAACATATATTTCTGATTTACATGAAAACATTAGACGTATTGATGAGCAAATTCATGAGGAAGAAAAAGCTTTCCAAGAACTTGTTGACTTATATGAAGTAATGAAAGGTGATAACGAGAGCCGTATATCATTTGAACGTTACATCTTAATTGAGTATTTAGAACAAATTGTTCAAATTGCAAACGAACGATTACGTAAATTATCAAACGGACAATTTTATTTAAAACGAAGTGAACGAGTTGAAAAGAGAAATCGTCAAAGTGGATTAGGCTTAGATGTGTACGATGCATACACTGGCCAAACACGCGATGTAAAAACACTATCCGGTGGAGAGAAATTTAACGCATCACTTTGCCTAGCGCTAGGAATGGCAGATGTCATTCAAGCATATGAAGGCGGTATTTCCATCGAAACGATGTTCATCGATGAAGGGTTCGGTTCATTAGATGAAGAATCGTTAACGAAAGCGGTAGATGCCTTAATTGACTTACAAAAATCAGGCCGATTTATCGGTGTCATCTCACACGTTCAAGAGCTGAAAAACGCAATGCCAGCTGTATTAGAAGTAACGAAGCAGAAGGATGGGTGTAGTCAGACTAGGTTTGTGGTGAAGTAACACCTGTAACCATCGATTTTTCCACTCGTTTTTTTCGGAATTTGAAGGTCGAGTCACACTAGCGGTCACACTTTTCGAATATTTCATCGAGCTTCTCGGCTACAGAACGTTGCATATCAGGTAACACATGACTGTACGTATTTAATGTCGTTCCTATATCAGCGTGACCTAGTCGTTCTGAAATTAGTTTTACATTAACGTTTTGTTGAATCAATAGCGTAGCGTGAGTATGTCGTAAATCATGGAACCTTATTCTAGGTAAACCGAGTTTTTCAGTTACATTGTAAAATGATCTACGTATGCTTCGAGAATCTAAAGGTTTTCCATATTTCGAGGGGAGAACTAAGTCTAAGTCGGTGTATTTATCACCGGCTTTTTCTTTTTCATATTCGACGAACTTACGGTGAGTTCTTAACTCTTCTACTAAAATATTCGGAATATGAATTGTACGTATGCTAGTTTTATTCTTTGCTCCATATTTTAATTCCCCACGCTCAGACAACGTTTGTCTAACAAAAATTCTATTATTTTCAAAGTCGATATCTTTCCAACGTAGCCCCAAAATCTCCCCTTGACGCATTCCAGTAAATATCGCTATTGAGAAGCTAATACGAAATCTCGTAGCGTTCCCCATTGCCTTACTTCCACTCAAAAAATAATTTACCTGATCCAACGTCCATACTTCCATTTCAGTTTTAATTATTCTAGGTAAAACAACATCGGTTGCTGGGTTATTCTTTATAAGTTTAAGTACCTTCGCTCTTTTCAAAGAGGTTTTTATAAAACTGAAAGCTAAATTTATTGTACCTTTTGAGTAATAATTTTCCTCTATTAACGCGTTGATGTAATTTTGTAGATGCATTGTTGTAATATCTTGAATCCTCAAATGACCGAGACGGGGTTTTATTATATTTAAGTAATGCGTGTAATTTGCTCGAAAGGTACATTTTTGAAGCTGATTTTGCCTTTCTTTAAACCACTGTTCCATAAATGCTTCGTATGACATATGGGAAAGCTTAAGAAAATCATCGTTAAGATAATCAGCCTTTAAGAGCGTCATTTCTTCATTTGCTTCTCTTTTAGAAGCGAAACCTCTACGGCGTATCTGTTTACGCTTGCCTGTCATTGGATCTTTAATAGCGAAGACAAAATCCCATTTACCTGTATCCTTATTTTTACTTACTGTACCACTCAATCTTATGTCCTCCTTTAAAAAGTCACAAGAAAGAGGTTATATCTTCCATTACCTGTATTCTAAAACTAAAGTCACAAATTGTATAGGGGTATAAAAGGTAGAAAAACGTAAAAACATTGGCTCAATTTCAAAAGCCTAAACGTTTATATAAGCGATGAGAAAAATAAATCCGAAATTTATTTATGAAAAGTGCGCGAGGTTACAAAGTCCCGCGTCATAGTAAATGTAAGGAGTTCACAAGGCATTACACGGAGGTGGGAATGAGTGAGTACAGTGAGCGAAAATAGCAAATTAGTATCAATCGAAGCCCAAACGGAATATTCAATTACGAGTGGAAAACGAGAGACACGAATCTTCCTTAAGATGTATGTCGACGCAGTACACTCCGGTTTAATAGCAGACTTAGGTCCGGAAAGATGGACGACTCTTTGCGTATTAGCTTCATTCATGGATGAAGATGGCGAATGTTATCCAACGCAAGATATGATTGCAAAACGACTTAATATAAGCCGTGAGAGCGCCAATAGACGTATCAAAAAGCTATGTGAATATCGTTGGGATGGAAAGCCGTTAGTCGTTAAAGAGAGACGTAGACACGAACGTACACAACAATGGGAGAATGCGGTTTATACGATTCTACCGATTAGTCAGCTAACAATATTCGGAAATGAACCGGAATCTATCAGTCCATGTGACGCATGACCACATATGGTGACTTCCACACATGGTTGTAGTTCACACTAACAAGAACTAACTCTTAACAAGAACTATCTTTTAACTAGAAAAAGATTAAGAGCTAAAACCTTGAAGTCTATTTCTAGCGAAATATCCTTCCATCATTAATATATTCAGCGGTAATTACTTAAATAAAAGAATGTCGCTAATAGATGATGAGATACAACGAGCGTATGCGAAGTTGTAAGGTTCTAAATAATTATGGAAAGGAACGATTTATATGGATAAAAAGATTCTTATTAAACGATTAGAAAATATCTTGTTTCACATAAATACAAACGGAAAAATAATCGGCGGTTACCGCACATTAGAAGACGTCAAGTATAGCTTAGAAAACTTAGTAAATGAACTGAAGGAAAGTGAATAGGAGGTATTTACGGTGAGAGACGTAACGAAACGATTACAACGTATCCTATCGGAACTAGAATCGTTAGAGTCCGACATGCAACAAACGAATATACGCAGGTCACAAACCGATATAGCGCAGCAAGATATTTTACATACTATTGAAATTGAGACGTTTACTACAGCACGTGGTAATTACATGTTGAAAGAACTGAAACGTATTCGTAAAGAACGTCGTAAGGCAAAGGACGATCAAGCGGTTTTACAGTCGGTCATGCACACGCTAAAAGGCGTTAAGCAGAGAGTCGAGTGTAGCATCGGAAGTGTAACCGGAGTCATTGAACGTCAACAAGAACGCAAGGTTACAAAAGGTTACTGACGTAAATTTTACACTCAAATAACGAGATAAGAATCTAGGAATCTACGAATGTATATAACAAGGAGTGTTATCGGTAGGATAGGCGGTAACTAACGCAGATATATGATACCGGTCAGAAAAAAAGACCTAAGAATATAGGTCAAAAGAAAAGGTGTAGCCATATATTAACATTTTTGTCGGTCGAAGACTATATGTATCGTATTGAGAAAATTCATAACGACATATGTCGAAAACATAGAAAAAAAGAACCTCTGTAACGACAGAGATTCGAAAGGGATGGAGTAAATACGTCTATTAGGAAGACGCATCGAGTAATGTCTGCTCGATAATTAAATGGTAGCACGAATCTTCAGAAACTAATAGCGGTAAATATCCCCACTATTAGAAGACCAAGGAGGACTAACAAATAAACGAATGTTACACGATTTATTACTGAAAGAAATCTACATCGAGGCGCTAATCCGTCGCAACGTATTCAAAACGGAAGACGGGCGGGACTTATGGCAGGCGTCTAACGAGGAATTACATGCGCAATTATTTGCCGAGGAGGGGAATCAATGACACGCATATCAACGAAAGATTTCCGCAACCTACCAATCGAAAAGTGGAACGTAACGACATTCCGAGAGTACCTAAAGCATGTACATGAGGAACGTTATAAAATTCCGTATGTCACTCGCAGCTATGCGATGGAAGGTCGTATGTTGAAGACGTTCATCGCCGAATATAAACCGGAAGCAACAAAACTATTCATCGACGCATGTTTCGCCGACTATAAGCCGACAAGGGAGTATCCCGGATTAAACTTTGCGTTTATGTATTCGTATATGCGATCCAGGTTGTTGCCGAGAGTTCTTGGAGAAATTCGTAGAAAAGGTGCACATTTATCTCGGAATACGGAACATATATCAGTAAGTACGGAAGAAATTATCGATTATTTATAATGGAGAAATTATTTTTTGAATATGTGAGCACTAACCGAAAAATGTGAAAGTAGTATTAGTAGAGATGGAGGGAAAGAAATGGCACGACCTAAATTAACGTTTGAACAAGTGAAAGAGAAGTTTGAAG
Organism: Bacillus sp. cl96; assembly: GCF_900100505.1. NCBI lineage: Bacteria > Bacillati > Bacillota > Bacilli > Caryophanales > Bacillaceae > Bacillus > Bacillus sp. cl96. The sequence continues at coordinate 241,949 of NZ_FNDM01000003.1, forward strand.
AACGTGGTTATGAGTTGTTGGAAACTGAATACGTAATAGGTACAGCAAAGATGCGGTATAAATGCCCGCATCATCCGGATAAAGAGTTATCGATTAGTTATGCAGAGTTACGTAACGGCAGTGGTTGTCGATATTGTGGGATTTTAAAACGTAGACATTCTTTTGAACTCGTAAAAGAAACGTTTGAATCACGAGGTTACAAATTACTAGAAAAGAATTACGTAAATGATAGAACAAAAATGCGATATAAATGTCCGCACCATCCAAACGAAGTATTTACGATACTATTTTCACATTTACGAAGAGGTCACGGTTGTCCGAAATGTGGTCAAGAACGAAGTGGACAAGTCCGATCAGAAGTACATTTTAGAGAGCAAGCATCGAATGGTCCGTCAATTTATACGAAAGGGCAGCGTCAAAAAGTACGTCAAGAAACTTCGAGATTGCTAGATACGTATTGTTACGATTGTCCAAACAAAGACTTACCGTATATCGGAGCGATTGAAGAACATTGCTATAAAAACTGTCCTTATAGAATTGGGTTAGATATACGAAGATGTGGCGCAATATTAGCTGGTGAGGATGCAGACGCGGTGATTGAGTACTATAAGGTGAAATTTGAAAAAGAACGTATCGACCGTAAAGAGGTGACGATTTGATGCAATGCATTCTATCCGATCATTGTTCATTATACAAAAGCGAAGCATGTAACCGACAGTGTACCTCGTACATCGCACTACACGGGCATAACGGTAATGGAGGACGTATGGCAGCGACCAATTTACCGAAAGAATATCGTCATTTAACGTTGCAGAACAACCCTGTACGAGCGTCTCAACCGAAAGTCTATAAGTCTATCGAAGCATATATAAAGACTTTCTCACGGCAATTTGAGGCGGGTGCGTCGTTAAACCCGAAGGATAAGATCAAATCGATGTATTTGTTTTCCGAAGAAACTGGCACAGGGAAAACGACGACAGCAGCCGTAATTTTAAACGAGTGGCTCATACAACATTACATCGGTAGTTTGCAACGAAATAGGCAATCGTTGCAGGTACCTGGATATTTCTTGGATGTGAATGAATGGCAAACGTTATTTAACGAATTCAATCGGTCAAATATACCGAAAGAAGTTGCGGAGAAATCCGCAAAGGAATATTACCATCGTATGAATAATGCAAAGGCGGCACCTTTCGCAGTGCTAGACGATATTGGAGTACGTAGTGCAACCGAGGCATTTCGAGGGGATTTACATGCGGTGATTAGCAATAGGGTAACGAATGGATTAGCGACGGTATACACTTCGAACATTCCTATCGACGAGTTGGCAAACGTGTTTGATCGTAGATTGTACGATAGGGTGCGAGATTTGTGCGTGGTCTTGCCGTTCGAGGGAGATTCGAAAAGAGGGATGCGGAAATAAAAAAATGACCGATCCTTTTATAGGAGCGGCCGTACAAATATCATGTGCTGGAGGTCGCTCCAAATGGCATAAAATGTTTTCTCTAAAAAGTATGGACAAGAAGTTTTACGATTATACGTAAAAAAACGGCGAGTAACCAAATAGGCTACCCGCTACGTCCCTGCACGACACGGAGGAGAAACCCCGTTTTGAAAGAATGAAGTCGAAGGGAGATCGACTCAAAGGTAGTATGCGTATGATTAAAAATCATTATTCGCATATGTTAGAAAGAATAACTTATCGTTAATTATATGAAACAGTAGATAGAAGGAACTATAGTGCAAAACGTTTCATATCAGTTAGTCTTGTAATAATTTGTCAATGTAAGATTGAGTGTTGGAAAACCAGCTAGGTGGGATTAAACCCTCTTGAATTATATATTCTTGTAAATCATTTTTTTCGGATGCATACACTTTCCAAATCTTTTGTTTTATTTTTGTTGGCTTACCCCATAGTTGATCAATTGTTTGAACTGAAGGTTCTAAGACAAAATAAAAATCATCATTTCGTGTTTTACCTCCTTCAGCTTCTATAAATTTATCCTTAAATGTTAGGAGAACATAAGGGACATATAGTGGCGTTAATCCCTTCTGGTACCAAAAATCTTTTTCATTAGCAATCTTAATTAAATCTCTAAATTCAGAAACAGTTAATCCATCTGCTAAAGCGGCACATTTGCTATAAATATCAAAGGTATGATTTTTTACAAACTCTATAATGTCTTTTCCATTTTCTTTATCAGTTTGAGAACCTAAAGCATCAGAATAATTAACACGTTTTTTCTTCATAGATGGACAAACTGAATTTTTTGGATGTATAAAATATGCGCTTTTAATAAGAGATTGGTCAGCATCAACACGTATATCAGCCTCACAAATCGGACAAATGATAGGTTCGCCTTTGTGCTTTGTTGTGTAAGTTTCTAAGTTTACTTTTTTACGGGAATCTTTTAATAGTGCGTTATATAAAGTCACAGATTTTACCTCCAATGTAAATTGTTATCTTTATTAATATTTTAAAACGTTTTTAAGTTTCTGAAAAGATGGAAATATGACAATGATGTGTGACTTAAATAATAAAAATGAATATTAGGAGGAAACGATATGTGTGTGTACTCAACAAAAGAACAAGAAACGGTATTGACTTTCGACAACGAAACGAAGGAATGGAGCGCATACTCTTGCGTTCCAAAACACATTCGTAAACTATTAGAAATAGTCGGAGAGGAAAACGTTACAGTTATCGAGAGTGATGATGGTAAACCAATAGCGGTGAAATGTACGTTAGAAGAAAAACAAGTAAGCATGAAAAAACTACGTCAGTATAGTGAGGATCAGAAACGTAAAATGGCGGAGAGAATGCGGGCGGTTCGGGAAAATATATGATTAATGATGGACAACACCGAAGGGCAATAATACTGGAGAAAGGAATTAAAAATATGAATTATACCATAAATTAAAGTTTTGTACTTTTTAAGATTTGAGGTAGAAAAAACAAGGTATTATATCATAGTTCACAATTTCGCGCTTTTTGATTTCTTTAGTGAAAACTACTCATTTTTTTGCAAATGGATGTAAAGTTTCGTTTTTTTATTAAAAACATAGAAAATAAGCAGTTTTTATGTAAGAGATTTAAAAAAGATAAGAAAAAATATATGTGTTACAGTTGTTCTATAAATAGAATCTAGCGCGATTACAAAGGATGTTGCCTAGTGTTAGTTTCTTTTATACACTCGGAATCATACCGCTCTTTGACAACCGAATAAAAAATCGCTCAACAAACAATATAGTGGAGGTGTAGTTAATGAACTACGGAGAAATGCTATTATCGAAAGTGGTAGACACCGCTAATCCTATACAATTAAACCATGTAACAGAACGAGATTTTGTTACAGAAGCTGAACGTAAAGCGTACCGTTTTATTAAAGATTACGTAGAGACTAATCGAGGGCGTGTCCCCGACTTTCGTACGCTAGTAGCAGAAGTCGACGGTTTCACATACGTCCCAAATGTCGAGGATAGTTTCGAGTATTTAACGAAGCAAATAAAATCCTATTCTGCGAAAATCGAAGTGATGGGACTACTACAAAACGAAGCGCCAGGACAATTCGAACAACTAGACGGAAATTCTTTCCTTGAATGGTTGCGAGAAAAAGTCGACGGAGTTATAATAAGAACAAATGTTCGTGATAAAGTGGGAACAAGTTTAAAGACCGACACGAACAGGTTTCTAGAAGAATACGAACGTCGTAAAAAGGGCGAGTCATATCGTATTTGGCACTCACGTTTTCCATTCATTAATAAGGCGATTGGTGGCTATGTTTCTTCGAACGTCTACACAATTTACGGAAAGTCAGGGCGTGGTAAATCCGCAACAACTATCGAAGAGGGCGTAGAGATAGCGTTCCAAGGAGCGAACGTGCTTATCTGGCTAATGGAAATGGGATGGTTTGAGGGAATGGTACGCTTATACACTTCGATTTCTTCTCGTATTGGAGCGACGGTTGCTGAACTAGATGGCGTGAACCTCGAAGCTGGTTTTGATTCAAAAGAAATCCGTCACGGCAAACTATCAGAAGAATTTGAACAAGGGTTTAAAACGTTCTTAGCGAATATCAACGAAATTCTACCTGGTAATATTATCGTCCGAGGCGTAGATGATGACGACTTTCACCGAAGGGATTTACGACAGTTAGAAGTTGATATTACTGAGACGAATGCAGATGTCGTTATCGTAGATCCGTTCTATTATCTAGACTACGAGAAGAATACGTCTAAAACGGCTGGTGGTGATGCGGCTGAAACATCGAAGAAGTTACGTCGATTAGCCGGTAAGACAGGCGTGGTTATGTTCGCTATCACACAGGCGGATGAGGTCGATAATAGTGAGGACGAAGATGGCCAACGAGAGTTACGTTTACCGAAACGTAGCGAGGTAAAGAAAACGAAAGCGCTTTTAGAGGACGCAGCGTTATTGATAGCGGTTGATACTGATGCAAAGCAAGGACGAGGTATGATCGGTATTAATAAAGGGCGTGACGGTGGTGAAGGGGAATCCGCCGAAATTATTTACATGCCACAGATTGGTGTTATTAAGGAAATGGAAACCGGCGAACAAGCGGCGAAGCAATTCACTTCAGTATTTTAAATTAAAAGAACGGTAGGTGATTCACCTTGTCAAGTATTCAGATACGTGGGCAGGAAGTAAATGTAGACATCGAGTATGAACTTCGGCAGTTTTCTTGGACTAACGAAAGATGGTCATATGATAAACTGATTGCAGCCTCGCCATTTAGGTATGAACACACACCGAGCTTCTTCGTTAACTTAGACGGGGATTACGCAGGCACGTGGAAAGATTCAGGCGCATTTGATAACGAGTGGGAAAGCGGCAACTTTACCAGATTGCTATCTTACTTGCGAAATGAGACGTATGAAGAAACGGAAGAGTATTTACTCGAAATGTACGGTGTGGAATATGGTTACGATAATCTCGTACTTAAGCCACCGAAACTCCGGATTGAAAGCGGACGTAGTCCCCTCGATTTTGGTCGGTTGCAAGAGTACGCTTATCGTCATCCGTATTTAGAACAACGAGGTATTAGCGAAGAAGTACAACGACAAATGAAGATAGGTTACGACCGTTTTAGGCAGGCGGTTGTAATTCCGTGGTTTGATACAAACGGTAGATTGGCGAATATAAAGTATCGGAAGGTTTCTTCGAAAGTCTTTTGGTACGAAAAGGATGGAAAGCCAATTGGAGATTTGATATACGGACTACATCTTGCTTATAGACGAAATATTAAACGTGCAGTATATTGTGAGGCGGAAATAGACGCGATGTCATTTATGACGGCTGGGTTTTTCGGATTGGCAAACGGAGGCTCGTCGTTTAACCAACGAAAGGCAGAGCAAATATTGAAGTCGCCGATAGAAGAATTAGTTATCGTGGCGGATAACGATCCGGCAGGCGAGAAACTTCGAGAAGAACTTGAGAAATATTTAAATGGGAAAATACGCTTGACAAATGGATTTGTTCGTGGGTATAAGGATGCGAATGAAGCGCTAATAAAAGAAGAGGCATCTTCGTTGATATCTGTAGTTGATAATGCGGAGCCAGTTCGATTAAAATTATTGTACGTGAATTCACGTAGTGACGGTCGGAGGGAAGATACGAAACCTTCCCGGTAAATAGATGTTATTCCGTTTCCCATTCGTATAATTCTTCGATGTCACAATGTAGTTTAGCGGCAATATTACGCGCTCTTTCTACGTTAGGCAAATTACGCAGGCTGACATAATCCGTTATGGATTGCGGTGTGATACCGACTTTTAGTGCAAGTTCAGCTTGTGTAATGCCATTCTTTTTACATAGTTCGGGAATACGGCACCTTCCGACTTTAAACGATTTAACCACCTCCTTTCTTAAACCGGAGGCTTTGAAACTATTATTCTTGAATGTTTATAATTTTAACTACTTTTTCTATAGGTACGTCTAGATGTAGACAGATTTCTTCTATTGTACTCAAATTTACAGACATCCCTTTGTTAATATTGGCAATAGTTCTTGCGTTTAGAATGGTACCGCGGAGATCACTAATTACCATCTCTTTTTCTTTTAGTGTCTCATGCAACGGAGAGTAGTCAATCATTTTAACACGTCCTTAAAAAAGTTTCTCAACCTATTCTCTGTTTACAAAAGTAAACATTAGAATTATAATTACATTATACCAAAATTTTCTTATACAGCATAGGAGGGTTTTCAAGTGCCGGGGTTTCACAGAGAGATATGCGATTTTATAAATGATAGAGACGATTTAACATTTTCAAGTGTAGGTGAACAAATCGAGGCGTCAAAGCAATGTATGTCTAAGTTTAAGAAGGATGGTACCATAGGGTTTAGAAAACTCTTGAGACTCTCCTATTATCTATTTCCAGAGAAACAACGTGAGAGGATGGAGGATTGGTGCCTGCAATTAGATTCAGCAGAGTCAATCCAACAGAGTTTAGAATATGCAGCAATAACACGGAATGTAAATTTACTAAAAAAACTAATTAAGAAACACAAAAAAGAAACTGGTATTGTAGGAGATTATATAGATGTTTACAAAATTATCTATAAATACATGAACTACGATATAGAAGGTTATAAAATAATAGAACATTTAAAAAAGATTGAAAATACTGAAGATGATACACTCACGATATTGATTAATATACTTAAGTGTTATGACCATTTTGCGCAAAAAAAGATCCATCTTATGTTGGATATGGCTTTAGAGGTAGAAGAAATGATTAAGAATTTAAGTGATAGTCGAAAGTTATTTATCAAGGAATGCTATCTTCATAGACTAGCTGAAATTTTAGCTCCAGTTTATCTACATAGAAATGAGCTAGATTTAGCAAGACATTATGCCTCTCTAATAATTAATGCAAATATTTGCGCGAAAACAGTTTCTGATGCGTCATACTATGTAGGGATGACGTACTTAGTTGAAGATAAAGATAAATGTTTAGAGTATCTTCAAAGAAGTCACGAAATCGCCAAATCTGTCAATGTAAAAAAATTAATTTTACAAACAAGAGATAACCTAGATTATGTTAAAATTTACCTAGGGATACCGCTTGGGATAGATTCAGATGCGAGACTTGTTATGTATCAAAACAATAGAAAAAATGTGAAGTTAATTAACGATTATATTGAAGAGAGAGGTGAGAGAGACTTTCTTTTGATGTATAGAGCTTGCAATCAAGAATCTATCCTTGGGCTGTACGAATGTTTCCAGAGGTTCTTTTCAAATTCGAACTTCTTTTTCTCTAGTCTAGTAGCAAAAGAAATATACGACAGAGGCGATCGTTCCGGTATGACTCAAATGTTAACTAATTTTAAAACTAACAATTTAAAGGGAGAGATTCAGTTTGAAAAAAGTTTTATTAGGAGTTTCCGCAATTTTGACTCTAGCTCTAGGAGTGTTTGCGCTTAATGAATTTGTAGATGCACAAGGAGATAATCAACAATACAGTTCACAAGAAACAAGACCGGGTGGTTAATTGGTAATTGAATAAGATTATGGAGAGGGATCTTATTGATCGCTCTTTTTTTGTTTTTCTAAATGTTTACGAAAGTATACAAAGTGTAAATTCCAGTACTTAGTGTACTTTGATAAATATTCCATGGTAATATGCTACAATTTGAACATTGGCAATAAACGAAAAATTTATTTTGAAAAATTATAAAAAATGTGCGCGGGCTTGGCAGCTTGTGCGTCATAGTTATTGTAAGGGGGAATAAGAAGTGAAAGACGAACAAAAATTGAATATTAACGAGATGGCAAACGACTATCTTCGAACAGGTGATGATTTCGTATTTACGGATTTGTACACTAGCTTATCGGAGGTATATCGAGACAAGCTTAGGTATTGGAGTACGAGTACATACATGGCAAACGAACACGACATAACCGACCTGTTCCATGATGTAATACACAAAGTATTAGAAAGTTTGCGAAATAACGTTGGCGGCGATTTCGTAAAACTATTCGCAGTATCATTAGGTAACTGTTACAAATCATTACTACGGAAGTTACGTACGAGAAGAAAGTACGAATTATACGATGGGCCAGATAGCGATGAGAATGAGAACACGGCAATGTTCGAAACTCTCAAAGACGACTTTGACTTAGAAGAACACGTTATAAAAAAGAAAGAAGCCGACCAGCGTGAGCTAATCGACTTCCTTGCAGACCCTGAGCAGGTCAATGACGAGACAACGACGGCGATCGTTGAATCGTTCCTGTCGAGTGAGAATAAAACTCCAACGCCGACGGCAATCGGCAAAATGTTGGGGCTACATCACTCGACGGTTATACGCAAGATCGAGCGCCTGGCAAAGCGCTTCGACGAGAGAAAGTTTGGTAATTACCGAGACTATCTCCTTGCGTAAAGATACGTTCTATATGCTTAGGCAGTGCATATAGGACAAGTAGTTTAACACATTTTGTTTGATGTACGAAGGAGGCAAAGCGCTTCCTCTCGTACCTACAACTAACCGACTTGGCAGGTCAATCAATTGCAATACTTTTGCTTAACGAGGAGTTAAGCCGAAGTACACTGATAGTGCACTCCGTATTTTTATTATAACTTACGTTTGTATTATTAACAATTGTTAACGAATTAAACTTCTATCGACAATAGTCAACGAAAAATGCACGTTGATATAACGTCATTACCTGTGTATTTCCCCAAAATATGAACAACGGGTAGTGACGTCATATGGGCGTTTGGCATTACAGCACGATGTGTTGCGTCCTACAAAAATTCTCGATTTCTACCGATGTATCCCCCACGTCGGTATTGCGTAACTTGAGCGATTGTTTAGCGCTCAAAAGCGATAAGTTGCGTAATACGGGCGTGGGAGTCACCCAAGCTCGAATTTATAACAAGGGAGTTGTTTCAATGGGTATTAGAGAAACGTTAAAAAAGCGTGAGGAACAACGAGAAGCAAATCAAAACGGAGGTAACAACGATTTTCCAGAAGGCGTAACACGATATGTTCGCATGGGGAAGCGCGGCGAAGTAAACGCAGATGGTCGCACGTTTATCTTACTGGCGGATCCAGATAATTGGTATTTCTACTTCGTACACGAAGATAAAACTTTCGACGGTAAACGTACAATCCACCGATTCCGAAAGCATTCATGTTTACACTCTCCACGTGAAACAAACGCAGACATTACGCAGTACTTCAAGCCAGGTAAAACGGAGTGTCCGTCATGTAAAGTCGGGGCGAAACGTAAGATGTACGCAATGATTCCTGTTTACGACTTAGAGTACGGTACTTACCGCGTAATCGATACGGCTGAGTTCCATATCAACAATATCATTGCTGACTACGATAAAGCCGAAAAGATGGGACGTAAGTTTAATCCAGAGTACTCGTTAGTAGGTGAAGCGGTCCATTTCAAACAAGTCGATAAATCTTATTCGCTTGAGTCAGGTGAAGCAACAGACGAGCAAGTCGAAAAGGCTAAAACGTTTATCGGTACGGACTTCAGTTACGAAGATTTAGCTAATTACCGCGAAGAGGACGACATCATTACATTGTTACAAGATGCGGAAGACGAAGCGATTGATAAATCGAAATTGCCGACAGCCGCAAACAACGAAGGTACACCAATCGATATCTCAGATGATGATTTACCGTTCTAAGGGGGAGCGTATATGGCACATGAAACAACAGTTAAGGGCGGTTGCTCGGAACTCCGAGTAGCCCTCGCGCTCTTAAACCTCGGTTGGGAAGTAGCGAATTCGTTCATCCCGGAGGTTTACGATTTAGTGGCGCGTGATCCGATTAATAAACAGTGGTACACGATACAGGTAAAAACGATTCGAGTAAGACACGATCGCGACGATGCGTTAGTGGTACAAGCGAAGAAAGGTAACGGCGAAGCTTACACGAAAGATGATTGCGACTATATAGCAGGAGTCGAAGGTGACCGAGTATTCATGTTCGAGTGTGCAGGACAACGTGAGTATTGGGCTACGGAAACTAGCGCAAGTCAACGATGGATTGAGTTAACGGCAGTTACTAATAACGAAGAAAACGAGGAGGAAATTAAACATGGCTAAATTAGACGGAGTTAAAGTGGTTAATGAAACGGTGGAATATAACGAGTTTGTTTATACGTTAGTTACAGGAGATGCAAAAGTAGAAGATATAGTGAAAGCATCTGAGCAAGAACTTGATGTAACAGAAGGAGCATTTTACTTAGTGGTAGACATTGATGACGACAACGATATCGTTTTTAAAGACAATGTCGATGATTCGAATTACTTTAATCAAGGAGAACATTCCGTATTCCGTAAATCGCACGTAATTACTACCGACAAACTAACCGATGCGGAAGGCGTAGTTACAATTACTTTACCTGACGGAACTAAACTCGAGGGTACTCCGTCTGACTTAGAAAAGATTACACGTAGTATGCAAAAGATGCAAAATGAGCAGCAAGGGCAGGCGGAACAGGTAGTAGCGGAAGAGGAAGTCGAAGTAGAGTATGAAGATGAGCCGGTGTCAGAACGTTTACAGGTTGGTGACTATGTGAAGGTTATCGCACACGATGATAATGGCCAATCTAAATTTGGCGATATTGTAAAAGTAACAGAGGATGATGAAAGCGACATTCCGTTTGACACTAAACATTTAGACGGTAGTTATGCGGGATGGCACTATGAAAAAGATTTAGTCCGCGCTACAGAAGCCGAAGTAAAAGCGGTAACTGAACCGAAAGTCGAACCGCTAAAAGTCGGCGATTTCGCGAAATTAATTAGCACAAACTTTAATACGAATGCAGATTTAAACGAGATTGTAGTAATTAACGTTGTTGACAAGACGGGGATTCCCTACGGTATTAAAAATTTAAACGGGGAAGAGATTGGGTGGGCCCCTAAAGATCATTTAGTAAAAGCAACCGACGAAGAAGTCCTCGAAGCAAAGCAAGCGTTATTGAAAGAAGGCGACTTTGCAAGGGTTATTGCTAATACATCAAACCATCGTTTTGAAATCGGTACGGTAGTAAATCTGAAGAGTCATAACAGTAATACTAAATCATTTTCCGCTTACTACCTTGACGGATCGGATTTCTGGGGAGTTTATAGTAAAGACCTCGAACCACTAACGAAAGAAGAAACGGAACACATTGCTCGTGAGGGTGAAGAAGAGAAGAAAGCGAAGGCGGAGCGTGCTAAGTGGGCGGCTATCGGTCGTGAGGTTGGTGAGATTAAGAAAGGTGATATCGTCCGTACGGTTTCCCATTGTGGAAGTGTAAATCCTGTAGGAACAATCGGTGTTGCGCGTGAAGATAGTACGGTATATTCTTGTTCGACAGTCGCTTTAGCCGGTGGTTCAGGAAATTGGTCGAGGGTAGAACTAATCGTGCCAGTAGAACAACGCTTCGACACAGTAGGTTAAACAATGCGCATTTGCGAAAATTGTAGCACTGTACTCAACCATAAAGAATTCGTTTACGACGATCGCGAAGGTAATTCGTTTTGTGATAGGAAATGCTACGAAGAGTGGGCGGAAGATAATTACGTTATAGTAGTAAGTTTTTATTACCGATTAAATTGCAAGGAAACGGGGCGGTAAGTTATGACGCCGAAATTAACGTTGAACTTAAAAATACCGGGTGTTGGCGATGAAGCGACGGTAAAAGAACGAGTGGCACAAGCGGTCGAGCGAAAGGAAAAAGCGACCGAAACGATTGAAGAAGCGTTCCAACGCGTTTGGCAGACGAGTAAATGGGACGAGAAAGAAGCATCATTATTTAAACTGGCACATGAAGCGTTCTTTTCCGGTGCGATAGGCAGGTTATCGGAAAAACGTTTAACGAAAAAAGAAATTAAAGAAATGGGACAACGAGTACAAGAAGAGCGTGAGGATGCGTTGCGAAAGCAGCGTATCCAACAAACGCTTGCTAATAAACCAAGTAATTACCATATTATTACTGATGAAACGAAACTAGGCGAAATGATTTCGCGTTTATATAAAGAAACAGAATTACAACGTACTAACGAATGGTTTCAACATGCATTCAAACTATTCGATAATACATTAATCCGACGTAAGTTAAGCGAGCGAGGTATCACAATCCCTTCAGCGCTGTCATTGACGGTGTGGGATACGGAGACTTCCGGCTTAGATAAGATGATTGATTTAACGGGCGGTTATTCGTTTTGGCTTCCGTTATTAAACGAAGGTTATTACGTAGCTTATGGCCATGTAAATGAAAAACACCAGTGTAAACGTTCAGTGGCATTGGAAGTAGTTAAATCGTTTTTAGAAGACGCAGCGCACATCAAGTCGTTTCATAACGCAGAGTACGACTTAAACATTTTACGTAACGATGGATTTAAGCCAGCAGGTGTACGATTCGACTCAATGGACGCACAATTCATCTTATATGATCACGAAGAAACATACGGTTTAAAACCGCTATTCACGAAGTACAAAAAAGCAATCGGCGGTTATGCGTTAGAAATGGATGATTTTACTTTCGAAGATTTATTCGGAAATGGGTCGCCGTTACCGTACAACGCTGAAACTGTTGGGATATACGCCATCAAGGATGTTCATAAAGGTTGGTTATTAACGAAATGGCAAATTGATAACTTAGTAGCGACGGATGACTTAGCGAAAGCGTATTTTGAAATTCGTCAATACTTACCTGAAGTAAACGTAGAGATTGTTCGTACTGGCTTCGAATTAAACTTAGAAGAGCTTTCGAAGTTGGAAGTTGAGTACGGAGAAGCTCATGGCGAAGCGCAACGTAAGTTATTTGAAACATATCAGATTGACGATGAATTTCTATATAAGATGTCGCTTGCAATTAAAGGCGAGCAGATTAACAAGTGGATTGAGGCGCAAAAGAAACGTATTGAAAAACAAAAAGATATGTTAAAGAAGTGCCAGGCGGAATTTAAAACAGCCAATCCAACGACTAAAAAGTATCAACAATTAAAGACTCGTATTCATAAGTATCAAACCGAGGCTTTTCCCGAGGCGATTCCGCAGAACGCACCGGATTATATACATGAATTTAACTTATCAAGTAATGATCATTTAGCGTATTTAATATACGACCATTTAGGCATTAAGGACCGTACGAAAGAAATCGTAAAGGACAAGAAGAAAGTACGAGCGGTTTCGAATGATGTGCTGGAACGTTATTTCAAGGAAGAAGAATCGCTAAAACCACTAGCGGACTTTTCAAAATATAGCAAGTTACTAGGTACCTATGTTGAGAAGATGCCGAAAGCGTTAGATGTCGACGGACGTATTCATACACAACTTAGAACGGTATCGACTGGACGTTATGGTTCGAGTGGTTACAAAGGAAAGCCAAACAATGTCTATACAGGCTCTATTACGGATAGTAATTTCTTAGATATTATCCAACGATTAGTAAATTGTGAAGAACAAGTTGAAAAAGGAACGAATTTACAGAACATACCATCACGATCAGAGGAAGGATTGCGAGTGCGTAAGACGTTTAAACCACGTGAAGGGCATAAATTCGGTGCTTCGGATTTATCCTCGATTGAGCCGAGGTTGCAGGCGCATCGTATGGCAACTGAATTCGGAGATGAGATATTTGCTATTATGTTCCGCAAAGGGCTTGACCCTTACGTGGAATTTGCGTCATTGCTATTCGATGTACCGAAAGATCATTGCTTAGAGGCGTATTACAAACAGATGAAAGGAACTGATAAAGCCGTACCACCATTCCGTAAATTAATGAAGCAATTATTCTTAGCCGAAGGATACGGGCAGGCTTTCGAGCAGTTTTATAAGTCGGTTCAAATATACGGAATCACAGAAGAACATGCATCAACAGCGTATAAGAAATTCGATGAAGTACTACCAGGATTTAAAAAGATGGTAGAAGCTACGTTTGAACATCTTCGACAACATGGATGGGTCGCTACATTATGGGGACAGAAACGTAGATTCCCGAAATATAAAGAACAGTGGAAACGACTAAATCAACTCATGCGTAAAGCACGCATTTCAGATAAAAACGATCCGAAACTAGGTGAGAAATCACGTAAGTTGAAATGGGAAGAACGTTCGGAGTTTTGGGAGTTAATCAAAGCTACAGGTAAAGCCGAACGACAAGCGTTTAACCATACGATTCAAGGTTCGGGCGCTAACGTATTACAGCTTTGTATGATTCGTAGTTATTACGAATGTACTCTTGCGAAAGGTTGGGAGTTCAACCTAACGTTACACGATGAAATGAAGCATTCGATCCCAAACGATCAATTAACACCTGAAGCCATTGCGCTATATGACGACATTATGACGAATACAGTCATTTTGGAAACTCCGTTAGAATGTGACACGGTAATTGAGCCGGAATGGATGAGCGAGTATTCGGCTGATGAGTGGGATTTCGAAAATTGTAAACCTAAGGAGGAACCGAATGATTAACCTATCCGAAGTTTCAACGAAAGAACTAAGCGAAGAATTAGAGCGACGACAGGGCGTAATCACCGTCAAAGTTGAGCCTTACGAAAAGATAGAAGTCGGAGGCATACGCGTAGCAGGGCCGGCAAACGTTTTAATAAATTAGGATTAAATAAATAAAGCTACTTAGAATCCCGTTATGTATAAGTTAAGGCTCGGGATAAGTAGCTTTATGTAAGAAACGTATTAGTGTAAAACTTTCCATGGAATAGGTTGAGGTTCAGAAGTACCAGATATCTTTTGAAGACCGATTGCTACCAAGCGTTTTGTAATTTCTCCGCCAACAGAACCGTTTGCACGAGATGTTGTTTCTGCCCCCAAATGTACACCGAACTCGCGTGCAACTTCTTGTGCGATTGGACCTATCGGATCGATTGGGCCTTTTGGTTTTGTATAAGAGCCGTCATCACTTGGTCTAGTGTTAATAATATTCATGAAATCACCGCCTTTCTACTATTAGAATTCATTACAGATTATTTTTTATACAAGGAAAAAGTTGGATTTAATACGGTGGTTAATTAAGAAATCAATATTTGAGGGGAGTAGGTAATTTGAGTAGAAACGCAGCACAATTATTACGTCAGAACACACAAGAAACATTCGCTTATGAAATCGCAGAGGAATTTCGCCAGTTTCTCGAAACGTGGCATTCCTATTCGGAGCCTTACGATACGCCTTTAGACGTCTGGCTCCACGAAAGCTATGCGAAAGTATTAAGCAAAGGCGAATACTTAGATTATAGAAGTCTACCATATTTCTCTCCTTCTTCAGCTAACTCATGTCCGAGGGAGCTTTACGAAAAGGCATTACGAAGCCCACGTGATCAAGCTGAAGTGAAGCCGTGGCAAAGACGTTGGCAATTCATCGGTACTAACATCGGTGATGCAATCCAACGTGATATTTTACTGGCGGAACGACATTACGAAAAGTTCACCGGTGAAAAACCACGTTTCAGAATTGAACGTACGAAAGACGGTTATCCATCGTTTGAGGATTTCGTTAAAACTCGTAAGGTAATCGAGCATAATGACCAACAATTCGCTTTAATCGGTACGTGTGACGGTATTTTAGAATACACCGATGAGCATGGCGTAATTACTCGCGTCGGACTCGAAATAAAATCGAAACAGACTACCTACAGTAAAACTTCTGGATATTCACTGCGCGAACCTGGCGCCGATCACGTCAAACAAGTTACATGCTACTCGTTAATGTACGACTTAGATTATTACATCGTACTTTATCTGAACGCATCGAAGAAAGCGTGGAATATGAGTGAAGAAGATTACGCAAAGTATCCCGATTTCAGAGCGTTTGGTGTTGCGGTAACGGACGAGATGCGAAATGAGGTATTGGACAAGTTTGCTAGTATCGTAGCGGCTGTTAATACGAAGCAACCTCCGAAACTAGATATCGAACATTGGACATTTAACAACTACAAGTCGGCGTGTGCTCAATCGTTAAGTGACGAAGAATACGAGGAACTTAAGACGCAAGTGAACCAAGTGAAGCGTTCGAGTTTGTCAGATACGAAGAAAGCTCCGTATTTTGGGGCATTGGAGTTTATTGATAAAGTGAGGTCTTGTAGCGATGGCTCGAAGTAAAAAAGCTTTCCGCACCCTCGCAATCGACACATCACTCGGTTGTCCTGGTATTGCGGTAATCGATGTTATCGACGGTAAGTCTAAACTAATCGACGTATCACATGTTAAAACAAAAAGCACTGAGCCGATAGCACTCCGTACTCAGATCATTGAAGCATGGGCGCTACTTTTTATACGAAAGTACGCTCCCTTCGATGTAATAGTGCGAGAGGGATTTTCGAGTAAGATAGCGTACACGAATTATACAGTATTCAGCGCTTGGAATGCAGTAGATAGAGCGCTGAATAGTTTCGGTTTAAAAGTCGATGATAGTATCGGACAGGCTTCCGTTAAGAAAAAACTACTCGGTAAAGGACGAGCGGAAAAAGAAGAGGTCGAGGCTGGCGTGAGGCAGTACGTTGAGTGGGGCGAATTTAAGACGAGTGATGAAAGTGACGCAGCAGCGATAGGACTAGCGTATTTAATTGATAAAGGGAGGGTAACAGAAGAAAAAATGCTAGGGAGCAACTAAGGTTCCCTAGCAAATAAACCTCTACAAAAATTGACTCTATTTTTCTAAAAGAGGTCGCGTTGCCGTTTATCTTTATGAAACTGGTTTACGTTCTCCTGTAGTGCCTTAAGTTCTTTTTTGGTAATCAGGGGTTGTAAATAAGGATAAGTTTTAAGTAATTTTGGCAAACAAAGCACACAAATATACTTGGACGATGATTCGAATCTTTTTTACATCTGATACAAATAGTCATAAAATCACTCCTGGTTTTTGAAATTTATGATTATAATTATTATTCAATTTATTGGAGGACAAGTAAATATAGTTTGATAGCTTTTGAGAAATATTTATTGAATATTAGGAGGTAATCGAAGGTGAATGTTAACTTATTAGCGCATACACAGTTATCAGAGTGTTTTAAAGCGATTTTACATGATGCAGAACAAGCTAGATTACTAATGAAGTGTACAGATGGACAAGCCGTTGGATTATCCGCAGTCCGCACGTGTTACTCCGCAAACAAACCGTCAGAAATAGTCGCTAAAGAAGGCAGTCGATACTTCGGAAACAAAGCAACGGACGGAGGGAAAGGTACGGAAGCTGATCGCTTAATGCGTCATATCATAGCAAGTAAACATACAAGCACTTTAGAGCATATTACATTTACGTTTGCTATCGAAGGGGTGAGCCGTGCATTGTTAGCACAACTCACCCGACATCGAGTTGGATTCAGCTTTTCGGTACAGTCGCAGAGATATGTACGTTTTGGTAGTGACGATAAATCAGGTGGATTTGATTATGCAATCCCTGAAAGTATTAAAGCCAAAGGTGAAGACCACGTGAGCCACTTCAAAGATATCATGAGAGAGTTTCAATACTCTTACGATTCATTGCGACGTATGGGAATCCCTGCTGAAGATGCTCGATCAGTATTACCTAACGCAGCAACAACAAATCTAGTAATGACGGTGAATTTACGTAGCTTACTAGATTTCTATACTAAACGTCGAAAAGGAAATGGCGCACAAGCTGAAATCGCAGAGCTAGCGGAACATCTACGAAAAGAAGTCGTTAAGGTTGAACCGTGGATAGACGAATTTTTCGAAGGAGGGAAATAAGTGACAGTATTAGCGTGGATAGTAATCGTAATTTCATTAATATTTGTAGTCGCGGTAATAACGAATAAAAAATACGATTTGTCAGTGCGCATTACAACTATAATACTTTTCTCACCGTCGTTACTGTTAAGCGTTTTATACCTAATCAAATAAAGGAGGGCGTTAATATGGCAGACGTAACTAAATTTGAAAGTGAAGAGTTGATTACTAGACCTAGTATAAATGATGTGCTCGACGAGATTAAAACGAAACAAACACGCCTTGAAGAACGTACAGAAGAAAACCACCGTAATATCCTAACGTTCTCACAAATGGCTGAATCCGCACGTAGTGATGCATCAAAAGCAATCGGCGGTGTAAATGCCTTAGATGAGCAGCTAGAGTTGGTACGTGAAGATATCGTATTTCTAGACGAAAAAGTATCAGCGTTAGAAGAGGCAAAACTACCGCAAAACATTACGATTAATATTAACGTTCTAGACGTAGAATCTGCAAAAGCAATCGTTGAATCTATTACGAAGGGGCGTGAATGATTTGTTATGTAACGCTAAGAAAATCGCTATTACGGGCAAGGCCCGAAGTGGAAAGACGGAGTTATCCCATTACGCCTGGATGTTATACGGCTTTAAAGAGTTCGACTTCTCAGCGGTATTAAAGGACGAGTTCCATCGACTGTTTCCGAATATTCCACGCGACCCGAAACCACGTGCTTATTATCAAAAGTTCGGTCAGTGGTTACGTGAGATTGATCCGGATATTTGGGTGAAGATGACGATGGGAAAGGTACACGAATATTGTTTCGAAGATGCGTTGAATAAAACCAACCACAAGCCGAAAGTGTTAATAAACGGAGTAAGACAACCGAATGAGTATCAGCGTTTACGAGACGAAGGTTTTGTATTTATTCGAGTAAGCGCATCGGATGACTTACGTATTGGTAGGGCGTACAACGTGGGCGATGTATTTACGGAAGAAGATTTGTCACATGAAACGGAAAGTCATATCGATGCTTTTGAAGTAGATTACGAGATTAATAACGTTGGGAGTATCGGCGAGATGTACAATCAATTCGATGTGATTATGCGTGAGTTAGGTGTGCAGTCGGTTAGTAATAGGGAGATTATGAGGGATGCCTTTCAATATATAAAGAATGTGATGGAATGAGAAAAAGATAAGGAGAGATGTGTTTGCATCTGTGTAAATCTTTCCCCTATCTTTGACTGTTTTGTGTTAAATTGCACCTACTTTAGCGTGTACATCTATTTTAGTTCCATCTTCATTTTTAAAATAGAAGTAGTACGTTCTATCTTTTTTAGAAGTAGGGTCTGGCAGATACATTTCTTGAATGATAGATTCGCCTGGATCTAGTTCATAACCACTCATCAGGTTACTTCCTTTTGGATTAACTAGTTTAAATGTGACAGGGGACACTCCATAGTTTTTGATGTAAATTCTAATCATCCCTTCTTCACTACCAAGATAGTCGAAATATACTTTACCGGATCTTTTAAATGAATATCTATCATCTATTAAAGTTCCTGGATCAGCCTTTAAATTGTGTAGTGCATTGTTTATGGGTTGAGTAGGTAAATTAAGTGTTGCAGCAGATGCGTATTCACCGCCAATTCCAGTAACTAATCCTAAAGCTAAAGTACCAACAACGATTTTCTTAAGCATTTTCTCATCTCCTAAGTCGTTTTTTGATGTGAATATATCACTACATAATATGAATTCCTTTTCTTTTGGAAGAAACCTTCTATAAATGTTTAATATTAACTTTATAAAAATATATTTGAATATTTAGTTAGTTTTAGGTGTAAAGGGTGAAACGATAAAAACGAATTTAAAAAAGAAACGGAGGAATCAAGATGTCAGAAACTAACGTAATCATTTACACAAAGAACGCATGCCCGAACTGTGATTAGGTAAAGTGGGCGTTAAATGCCGCAGGAGTAACTTATGAAACTCGCAATATCGACGAAGACCCATTGCATGCAGCCTGGATGGCGGACAAAGGGTATATGAGCGCACCTGTAACCGTATTTCCTAGCGGTAAGGAATTAGTCGGATTTGATATGGGCGAGTTTGCTGAGGAACTAGGACTTTAATAAATCGAATATAAGGAGCGATTCTATGACGAATAACACATTTAAATTCGTATCATTATTCTCTGGCGTGGGTGGATTCGAACAAGTTATAAATAAACTCGGAGGGAAATGTGTTATGTCCTCCGAGATTGATAAATTCGCAAATCAAGCTTACGAAGTGCTTTACGGACATAAAACAGTCGGTGACGTGACGAAGGTCGCTGCGGGAGATGTCCCGGAGCATGACGTTTTAGTCGGTGGGTTTCCTTGTCAGGCATTCTCGGTAGCAGGTAAGCGATTAGGATTTGATGACACACGAGGAACGTTATTCTTCGAAGTTGCACGTATTGCAAAGGAAAAGCAACCGAAACTATTACTCTTGGAAAACGTAAAAGGACTTATTTCACACGATAAAGGAAAGACGCTAGATACGATTATTAAAACGCTGAATGATATTGGATATACGGTTGACTTCAATGTACTGAATTCGAAATACTTTGGAGTACCGCAGAATCGAGAACGAATTTTCATAGTCGGTATCTTAAACGGAGAAACAGAACCTTGGAAAATCGAAGGGAATAACGTAGTTACAAAGGGTAAGCGACGTATTTCTACACTGGAAGGTGTCAAGACGTTTAACTTCGATTGGCCTGCACAAGATACAGTAACGACTAGATTACGGGATATCTTAGAGGACGAAGTGGACGAGCGTTATTATCTTAGCGAAGAGAAGACAGCGAGGTTGATTGCACAGTTAGAAGAAACGAAAGTCGAAAAACGAGCCGACACCGAACCACAAATGGTCGGTCACGTTGATATAAAAGGTCATGACGCAATCAAGCGCGTTTACAGCGCGGAGGGCGTTTCGCCAACTTTAACAACAATGGGTGGTGGACATAGAGAACCGAAGATAGCAGTCTTAGGACATAGCGGAAGCGGTGGGCAAAAAGGGCATATATACGATTCAGAAGGATTATGCTCTTGCTTAACCGCTACGGACTACAAACAGCCGAAACAAATAGCTGTTCAAGAAGTCCGACCCGTATTAACACCTGATTGTATCGAAAAACGACAAAATGGACGTAGATTTAAAGAGAATGACGAGCCATCGTTTACATTAACGGCACAAGATCGACATGGAGTGGCAATCCGTGAGGCAACGAAACAAGGTTATGCAATCGCGGAAGTGGGCGATTCAATCAACGTTCAATTTCCAAATAGTAAGACCCGACGCGGTCGCGTCGGCAAAGGTGTTGCTCAAACGTTGGAAACATCGTGTAACCAAGCGACACTCACACCGTCATATAGAATCCGTAAACTCACACCGAAGGAATGTTTCCGACTACAAGGCTTTCTAGATTCCGAGTTTGATAAGTTAGTTGGCGCTGGCATATCGAACTCTCAACTTTATAAAATGGCGGGCAACGCCGTAACTGTAAACGTAATTGAAGCGATTGGCACTCGCTTATTAAAATACTTACCGCATAACGAGATAGGCAGTCGTTATGTAGAGGTAACGGAAAAAGGAGCGTGAGTAAATGGGCGTAAGCAAATACGATAATGAAACGGCACACCGTCGAATAGAGCAGGAATACGCATTGGACAATCCGAAGTCAATTGATTTATTACTACGGCATTTACCGTATATGTATGAACGTAGATTTAACGGTGATTATGCAGCCTGCGATATACTAATCGATTTAGAGACGGCAATCTCAAAAGCGAACTTGACGGATAGGCAGCGTCAAGTCTTGCAGTTAGTATACTTCGAGGATATGAAACAAACGCAAGTTGCGGTCGAGATGGGGATCACGGCACCTACGGTTAATTTATATAAGCGATTGTTAGCGCAAAAGATAGCGGCGGTGTTTGAACGATGGGGTTGGGAAGACGAAGGTTATAAATTGACGATGGTAAGTACAGAGAGGAAGGCGGTTGCTTAATGGAGCAGACGAAATATACATTCCAAACAAACGGAGATTACAAAACGCAGTTCGAAACGTACGTAAATACGTTAATTACTAGTCTCCGAGAGGGCGATTCTGAGGCGATTAGTAATAGAGATGTACGTGCGAAAGAAATTAAATCGCTCACAGACGCTTATGTGGCGTCCATCGGAGAGCGACCTGAGCTGAAACAACTCGAACGTTTAGCAGATTTGTTGCTTTACGAAGAGCTTTCGAATACACACCCGGATAAAATGACTCGTGAAGAATATCCGATAATGAGCGATTACCAGTTGTCGAGGAGACATAGCAGAGAGGTATCGATGAAAGTAGCGGAAGAATACGGAGTAGATCGGAGAAATTACAAGCCTCCGTTTCGCAGGAAACGTACGAGAAAAGAGACGTGGCGAATCGATAGGGAAGCGAAGTCTAGGAAAGAGGAGAGACGGAAGATGTATAGGGAGTTTACGCGAGTGGAAGAGGTTAGAGTATATAACGAAAAGGAGTCGATTGCATGCAAATAAAAGTAGTTTTTGAAGATAACACTCACATATTATGGGGGAGATAGTTTTGCGGAGTGGAGTTAGACGTTCTTTTCTGGTAGATATTTTGTATTAAACGCTCACGATACGAAAGGTAATATGTGTATCGATACGCAAAAAGTAAAGTATGTTGAATGTATAAAATAAGAACTGATGAAGACTACCTATATGGTGGTCTTTTGTTATATTAAATTTAATTAATGTGTTATGATAATATATGTTTAGAAGAGGAATATCAGTTTGGAGATGGGAGAATTTGATGGATGAACTGCAATATTTACCTTTAGAAAATGTAAATGATGATAAATTAGGGTTTAAAGAGAAATCGAAAGATATAGCTACATTTATTGATAATTTTTCGGCAAACTTACCATACTCATTATCTATTAATGGATCGTGGGGATCTGGTAAATCTACTATGTTAAATTTTATAGAGAATAATTTGAACAAAGGAAAATGTAAGGTTGTGCGTTTTAATCCTTGGATGATTACTGATAGGGAAGAATTAATTAAGAATTTATTTGAAGAAATCTACTATGCAATGGGTGAAGGTGAACTTCATCGAGCAAAAGAAAAATTTTCTAAATATGCTCAAAAATTATTAGCGCCGGCAGCAAAAGCTATAGCTTTTGTGGGAGCATATAAAGCCGGAATGCCTCCTACTGTAGCTACCGGTACTAGTGTCGTTGTTGGTGAGACAACTCAAGCATTTAGTGATACTATTTTTGAGGATAAACCTTTGTCACTAAGAAAAAAAGAATTAAATGACATTTTAAATCAGACAATTAGACCAGATGGTCAAAAAATCGTAGTTATGATTGATGAAATAGATAGACTTTTCCCTGAAGAGGTTATTACAGTATTTCAAATGATTAAATCTACTCTCGATTTACCTGGTTTATTCTTTGTAGTCGCTATGGATGAAGAAGTTGTATTCGATGCTTTAAAAAAACAAGGCGTTAGTAAACCAGATTACTACTTGCATAAAATTTTTCAAAGAAAGTACTTTATTAACACAAAGCATCAACTTATGACATTAACAGATAATTTCATTATAAAGTTTCTTGATATGGAAAATAATGAATCCCATAGAGTTTTATCTAAAGTTTTGAAGGCCTATTTTTATGGAGAAGAGAAATATTTCGCCATAGATTATCCAATTGAAGTGAGTGATCTCGATAATTCACTGGAGGGTAATTGGCAACTTGTTGCAATGAATTCGGATTATACAATAGATTCATATTATATGGTAGTTGGTCTATTGAAGGAACATATAAATTTACATAACCCAAGGACATTTATCAGTTTTTCTCAATTTTTACTAGAAAATTGGCAGAATTATTTCGATTCTGTATTTAGTAAGGAAAATAAAATTCCGTGTTTTATCCATGCTTCCTTTTTAATTTTAGTAGCTTATTTTTATTACCCCTCTTTTATGGATATTAGAAGTTTAACAGATAGAGAAAGTGAGTCGGAGAATGTAAAAATGCCTGATGTTTTGAAAGAGATAAGACATCATATATGGTCGATAATTCCAGATTTACAAAAGAACGAGATCGTTGGTAAATCTCATATTAAATATGAAAAATTCCCTGATTCGGTTATAAGGACAGCTATTATTTCACTCAATAAATTTCCTGATTACTTAAGGGTATTAAATTAAGATTAGCACTATAGGAGAAGTACCAGCCAATACAGCGAAGGAATAAAAATAAGGCCATCGACTAAGGTGGCCTTATTTTTTCTTATATAATCCTCTTTTAACCTGTTCCCAATTTCCGCTACGTTTTAACGCCCACCATATAGCCTTACCTTTTGGTTCTATGTACGTATTGAATTGTTCCTTATTGAAAGTGGAATCATTAAATATATTAACCAATTCTTGCGTTATATATGTTTTATCAGGTGCTACCGTTCTTTCGAATTTTTGAATGAATTGAAGCGTTTGCTCATTTAGTGAGTACTTTTCTCCCATATATGCATCCCCCGAATATAGTTTAATAATGGTATTTTAGCATTTATATCGAGTAACTACTAATTCCTATCCTGACTTGTCGTATAGCAGAGGGATATGTTCTACACAGGTGAGGCTATAAGTATATAGTGTAGAAAAGGAGGAAAGACGAAGAAAGTAGCGGGAGTTTACACGAGAGTAGGCGGTTCAGATGTGTTCTATTCGAGAAATAAATCGAGAAAATAAAGGTGGGAGGGAACTAGTTCTATAAAGAACAACTATTCGGTGCTTTTTATAGTGGTGTTGCGGTAAATTTCACTATATAATTTAATAAGAGAAAATGAGCTTTAATAGACTAGGTTTCAAGAAGCATTTCATTAGAAGGCATTTGGAGGAATAAACAAATATGATAGATACACCATTAAAGGTAGAATATTTAATTATAATAGATACAACAACTGCATTTTGTTCAAATAAAGCTGCTTTTAATAATTTACTTAGGGCGAACTCAGATATTAAAATAGAAGGCGGAAAATTAAAGTATAAAGAAGTAGAGGCTGAATATAAAGTACATACAAACCAATCACATAAGGGGAATCAACGATTTTTCAATGTAGAATTAAAGTTTGAAGATTTATCGCAAATTGAAGAATACGAACAACTATTAAGAGCTGTAAGAGAAATGCTTCATAAAGTTGATAAGCATCCGCAGGTCCTTTGGGATGACTTTAGTTATTATTATTCTACTAAGGCGTACCCTTTAGTATATGAGATAGAGAACTTGATGAGAAAGCTCATCACAAAATTTATGTTAACAACTGTCGGATTAGGATGGGCTAAAGAGAATATTCCAGAAGAAGTAAAAGATTCAGTCAAGGAATCTAAGGAAGAGACGCCTGATTATCTGTATAAAACAGATTTTATTCAACTAGCGAACTTTTTGTTTAAAAAGTATTCATCCGAATCACCAAATAAATTATTAGAAAAATTAAGAGATGTGACAGAATTAAAAGAATTAACACTAGACGAATTAAAAGTATTTGTTCCAAAATCAAACTGGGAAAAATATTTTTCGGAATTTGTGGAAGGTGATGAAGAGTACTTAACTGTACGTTGGAAAAAAATATATAAATTAAGAAATAAAATTGCACATAATAGGGGTATCACTCGAAGTGAGTATAATCAAATTGCCAAATTAATTGGTGAAGTGAAAGAAAACTTACAGAAAGCTTTAGATAGTTTAAATAAAATAGTTTTATCTGAATCAGATAAAGATCTAGTTGTTGACAATGTAGCAGTGGAACTAGGTGGAATAATTGGTCACTTTTTACTTAATTTTATAGAATTAGATTCTATTATTCAGAGTAAATATAGATTGTTAGACCCAGAATTGGGTTTGAAAAAGCATTCGAATTTTATAGGAATGTCTAATGAACTATTGAAACAAGAAAAAATTGCAGATATAGACTTTCAGGAAATCATAGAGATTATAAAATGGAGAAATTTAATAGTTCATGGTGATGGAAAACATATTAATACGCCCGCTCTCGAGGAAATAAATGAACGTTTGAAAAGGCTAAATGAACGCTTATAAGGATTTAGTGGAAGGTAAACGCAATTGTGGTACGATTTAAAATCACGCGAGGAAGTTGAGGACTTCATACATAATGAAGTTCTTACGGCTCCCCTGAAGCCATCGAGATATTAGACATCACACGTGCGCGTATGAGTCAGTTAATTAAGTAGGTGAAGATAACGCCTGTGAAAAGGTTGGACAAGGTTAGTTTGTTTCTTGAAACGTAAGGAGTTAGTAGCGTTACGTGAGAAATACCGACCGTATAATTCTGCGAATGAAGACAAAACGATTAAAGCCGCCAGAGATGGCGGCCTCATTTTTGGTAGCTAATCCATATTTTCATAGAAATTGTAGATTGGGTAATCCTGAATTGTTTCTTTTTCTTCATCTCTAAGAGAATCAAATAATCTATTGGCTTTTAACTTATTTTGTAATAAGACCTCACACGCGAAAC
Source organism: Bacillus sp. cl96 (assembly GCF_900100505.1). Taxonomy (NCBI): domain Bacteria; kingdom Bacillati; phylum Bacillota; class Bacilli; order Caryophanales; family Bacillaceae; genus Bacillus; species Bacillus sp. cl96. The sequence goes on from NZ_FNDM01000003.1 coordinate 268,208, forward strand.
GCAATTTTTGGTCTTTGTTATTCTCGGCCCTCTCTTGTATATTTAAAATGTCATCTTGTTCTTCTGATGATAGTACTCCACATTGCTTAAGTTTAATAAGATATATATTTACCTTTGCGATATCAAATTCAGGGAATTTTACTAAGTATCGTTGATTCAAATTAAGAGCAAGATCTAAATATTTTTTATCATTATATTTATCATAATAGTTCATGAAATTTAAAGAAATATTAATTATCAGACCATTTCCAGCCTCTATATCATGATGTTTATCAGAAAATGATGCTTTTAAGATATCGAAATCAAAGTTAGTATCCTCAACCATTTCTTCAATATCTTGAGAGAGGTAAACGCTTATTTTTTGATAATATTCATTCCAATTTTCAGGTACCCAAGTATCTTTTTCGAATTTGTTATCTATACCATCTTTAGGTAGTAAACCGCCTATTTTTGTTAACACTTCTTCACTATAGAAATTAATCAAATTGTCATCTATATATATTAATTTTAATTTCACGTATTTAGAAATTTCAATGTTATAAATTTTGAAATTTTGTAGTTTTTCATGTTCTGGAAGGTTTAGCGAATCATAATTTCTATTTTTAAAAATATCAAATATAGCATTAAATAAAAACGATAAATCTTCTTCATCATTAAATACATAATTTTCGTTTATCCCAATTTGATTACAAATGTCTATTAGCTCTATGTATAATTTAATATCATTTTCGATTTTCTGGAAGTTTTCCTTGTGATTTAGTTTTGCATTTAGCTGTATAGATTGAAAAGGAAGTTGATTATGTTTCAATAGATAATCTATTAATTGTAAACATTTTACATATGATGCTAGTGTTTTTAATTTCCCTAGATGAACTGCACAAGTATTTTTCGTTTTATCTAATTCAAAAGTTAAAGTTTCTTCTATAACGACTATACGTTTTTCTACAGTCTCAACAGCATGGTAATTTATATGTATTTTCTCATCGTTTAAGCAAATAGTTTCATTATCAAACTTGCTTATTTCTGTTATGTGTGCTATTTCAAGAGGCATTTCAATGTCTTCGAGTACCCCATAAATATAAGCAGGCTCTTCGAAAAAATCAAAAGTCTCTTTTTTTATGTCAACAAAACTTATCTTATAATGTGTAAATTCTGGTTCTGTTAGTGCCTCTATATAATGTTTTGGTTGCCTTTCAACTACATTGATAAGTGTTTTACAGACGGACTCTAAATTATCGGTTTCCATCCTTTTAAAAGGGATGGTGATAGATTCTTTTTTGCTTTTATCAAGTGTAGATAAGAGACTTTTTAGATCTAAAGGGGCCAAAATTCGATAATAAGCTTGCCTTTGATACGTTGTTGGGTTTATTGTTACTACAAAGTATAATACACCACAATTGTTATTGTAATAGACTTCCAAGTCCTTCTTGTCTACGCTATGTTTTATTTTTCCTTTCTTATGAACTCTTTTAAACGTAGTAGTTCCTTTAATTTGTATCGGAACTTTACCAATAAAATTTGCCTTCTTTTTCTGATAGTCATTATAGACTTCAATGTCACCATCAAGAGAAATTCCTTTATCATTCCATTGCACGTTACTATGTAAATGGAACGGAGGCTGAAGTATTAAGGTATTTATTTCTAAACATGCTAAATGTTCAATAGTTGTTGTATCCATTAATAACTCTTTTTTTACACCCATCAAAATATCTCCCTCTTCGTAATTAATATAAAATTAAAGAAAATAGTTTATTAAAGCTACTATATTAATTAATTTTACCACATATGTACTAAGTTTTACTTCTTTAGTTATGTATACGTAATAGGAAAACGTTAAGCCTTCCACTTTACGTATTTTAATCGAAGAGGAGACGATTACAACTACGAATTTGAAGATACACTAACCGAAGGACTTACAAGTCGCGTCGTAAATACATACGAATATTTTAATTAAGCGAGCCTACGGGTTCGCTTTTTTATATTTTACTTTAATTTAACGGAGGTTTTAATTTAATGAAGTTTACAGAGCGAGAACGACATTTAACTAAGATGCTATTACTAATGGATAAATCATGTAGCAAACTTTCGGAGAAGTTAACAGATTTATTTGGCGGTGACTCATTCATAGCTATCGAGTTAGTAAAAGACGATTTTATCTTTGAAGCATTGGAGATAGGGACGTCTGATGTAGCGATAAATATCGTAATGGATTATATCAATGAGAAATTAACATCAGATCAAGCCGTCAGTGAAATCGAAGAATTACTAACACAGTTCGAAGAAAAGGACGTGATTTAATCATGAGTACACAAAACGAATTTTTCTATTGCTATTCACCAGTATTACACGTCTTCCTAAAGGAACGAGGCCAACGGTATACCTGTGCGGGACTTAACGAAAATACGCTACGTAAGTTTTGGCAGTATTACCGTACAGAGGAGTTAGATAGTTTATTGACGGAGTGGCAATCGAATAAGCCTAAGTAATTTAATTTTACGTTTACTTTATGCTGAATAACTTATATGCGGAGGACGATATATATGCCGAATAAATTTGAGTATTTAGCTAACGAAGCTATCCAACGAAAAGAATACGCAATGACGCCAGGGAATAGATTAACGGGTAATGCACCGATTCCACACGACCTTTGGCGTCGGATTATTCCAATCGCTAGAGAGTACGATAAGGCAAACGTATCTATTGCGCAGTTATATTCGTACCTACTGGCGTATGTTAACGGCAAGAAGGACAACGATTGTTATATGAGTGCGTTCCCTTCGGTCGATAAAATAGCTGAAGAAACTGGGATAGGTCGTAATAGAATTGCGAAGTTATCAAACGTATTGATAGCCGTTGGGTTAATTAAGACAGTGTACGACTATGCGACTAACAAAAGAGATAAGCTATATTTTCCGTTGTACTATTCGTCGTTGACTGACGAGGAAATCAGACGGAATTTAGACGAGTTATATCGTTAATCACTCTACAGTGATTTAGGTCAATCACCGAGGAGTGACGTAGGTAAATCACTGTAGAGTGACGGTAATAATAACAAACGTAATAATAACGAACTTAATAATAACAAACAAAAGATTAAGAGAGTATAAGTACTATTCGGTAAGTATTCACTAACGTTCATACTTACCGGTAATCCTTTTCTATCGAAAAGAATTACTATCTTATATAGTCGATAAAGTACTTATATAAAAGATACTCCGCTAAAGTAATAAAAAGAAATAGTTAGTTAGTTATGCCATCTCTTTTGGCAATGGCATCTAACTTACCAGTCGGTAGAGATGTGAAAAGATCATTAATTTCTTTAGGTTCCGTGATTTGATTTTGTATGATGAAGTTTATTAAAGCGAATAGTTTTAATGCAATTTCATGATTATCTTTCATATCTATCGTTCCAGGGTGAACTGATTCATTTCCAATTACTCTAAGTACATCAAGCGCTTGTTGTACCTTGACCGGCAAACCTTTTTGAACTAGAGATTTTATATCAGAATCAATATGTGTACCCGATTCACCTAACGATTTCAATAGCTTTTGTAATGAAAGCCTTAATAGTGCTGCCGCACCTCTAGGTGAATCTTTTAGTATATTTGCAGCCTCATTATAATCATCAATTATCTCTACTGGCATATCTGGATGTGGTTTAGGGGCTAAAGATTTTGTTGGGTAAACCATTTCCTCATTATACCAGAAAGAGTATTCTTGACAATGAGTACACTTGCAAACGATTAAATTTCCTACATGTAAATAAGAGCTTTTTTTATAATCCCAGTATTGAGCTTGTCGCCATTCTTGAACTGCAACTATATCGCAATGTGGACAGCAGAAAGTTTCTTGTTTAAATGTAGGGGTAGTTTTATTTTGCATTTTTGTCAATCCCTTCTTTTTATATATCCTAATATTAATATGTCCATGAGTTTATGGGAAGAGAAAATAAATATATTTTTTACGGATTATGTATTATATAAACGGAAAGGAGGACGTAATACATGGCATTAAAACGATTAAACACGGAACATTTAACCGCTATTAAATGGTTAGCATTACCGAATAAAGGCGGTAAGACAAACGATGAGATCGCTGAGATATGCGGTGTATCTAGACAATCGATTCATAACTGGCGTAAGGATACGTTATTCGAACGTGAGTTAAAAAAGGAAATGGTACGTAATAGTCAAGACCAGTTACCTAATTTAATCGCATCACTATCCGAGATTGCTATTCGAGATGGTAATGCGGCTATGGCGAAGTTAGCGCTACAGATTAACGGTATGCTTACCGATAAGGTAGAGGTAGAAACGAAGGCTAAGACAGGCGAGATTAACTACGAGGAATTGGACGAAGAGATTGCATCGTTTGAAGCGAGGATTGAAGAAGACGTAAAGTAATCGATTATATTAGGAATATATAATAGGAAGAAACTCATCAGGATATTATGCGGTGATATAACATAAATCTTTACAAAAGTTTACCGTAGGTCAGTCGATCGCTCTAGACGGATGCATCCTCGAAACTTTTCGGACTATTTATGCATGTTCTTATGCAATGTATATCGATGTGGTGGACGCTACAAACGTTGATACTACACATGTATAAAATAACTAACGAATAAATGAACGATAATAATTGTACAAACGTTGATATAATAACGTTTTGATTCGGAATTGAATGTAACAAAAGATGATTCTGTTACATTAGATATTCGGGAAGGTGCATAAAATATACGGGATAGAAAAAGGGGCGGGGGATGGTTTTTTGAACAAGCCCCGTCAGGTACGAGAGAAATCCGCGTACCCAAAATAACGTTTGAGTTTACGTTAGTGTAAAACGAAAAAGACCACGTCGTCAAGACGCAGTCCTTACAAGTTTATTTCGATATAAACATCGTCGATTTGTTTCTGTTCGATACAGAGATATACGAGTGTTTCTCGTTGGCTTGAATGGTTTAGTATCGTTTGAAGTAATGCTAAATCAGTACCGTTCTTATACGCGTGAAATGCAAACGTTTTTCGTAATGTGTGCGTACCAATTTCGATATTAAGCCCGGCACGATCAGCCGCAGTATTTAAAATTCTATACGCTTGGATACGAGAGATTGCTTTATCACCTTTACGAGAAGGGAACAACCAATCGTTATCGTCAGCCGTTGGTGGGATTAATTCCACGACGGCTTTTTTTATGGATGCGTTTAGATGGAATCGTTTAGATTTGCGAGTCTTTGTTTCTTTTAGCGATATAGATTCCTTACCACTTACATCTCCGACTTTGAGTTTCAATATATCGGAAATACGTAACGCGGAGTTTATCCCGAATATGAAAAGTAATAGATCGCGCGGCTTTCCAGCTAGCGCTTTTTTCATTTTATCTATATCCCGTTTGGAACGGATAGGTTGAACTACACCGGACATATGTATTACCTCCAGTTATTTAATGTAACGTAATCTCATTTTGTTACTTTCAGTATAACGGTTAAATTTTCCATAGTCAATTACTAATTACGAAAGGAGACGGTTAATATCGCATGGATCAATGGAGAATGGTTCGATAGAAAAGAACGTTTAGAAAAAGTAAATCAATTACGAAAGTACATCGTACCTAGAGTACGTAACCGACACAAACTTACTGACGATGAAAAATTCGAGCTTAAAACGTATATCAACGAGTTTAACCGTCTCCAAGATATAAACCGAGGAGAAACGGATTTACTTTTCTTCGCTTACAATTACTTCGGTGAAAATCGAAATAAAGAAAACACCGGTAACTGGATACCAGAATTTCAAGTTCCGCAAGGCTTTAACTTAGACAACATCACGGAATACGCACCGAATTTCCACGAAGAAATATGCGACATTATGAACGTAGTATCTAACGATGAAATAAACAAACGAGTAGCAGTTGCCGCACCTCGTTCGCATGCAAAATCGTCTTATTTATCGAAGGCTTTTCCGATTCATGAAATTTGTTACCGGAAGAGAGCCTACATCATATTAATTTCGGAAACTCCTTCGGTATCCAGCGCCAACTTAGAGTGGATTAAGCTACAACTACAATCTAACGATAAGCTACGACGTGACTTCGGATCGTTGTTACATACGAAGCAACAAATGAATCCGAGGGATAATACGTCAGAGTTTATCGCATGGGAACCGAAAGGGAAAGACGATAAGAAATTACTAACGTTAGTTCAAGCGGCTTCCACTGGACAAGCATTGCGTGGTCGAAACTGGAACGGTAAGCGCCCGGATTTAATCGTGTGTGATGACTTGGAAGATAAGCGTAATACTAATACGGCTCAACTACGCCAGGAATTAAAGGATTGGTTCGCTCAGGTAGTTATTCCGTTAGGTGATCCGGAAGGTAAGCGGACAGCAATCGTATTTATGGGTACGACAGTTCATCCGCAATCATTATTAATCGATATTATGGAGCGACGTTCCGACTTTGAATCTCGTAAATACAGAGCACTAATTACTCCGCCTACTCGACAAGATTTATGGGCGGAATGTGAACGTATTTATAAAGATCGAAAGAATAAATCGAGAGCAAGAGACGCTGAACTGTTCTTTACGGCACATCATGACGAAATGGTAGAAGGCGCTGAGGTACTTTGGGAAGAAGTACAGCCGGTATTTAAATTAATGAAGTTCAAATGGGATAACGGTAGCAAAGCGTTTAATACTGAGCTACAGAACAATCCTATAGATGAGGAAGTAATGGTATTCAATCCTGATAATTTCAATTACTGGAATGATAAACAAATAAACCGTAACTTCCTTAGCGGAGAATACTTCGTCTCCATCGGAGTTGACTTAGCGATGGGGAAAGAACGAGGCGATTATTCCGCAATTTCAATCGTGGCCAAGCATAAAGAGACAGATACAATTTACGTTATCGATTCGTATGGCGAACGATTACACCCCGACAAGTTTATGAAAGTTATTGTTGATAAAGTTCTTCATTTTCGACCGGATGCAATAGCGGTTGAGGCGCAAGCAGCGCAGGAATTCTTTGCGGATATGCTTTCTAAACGGTTAATCGAAAAAGGTTATCCGGCAATGACTCGTTTATTCAAAATTAAGCAACGTTCTCGAAAAGAGTTACGTTTAGAGGCGTTGTTACCGCGGATAGAAAACGGAGAAATCCAATTTGACAGAAGGCATTCGTTATTACTTGAGCAGTTTCAATACTATGGAACGAATATGCACGATGACTTACCTGATAGTTTAGAGATGGCTGTTTCAGTTACGGACAAAGGACGTAAAAGAAAAGCAGGAAACGCCGGTAACTATCGATATTAAAGAAAGGAGGTAACATATGCGAATTTCCCCTGATAGGAATCTAATGAATCCCATCGAGTATGTCGCCCCTATACGTACAGCATTAGGAGACACCGAATGGCAAAGAATCCTTGATGAAATCAGGCTATATCGACGATATGACGGAGACTTGAATGTTTGGTCTGATTATACAAAGCCGTCACAACTGGATTATGAGCCTACGAAATTAGAACTTAATTATCCACGAAAGATAGTCGATACGATTGCGGCTTGGCAATTCGAGAAGGAACCGAAAGTAACAGTCCCACCCGATGTCTTAGACGACCCAGCACTAATGATTCAACCAGGCTATACACCTAGTGAAGAACAGCAGACGGAGAATAGTCGAGCAAAAGCAAAAGAGCGATTATTAACGTGGGTTTGGGACGATAATCGAATGCACGAAAAGCTGTTAGCCGCAGCAAAAGACCGTTCGATTTCTAGAACGGGTGTTTACGCACGTATTCATTTCGATAACCGACGTGGAGAGTTTAAAATCATTTGGCATCCATCTACGGAAGTCATTGCGGTACACAACGAATGGGATAAGGATCAGTTAGATGCTGTGCATTTCATTGCATGGCTTGACGATGAACAAACTCGATTGTGGAAACTTTCATATTACCTGGTATGGCACGAAGAAGCTGGAAAATATGATTGCGAAATTGAAGAGGCCGTTCATGACGGAGATTTAAACGTACAGGAGTCGAGGGTTGAGCGTTCATCAATGGGTCTCGATTTTATTCCGGTAGTGCACGTTCCTACCGAGAAACTAAGCGGTCGAACTACCGGTTATAGTGAATTAGAAAAAACGATTGAACTGTCGGAAGAGATTGACCGTAAGATGTCGGATTACTCGGACGCGATTCGTTTTGAAATGTTCGCTATTAATCTACTTGTTAATGTAGACGAGGATCCGAAGAATCCGTTACAAATCGCTCCAGGTGCGAAATGGAATCTCGGCGATGGAGATAAAGAAAGCGGAGTACCGAGTGCAAGTAAGTTAGAAAGCGGATTTAAGTTTAAGGAAACGATTGAAGCATATCTTGACCGTTTGCAAAAACGACTACATGAAAAAGCGGAGGTACCAATCGTAAATACAGCCGACATGAACACCGGAGGAATTAACGATATGGCCGTTCAACTTATGTTTAGCTCGATTATATCGAAGACTCAACGTTCATGGGTAATATGGCAATCGCGTTTGCAGACACTAAACGAATATATCCTTAGATATATGAAAGCGAGACAAGAGCACCCACGTTTTAAGTACGATAAGGAAATGCTCGCAAAGATAGACGACTATTACTCTAGCGAGATTATTTTCGGATTACCTTTACCGCAAGATCAAAAAGCACTAATAGAACAGCTAGGAGAAGAAATATCCAACGAAATTGAATCTATTAAAGGCGCTATTACACGAAGTGGTAAAGAAAATGCAGAACAGAAGTTTATGGAGATTATTCAAGAACGTCAACTTAAAAGACAAACACAGGACCCTTATAAAGAGTGATGTAAATAGGCCTTACGGAATGGCATTAAACTTTCGGATGAATAAAACCATAGCCGACGGGCTTAAAACGGTTGGAGGTAATAACATGAGTGAAGTAGTAAAAGAGGATGTTGTCGTAACGGATATAAAGGAAGATACGAAAACTCTTACACAAGAACAGGTCGATGAAGTAGTTGCTAAACGACTTGAACGTGAGCGCAAAAAATACGAAGACTATGATGATATTAAAGCGAAATTAATTGCGTTTGAGCAAGCGGAAGAAGAACGAAAGAAACAAGAAATGACTGAAGTGGAACGTTTGCAAGCTGAAAAAGATGAAGCGGCTAAAAAAGCGATTGAAGCTTCCGAATTAGCGCAGAAAGCACAAGAAAAGGCAAACGCTCGAATCTTGAATACCGAAATTAAAAGTGTTGCACGATATTTGAATGCAAACGACCCAAACGATGTATTGGCGCTATTAGATAAGTCGGAAATTAATGTCGATGAAGAAGGAAACATCCAGGGCGTAGAGTCAGCAGTCGAGGCTTTAAAAGCAAGTAAGCCGTGGATGTTCAAACAAGTAATCGGAGTAGATGCGTCAGGCGGTTCTAATCCCGTAACCAATCCGAAAGCTAATGAATTATCAGCGTTAGAAAAAGAATTAACAGAAACGAAGGCTGAAGCGTTAAAAAATCCAAAGCTTGCTGGTAAGGTTACGCAATTATATAACAAAATACTCGAATTAAAATCGAAGAAGTAGATTAGTCGTTGGTTCCAAACCGACGGCTTTTTTATATTAAAAAACAATTAGGAGGCTATTAAACATGGCAGTAGCAAATACTTATGATTTCCAACAACAGGTTCGTCAGATGCAGGCGAATGTAGATTTAATCCTTACGAAAGCACCGGTTTTATTCGGTATTATTGGTACGGGCGAAGCACTTACGCAAACTAAATTCGAATGGCAGAACGATTACTTAAACAGCGATACAGGTATAGTTAAGACAGCCGCAGCGGCAGATGTGACAGAATTGGAGTTAGGTACGGGTGAAGCACGTAAATTTACAGAGAAAGCATTAGTGCAGAACGGTCTTGAAGTGTTACGCATTGTAGCAGTGGATGAGTTAGCAGATAAAATTACAGTACAGCGTGGGTATGATTCAACTACGCCTGAAGCGATTGAAGCTAAAGGTGAATTGAAAATTATTGCTCGACCACGCCCCGAAGGTGAAGATACTTTCCGTAAAAACGAAATCAATGATCGTCTAGTATCGTTCAACTTCTCACAAATCTTCTCTAGATACGCTTCTGTATCTCGTACACAACAACAAGTAAACACTTACGGCGTAGAAGACGAGCTAGATTACCAAGTCAACTTACGATTACAAGAATTAATTCGTGAAGCTAATAACTCGTTAATTTATGGACGTAAATATATTGGTTCAGGACAACAACCGCGTTCTACAGGTGGTTTATTTGCATTCGCTAGTGAGCAAGGTTCACACGTTCAGGACTTCAAAGGTAAAGAAATCGATGCTAAATCGTTAAATGATGCAGTTGAACAAGTATTTGTTAGAGGTGGTTCAGCAAATACAATCTTATGCGCACCGAATGTAGCTCGACAAATCACTAAGTTAGGCGGTAACACTATTCAAACGACTCGTCAGGATACAGCCGCTGGTTACCAAATCTTATCGTTCGTGTCTGACTTACCAGGTGGTGCGATTTCTAGCGTAGTTGTTGACCAAAATATGCCGAAAGACCGTGCGCTATTATTGGATACGAATAACATTAAGGCTCGCTACTTAACACCAATTTATGACCAAGACGCAACATTACCAGGTGGAGATTACTTCTCTCGCGTAATCCGCGGCGAACTTGGTTTCGAAATCAAGAATGCTAAAGAATCGATTGCTGTACTAAGCGGAATTTCTAAAACAGTATCTTAATTAGAGGCGGTTTAAATACCGTCTCCTTTTATTGAAAGGAGGACGATAAAATGGCGGAATATAAAACATTACCGAACTATGAATTAATTCGTCCGGATTTTCATATTCAATTTGATTCGCAAGGTGAGTATGTAACAGAAGACGAAAGTGAAATCGGATTTTTGGACGAGAAGGCCCCATTTATTGAACGTTTAGACCTAAGACCTAAACCACGAGGTAAGTCGACAACTAAAAAAGCAGAATAACGGAGGTGACGCCAAATGACGGTGTCAGAACGATTGCAGACTCGATTATCAAAGGTTCCAGGCGTTACGTCGACTGACATTGACGCTTGGCTAGCCGAAGCTTTAGTTGAATCAGATTTTACCGAAGAGGATAACGCTAATGCGGTATTTTATCTTGCGCTTACGTTTGCTTATGAAGCTATCGCAGTAGATTCGGCTCGGTTTTTTAAATATACCGATGGTGAAGAAGCTGTAGATAAATCTATGATCTTCACAAATTACCAAAGACTAGCGGCTGACGCACGTAAACAATATCGAAAATACAGACGTGGCAAAGGCGTTAGTCAGACATTTGCAAAGAGAGCAGATTGGAGGTAGTTTCGTGAGCGATTTACAAGGTGAATTTGACGAAGCACTCGGTAAGATATCGAAGCAATACGAAAAAGAAAATGAAAAACAAGTAGAAGAGACGGTAGGCGCCATTATGCTAATCCGTCTTTTTTTGCTGGACTTAATTAACGATTACCAAAAAGACGGTGTAATTAAACGGGGTAGACTTAATGCCTTATTACGGGATTTAGACTATTACGAAAAGGAGTTTCGCAAGAAGGCAGGAGTGTCATTCGAAAAAATGATAAATGATACGTCGAATTGGACAACTTCTAAACTCGCAGAAACGCCATTGAAAATAAAGGATTTAAATTCCGTAAATAAGCAAGTTGTGAGGTATATGTTAAAACGGAGAGGAGAAGACGGTTTAGTCTTGTCTGATCGAGTGTGGAATCTAGCAGGTGACATGCGAGCAGAATTAACGACGGTAATACGGCCGGCTGTACTCAAAGGTGAAAGCATTAGTTCAATTTCTCAGAAAATACGAGAAGTACATGATAACTCGAAATGGAAAATCGAACGTGTAGCAATTACGGAGAGTAATAACACGCACCGAGCAGCCACGATCTACAACGGAAACGAGAGTAATATCGTTACAGGTTACAAGATTGTAGATAACGGGCATCGACATCGGTACCACTCGCGGCATATGTGTTACAAGTTAGCTAGGCGTGACGCTTACGGATTAGGTCCGGGTAGATATCCGAAAAAGATACCTGAAAGTTTGCTAACTCAATTGATTAGTCCGCATCCTCAGTGTTCATCTCGTTTAAATTACATTATCGGTGAGGAGGAGTAACGAGTGTTAACCGAAAAAGACATTGAACAAATTCGAGCCAATCGTGAATTAATCGAACAGAATCGTCGTGAACCCATTGTTATTTGGCGAAAAGGAATGACGGAAACTGATCCAATTACAGGTGAAGAAATTCCGGGTGAAGATATTCAAGAAACAGTACAAGTCGTTTGGAAAAAGTTCACGTTAGAAGATAAAGCAAAGTTTTTAGGAACTGATGTAAAAGAAGGTGAAGCACTTGTTACTTTCCGTCTCGATATTAATTTAAATGACGTCAATTACCTCGAGAGAAACGGCATTAAATATGTAATCATGCTGATTGATGAACGAGGATTAGGCGGAATAAACCGTCGAGAAGTAGTCGTAAAGAGGGTGATTTAATGAAAGTCAGTGCACGAATCAAAGGCATGGATGATATTTACCGCATGATGAATTCTGATCGTTATAAAACGCCTGTTGCGAATACCGTTGAAAAGCATGCGAGATTACAAGCGAACACAGCTTCTAACAGAGCTCCTGTTGAATCCGGTAATTTAGCGGGAAGTATTCCGCCAAGTGTAAAACCTTTAAATGGAGATAAAACTGGATGGTTGTATGGTTCAGATATTGAATATGCAGCTGTTCAAGAATATACTCACAAAACGAAAAAAGGTTTTATGCGTAAAACGATGTTTGAGGGAGAGCAACCATTAGTTACTGACTTAGAAAAAGCGATACGACGAACAGCGAGAGGTCTATAGTATGACTACAGTAAATGATGTGATGTATTCACTAAAAAAAGCGCTAGAAGAATTCGCTCCGACCACTTGGATATATGATGGCGTTTCTTTAACTGGAAAAGAAAAACCGTTTCTTACGGTGGAGTCATTAACAGGAACTATTGACAGATATTCAAAAGATAACTACGCACGAAATCATTTAATACAAATCGGTGTGTATTCCGATACAGTATCTAACCGAAATGAATTACAAGATAGAATCATCGACCGACTAGAAAGGCGGCCTATCGACTTGTACAACATAAGTTCAAAGGTACCTAAACTAATCGGTTTTTTATATGCAGAAGTTTCGTCATGTGAGCCTATTCCGCAAGCGGATGTCACTCAAGTAACGGCGAAACACCTTAGCTTTATCACAATTAGGATTTAAATTAAGGAGGAATACTGATGGCTGAAACAACAGTAACAACAACAGCACAAGCAGCATCACCAGAATTTAAAGGGAAAGAAACGTTATATTTAATCGATATCCCGCAAGCAGATAGCACTTCTAAAACAGTTCGATTATTTAACCAAACTTCAGGTTCCCGCTCTATTGAAGCTGGTGAAATTGAATTAAAAACAAAAGATAAATCCGGTAGTGATTACGGGGATGTAACACAGTCTGTATCTATCGAGGGCGTAAGTACAGAAGGTGATGAAGCACTTGATTATATTGAGGAAGCAATTACGAATAAGAAACTGGTTAAAATCCACGAAGTTTCTTTACGTAGCGCAAAAGCTGGTGAGTACAAATCGAAAAGTGGAACATTTATGTTAAGTAGCGTTGAACTTTCTCATGAAAATGAAGAGTTCTCTAAGTACTCTATTGAAGCTAAGTTAAACGGTGGTCTGTCTGTAGGTAAAGTTACTACAATTCCACCTGGAGCACCTGACGGTTCGGTCGTTCAACCATAAAGAATTCATGAGTAGGCGAAGTCCCCTTCGCCTATTACTTTTATAAAAAATATCAACTTATTAATGGAGGTTTTTATAAATGACTAAATCATATACACGCTTTGAAGTAAAAGGAAAAGAATATGAACTTAAATACGGTTTTGAAGCAATCAAATTAATCGATAGTAATGGTGGCCCATTCGAATTTGTACAAAAAGCAATGCAAGGCGGTCTTGAAGATTTCGTTAACGTAATTTATTACGGATTAATCCATACAGGTGAAGGTATCACGCAAAAAGATATTGAGGCAGAAATTGAACGCCAATTATTATCTGAAGAGTTATCTTTTGATGACATCTTAAAGTTCAATAAAGCAGTTGTTCTTAATAGTTTTTTCTTCCAGAAGACCGTGAACAAATTACTAGCGAGCATGGGCGAGAAAGAGAAGAAAGCGTTCGAGAGTCTGTACGAATAAACATCGACGATTTACAGGCAGATTGCTTTCGGTATTTCGGTATGTCAACGCTTGAATCTAAACGGATAAGCATTAAGGAGTACCACATTATGCTTACCGGCTATCGTGAGCGTCTACTTGATACTTATGAGATTGCTAGTGTTCAAGCGCTATTTTACCGAAACGCTCAGAGTGAGAAGGTAAAGAGTCTAGATGATATATATAAGCGTCCTGAAAACGCTCGAATGTTAGAAGCGAAGGAAAAAGAGCGTGAGCAACTTACGAAAAAGATTCACGCAAACGAGTCTTTATTCGATGATATCGAACGGGCGTTACGAAGTCAAAACGGAAAAAGCGGTGAATAGTTATTAGTCAAAACAGAGTAGAAGTGCAGTTATTAGCTGATATATCGTCGTTACGGAGTAGCTTAACACAAGCAACCCAGCTTTGGCGTAATTTTCATCAAGCAGTAAGTCAGCCAATTAATATACCAGCTCCTAATATTCCGTCCCCACCGCAAATACCTAGACCATCGCCACCACCTGATATGTCAGGTTGGCAACGGACGTTTCAAAATGTAAGTAATCAAGCACAGGAAATGGGACGTAGGATACAATCAGTTGGACAAAATATGACGACGGCGTTTGCACCACTTGCTTATGCTTCTGGTAAAGCTTTCGGAAGTATGATTAAAAACTCGATGGAATTCGAGCAACAAACGAGAAAAGCGGCCGTACTTACAGGCGGTGCATATGGACAAGTTAAGAAAGATATATTAGAAATGGCGACCAGCTCCGTATATTCAACTGGACAAGTAGCGGCGGCGTATGCGGAACTAGGGGCGAAAGGATTCGAAGCAGCGCAAGCAACTGACGCATTGCCTGGTGTTTTATCAGCGGCAGCAGCGTCGGGTGAGGACCTTGGTATGGTAGCTGATACGATAACTTCCGCATTAAATGCATTTAGTATGGAAGCGAAGGATAGTGGGCACGTAGCGGACGTCCTTGCTCAAGCAGCAAATGCAACCGCCGCAGGCGTGTACGATATGCAATATGCCTTTAAGTACGCGGCAGGTCCGGCAGCACAGTTGGGTATTGGAATGGAAGAACTTGCAGCATCCGTCGGCATTATGTCTAACGCGGGTATCAAGGGTGAAACGGCAGGTACAGCGTTAAGATCGGCAATGCTCCGTTTAGTTAAACCGCCGAAAGCAGCGGCGAATATGCTGAAAGAGTTAGGAGTTACTACGACTGACAGTAGCGGGAATATGAAGTCACTCTCTCAAATTATCGGTGAACTACAAAAAGGTATGGACGGAATGACAAGCGCTCAAAAAGGCGCGGCGTTAGCCACGATATTCGGTACAGAAGCTGTTTCTGGTATGATGGCGCTCGTTTCAGCAGGTCCGGAGAAAATCGATAAATTAACGCAATCTCTCATTAAATCGGATGGTGCTTCGAAAAAAGCAGCGGACTCAATGCTTGAAGGTTGGGCAGGTGCAATTGTTAAGATGCAGTCGTCTATTGACGTAGCAGCTCGCGCATTTACAGATGCATTAGCGCCCGCAATTTCGGTTATTGCTGACGTTATTAAGAAATTAGCTGATGGATTTAATGGGTTATCTCCGACGATAAAAACGGTGATTGCTACAGTAGCTACAGCCGTTTCAGTATTTACAGTCTTCATGGCGGTACTAGGAGTTTTTATTAGTAGTATAGGAGCCACAATAACAGCGTTTGGTGCGTTAGTCGGTTGGCTAGGTAAAAGCACAATGGTCGCGAAACTTGCGAGTGCGGCAATGGTGGGATTACGAGCTGCCTTCACATTTCTAACGGGACCTATTGGTGCAACTATTGCAATTTTAACCATACTAGGAACGGCACTCGTCCAACTATACAAACACAACGAAACATTCCGTAACGCAGTAAATAGCGCTTGGGAATCGATTAAAACTACAACTATATCAGCCGTGGAATCTATGAAAGCGGCATTTGACTCATTTGGTGCGTATCTTGCAACAATCCCCGCTAAATTTTCAGCGATGGGCGTTGCGATAGGTGCCTTTTTTAGTTCTGTAACCGCTACGTTAAGCAGTATCGGTCAGAGTATAAGTGGGGCTTTCGGTTCAGCTATTGAAGGATTAACCGCTAAGTTTTCAGGTATGGGGGCAGCGATTTCACCGGTTGTAGATTTTATAAAAGCATCATTCTCATCAATCGGTAACACAATCGCTACACTAACACCGTTAATCGTACGTTTAGGATTATCGTTTTTAGGTGTGTCTGGTCCGGTTGGTTGGGTTATCGCTATTGTCGCTTCATTAGGCGCTACGATATTCAAACTTGTGAATACGAATGATCAGGCAAAAGCAGCATTGATGTCAGCTTGGGAATCAATTCAGAGTGTATTTAGCACGGTTGCTTCTGTAATCATGCCGATAATTACTTCACTAGCGAAAGGTTTTATCGACGCTTTTGCGCCGTTAGCACCGGAGTTTCAAAAGACCGGTCAAGTCATCATGGAAAGTTTCGCATCACTACAACCGGCATTTGCAGAATTAGGTGCAGCGTTTGGTGAGTTAGGTACGACTATTATGAGTCTTTTTGGAGACGTTGTAAAACAAGTAATGCCGGTAGCAATGGACTTATTTAAGTTATTCGGAGAAAACATTCAATTAATCATGCCTATGGTTACGGATCTAATGAAACTATTCGCTGATACCACGATTGAAATCATGCCTGCAATTACGCAAGTAGTTCAGGAGTTATCTCAAATGTTTGCAGAATTAGCGGCTGAAGTAATGCCGATGCTTTCACAAGTAGCACAAGAAGTGTTCCCGACAATATTAAACGTTATCCAAGCATCGGTTGGTATATGGGTAATGCTGATAAAGACTTTCGGTGAGATTCTTGTAATTGTAGCGCAAGAGATGATACCGGTCATACTAACGGTTGTACAAGAGGTATTTCCTATCATTCAATCGATTATTGAGACGGCAATTCCTATAATCATAGAAATTATTAAATTGTTCGGTGAAATTATAACGATAGTTGCTACGACTGTAGTTCCGCTGATCTTACAAGCGGTGCAAGAAGTCTTTCCGGTAATTCAAGCAATTATTCAGGCTGTAATTCCTATAATTTCAGCATTGTTACAAAGTGCAGCCGAGATTATTAAAGGCGTATTAATTCCAGCAATTCAATTCATTTTACAGATCGTGCAAGCCGTATTCCCAGCGGTAATGGGCGTTATTAAATCTGTTATTGGCATCATTACGAACATAATCAAACTATTTACGTCGATATTGAAAGGTGATTGGAGTGGCGCATGGGACGCGGTTAAGGAGATTACGTCAAATGTAATGTCGTTAATTAAAAGTATTATTGATGGAGCGATTTCTTTAATAGGTGTAATCGTACGTAACGGGTTGAATTTAGTCCAATCGATTTTCTCTAGCATATTAAATGCGGTATGGAATGTAGTCAAATCTATATTCGAGGGAATACGTAATGTGATTTCATCAGTAATTTCAGCGGTTGGAAATATTATTTCTACGGGTTGGAATGCAGCTAGTTCCGCGACTTCAAGTATCCTAGACGCAATGTCTAATACGGTATCAAATATATGGAATAAAATCATCTCGTTCTTAAAAGGGATTAACCTAATGGATATCGGTAAGAACATCATGGAAGGTATGCTAAATGGAATAACTTCGATGGCTAGTCGTGTTTGGGACAAGGTAACCGAGATAGGTAACGGTATTAAGGACAAGCTTACCGGACTATTTTCGATTCACTCTCCTTCCCGTTGGATGCGCGACATGATCGGCGTAAACATGATGCAGGGTTGGATTAACGGTGTTGACGGAATGAAAAGTTCGGTGCAACGTACGACGCAACAAATGTCTGATTGGATGAAGCCGGAAATGTTAGCGGTGGATACAGGCGTAACAATACCGAGAGGAGTAAGCGGGTTAGGTGCGTATCAATCAGCTAAACCAACGCCAAACATGTATAAGCCGAGTCAATACGATAACCATACGTCTAGAGATAAGCAACCAGCGTATATTAACGTCCAACTTGGTAAGCAAGAGTTTGCGAGATTCGTTGACGATATTACTGGCGAGCAAGAAGCGGTTAGAAAACGTAGAGATGTATTTAAAGGAGGGCGGTAGATTGCTAGTTTTTAATGGAATTAATTTAGAAGAATACTTCGAGCAAAAATATGAAAAAGGATTTTTTATGGTTAACGATATAAGAGGTCGCGGAATTTTAAGTGACGAAATTAATGAGTTAACGGTACCTCATCGCCCAGGTTCATATTTTTTGAATAAAAGGACTCCCAAGAGAGTATTAGAAGTAGATTTCTCTCTTAAGGGAGTCTCTCTTTTTGAACTGAGGAAACGAATAGACGAATTAAATGGTTTATTAGATACAGAGGAACCTGTAAAAATCACCTTCACAGACGAACCAGATATTGTGTATTACGGGACTAAGGAATCTGTAGCGGAGACTTTAGAAAAATCTAATATTCATCAAGCAACTATTACACTAATATGTCCAATGCCGTATAAGTTAGGAAAAGAGCAAACGGTTGACTTTAAAAAAGAAGTTAATGGATTAGTTGCTAATATCCAAAATAAAGGTACTGTCCATTCTAACCCTATCATTGAGATTGATATTACGAAACCAAACACATTTTTAGATGTATGGTTCAGTGGGGCATCTTTAAGTGATCGAGATTATTTCCGTATTGGAATGCCATTAAAAATGGAGCAATTGCCTGTAGAAAGAAATCAACGTCTTATATGGGATGAAATGTCCACAACTGTAGGGTGGAGTAAGGTTAGTTCTATGGAAGACGGTAATCCAGTTGGTGAAATGAAAACAGATAGTTACCAATTCTATTGTTCGGATTATGGATCGGGTAATGGATGGCATGGCGCGGCTGTTAAGAAGAGTATTCCTGGTGGGCCAGTAAAAGATTTTATTATGCAAGCCCACGTTACATGTAAAAGTAAAAAGATTAATGAAATGGGACGGGTTGAGATAGCGATATTAGACGAAAATAGTAAGGTGCTTTCAAAAATTGCTATGAATGATCTCTTTTGGCAAGCCGAACAAAATTTTGGAACGATGGTTATTGGATACGATAACAAGCCAGGGAAAACAGGGTTGATTTATGAGAGTGGTGATTATCCGAATACATGGAATCAATATTTTGGTCGATTGTGGATAGCTAGAACAGGAAATGTATGGGAAGCGTATATTTCAAAATTTCTTCCTGGAACAGAAAAAGATGATTCAGAACGCTTTGCAAGATGGACCGATAAAGACAATAAACATATGGAAAAAGCAGCTCAAATACAGATTAGTATTATGCAGTGGCAAGATGTTCCGCCAGTAGAAGCGATGACAGTTTCTGATTTGAAATTTTGGAAAGTAAATTTAAATAATCAAAATACACCGCCTTATATAGTCGATGTTGGTGATAAAGTCGTGATTGATACAGAAACCAGTCATGTCAGTATTGAAGGGAAAAATGCTATTAACATAAAAGATATTTTTAGTAATTTTCCTGTTATCAATAAAGGTACTAATAAACTTGAAATCATGCCTTCCGATATAGGAACAGCAAAGGTTAAATATAGGGAGCGATTTAGATGAGAACACCGAGTGGGTTACTTCATGTTGTTGATTTCAAAACAGATCAGATTATATCAGTTATTCAATCAAAAGATTATTGGGGGGATAACCGTCATTGGGAAATCAAGAATAACATTGATATGCTAGAGTTTAAAACTTTTGATGGTACTCCACATGCAATTACATTACAACAACAGAACTTAGTCTTAAAGGAAGTACGTGATGGCCGTATTGTTCCGTATGTTATAAATAACGAAGTTGAAAAAGACTCAAGGGATAGATCAATCACCGTACATGCTTCTGGTGCCTGGGTTCAAATAGCTAAAGATGGGATTATTAAACCTCAACGTATAGAGAGCGAAACAGTTAATACGTTTATCGATATTGCTCTTGTGGATTCAAAATGGCAACGTGGAATAACGGATTATTCGTCATTCCACACGATGACTATTGACGAGTTTATTGATCCTCTCACTTTTTTAAAGAAAATCGCTGCTTTGTTTGAGTTAGAAATCCAATATCGCGTTGAAGTATCCGGTTCTCAAATTACTGGATGGTACGTTGATATGATAAAGAAACGAGGGAGAGAAACAGGGAAGGAAATAACCCTGAGAAAAGACTTAGTAGGCGTTAGACGCATTGAACATTCCAGGGATATTTGTACTGCCTTAGTCGGATTTGTACGGGGCGAAGGTGACAAACTTATTACGATTGAAAGTATCAACAATGGAATTCCTTACATCGTAGATAATGAAGCATTTCAACGGTGGAATGAGCAAGGAAAACATAAATTTGGTTTCTATACTCCAGAAACAGAAGACCAAAACATGACACCGCAGCGATTAATGACTTTGATGAAGACGGAATTAAAGAAGCGTGTCAATTCTTCAGTTTCTTATGAAGTAGAAGCACAATCGATTGGACGTATTTTCGGACTAGCACATGAACTAATTAATGAGGGCGATACGATTCGAATCAAAGATACAGGATTCACACCTAAGTTATACCTTGAAGCACGTGTAATTGCTGGTGATGAATCTTTTACGGACCCTACACAAGATAAATATGTGTTTGGTGATTATCGCGAAATTACTGATCCAAACGAAGAACTACGAAAAATTTACAATCGAATCTTGGGCTCATTAGGTAATAAACAAGAGCTGATAGATCAGTTAGATAAATTAGTGAAAGATGCAAACGAAACAGCTAGTAATGCTAAGAAAGAATCCGAAGCAGCGAAAACACTCGCTGAAAAAGTTCAAGAAAATCTAAAAAATAATACTGTAAATATCATTGAATCTAAGCAGCCGCCCACAGAGAATCTTCAAATTGGTAATACGATATGGCGAGATATTAGCACCGGTAAACCAGGTATTTTAAAAGTATGGAACGGGAAAGATTGGGAGCTTCTTATTCCTGATGTGGAGTCAGTTAAGAAAGATACACTGGAGCAGGTTAATAAGGATATTCAGTCCACAAAAGAAGAATTAGATAAAAAAGTAGAAGAAGCCCAAAAAGAGACAAATGGACAATTCAAGGAAGTAACAGAAAATCTTCAGGAAGTTTCTCTAACTATTAAAAATGTAGAAAACTCTCAAGGTGAAATTGACAAAACTGTCTCTGAAATGAAACAGACCAACGAAGGTTTTATCAAATCTATTGAAACTTTAACAAAAAAAGACGGTGAAATCACTGAAAAATTAAATACAGTGGTAGAGACTGCTGAAGGTACGAAAAAGACAATCTCTGAGGTGCAGCAAACAACTAATAATCTAAAGAAAACCACAACTGAAATTACAGAAAAAGCTGGCCAGATTAGTGAGAAGTTGGAGAGCGTAGAAAAGAAAGTTAATAACGATAAAGCTGGAGGTCGTAATCTGTTATTAGATTCAAATACTAAATACGAAAAAACAGATTATCTAATCAATCCATATTCTCTAACTGAAAATTTTGTTGCAGGTGAGGAATATACTTTTGTAATTAAAGGAAGTGTCCCACAAGGCCAACAATTTGGAATTTGGCAGAATGGTGGTTCAAATAATGTTGGATATGCAACAAGTGTCTATGCTAACGGAATAACTTATGTAACTTTCAAAGCTGTTGCAACTACAAGCGGGAATGAACGAAGATTAAATTTATATAATTATCCAAATAATGCTACAAAGGCAACTGTAGAATGGGTTGCTTTATATAAAGGTAATAAGCCACAGGATTGGACACCAGCTCCAGAAAATCAAGTAACGAATGAGGAATTCACTAAAAAAACAACCGAGATTGAAAAAAGTGTGAATGGTATTAAAGAAAATATTAAAACGGTAGAAAAAACACAACTCGATTTTAGCGAGCGTGTGACTACTGTAGAGAAAACAGCGGACGGTATTAAAGAAAAAGTTACTAGTTTACAAGAGATACAAACTAAACAAGGTACACAGTTACAGGAGGCTAAAGCAGGTTGGGAAACTACTGCCAAAGCTTTGGAAGGAAAAGTTGAAATAAAAGATGTTGAAGATTATGTTGGCGGAATCGGTAATCAAACTGTATTACGGAATGTTCTTTGGAAGAATGATACAAAATATTGGATTCTTCAATCAGGCACAACAAGAGATACAACCGTTTTATATAAGGGTTGTAATACACTTCGTACAATCTCCACGGGAAATACAGCAGACGTATACAGAGGTGCTTCACATGAAGTTATAAATGCCGGACCTGGTTGGAATTACGTTTTTTCTGCATACTTTTATACAGATAATAAGTCTAGCATTGATAATGGTGCGAAAATGGAGCTGAAATGCTTAGATGCAAATGGAAATGTGTTAAAGCAATACGGACAAGAGATTACGTTAACACAAGGAATGTGGGTAAGACATCATGTGTTTGGTCTACTTGTAGAAGGAACGAAAAAAGTACAAGTACAATACTGGCTGCGTAGAAATGGAAAACTGTGGGTAGCGCAACCTATGTTACAGATCGGCGATAAACCTTCTTCATTTATGGAGAACCCTGTTGATATTGTAGATAAAGATAAAATCATGGAAGAAATGGCCGATAAGATAGCAACTGAAGATTACACTAAAAAAGTAACTGAATTAGAAAGAAGTATTAGTGCTACTGAAAAAGGCGTTTCAATCATCTCTGGAAAACAAGAAACGTTTATAAATGAGACTTATAATGCCTATGTAAAGAAAACGGAATCTAGGTTAGAAGTGTTAGATGAAGGGATCTTAGCACAAATTTTAAAAGACGGTATCATTACTTCTATCAATATGTCACCTGGTAAGATTACAATCGACGCTGAGAAACTGAATATTAATGCCGATACAATGGTCAAATGGTTAACAGCAAAAGGCATTGACACAAATCTTATTAGAATTGATGGTGATAAGATAACCATTGATAAAGATGGTGTAACTGTTAAAATGCTAGATTTCCTATTCCAAGACGAATGGGGTACAAAAACAACTGCGGTATCAAGACGAAACCTAATAGCTGATCCAGACTTTTCTAGTGTTACAAAGAAAAACATTGGCAATTCAGATTATTATGGGTTTGAAGGTGGATACGGCCTTACTTGGAAGTCATGGGGAAATGTCGTAATAGAAAAGAATACACATATATTCGATTACGAGCAAATGGTGAATGCTGCAAGGGTAGATATGTATAACTATCCAGAAGCAATCGTGAATAATGGGATACATCCTGGTAACGAATATACAGCATCCGCACACTTTAGAACTGCCATGATAAATGGCGTGCGAAAGACAGGAAAACCGAGAATACATGTATGCTGCGTTAAATTCCGAGACAACGTAAGTTACGACATATTGAGTGAACAAAAGATGGACTTCCCTGAGCCGTCTACATTTTATGGAGAAATCAGACGATATTCATTTACCTTTAAAGTGCCGAAAAACTATATTCCACAACAACATGCATTGATTATTAAAGTTTGTTCTGGAAGTGCTGACATGAGACAAGGGACAGCGATTTGTGTAAGTGGTGTAACGCTATACAGTGGCAAATATGCATCTATGTATAATTGGGATCGTGCTGCAGCAGAAAGAGCAGATGGCATTCAGCCGTTTAACGGACTTGCTATAGGTGGTGTGAATAATAATATAACTCCAGCACCAGACGGACAAACGTTTGATATAAGTACTGAAAAAGAAGTTAAAATCTTTAGGAATATACGAGCAATGCAGGGAGTTAACTTAGGTGGGGGTGGATTCCAACAATGGGGGCATATTCGTTTTACAGACGGTAATGCTGGAGCAGGTTTTTATGCGAGTACTCCAAGTGGTTGGAAATTTAATGCACTTGGATAGAAAGGAGAAGTAAGAATGGATGAGAATCAAATGATGCCACTTCAAGCAGGTGAAAGCTTTCCTTTTATGGGGAGGCTGGTGGATGCTGAGCGTACAGAGACAGGGATTTTTGTTCAAATACCTGCTGATATGTTAAATAATGCAGGTCTGCTAAACGGTGTTAGCAGGGTCGAAGTATGGAGAGAAATGGATGGGACAGTAAAGTTTCGAATTGCTACGCTGTGTGAAATATGTAAACGCGGAGCGCGTTTGTACCCACTAGATATGGGATTTGCGAAAAAGAACATTTGTTTAGAGTGTTATACATCACTTACAGGGAATTATCCATCTCAAGAACCGCCAACACCAACTAATGAAAATAACACACAAATAGAGCAGGAGCAGCCGTAAGCTGGTCTTTTTTTAATTGCCTATAAAGGAGGATGACGATGTTTATGCCGGAAGAAATTTTTAAATTAGCGTTATCACAAGGACTCTTAGCAGTCCTTTTTGTTTGGTTATTTTTCGATTCACGTAAAGAAAGTAAGGAGCGCGAAGGTAAATATCAAGCGGTAATCGAGAGGAACCAGGAGGTAATCGAAACGCAAGCCTCCGCATTCGGTTCGCTATCGAAAGATGTAACGGAAATCAAACAGATTTTAAATACGAAGGAGGACGTAAAGTGAAACGTATTAACAAACTATTAATCTCTATGGCTACCATACTGGTAGTTTTTTTTTCATTCACGGGTGGGGCGTTTGCCGAATCAATCAATCGTATGTTAATCCCAGATTTACCTAAGCAATCCTATCGATATGGAGTTGGTGCATACGAAGGTGTCGTTGCCCATTCAACCGCTACTCCGGAAGCGCCCGCTATTAATATCCGAAACTATGAAGCTAGGACTTGGCGGAATGCTTTCGTTCACTTTGCGGTAGACTGGAACGAAACGATTCAAATCGCTGATACAAAGTATATCGCATACGGTGCGGGGCCAGCGGCAAATAAACGATTTGTCCACGTTGAGCTTTCTGAATCTAGTAATCCAGCGAAATTTAAATCTTCGTATGAGCGTTACGTTAAGTTACTAGCGAAAATCCTGAAAGACAACGGATTAACAGTCGAACAAGGCTTATGGACTCACGAAGATGTAACACGTAAATTAGGCGGTACTGATCACGAAGACCCACGTGCATACTTAGCTTCACACGGTATCTCTATCGCTCAGTTCCGTGCTGATGTAAAGAAAGCGTACGGCAATAACGAAGTGTCTGTCGTAGTGCCGGAAAAACCTACTAAGCCAGAGGGCGAGAAAGCTAATGTCTCTGTAACGCCATCTAACGGTGTTGCATACATCGATGGAACTAACGTTAACTTACGAAAAGGCCCGAGCGCTGATTTTTCTAAGATTCGTAAGTTAAATAAACCGGAAGCATACCAAGTTTGGGGCGAAGTAAATGGGCCTAACGGTAAGTGGTTAAACTTAGGCGGTGACCAATGGATTAAGTATGATTCGTCTTATATTCGTTATGACAAAGGTAGTAATAACGAGAATACTAAAGTTGTAGGTAAACGTGTCGTATCGAAAGTAAACGACTTGAACTTCTATACGAAAGCTACGTGGAATAAATCATACCTAGCGGGCACTGTTGACGCAGGACTCGGCTTTACTATCGATGCTAAAGTTGATGTAAACGGCTATCCGCAGTATAAGGCACACAATTCGAAAGGGAATACGTACTACATTACGGCTAGTCCGACTTATGTGAATGTGAAGTAACATGTGCGTTTATTGAACATAGAAAAGACCGCCTATTACAGGCGGTCAATTTTTTTATTTTTTTACTACTCCACCAGCGACACCAGATAAGGTCATAGCATCCCCGATTGTATTTACGTTTGTTTCTGGGGTTCCATAGAATGCATCTAAAGCTCCGATAAACCAATCAGCACCAACTGTAACTGTATAGCCATTAGACTTCCAGTTACTAATTAGTCGGTTTGTTAATGTTCGTTTCTCTGCTTCGGATAACTTTAGCCAGGCTTCACCCTTACTGTTTGCATCAACAGTTGTAGTCTGAACTTCATTTTGTTTAGGTTGTTGTACTTCTTGTTGCTCGCGTTGTTCTTGTTCTTTTTTTATTTTAGCTCGTTCTTGTTGTGCTTCTTGTTCAGAAAAGCCGTTTTCAATAGATATTATATTTTTTGTGTCAATGTCAATTTTATATTTATCGTAAGAAATATTGTGAATTTTTACCGATTTATCTCCGCTATATTGTTTTTCTACTTCATATTTACTTCCAAGTTTATCAATGAGATGTTTATTTGTAGAAGTATATTCTGCAGTTGAAACATCAATAAGTATTTTCACATAGTATTGTCCGTTTTCGACAAGTTGTGACGGGGAAATAGTTGTTTGTAATTTACCATCTTTAAATACCTCACTACTTGTAGCGGTATAATTGTATTCATCTGATTTTTTTGAACTGTATACTTTTATGGTTGCTTTTGTAGAATCAGGAATATTGGTAGTTAAGGATAATTTGAGTTTATTTGTCTCCTTATTATAATCTAATGTATCTAATTGTGCGGATAGTTTTTCTTTTTTTGGTTCAGAGGTAGCATCTTTAACTTTAGTAGATGACTCTGTATTCGATGCCGGTTTATCACCGAATATTACTTTAATAGAGAAACAAAAAATTATAGCTATAAAGACAACTAATATGACAGTCCTAGTTTTAATCAAAACTTCATCTCCTTTTTAATATATAAAATACATAATTAATAAATATAATAATATAACGTTTTTTAATTGAAGTAAATATTTCCATGTGTTTTATATAAAGATATTTAAGTAATAATAAATTGAATTTTAGACAGTATTGAAAAAAACTTATCTAATATTTTCTTAAAAAGCCTTCTAAAAGAACGTAAGTTCGCATATAATAAGAACAAACGTTCTTGATGTTAGGAGTGATTACCTTGTATGATTATTCTCTTTTGCCTAAGCGGATTATATTATGCGTCGATTTGCGTAGCTTTTATGCAAGCGTATCATGTATCAAAAGAGGATTAGACCCACGGTATACAAAACTTGCCGTAGTAGGTGATGTAAATCGAAGCGGATCAATAGTACTAGCGGCAACGCCACCACTTAAAGCGTTAGGGATTAATAAAATGGCTCGGTTATATGAGATACCTAAACGACCAGATATAATTATCGTTAATCCAATCATGCATACATATATTAAATGTTCGAATTACATAACGAAACTAGCGCTACAGTACGTAGCGCCCGAAGACTTCCACCAGTATTCCATAGATGAATTTTTTATGGATATGACGGCTTCTTTACATTTATTTGCGGATAACCCGTATGAGTTTTCGCTGAAGTTAAAGAATGAAATTTACGCCCGAACTCGTATCGAATGTACTATCGGCATTGGTCCGAATTTGCTAATGAGTAAAGTAGCCATGGACATCGAAGCAAAAAAGAATGATGCCGGTATAACACAATGGACGTATGACGATATACCCGAGAAGTTATGGAGTATTAGACCACTCAGTAAATTTTGGGGTATATCGTATAAAACGGAGGAGAAGTTAAATCGAAAAGGGATACGGACGATAGGAGATTTAGCAAATTATCCGCTGAAATATTTGAAGCAGAATTTCGGTGTAATCGGCGAGGAACTCCACTTACATAGTAACGGTATAGATTTCAGTCGTATATCGGAAAAACACGTACCAACGGAAACTTCTATCGCTAAAAGTCAGATACTCTTACGTGATTATACGATAGGCGAATTCCCTATTATTTTGTTAGAACATATCGAGGAAGTTTGTTATCGATTGCGAAGACAACGTAAGCTCGCTCGAACCGTTCATTTTTCCGTTGGATACAGTAAAGGATACGGTGGAGGCGGAGGTATACGTAAATCACATACATTAAGTCGACCAACGAATCTAACGATGGATATCTATAACGTCTGTACATATTATTTACATACACTATATACTGGCGAACCGATTAGATCAGTCAGTATTTCATTAACGAATTTAGCAAGTGAAGGGGAAGAACAGATTTCGTTATTTGATAACGTAGTACAACGCGAAAAGGAAATGCGACTAACACAAGTCATGGACGAAATACGTACTAAGTTTGGTAAGAACAGCATATTACGGGGCGTTTCCTATACGAAAAATGCAACCGCAAGATATCGAAATACATTACTAGGGGGACATAAGTCGTGACTAACATGAGCAATAGTAATATGCCGAAGGGGAGAGGTATGGTCAAGTGGCAACCTTTCGCAAGCATGCCGGAACAGTTCGCTGGTATTCGCGATATTATTAAGAAGAACGCGAAATTACCTAGACCTATCGTTACAAAGGACGCACAAGAACGAATTGAAAATCGATTGCTCATTTCGTTACTAGGCGAAGAGGAGTTACTTATTACATATTACGAGGACGGTTACATACTTACGAATTACTACACTGTCATGGACATCGATCTTTTAGAAAAGAACGTTATTTGTACGGATGCTTTTCGTAACAAACGTACATTTAAATTTATCAATATCATTGACGTAGAGTAAACGTACGCTAAAATCCTTAATACTGACTTAACGGCTACTTAATGCTACTCTACTAAAATTAGTTGTGTAATTATTACATAACGAAAAAGGAGCCGAAATATGACACGTACCCTATACGAAATATCTATGCCAGGTTACGAAAAGTTGAAGTGGTATCCGAGGTGAGGCGAGGGAAACAGACGTATCAATTTGAGGTATATCGCTCAGATAACGAAATGTC
The DNA here is from genome assembly GCF_900100505.1 of Bacillus sp. cl96. Lineage (NCBI taxonomy): Bacteria > Bacillati > Bacillota > Bacilli > Caryophanales > Bacillaceae > Bacillus > Bacillus sp. cl96. The sequence continues at coordinate 297,269 of NZ_FNDM01000003.1, forward strand.
CGTATTCTATATCGATGAACTAGGACGGAAACGTGCGATAACAAGTACGGAAGAGTTAGCCATGATGTTGGTAGTAGCCGAAGATAAGAAGCGTTTTTTAGATTACGTAGGAGATTCCGAATGGGTATTGTTAGACGGAGTGTGCGCCGATAGAGGGGTGACGAAAGAGGAGATATCCGCGTATTTACACCTGAAGACGCATGTGCTGGACGAGATGGAAGCGGGATGAATACGAAAAAAAAACCGCCTGTGAAGGGCGGTTTTCTTTGTTTATTTTGCTAAAGCAGGATGTTGCCAATAATCACTAACAACGGTAGGTAGGTTTTTATATAAGAAGTTATCGAAATTAATCTTATCTATTGTTTCACGATCAATATTCATTTTCACGACGGGATCAGTTTTTTTGTTTCCATATGTATCTGTAAGTTCGGCTTTCCAGACAAAGATGACTTTCTGAATTTCTTTTTCTTTAGCCAGTTCTTTTAATATATTAGTTGTATCATTCCACACAAGAATTTTATCAGTTGCATTTGTTAAATTAAGTAATACGACTTTATTGTTCGGTTCTGGTAAGTCGAAGTTTTTATTTATTTCAATCGATTCAACATCACTTTTCCCAATGGTCTTCTTAACGGTTTTCTCGATGCTTTCTTTGAACTTCACTTCTTTATTTTTCTCGTCATTCTTAGCCTTCTCTTGTGATTTCTGTTCTTTTTCAGCCTGTTTTTGCGCCTCTTTTTCTTCCTTCTCTTGTTGCTTACGTTGCTTCTCTGCTTCTTTTTCGGCTTGTTTCTGTACTTTTTGCTCCTCTTTTTGAGCTTGTTCTTGCGTAGCCGTTTCTTTATCTTGTGGAGTACATCCAGTAGCAAGTGCAAGTGATGCCCCGATAATGATTATTCCGAATCTACTCAAACATTTCTTCCCCATTTAGCTCACTCCCGTTTAAATATATTCTAATACAAGTATATCAAAGCAAACGGTAAATTTCTCCATAAAAAAGAACGCTTTACTTAGCGTCCTCCACAACGAATAAATCTTCGATTTTCAATTCTAACGCGTTACTAATACGAATCAATGTTTCGATTTCATAACGAGACTGGCGACTGAATCGACTAATTGTAGCCTCTGTCGTACCGGCCATCTCCGCTAAATCCTTTTGACGTAAGTTACGTTCCGATAAAATCTCCGACAAACGTGGTGTCACCTTCATAGTAGTACCTCCGTCCTAATTATCCTTAGTTACATCTTACAGTTTCGTAATTATTTCGTCAATAACTATTGACTTGCGAATTACACAAGTGTAAGATGAAATCATCAATAACGAATTACACATACGTAATGTGAAAGGGGATGAACGGAATGAATGAGTTTAAATTGTTAATGAACGCTATTCAATTCATAACTTTCGAGGAATTACCCGTAGGATTACAACATGAGATTACTAGCAGCGTAGATTCAAACGAGATAGAAAACGGAGTATTACTGTTCAAAGTACGTAGACTAAACGTAGGAGGATATCTACATACGATTGCTTATATCGAAACAGACGCAAATTATTACGTATATACCTATGTAGTACTTAAAGCAGGAACGTCAATTAAGAAACAAACGATAAGTAAAACGACTATCAGCATGTTTGAGTTACTACATAACGAGGATAGAGGAGGTAACGTATTATGTTCGAAAAGTTAAACCGTTACTTCGGTCTTGAGACGCTATCCGATCGTATCTACTACTATGGAGTCTTTGGTGTAGGTGGTACGTTGTACGCTATCGATATGTTTATTGCTTATGTACTTTAATACGTGAATTCACGTGTATGAAAGGCAATTGAATAACAGAAATTCTCCGAATAGCCTCATGTAATCATTCGTTTTTTTAAACGGAATACACGAGGCTTAGTTTCCTATTGTCTTTTTTAGGAGACGAGGAGGTAATTTCCGAACGTGGAATTGCCTGTAAACCACGTTAAAAACTGATGTTGGCTTGCTATCGGTCGTGCGAGAAGTACTGAGTATGCTTCTACAAGGATAGCGCCCCATAACATATTCCTATTCATGCGTTGCGGGTAGGTGAGAGCGGCCTATAACGGCTCGGGTGGTAGCCATTAGCATTACGGTGCTAGGGAACACGTTCAGCTTGTCGCACAGGGGTGGCTTTGTGTAGTGGACAAGCCTTAGACGAAGGGCGTGTGTGATGAAAGTCGCCAAGTGAATAGGGTCTATACATACGGAACACTGACAAAGCAAGGCATGGCAGGAACCGCGTAAGTCACTTGTCTCTCTTACGCGCTTCGTTTATTTTTTAACGTAGCGACGTAGGGGACCAGTTCGCCTGCCAGCCGTTTTCCTAACTTCGCTTCGGCATGATAAAAACCGTAAAACCGTAAAACCTTAAAGTCAAGGGCAAAAACGAAAGGTAACGCCCCTGACTACGATAGGCGGAGGACGGTGGCTACTACCGCTAAAACTAAGCGAAGGGAAAAACGGATCAGTAAGTAGTTGGGGACGGAGTAAGGCTAACGTTAAGTTTAAACGAAAATAACGAGATAACTTACTGATAAAACGGAGGAGGGGTTACGATAGGGAGTTAGAAGAAGAATTGATAGACGGTTTAATAAATCGTTGAAAGTCTACTGTTCTGAAGTTGAAAAGCGAGATATAATTCACCAACTATAAAATGAGAAAGAAACCAGCTCTGTAAAAGGAGGCGGTCTTTTCTTGTTCTTTTAATGTATTATTCTATTTATAATATAGTTATGTAGCTTATAGAGAGGAGGGTATTATATGTATAAAAATATATTTACAACTTTATTATTAGTTTTCTTTATTGTCGCTTGCTCTTCGACAACAGATGGTACTAATAAGACGGAGGAGAAGAGGGAAATTACTACTGAAAGTAATAAACCAGTTGGGCCGAAAGATAAGGAACAACCCTTGAAAAAAGAAATTGTAGAACCAAGTGAAAAAATGAAGGACTGGGGTTCCTTTACACAGCAAAAGAAAATAGAGGTTGTAAAAAAAGGTATTGAATATGAGAAGGAGCAACAGGCAATTAAGAGGTCACCAGTAAAAGTAGTTGGCACAACAGAAGAATTTGTAAAAATAATTGATGAACGCTATGTAGAAATTGAAGGGTTCGAAGGCTATGAAAAATATAGAATGATGGACTCAACGATTGCTGCTCAAGTCGGTATCATGGGGCATGCTAAACAACTTTTGGAATTTGATTATGGGGGCCAGTAGGTTACTACTGGTTTTTTTGTTTAAGGATAAATTAGATGTTAAATGAACCTTATTATCGCTTGAAAGATATCGCTTAGAACACATATCTATATCTCATCGTGTGATCAAATCGATACTTACTTAAAAACGAGAAAAAGCTAGCCCGTAAGGACCAGCTCAATCTTTTACATACTTAAATATCGAATAACTTCAAGTAAGGAACCACCTGCGATAACAGAGATGATCTTATTGAAAGCACAATGAAAATCAAAATCTAATTTATCGTGGCACTTTGAAAATCAAAATTTAAGCATGTTACCATCTGCCTTTCGACAGGCGAAACGCCTTTGATAAGCCATAGGGGCCTCTCTTTCTGCGTTTGTTTTCGTATATATAGAAGAAAGTGGATGTACAAGTGGTTGGTCAGTGATATAAAAGGGCGCGACCTAAATTATCGTTAGTAGTCAAGAAATAGACACTTGAAATTAGGAAAAATAAAAAGCGCGGGAAGCCTACACTAAGTTAATAGAAGATATAAACCCTTGTCTTGTAACGGTTTATTATATAAATTTTACTGTGTTAGCGGTCACACTAGCGGTCACACTCTGTATGAAAACCCTTATCAAATACCCTTCACAAAGCCTTTTATATAGCCGTTTCCGTGTACGATGCATATACTGGCCAAACACGCGATGTAAAAACACTATCCGGCGGAGAGAAATTTAATGCATCACTTTGCCTAGCGCTAGGAATGGCAGATGTCATTCAAGCATATGAAGGTGGTATTTCCATCGAAACGATGTTCATCGATGAAGGGTTCGGTTCATTAGATGAAGAATCATTAACGAAAGCAGTAGACGCCTTAATTGACTTACAAAAATCAGGCCGATTTATCGGTGTCATTTCACACGTACAAGAGCTGAAAAACGCAATGCCAGCTGTATTAGAAGTAACGAAGCAGAAGGATGGGTGTAGTCAGACTAGGTTTGTGGTGAAGTAAGCTTAGAGAATGGAGTAGGGAATCTACCGATACTTTTAGTGTCATATGTATGAATCATAAAACGTCGTCTCTTCATATTAGAGGCGACGTTTTATTTTATAAAATATCTATGAATTATCTGTAGAAGGCGGCGTATTCTCCAAACGATTATAAGCTTTAAAAGCTGAAATTGCCGATATAACCCCGCCTACTAAAAATAAAGTCGATCCTCCAACTAAGATGATACGACTGACATATGTTTCCCGTGCTTCTTCGACTTCTTCTTGTAACGCTGTAGGCATATGAATCCTCCTTTATAAAAGTTGTTTTATAAATAGTATATACAAACGCCTAAAATGTGTTAAAATAACTGATGATTTTACGCAGTGAGTAATTAGATGAGTAGGATGCGAGTGGCTAAGTAAATCTTCATCACAAATTTATGTGAACTTCACATAGAGCACATATTAACATTGTATTATGTATATGTACCAAATAAATAAATAAAGTGAATGTAAGTTCTGTTTTCAAAAATTTAAAATCCTTTTATTTCTATATGAAAGTTTTAATCAAGGGTTTTAAAAAATTTGGAAATAGATCTTATGAATATGGAATTCATATAAAAGGGGAATGTCTTATGACAACATATACGAGTGAAATGAGAAAAACTTTAGTTTCAGAAGAAGATGTAGATATTTTAAAAATTATGGCGCATCCAATCAGACTGCAAATTGTAAATGAATTAAGTACGAGAAAAACTTGTAATGTAACACAATTAACAGAGTTACTGAATATTCCGCAATCTACTGTTTCACAACATTTATCAAAAATGAAGGGTAAAGTGTTACGAGCAGAGAGAAGAGGTTTAGAAATTTATTATCATATTAACAATTTAAAAGCGAGTAAGATTGTTAATGTTTTAGGGTATATAAACTAGTGAAATATTTTTATATAAAATAGCCCCTGCTGTTGAGCAGGGGCTATTTTGTGTTGTTTTATGTATTTGTATTTAAAACTTTATAGTTTTTATGATTTACAATTGTTCGATCAAATTCAAAAGTACCACCGCTTACATTTGTAATTTCAACTAAGACCGATTCAGTATAAAGTTTTAATACAGATCCTGTAATCTTTAAATTATTTCGTTGAAAAAGTATAGTATCCCCTACGTTTGCTTTCATAGTACCTCCTCATTAAAGACAGAAATATTTTTTTATTATATATATTAAACCACGGATAGATATATTAGTGAATATTTAGTTTTATTTATTGGGAAAAAATTTGTTCTCTAATAGAAAAGTATAAAGTACTCTTATGTTAAAAGTTATATTTTATTTAAGTTTATCCCGCTATTTGCTGGGCAGTAAGACCCCCACCTCAAAATTCAGTGGAAGCAAAGAAGTTAGGTGGGGGCCCTGCTGCCCATAAAAGCCCGATTGGTGAGGGTTGATTAAAGTTTCACTTTATTATAAGCAAAGTAAATTGTTTTCAGCATTAGCGAAACAATATTTCTATGTAAATACTGCAGAGAAGCAAATTATTCAAAAAACAGACACTATGTAGCCCAAAACGTAAAGTAGATAAGTAAAGTTTTTTTCAGGAGTATAAGAAAAATATACGTTTATTAATAAGATCTCTAATTGGTAGAATTCCAATTAAAAACATAGAAAAACTTTAATATAAAAAGGTAATCAATTACAAATGGAGAAGTAATATATACGAAAGGAGAGATTTATATGAATAAAGGGAAAAAACAAGTTAGTCAACTTAGTTTTCTGGTGAATTTTATGAACGACAAGGGGAGTCTTGTGAAAATTTAATAGTATTATAGTATCCCCTTGTGAAAAAATGGTTGGGGGAATATATAAATGATAACAGAAATGAATATTAAAGTAGTTTGTGAAGAATCGTTTTCAAAAAGAGAAATAAAAATTTTAGAGACGTTTCTTTCAACTTTATCGGGGCATTCTAATGCTCTCGTTACAAAAGAGGGGATGTTTTTAAACCCATTAAGTAAAGAGAAGAGTGTGATTTATTATCACAACTTTGTATTTGTAAAATCACTTACAGAAGAAATGTGTGCAGAATTAAAAGAAGTTTTAACAAGACGTATTAAAAATGCTTTCATTATGATGGAATTTGTAGAGCCAATTGTTACATTTGAAGAAACAATTATAAACGTATAAAAAAAGTCAGGCTTATGAATTGAGCTAATAAAACCGTCTCTTTAATAAATAGTAAAGAGACGGTTTTATTGTTTCACTTTTTAAAAAAGAGTTCAAAAATAAATGTAAATCGATCTTATACAAAAACTACTTATTAAATAAGTGTTACGTATTTAATAAGTAGTTTTTGTATTTCATCCTTCGTTTTTTGTAACTGATTCTACGTTTTTGACGCTCTGTCTTGTAAGTGCTTACATAAACGAAAACATCTTATACAATGAAGGTGTCAAATCAAAAGAGGTGACCAAAATGAACATAAAAAAAGTAAATTTAGCGAATAGCATTGAAATAGAAAGAGGAGGCGGAAAGGTATGAAAAAATCAACTGTTAATCCATGGTTTGTTGTCCTTGGCACAGTTATAGTACAAATGGGGCTTGGGACGATATATACATGGAGTTTATTCAATCAGCCCTTAGTTAGTAAATACGGTTGGAGTCTTAACGCTGTTGCGATAACTTTCTCAATTACTAGTCTTTCTTTAGCATTTTCAACTTTATTTGCGAGTAAATTGCAAGAAAAATGGGGACTTCGTAAACTTATTATGATAGCTGGATTAGCATTAGGACTAGGATTAATACTTAGCTCACAAGCGTCCTCATTAATATTACTTTATGTACTAGCGGGAGTTGTTGTAGGTTATGCAGATGGTACAGCATATATCACTTCACTATCAAATTTAATAAAGTGGTTTCCAGAGCGTAAAGGTTTAATTGCTGGTATTTCTGTCTCTGCATATGGTTCAGGTAGCTTAATCTTTAAATACGTTAACGCACAGTTGATTGAATCAGTTGGTGTATCGCAAGCATTTATATACTGGGGTTTAATTGTTACAGCTATGATTGTAATTGGTGCTTGTTTAATCCATCAAGCTGCAGATCAAGGAGCAGTTCATGAAACAAAAACTAAGGAATACACAACGAAAGAAATGTTAGGCACAAAACAAGTATACTTATTATTTATCATGTTATTTACATCATGTATGAGTGGCTTATACTTAATTGGTATGGTAAAAGACATTGGTGTTCAACTTGTAGGACTTAGCGCAGCAACAGCAGCTAATGCGGTGGCTATGGTTGCAATCTTCAATACATTAGGTCGTATCATTTTAGGACCGTTATCGGATAAAATTGGGCGTTTAAAAATCGTTACTGGTACTTTTGTTGTTATGGCGAGTTCAGTCTTAGTTCTAAGTTTTGTAGATTTAAATTATGGTATTTACTTCGTATGTGTAGCAAGTGTAGCGTTTTGCTTTGGTGGAAATATCACTATTTTCCCAGCTATTGTTGGTGATTTCTTCGGTATGAAAAACCATAGTAAGAACTACGGAATTGTGTATCAAGGATTTGGATTTGGGGCGCTTGCAGGTTCCTTTATCGGTGCACTTCTAGGTGGATTCAAACCAACGTTCATGGTGATCGGTGTATTATGTGTCGTGTCATTCATTATCGCAATTTTAATTCAAGCACCTAAACAGAAAAAAGAACAAGAAGAAGAGTATCGCAGCGTAGCATAAGTATACAAATCTTCTATAACACTATGATTACGAAAAAGCATCCTATTCTATTAATTAGGATGCTTTTTTATGAGTTATTTTAACAAGGTTAAATTACTTTTGTGATTTTTATAGATGTAAAAGTGAGTGGAATACCCATTTGGAATATAATAAATTGATACATCATATTCGAAATATATATTAAATCTTAAATGATAAAGAAGACATTCATTAGTATTTGTAAGATATATTTTCAGAAAAATATTGAGAAAATATATACTTGAGTTTTTCATAAAGCATTGTAAATGAACGTATCTCTAGTTTATCTTCTTCAATTTTAAAAAGAGGAGTTTGAATTTTATTTATAATATAAGTACATTTAATGCGTTTAGGTATGATTTTATTAAGAAGCATTAAAATACTTTATCTGAAAAATAAAAAAAGATTGACAAGTTTATTGAGAAACATTATCATTTCGGTGTAAGATAGTAAATGAAAAACATTATCAATAAAATGGATTTTAAAGTAATGCGCACTTGACCAATTAGTTTAGTAAGTGTATTATTTTTTACAACATGACTGATAATGAAAATCAATATCATTTATGTTACTTAATGAAATTAATGTTTATGTGAAAGGATAGAGAAAATGAACTTAGGGGAATTTGATGGGCAAACAGTTTTAGTAACAGGTGCAGCACAAGGCATAGGCAGTGTTGTTGCCAAAATGTTTTTAGAAAGAGGAGCCACAGTTATTGCGGTTGATCAAAATGAAGAGGGGTTAAATGTACTCTTAAATCAAAATGAATTAAATAAAACACGTATGAAAACGTTTCGTTTAGATGTGAGTAATAGCGCTGCTGTTGAAGACATGGTAAATCATATTGCAAATGAAATAGCGCCAATAGATATTTTAATAAATGTTGCAGGGGTTTTACGTATGGGACCAATTCATTCGTTAAGTGATGAAGATTGGAATAAAACATTCTCTGTAAATACTACAGGGGTTTTCAATATGTCCCGAGCGGTAAGTAAAAATATGATGTTAAGAAAATCAGGGGCAATTGTTACAGTCGGTTCAAATGCGGCAAATACGCCGAGAATGGAGATGGCTGCGTATGCTGCGTCAAAGGCTGCAACGACGATGTTTATGAAATGTTTAGGACTAGAGCTTGCGGCATACAATATACGCTGCAACTTAGTTTCTCCAGGTTCTACTGAAACTGAGATGCAAAGATTACTATGGGCTGATGAGAATGGAGCTAAAAATATAATTGCTGGTTCTCAAAATACATATAGACTCGGAATTCCATTACAAAAAATTGCACAACCTTCAGAAGTTGCTGAAGCCGTGTTATTTTTAGCCTCAGATAGAGCAAGTCATATTACAATGCACAATTTATGTGTCGATGGCGGTGCTACGTTAGGAGTTTAATCAAAATTCAGGAGGTTATTATATTATGAATGAACATATAGCTGTAAAGGAATTGTCAGAAAAACTTTTAGAAGATTATAAGACTGAATCTTCATTCTTTTTTGCTTCACCAACTCGAACGATATTAGCAGAAGGAGAGTTTACTACAGTAAAGCATCGTGAAATTGAAAATTTCCCAGAGCTTGTGCAAGCGACATTAAGTAATGCGAAACAAGCTGGAAATCCAAATCCTATCGTTGTGGGTGCTTTGCCATTCGATCGTAGAAAAGAAGTCCAACTTATCGTACCAGAATATAGTAGGATTTCTGAGCGTTTACAATTGGATACAACAAATCAGCTTGAAACAAATGAGAACGTAACATTTGAAATGACGCCAATGCCAGACCCTGAAGTTTATATGAATGGTGTGAAGCAAGGAATTAAAAAAATACAGGACGGTGATTTAAAGAAAATCGTTCTATCTAGATCGTTAGATGTTAAATCTTCGGAAAAGATTGATAAGCAAAAACTTCTGCGAGAATTAGCAGAGCATAATAAGCATGGTTATACATTTGCTGTGAATTTACCGAAAGATGAAAAAGAGAACAGTAAGACGCTAATTGGAGCAAGTCCTGAATTACTTGTTTCACGTAATGGTATGCAAGTTATTTCTAACCCGTTAGCTGGTTCAAGGCCACGTAGTGAGGACCCAGTAGAAGATAAAAGAAGAGCAGAGGAATTACTTTCTTCTCCAAAAGATTTACATGAACATGCGGTAGTAGTGGAAGCTGTTGCCGCTGCACTTCGTCCGTATTGTCATACATTACATGTTCCAGAAAAGCCATCAGTTATTCATAGTGAAGCGATGTGGCATTTGTCTACAGAAGTGAAAGGTGAACTGAAGGATCCAAATACTTCTTCTTTACAATTAGCAATTGCCCTTCATCCTACGCCAGCAGTTTGCGGAACTCCGATGGAAAAAGCAAGAGAGGCTATACAGCATATTGAGCCATTTGACCGCGAGTTCTTTACAGGAATGCTAGGATGGAGCGATTTAAATGGAGATGGAGAATGGATTGTTACAATTCGTTGTGCTGAAGTACAAGAAAATACACTGCGTTTATATGCAGGAGCTGGAGTTGTTGCTGAGTCAAAACCAGAAGATGAGTTAGCAGAAACATCAGCTAAGTTCCAAACAATGCTAAAAGCTTTAGGGTTAAGAGATAGTTCACTTAATGAAAAATAGGGGGAAGAAAGAATGCTAGTAGGTTATACAGAATGGCCAAAAGAATTTGCCGATCGTTACCGAGAAGAAGGATGTTGGCTTGGTGAAACATTTGGAGGAGTGTTAAGAGAGCGGGCTGAGAAATATGGAGATCAAATCGCGGTTGTAAGTGGTAAGAAGCATATAACATATAGTGAACTTAATAAAAAGGTAGATCGTTTAGCAGCAGGTTTACTGAATTTAGGAATAAAGAAAGAGGACAGAGTTGTAATCCAGTTACCTAACATTATCGAGTTTTTCGAAATATGTTTTGCACTATTTCGAATTGGAGCGCTTCCTGTCTTTGCACTGCCGTCACATCGAAGCAGTGAAATTAGTTATTTTTGTGATTTTGGCGAGGCGAGCGCTTACGTTATTTCAGATAAGGCTCTCGGTTTTGATTATCGAAAACTAGCAAGAGAAGTGAAAGAGAAAGTGCCAAATTTACAACATGTAATTGTAGTGGGAGAAGAAGAAGAGTTTGTGAACATAAATGATCTGTATATGGATCCCGTCTCATTACCAGAAGTTCAGCCAAGTGATGTTGCATTTCTCCAATTATCAGGAGGCACAACAGGTCTTTCTAAATTAATTCCTAGAACACATGATGACTATATTTATAGTTTGCGTGTTAGCGCTAAAATTTGTAATTTGAATGCAGAAAGCGTCTATATGGCAGTTCTTCCAGTAGCACACAATTACCCAATGAGTTCTCCAGGGACATTTGGAACTTTCTATGCGGGTGGAAAAGTGGTATTGGCAACTGGTGGTAGTCCAGATGAGGCATTTGCTCTTATCGAAAAAGAAAAAGTTACAATTACAGCGCTCGTTCCGCCATTAGCAATGATTTGGCTTGATGCTGCATCTTCTCGTAATACCGATTTATCGAGCCTAGAGGTTATTCAAGTAGGTGGTGCTAAGTTTAGTGCTGAGGTAGCAAGACGTATACGCCCTACATTTGGATGTACGTTACAGCAAGTATTCGGTATGGCGGAAGGATTAGTGAACTATACAAGATTAGACGATCCGGAAGAAATTATTATTCATACACAAGGTAGACCAATGTCTGCACTCGATGAAGTACGAGTTGTTGATGAAAATGACAACGATGTACAACCGGGCGAAGTAGGTAGTTTATTAACACGAGGTCCATATACAATTCGTGGTTACTATAAAGCCGAAGAGCATAATGCACGATCATTTACAAAGGATGGATTTTATCGCACAGGTGATCTTGTAAAAGTAAATGAACAAGGATACATCATTGTAGAAGGAAGAGATAAAGATCAAATTAACCGTGGTGGTGAGAAAGTTGCTGCAGAAGAAGTTGAAAATCATCTATTAGCACACGATGCGGTCCATGACGTAGCAATTGTATCTATGCCTGACGATTATTTAGGTGAACGCACCTGTGCTTTTGTTATAGCTCGCGGACAAGTTCCGGCAGTAAGTGAATTAAAAATGTTTTTAAGAGAACGTGGTATAGCGGCTTATAAAATTCCAGATCGAATTGAATTTATTGAATCATTTCCGCAAACAGGAGTCGGAAAAGTCAGCAAAAAAGAACTACGTAAAGTCATTGCTGAAAAACTTATTACAGTAAAACAATAATAAAAACCGGAAGGAAGTGATTAGATGGCTATTCCATCTATTTCAGTATATAAAATGCCAATTGAATCAGAACTACCGAAAAATAAAGTGAATTGGACACCAGATCCAAAACGTGCAGTACTTTTAATTCATGACATGCAAGAATATTTTCTTGATGCATATAGCGATAAAGAATCACCAAAAGTAGAACTTGTTTCAAATATTAAAATGATAAGAGAAAAATGTAAGGAACTTGGTATACCAGTTGTTTATACAGCACAACCTGGTGGGCAAACGTTAGAACAACGAGGTTTATTACAAGACTTTTGGGGTGACGGTATACCTGCTGGACCAGATAAAAAGAAAATTGTTGATGAACTTACTCCTGATGAAGATGATATATTCCTAACAAAATGGAGATATAGTGCATTTAAAAAGACAAATCTATTAGAAATTTTAAATGAACAAGGAAGAGATCAACTCATTATTTGCGGTATTTATGCGCATATTGGCTGTCTTTTAACAGCTTGTGAAGCATTTATGGATGGTATAGAGCCGTTCTTTGTAGCAGATGCAGTTGCTGATTTTTCACTAGAGCATCATAAACAAGCATTGGAGTATGCATCTAATAGATGTGCAGTAACGACATCAACAAACCTACTGTTAAAAGATTTACAAAGTGTAAAAGGTGATGAGGGTGAAGGAATCACTATACAGGAAGTGCATGAACTAGTTGCACAGCTACTTCGTGAGCCAGTAGAGAGTATTGATATTGATGAGGACTTATTAAATAGAGGGCTTGATTCGGTCAGAATTATGAGTTTAGTAGAGAAGTGGCGTCGTGAAGGGAAAGAAATCACTTTTGCAGATTTAGCAGAACGTCCAACTGTTACAGGTTGGTACAGTTTACTATCTTCACAAACAGCACAGGTGCTGTAACAAATAGACTACATAATAAAGGGGTAGTAAAGAATGCCTAACAGTCAAAAGATTCGTCATTCGTTATCATCTGCGCAGTCTGGTATGTGGTTTGCGCAACAATTAGATCCGCTTAATCCAATTTATAATACTGGGGAATATGTAGAAATAAACGGAAATATTCATCAAGACATTTTTCAATTAGCTGTACGTAAAGTTGTAATGGAAGCAGAAGCACTTCATGTTCGCTTCGAAGAGGATGAAATTGGCCCATGGCAAGTTATTGAAGAATCACAGTTTCATATGCATTTTATTGACGTTCGTAAAGAAGAAAATCCTGAAGAAGCTGCTAAAGTATGGATGAAAAATGATTTATCTATGCCAGTCAATTTGAAAAAAGATACTTTATTTACTGAAGCACTTATTCAAGTCGAAAATAATCGTTTCTTTTGGTATCAGCGCATCCATCACATTGTGATGGATGGCTATGGATTTTCACTTCTTAGCCAAAAAGTAGCGAATGAGTATACATCACTTATAGAAGAAACAAACAAGAATGAAAAACCATTTGGTTCTCTTGCAAAAGTCGTGCAAGAAGATATTGAGTATCGTGAGTCTAAACAATTTCAGGAAGATCGTACTTTTTGGTTAGAAAAGTTTGCAGATGCCCCAGAAGTTGTAAGTTTGGCAGAACGAGCACCGAGAACATCAAATGGATTTTCACGAGAAACAGCTTATTTATCTAGTTCTAGCACGAAAACTTTACTAGAAGATATCAATATTTCGTTAACAAGTTGGCCGGAATTCATTGTGGCTGTAACAAGTATTTATATGCATAAATTAACAGGTGAAAATGATATTGTTTTAGGTTTACCGATGATGGGACGTCTAGGTTCTGTATCTATTCATACACCAAGTATGGTAATGAATTTAGTTCCACTTCGTATTACAGTAACTCCAAATATAACTCTTGCGGAATTATTGCAGCAAGTTTCTAAAGAAATCCGAGATGTACGTCGCCATTATAAATACCGTCATGAGGAATTAAGAAGAGATTTAAAGTTACTAGGTGAAAATCAAAGGTTGTTTGGACCGTTAGTGAATGTTATGCCTTTTGATTACGGGCTTAATTTTGCTGGAAATCGTGGTATTACGCATAACTTATCAGCAGGACCTGTCGATGATTTATCGATAAATGTATATAAACGTTTTGATCAAAATGAGATAATGATTCATTTTGATGCAAATCCTGAAGTATATAATAACGCGGAGCTAGCATTGCATAAAGAAAGATTTATGAATCTATTTGAATTAGTAATAAATAATTATGAGAAAAACGAGTCGATTGGAAAAATAAACATTACTCTGCCTGAAGAAAATCATAAAGTTTTATTGGAATGGAATGAAACGAAGGAAGACGATGAATTAATCAGTCTGCCTATATCATTTGAAAAACAAGTGAAAAAAAATCCCAATAAACTAGCGATTACTTGTGACGGTGTAATCCTTACGTATAAAGAGCTAAATGAACGAGCGAATGAACTAGCACATTATTTAGTAGAAGAAGGAATACGACCAAATCAGTTTGTAGCTTTAGTATTCCCTAGATCAATAGAAATGGTAGTTAGTATGCTAGCAGTCTTAAAGGCTGGTGCAGCGTATTTACCAATAGATCCAGAATACCCAGCAGATAGAGTTACTTATATAGTAAATGATGCAAAACCAGTTTGTATCATAACACATTCATCTGTTTCATCTAAGTTAGTTATAGAAAAGGATATGAAAAAAATTGTATTAGATGACGAAGAAACGAAACTAGCGTTACATACATATTCTCGTATGAATATAGCATGTAAGAATGATGTATCACTGTTAAACCCAGCCTATACAATATATACTTCAGGCTCAACAGGAAACCCAAAAGGTGTAATTGTTCCTATGAGAGGTTTAAGTAACTTTTTAATGGCTATGCAACAAAAGTTTTCATTAAATGAAAATGATCATTTATTAGCAGTTACAACGTTTGCATTTGATATTTCTGCACTAGAAATTTATTTACCTCTTATTAGTGGTGCAAGTTTAACAATTGCGCAAAAAGAAGACATACAAGAGCCTTCTGCATTAACGACACTTTTACATGAAGAAAGAGTGACCATTATGCAGGCTACACCGACGCTTTGGCAGGCGTTAGTAACTGATTATCCAGAGAAGCTACAAGGGCTAAGCATACTTGTTGGTGGTGAAGCTCTTCCAGCGCATTTAGCAAATAAATTACGAGAATTAGGTTGCTCAATAACTAATTTATATGGACCAACTGAAACGACGATTTGGTCTACTTTCATGAACATTGATGAAGGTGAAAAGGGCATACCTCCTATTGGAAAACCAATTTGCAATACAGAAGTGTATGTATTGGATGCAGGGTTACAACCAGTGCCACCTGGAGTTATTGGGGAATTATATATTGCAGGGGAAGGACTTGCAAGCGGATATTTTGGAAAACCTGAGTTAACAGCTGAACGGTTTGTTGCAAATCCTTATGGAGAATCAGGGAAGCGCATGTACCGTACAGGAGATCTTGTGAAATGGCGTAGTGATGGTGCGTTAGAGTACATTAGTCGCGCAGATCATCAAATTAAAATTCGTGGATTCCGAATTGAATTAGCTGAAATTGAAACGGTATTACAACGACATGAAAATATTCAACAAGCGGTAGTAATGGTACGAGAAGATCGTACAAATGATAAACGCATCATTGCGTATATCGTTGCAGAAGAAAAGGAACCGATTAATCTTTCAGAAATTCGTTCTTATGTTTCAAAAAGTTTAGCGAATTATATGATACCATCGACATTTGTTGTGCTAGAAGTATTACCATTAACGCCAAATGGTAAGGTTGACAGAAAGAAATTACCTGCTCCTGATTTTAATGGAATGAACAATGAGAGAGTTGCTAGAAATCCGAAAGAAGAAATATTATGTGATTTATTTGCAGAAGTACTTGGTGTTTCTCGAATTAGCATTGATGATAATTTCTTTGAAATGGGTGGACATTCACTTCTCGCATCTCGTTTAATGGCAAGAATTCGTGAAACGTTAAGTGTGGAATTAGGAATTGGGAAACTATTTGAATCACCAACTGTTGCCGAACTGGCGAAACAATTAAACCATGCAAAAAGCGCAAGACCAGCTATTCAGAAAGCAAGTAGGCCAAGTGAAGTTCCACTTTCATTTGCACAGCGCAGGTTATGGTTCTTAAATTGTTTAGAAGGTCCAAGTCCTACTTATAATATTCCGCTAGTCATTCGTATGAATGGAATATTGAATCGGGAAGCATTACAAGGTGCTTTTTATGATGTAGTTGAGAAACATGAAACACTTAGAACAATTTTCCCTAACGTATTAGGTAGTTCCTATCAGAAAATTTTAGATATGGAAAACTTAAATTTAGAAATGGTTATAACTAATACATGTAAAGATGAATTAGAAAGTGTACTTTCAGAGGCGGTAAGATATAGCTTTAACCTCGATTTTGAGCCGGCAGTTCGTTTGCAACTTTTTACAATGAGTGAAAACGAACATGTATTATTAATTCTATTACATCATATTGTAGGTGATGGCTGGTCATTACAGCCGTTAACGAGAGATTTTACAGCGGCGTATAAAGCGCGATGTCAAGGTGACAGAGTTCAGCTGGAGACACTACCAGTTCAATACGCAGATTATGCACTTTGGCAACAGCAATTGCTAGGTGATGAAACGACACAAGAGAGTCTTATTTCAACACAATTAGATTTTTGGAAAGAAGAACTTAAAGGTTTACCAGACCAAATGGAGTTACCTACAGATTTCCAGCGTCCAATTGAGACGAGTTACCGCGGGGAAACAATTCATTTTCATATAGATGAAGGTATGCATAGTAGGTTAGTAGAGCTTGCACGTAAAAATGGAGTTAGTTTGTTTATGGTATTGCAAGCAGGGCTTAGTGCACTATTTACAAGATTAGGTGCAGGCACTGATATACCAATTGGAAGTCCGATTGCTGGAAGAAATGATGATGTACTTTCAGATATTGTTGGTTTATTTGTAAATACATTAGTGTTACGTACAAATACTTCAGGAGATCCAAGTTTTAAAGAATTATTAAATAGAGTGAAGCAGGTAAATCTTGCAGCTTATGAAAATCAAGATGTTCCATTTGAAAGGCTTGTTGAAGTATTAAATCCAGTACGTACTCGAAACAGCCATCCGTTGTTTCAAGTTATGTTAGCTTTTCAAAATACACCAGAAGCAACGTTTCATGTACCAGATTTAGAAGCGAGCCTTGAAATTCAAAGCGTTGGTTCTGCAAAATTTGATTTAACATTTGAAATTAGTGAGAGTAACGGGGTTGATGGTACTCCGAACGGTTTACATGGATTACTAGAGTTTAGTACCGATTTATATAAACGTGAAACGGTTCAAAAACTAATAGAACGTTTCATTTTGTTATTAGATGATGCAACTACAAATCCAGATCAATCCATTGGCAGATTAGAAATATTAACTTTAGCAGAGAAAAATACAGTGTTAGAAAAGTGGAATGGTGGTTTTCAAATTGCACCAGAAATGACATTGCCACAATTGTTTGAAAAGCAGGCTCATATAAATCCAAATTCTATTGCTGTTGTCTTTGAAGATAAGAAATTAACTTATGAAGAGTTAAATAGAAAAGCAAATAAAATAGCTCGATTCCTAATAGCAAAAGGGATTGGTCCTGATCAACTCGTTGCTTTAGCGATGCCAAGATCATTAAACATGGTTGTAAGCTTATTAGCTGTTCTTAAAGCTGGTGCTGGATACCTTCCGTTAGATCCAGATTACCCAGCAGACCGTATTTCATTTATGCTACACGATGCGAAACCATCATGTGTTTTAACGAATTCAGAAGTGGAAATTGAATGTAATGAGGCACTAAAAGTTTTAGTTGATGATGTGAAAGTAATAGCAGAGGTTGAGAAATATAGTGAAGACAATATTGATGAAGTGGAACGAATTAAGCCATTATCTCCATCACATATTGCTTACGTTATTTATACGTCAGGGTCAACGGGCAGACCGAAAGGCGTTATGATACCTCATCAAAATGTAGTGAGACTTTTAGGAGCAACTGATCATTGGTTCCAGTTTGACGGAAACGATGTTTGGACGATGTTCCATTCATATGCTTTTGATTTCTCGGTTTGGGAAATTTGGGGACCTTTATTATACGGAGGGCGTTTAGTTGTAGTCCCACATACTGTAAGTCGCTCGCCGAAAGAATTTTTACAGCTTCTTGTTAAAGAAAAGGTTACGGTTTTAAACCAAACTCCATCAGCGTTCTACCAATTGATGCAAGCAGATCGTGAAAATGAAGAGATTGGCCAAAAATTATCTTTACGATATGTTGTTTTTGGAGGAGAAGCACTTGAGCTAAGTCGCTTAGAAGATTGGTATAGTCGACATCCTCATAACGCACCAAAGCTTATTAATATGTATGGTATTACAGAGACGACAGTACATGTTAGTTATATTGAATTAGATGAAACTATCGTCTCTTTACGGGCAAATAGTTTAATTGGGTGCAGTATACCTGACCTTAAAGTGTATGTGTTAGACAACTATTTACAACCAGTCCCACCTGGAGTAGTTGGAGAAATGTATGTTGCAGGTGCAGGACTTGCGCGTGGATATTTAGGAAGAGCAGGATTAACGGCTGAACGCTTTATCGCAGATCCATTTGGCAAGCCAGGTACAAGAATGTATCGTACAGGAGACTTAGCTCGCTGGCGTAATGATGGGACGCTAGATTATATAGGACGTGCAGATCATCAAATCAAAATTCGTGGATTCCGAATTGAATTAGGAGAAATAGAAGTAGTCATAATGAAGCACCCTAAAGCTGAGCAAGTAGCCGTTATTGTACGTGAAGATCAACCAGGGGATAAACGGTTAGTTTCTTATATCGTTGCATCAAATAATGAAGCAATTGATACGAATGAAATGCGTCAGTTTGCTAGTGGTAGTTTACCAGATTATATGGTTCCATGCGCTTTTGTAGTAGTAAATGAGTTACCTTTAACTCCAAACGGTAAATTAGATAGAAAGGCATTGCCAGCTCCAGCATTTATCGCATCATCTTCTAGTCGTGGTCCAAGAACACCGCAAGAAGAAATGTTATGTGACTTGTTTACAGAAGTGCTAAGTGTACCTCAAATTGGAATTGATGACGGATTCTTTGATCTTGGTGGTCATTCACTCCTTGCAGTGCAGCTTATGAGCCGCATGAAAGAGGCGCTTGGAGTGGAACTAAACATTGGTACTTTATTTGCAGCACCGACTGTTGCAGGGTTAGCTGAAAGACTTGAGATGGGGAATGGTCAAAGTGCACTTGATGTGTTGCTTCCATTACGAGCAAGCGGGGATCAATTACCACTATTTTGTGTACATCCAGCAGGTGGATTAAGTTGGTGCTATGCAGGACTTATGAAATCTTTAGGAACAGATTATCCAATTTATGGTGTGCAAGCACGTGGTATTGCTAAAAATGAAGAACTTCCAAAAAGTTTAGAGGAGATGGCGGCGGATTACTTGAAACACGTTCGTGAAGTACAGCCTCATGGACCATATCGTTTATTAGGTTGGTCGCTTGGAGGAAATGTTGTGCATGCAATGGCGGCGCAATTACAAAATGAAGGGGAAGAAGTAGAATTACTCGTTATGCTTGACTCTTATCCTGGACACTTCTTACCGAATACGGAAGCGCCTACTGAAGAGGAAGCGTTAATCGCATTACTTGCTTTAGGCGGATATGACCCAGATAACATGGATGGTAAACCACTTACAATGGAAAGTGCAGTTGAAATCCTTCGTAAAGATGGAAGTGCATTAGCAAGTCTTGAAGAAGAGACTATATTGAACTTGAAAGAAACATATGTAAATTCAGTAGGGTTGTTAGGGAAATATGTACCGAAAGTTTATAACGGAGATATCCTGTTCTTTAGATCTACTGTTATACCAGACTGGTTTGATCCTATTTCTCCAAATACGTGGCTAAATTATTTAGACGGGCAAATTGTGCAGCACGATATTGATTGTAGACATAAAGATCTATGTCAGCCAGGTCCGCTTACGGAAATTGGACAAGTATTAGCGAAATATTTGCAGAATAAGAAAGGGGTAAGTAGAGTATGACGAATCCATTTGAAAATGATAATTACACATATAAAGTATTAATAAATGAGGAGGGCCAGTATTCTCTCTGGCCTGCTTTTCTCGATGTACCTATTGGCTGGAATGTCGTATATGAAGAAGCTAGTAGGCAGAGCTGCTTAGAATATGTTGAATATAACTGGAAAGATTTGAATCCAAAAAGTAATCAAGTTCGCGAAAAAACATTAGCAGGAAAACGATAATGAAAGAAAAACTAAATCCAAAAGTAGTTGTAAGTATCGTTTATATAACTGCGATGTTTATGGCTGCGATGGACGCAACGATTGTAAATGTAGCACTGCAAACGATAAGTAGAGAACTACAAGTACCTGCATCTGCAATGGGGACGGTTAATGTTGGATATTTAGTTAGTTTAGCTGTTTTCCTTCCGATTTCTGGTTGGTTAGGAGATCGATTTGGTACGAAAAGAGTGTTTTTAATTGCTCTTTTCGTATTTACAATTGCCTCTACTTTATGCGGAATGGCTAACGATATTACTTCATTGAATATTTTCCGTATTATTCAAGGTGCTGGTGGAGGGCTTTTAACACCAGTTGGAATGGCAATGTTATTTCGAACATTTTCACCAGAGGAAAGACCGAAGATTTCTCGGTTCATTATACTTCCAATTGCTGTAGCACCAGCAATTGGTCCTATCATCGGTGGTTTCTTTGTAGATCAAATGTCTTGGCGTTGGGCATTTTATATTAATTTACCGTTTGGAATCGTTGCATTGCTATTTGGACTTCTATTTTTAGCAGAGCATGTTGAAAAATCAGCTGGTCGCTTTGATTCGCTCGGCTTTATTTTATCAGCACCAGGATTTGCGATGCTCATATATGCGCTCAGCCAGGGACCATCAAAAGGGTGGATTTCTCCAGAAATTATGAGTACTGGGATAGCTGGGGGTGTATTCATTACATTGTTTATAATCGTAGAACTGAAAGTAAAGCAACCGATGTTAGATTTACGTTTATTAAAAGAACCAGTGTTTAGAAAGATGAGTCTTATATCATTATTTTCATCAGCTGGTTTACTAGGAATGTTATTTGTTTTTCCACTTATGTATCAAAATGTGATAGGAGTTTCCGCGCTGGAATCAGGACTTACGACATTTCCAGAGGCGATTGGATTAATGATTTCTTCACAAATTGTGCCATGGTCATATAAAAAATTAGGAGCGCGAAAGGTAATTTCTATTGGATTAATTTGTACCGTGGTTATCTTTGTTTTATTAAGTTTTGTAAATCACGATACGAATCCGTGGCAAATCCGCGCATTATTGTTTGGTATCGGTATTTTCTTAGGTCAATCTGTCGGTGCGGTTCAATTTTCTGCCTTTAACAATATCACGCCGCCTTCTATGGGGAGAGCTACTACTATATTCAATGTGCAAAATCGATTAGGTTCAGCAATAGGAGTAGCTGTTTTAGCTAGTATACTAGCTGGTTTTGGAAGTAATAACGCTCAATCCGATTTTTTACCATATCAAGCAGCATTAATTGGATCAGCAATATTTTTGCTCATAGCACTACTATTTTCTTTACGTATTTCCGATAAAGAGGTAATGTCAAAGAAGAAAGAAAAAACATTATCTGTATCAGAAAAAGAGAAAGTACTTGTCAATGAATAACAATATACGCATGCTTTCTTATGAAAATTGATATTCGTTGAATAAAGGAGAGTTTACATGATAGAAAGTAAAGTTGTAGATTCTATTCCAACTTTGAATGAGAATGATTGTCAAATATGGTGGGCAAGAATTTCGGATTTACAATCATGGCATTACAATTTACTAAATGATATAGAGCGAGAGAAAGCAAATTCGTATCATCATTCGGCAGATCGAGCTCGTTTTATAATAGGTTGCGTAATAAGTAGATTAGTTCTCGGTAAGATACTTTCTATGTCACCAGTCCAAGTACCAATTGATCGAATGTGCTCAGTATGTAAAGTGCAGCATGGAAGACCACAATTACCAGAAGGTATGCCGCAATTATCCGTTTCGCATTCAGGTGAGTGGGTTGTCGTTGCTTTTACAAAATCTGCACCTGTTGGCATAGATGTAGAACAAATGAATCCAAATGTAGATGTTATGAAAATGGCAGAAGGTGTATTAACAGATATTGAAATAGCGCAAGTTATGAAACTGCCAAATGAACAGAAAATAGAAGGATTTTTAACATATTGGACTCGAAAAGAAGCGGTGCTGAAAGCGACAGGTGAAGGACTAATGATTCCGCCAGTACATATTACAGTATCAGCTCCAAATGATCCTCCAAACTTGTTGGTTTTTAAGGATAGACAAGAGTTATTAAATAATACAATGATGGAAGATGTAAAGCCTAGTTTAGATTATAGGGCCTCTGTTGCAATATTCAGTAAGGAAGTAACTGAAATTACGCAATTAGATGCGGCAGCACTTTTAAATCTTAAATAAAAAAATTATAGAAGAGGTGTTCCTCATGTTAGTAGCGGAAAATAGAAAGAATGAATTCACTTATAACGTACAAGCAATTAAAAATATTTTATTTTCTGGAGATACATCATCCATTCATGCTTTAGAAAAGCTTTTAAATGATACAGTTCAGTTTGATGTTCTTGAACAAGAGGCACTTGGTAGACAGTACATTCCGAAAGAAGCAAAGAATTTCTTTGATAAAGATGGAACATTTCTTTACCGTGTATCTAATGTTAGTTATAAAGGCAAGGTGTTATCTGAAAATCTAATTTTTGCAGACACTTCGTTTTTACCGGACGCAATAAAGAGTGAATTAGAGAGTGGAAATATTCCTGTTGAAAAGCTTATAGAAAAGATGGAAGTAAGAAGAAATGTATTATATGAAGGATATCAGCCATCTGGAAATATTATTGAATTGTTTGATGGATGTTCTGTTACAGCGAATGTGTATCCAACTAGAAAGTATCAAATTGTAAGTAAATGCAAATGTGTATTTTATATTTGTGAAGTGTATCATGCAGAGAATATAAAGCAATTGCTTAAATAAAAACAAGAAACCAGCCTATAAAATGGCTGGTTTCTTGTTTATTTAACAGCTTCTTTTAATTCTTTACCTGCTTTAAATGCAGGAACTTTACCAGCGGCGATTTGAATTTCTTCGCCAGTTTGCGGATTACGTCCTGTACGAGCAGATCTTTCGCGCACTTCAAAAGTTCCAAAACCGATTAGTTGAACTTTATCTCCAGATTGTAATGCATTAGCAATTGTGTCAAATACGGATTGTACAGCTGCAGAAGCGTCCTTTTGAGAAATATCAGCTGATTGAGCTACGTTTTTAATTAATTCTGTTTTGTTCATGTTTTCACCTCATAAAAAAATTTTTGGAATGAATGTTTTAGTATAATAGATAGTAAAGATAAAGCTATCACTATGATTAGATAGAATACTATATAATTATGTTAATTTCGTTGCAAGAGACTGAATCCCTTCTATTATTTAGGGATTAATTAAGAATCGATGCATATAAAAAGCTTTAGTATGAGGATGAGGGGGAGTATATGAATGATTTTTCGTGAAAAAAATGAGAAGGAAAGTATATTAATTCGTCAACATGACCATGGTTTTTTAGCTGGAGAGATTGCAAAACATATAAAAGAAGACTTTTTTGAAAGTAAAACATATTTAAAAGAAACAGTTGATGCAATATATGAGCATGACAGAGGATGGATAGAGCTTGATAAAGTACCAATTTTGAATGATGCTAAAAATATTCCATATACATTTATGGATTGTCCAAGCCCATTACGTTTTGTTTTTTATACGATTGGTTTGAATGAAATTGAGAATTCTAATCCATACGGGGCATTGCTTTGTAGTAAACATTTTTTATCATTTCCACTAAACGAGGAAGATGAAGAGATGATGTCATTTTATAAACATGAATTAGAACGACAAAAAAGAATCTTGAAAACGTTAACAAAAGAACAGTTTGCGATGTTCGATAAACATTATAAATTATTAAAGTTTTGTGATGAAATTTCTTTATACGTATGTATGAATAAGCCTGGTGTCAAAAAGAAAGATGAAATTGATTTATTTAAAGATGGTTTTGAAGGAACAGAAATGTTTAATAGTGAAGAGGAGAAACTTATTCAAGCTGAATGGGTGGACGAGGAAACAATTCGGATTACACCATTTCCATTTCAAACGGAATTTTATACGTATGTAAAATATAAAATGATAAATAAGCATGAAATGAAAGAAAAAGGGATTGCAAAGGCTGATAGAGAATCAGAAATGAAGAAACAAACCATTCGTTTCATACAATAAGGAGGTAATATAAATTGAAAGATTATATATTAAAACAGTGTGATTATCATGCTTGGGCCAATACAAGATTATTCAATCGATTAAAAGAGTTACCAAACTATGAGACGATTTTTAATGAGCAGATACAGAGTGTATTCCCATCCATTAAGGATACTTTTGTGCATATTTATATTACAGATCAAGTGTGGTTACATATATTGCATGGTAAAAGTATGAATGAAGCAATACAAGACCGAGAAGATTTACGAAAACAAATTGAAACTAAATCGTTACATGAATTAGAAAAAATGTTTGAAAACATGGCAAATCAATATAAAGATTTTTTAATTACAATACAAGATGTGAATGCTGTATTTGTTATTGAGAATCCATATGTAGGGAAATTAGAAACTTCGATTTTAGAATTAGTGCAACATGTCGTAAATCATGGTACATATCATAGAGGAAATATAACAGCGATGATCCGTCAACTTGGTCATTCGTCGACAATGATGGATTTTGTACTGTATTTACATATGGTTAAAAAGCAGGGAGAGTAATATAGTTTGTAAGAAGGAGAGGCTTTAATTATAGAAGTCTCTCCTTCTATTTTATTCCGCATTCATGGTAGATCGACTGATTAAAGTTTTCTTAAGAAGCTTTATTTTCTTGTAATTGCTTAGCGTATTGTACAGCCTTATATGCATTGACTCTACCGTTTTTCCAGTACGTACCTGTACCACTAATTTTATCAGAAGTTGACTCAATAATTTGGCGAATTTGTGTATTACTATATCCTTGATTTGCTAAAAGAGCAGCGACTCCTGCAACATGAGGTGTTGCCATAGATGT
Source organism: Bacillus sp. cl96 (assembly GCF_900100505.1). NCBI lineage: Bacteria > Bacillati > Bacillota > Bacilli > Caryophanales > Bacillaceae > Bacillus > Bacillus sp. cl96. The sequence goes on from NZ_FNDM01000003.1 coordinate 322,727, forward strand.
ACCACTTAATGATTGATACGTGCTTCCTTTATATGTTGAATATATATTTGAACCTGGTGCTGCAACATCTACCCAGCTACCATAAGTAGAGAATGAAGATTTTCTATCTGATTGATCTGTAGAACCAACTGCAATTACTTCGCTGTAATAAGCAGGGTAATTAGCTTTTATATTTCCAGCATTTCCAGCAGCTGCAACTATAACAGAGCCTTTATTCCATGCATATTGAACGGCTTGTTGTAATGCAGTACCACCATTTGGAGCTCCTAAACTTAAACTAATTACTTTTGCACCCGAATCAGCAGCTTCTCGAATACCTTGCGCTACAGCATCAAGAGTACCACTTCCTTGATTATCTAATACGCGGACAGCATAAATTGAAGTTTGTGGGGCAACACCAGCAATTCCGACGCTGTTATTCGTAAGTGCTCCAGTAATTCCAGCGCAATGTGTACCATGACCATTACCATCATCAGATGTATTGTCGTTATCAACATAATCATGCCCGTAAATTACTTTCGAAGCCAGATCAGGGTGTGAGCCTTGAACTCCTGTATCAATAATAGCTACTTTTACACCCGGATCACTTCGTTGGCTATCCCAAGCTTGTGGAGCTTGAATCTTTTGTAATCCATATTGATTATTAAAATATGGGTCGTTTGGAGTCCAAAAGGCGTGAACGTAATAATTTGGTTCTGCATATTCCACATCTGGATTATTTTTATAACTCTTTATTTTTTCTTTTACAGTACCTTTTGAAAATTGTACGACTTCAAAACCTAACTTATCATCTTTAGATAAGACATTAGCTCCGACAGATTTATGAAAAGATTGCACATTACTTAAAGATGCATTTTGTTTGAACTTAACGATTAATTGGTTAGGAACGTAATCAGTAGATGATGTTTCAGCACTTGAAGTATTCGTGTTAAAGAAGAAACCACCAATAATAAATGATAAAACAGATAGGAAAACAATGATTTTGTTTTTCAAAAGATTTTTCCTCCCTTTTCTTGGATGAGTTTTTCAGCGACACTTTAATGTCGCATTCCTTTTCAACTATATAGTTAGACCATACGATTTATGACATTTATGTGAAAAACTTTTGAAGGAATAAAAAGGAGTAAATATTGATATAAATATATTTTTAATGATAGTAATTAAGTAAAAGAGGGGATGAAAAAAGGAATGCTCATCATGTATGAGTCATTCCTTTTTTCATAGATTAACTTGCCTGTTTTTTATTATTTTCTTTCAATTTCTCTGCTTGTAAAAAGCGATTCGTTTCAGCAACAACAATACTACTTAATCCAATCAAACCAATCAAGTTTGGAATTGCCATAAGTCCATTTGCAATATCAGCAAATGTCCATACGATTCCTAGCTTTAAATTAGCACCAATTGCAATCATGAAAATAAAGATTGCTTTATAATATTTAACTGCACTTTCTCCGAATAAATAAGCTACACATTTTTCTCCATAATACGACCAGCCTAAAATAGTAGAGTAGGCAAATAAAATAATTGCGATACCGAGAATCATACTACCAGCAGTACCGAATACAGATTGGAATGCAAGTGTTGTAGCTTCAACACCAGTTTTACCTGATTTCCAAGCGCCTGTAGTAATTAATACTAGTCCTGTAATTGTACATACAATAAACGTATCTAGAAAAGTACCAGTCATTGAAACTAAAGCTTGCTTTGCAGGCGAATCGGTTTTTGCCGCCGCCGCCGCAATTGGTGCACTCCCTAAACCAGCTTCGTTCGCAAATACACCACGCGCCATTCCGATTTGGATAGCTGATGCAACTGTTGCCCCAATAAAACCACCAGCAGCTGCTGTACCATTAAATGCACCAGAAAAAATAAGTGAAAATGCTTCTGGAATTTGGTCGTAGTGATAGAAAATAATTATAAGACCAGCAATTATATAAAAGAAAGCTTTAATAGGAACGACATATCCCGTCACTTTCCCGATTTTTTTTACACCGCCTAAAATAACAATTGCGATTAAAAATGACATTACTATACCAGTTAAAGCAGGAGGGAAAGAGAAATTAATTCGCATTGCCTCTGCAACTGAGTTAGATTGCACCATATTACCAATACCGAAAGAAGCAGTTGTACCAAATATAGCGAATAATATAGCAAGCCATTTCTTACCTAAACCACGCTCTAAATAATACATTGGTCCACCTGAATATTCACCATTTTCATTACTAACACGGTATTTCACTGCAAGTATTGCCTCTGCATACTTTGTTGCCATACCGAATAAAGCGGTAATCCACATCCAAAATATTGCACCAGGACCACCAATTGTAACCGCTGTTGCAACACCGGCTATATTACCCATACCAATCGTTGCGGCCATAGCTGTCATGAGTGCTTGGAAGTGACTAATATCTCCAGAAGAAGAAGTATCTTCTGATTTTTTAAACGCTAGTTTGTGAGCGTATAATAGTTTACTAAACTGTAAACCTTTCAAACGCACTGTGAGAATGATACCTGTTCCAACGAGTAGCAACAAAGTTGGTAATCCCCACACGTATTGATTTAGTTGTTCTAATACTTTACTTACTGTCTCCATCTTTATTCTCCTTTTTTAGAAAAAATAAAAACCACTTCAAGTAAATGAAATGGTCTCTGGAGAAACAAGGGATAGAAAAATAAACCGATACAATCGGCTTTTTCTTTCGCTTGTCTCTGTCCTTTTACCTGAGAGATTATCCGCTAAAGTAGCGGATTTGCTCCTTCGGTGCTCGTTTTCCTCCGCGCTCTATGAAAGCGAGAGGGAGTCTCTCCAGAGATTCGTCCCCATGCAGTTCTACTTGTAACCAAGACCTGAGAGTTTCAAAGCTGGTATAACAACTTTTTGCCCCGTCGGTAGATCAATAGACCTTCTCCTGAATGGTTCATCCGAATTATAAAATTTATAAACACATTGATTGTAAATCAATAAAAACATTATAGACATACAAATTGTGAATTGCAATCATTTTTTATTTTAAAATAGTAAATAGTTTTATTTTTTTGTAAGTCCTAATTTATCTTTAACTTCATTTAAAGTAGATAAAGCGATGACAATATGTTGATCCGCAAGTCCTAAAGCTTGTTTTGTTTTTTCAATAGTTTCATTGGTTGAAGTAGAGTTATTTGCTCCGTCTATAATCAAATTTGCTGCATTTTTCATGAAATTTGATGCGGATTTAAACTGAGTTGTGAATTGAAGTAGTTGTTTTTGTATATCTATATCTGTTATGTTTTCTTCAATTTTAAGCGTGTCTATTTCGTTCATAATTGTTTCGTACTGTTTGGAAACAGCACTCATTGTAACTAATAGTTTATTTCGATCTACTGAATCTCCATTCGTGTTAATCTCTTCCCAGGCAGGTAACCAATCTTTTTCGATGATGTCATTATAATGAGTAGTCAATTCATGAATTTTAGGTTGTAATTTCGTTTTGAAAGTTTTTGTCTCCGCTGTTTCTACAGTTGCTTTTTCGTTGTTATTTTTAAAATTAGTAACATAGAAAATCGTACCGAAAATGATGAAAATAGAAATAACAACTGTCCATTTAGTAAAAAGTAATTTCTGCAATATGTAACGCCTCCAAAATTTAAAAACTTATAATTATAATATATAACAATAATGTTGTTTAAAGTAGAGAAAATAGGTTAGAAATAATTTAAATTATATATTTTCTATACATGAATAATTAAATTTAATAAAATGATGAAAGTTATATGCGAGAAAAGAGGGTTTTTAGTGAAAATGAATAGAAGAAAACTGGTTTTAAGTATTTCAATGGCTATGTTATTAGTTGGTTTATTTGCACTCATATATGTAGACAAAGAATCTAAAATTAAAGATTTTCCAGTGCCAATGTCAGCAATCCATATTAACGATGATAATGAAGAGGACTATCAATATATAAGTGTAATGCCTATTACAAAGGCAAATGGATGGGAGAACTTAGGGGAAAACGGGCATACTGTTAGTTTTAAAAAAGGGGAAAGGAAGGTAGCAGTAGTACATTATCCGGGAGAAATTACGTATTATTTATTTGAGAAAAAGATGAATAAGGGAGATTAGCTAAAGATGTAATTCATTAAGAGTTACATCTTTTTTTATTCTGAATCATTTGAAATTAAATTCGATAGATGTTTTGATAGATGTAGTGATAAATATGATTAGTTCTATATGCCTATAAAGAGTATTAGGGTGATTATAAAAATATTATGTGAACTAATTATTGTGAGAAGAAGATAAATTATATGCTAAAGGGGGAATTAAAAATGTTACTAAAAACAATCTACTGTAAGGTGGAAGAAGAGAAAAAGAAATTGTTTTCAAATGCGCAAGAAAAATGGAGTGATATACGGCATCTAGATGGTTTTCATGGACAATTTGGTGGATGGTATGAAGATGAGGCATGTGTATTTACTTTATGGGAAGATAGAAGTACATATCAATCATTTATGAATGGTGCTCACGATACAATTTATTTAAATAGTAATCAAGAGGATACGTTTCTTTCGTGTGAAATTGAATTATTTCAAACGTTGTATGATATAACTGATACGCATTTGAAAGACGTTGTTACAGAAGGATCATTCGTAAGAGTTGCTATATGTGATGTAAAGGTGGAAAAGGAAAAGTATTTTTTACAGAAGCAAGAAACAATTTGGAATAAAGGAATGGAAAAAGCAAAAGGAATGTTAGGTGGAGTAGTTGGGAAGTCTTTAAAAAATGAAAATCGTTACATAGTGTTAACGTATTGGAAAGATGAACAGACGCATCAACATTATGTGGAAGAGATTTTCCCAGATTTATATAAATTAGCTAATATTCATGAAGATATAGAAGAGATAAAAGGAAAACAAGCTGTATGTAAGGAAGAATGGCTTGTATATTAAACGCTGAAAAAGTGTTATAATAAAGATATTTTCTTATAAACAAGTAATTAATAGAAGACGTTATATACCCTTTCATGTTAATATATTTAAGTTATAATAGGAGGCTTACCCTTTTGTATTGTACGGTAGAAGCAGTGTGAGCTTGAAATTTTTTTAGAAAAGGATGTGCCTAATTTGCGTATCAATAAATTTATTAGTGAAGCTGGAAAAGCGTCTCGACGTGGAGCGGATAAACTAATTAATGAGAGAAGAGTAATTATTAACGGTAAGGTTGCAAAAATTGGTGACCAAGTGAACCCAGGTGATGATGTACGAGTAAATGGAGAGCAGCTTCGAATTGCTCGAGATCACGTATATATCGCTTTAAATAAACCAGTAGGTATTACATGTACGAGTGAAAAATCAGTAAAAGGTAATATTATCGATTTAGTGAACCATCCTTTACGAATTAGTCACATTGGACGTCTTGATAAAGACTCAGACGGTTTAATTTTGTTAACGAATGATGGTGATATTGTTAATGAAATTTTACGTGCTGAAAACAAACATGAGAAAGAATATATCGTTTCAGTAGATAAGCCAATTACACCTGATTTCTTAGAGAAAATGGCAGCGGGTGTTAAAATTTTAGGAACAAAAACGCTTCCTTGTGAGGTTACACAGTTATCAAAATATGAGTTCCAAATTATTTTAACACAAGGGCTAAATCGTCAAATTCGCCGTATGTGTGAAGCTTTAGGTTATCAAGTATACACGTTAAAACGTACGAGAATTATGAATATTGAATTGAATAATTTACCGGTTGGGCAGTGGAGAGATTTAACAAAGAAAGAGAAAAGACGTCTATTTGCAGACTTAAATTACGAACCACAAGATTGGTAAAATTGTGAAGTGAAACCAAAAAAATTTGGTTTCACTTTTTTAATTAAATAAATAATTTTTTTAAACACTTGCAAAAATAAAATGAATAAGATATATTAAATAACAATAAATGGATGTTTTACAAAAAGCAAAGAAAAGGACACGAGTTATTTTACCCGGTTATACAGAGAAGGAAGGAAAGCTGAGAACTTCCTAACGCAGAAAAATAACTTACCACCTTAGAGCTGCACTAGGGAAATTAAGTATCTAGTGCCGTGTATGCGACGTTATCGCAAAAGAAGTCATTATGTTTTTTGTGATGGGAATCTGGGTGGAACCACGGATAAAAGCATATTCGTCCCTATATTTAGGGATGAATATGCTTTTTTACATTCAATTTCATAATAAGCGAAGAAAAGGACACGAGTTATTTTACCCGGTTATACAGAGAAGGAAGGAAAGCTGAGAACTTCCTAACGCAGAAAAATAACTTACCACCTTAGAGCTGCACTGGGGAAATTAAGTATCTAGTGCCGTATAAACGACGTTACCGTAAAAGAAGCCATTGCATTTTGTGATGGGAATCTGGGTGGAACCACGGGTAAAAGCACGCTCGTCCCTATGTTAGGGATGAGTGTGCTTTTTATTATGAAATGGAGAGATGAAAAATGAAAGAACAAATGATTGAAATTAAATTTCCAGATGGTAGCGTGAAAGAATTTGTAAAAGGAATTACTTTAGAAGAAATTGCGGGATCCATTAGCAGTAGTTTGAAAAAGAAAGCAGTCGCGGGGAAAGTGAATGATGGGTTATATGATTTACGCCGAAATATTGAAGAAAATGCGGAAGTAGAAATCATTACTATAGATTCAAATGAAGGTGTAGAAATTACAAGACACTCTGCGGCACATATTTTAGCGCAAGCTGTAAAAAGAATGTATGGTGATATAAATCTTGGGGTGGGGCCTGTTATTGAAAATGGATTTTATTATGATATGGATCTTCCAAGTAGTGTAAACGTAGAAGATTTACGAAAAATCGAAAAAGAAATGAAAAAGATTATAAATGAAAATATAAAGATAGAACGAGTTGAGGTTTCTCGAGAAGAAGCAGCAAAACTGTTTCAAGAAATGAACGATCGATTGAAATTAGAACTTTTAGAAGCAATTCCTAGTGGGGAAAGTGTAACACTATATAAACAAGGTGAATTTGTAGATTTATGTAGAGGGCCACATTTACCATCAACAGGTTATTTGAAAGCATTTCAATTAACTCACGTTTCCGGTGCATATTGGCGAGGTGATAGTAATAACCAAGTGCTTCAGCGCATATATGGTGTTGCATACTCTTTTCAAAAAGAATTAGAAGAGTATTTACATTTCGTTGAAGAAGCAACAAAAAGAAATCATCGTAAGTTAGGCAATGAGCTTGAGTTATTTATGTTTTCTGAAGAGGCTCCGGGAATGCCGTTTTATTTACCGAAAGGACAAATGATTCGTAACGAATTGGAAGCATTTTTAAGAGAAATTCAAAAAGAGTACAATTATCAAGAAGTACGCACTCCGTTCATGATGAACCAAGAAGTATGGGAGAGATCAGGGCACTGGGGACATTATAAAGATAATATGTATTTCTCTGAAGTAGATAATAAAAGTTTTGCATTAAAACCGATGAACTGTCCAGGGCACATGCTTATGTTTAAAAATAAATTGCATTCTTATCGTGAATTACCGATTCGTATGTGTGAATTTGGTCAAGTACATCGCCATGAATTTAGTGGTGCGTTAAACGGATTATTAAGAGTACGTACTTTCTGCCAAGATGATGCACATTTATTTGTAACTCCAAAACAAATTGAAAATGAAATCAAATCCGTAATGGCGCAAATTGATTACGTATATAAAACTTTTGGATTCGAATATGAAGTAGAGCTTTCTACTCGTCCAGAAGACTCAATGGGTGATGATAAATTATGGGAGCAAGCAGAAGCAGCATTAGAAAATGTATTACAATCGCTAAATTATAAATATAGACTAAATGAAGGTGACGGTGCATTTTACGGGCCGAAAATTGATTTTCATATTAAAGATGCTTTAAATAGAAGTCACCAGTGCGGAACAATCCAGCTTGATTTCCAAATGCCAGAGAAATTTGATTTAAATTATATAGATGAAAATAATGAAAAGAAAAGACCAGTTGTTATTCACAGGGCAGTTTTAGGGTCATTAGATCGCTTCTTAGCAATATTAATTGAGCACTTTGGAGGTGCGTTCCCGGCATGGGTGGCACCAGTTCAAGTGAAAGTAATTCCAGTTTCAAATGCAGTACATGAACAATATGCCAATGAGATTGCACTTAAATTAGCACAAGCTGGAGTTCGTGTTGAACAAGATGCACGAGATGAAAAATTAGGATATAAAATAAGAGAAGCACAAATGCAAAAAGTACCGTATGTTCTTGTTATTGGAGATAAGGAAATGGAAAACGGAGCTGTAAATGTACGTAAATATGGGGAAGAGAAGTCAGAAGTTATTGCACTAGATGTATTTGTGGCAACTATTGAAGAAGAAATAAAGAATAGAAAATATTGATTGTAAAGAAAACACACTATTAGAAATTAGTGTGTTTTCTTTTTTATCTTACAAAAATGTAAGGTAAATGTAAGCGAAATCGAGGGAACGAGTTGTAGAAAAATGAGAATATGAAGTAGGAAATAGGTTCATGTTACAGGTGTAACTCTTATTGAATGAATAATTAAAAAAATCTTAAGGATTTACATGACAAAATAATAAGAAATATGTGAGAAATTAATTTTATACAAAAGGGATGGAGTGAAAGAGATGTCAACAAATGTAGTTACTGTAGAAAGTGTAGAAAAAACGTATGGAAAAAGAAATGAGAATCAGTCAAAAGCATTAAGGGGTGTATCGTTAAGTATTAAAGAAGGAGAATTTGTCGGGATTATGGGTCCTTCTGGGTCTGGAAAAACGACTTTACTTAATGTGATAAGTACACTTGACCAAGCGACAGGTGGTAGTGTGACGATAGCTGGTACAAATATTACTTCTATGAAGGGCAATGCGTTATCTGATTTTCGCTCTCAAAAATTAGGTTTCATTTTTCAAGATTTTAATCTACTAGAAAACTTATCAATTTATGAAAATATAGCTTTACCACTTTCTCTGCAAGGCGTACCATCAAGTGAGATTACTGGAAAGGTAAATGACGTTGCGAAGAAATTAGGAATTACTGAAATTTTAACAAAATATCCAACTGCTGTTTCTGGTGGACAAAAGCAAAGAACAGCGGCGGCAAGAGCTTTAGTACATAATCCAGCAATTGTATTAGCAGATGAACCGACAGGTGCGCTTGATAGTAAAAACGCAAAAAGTTTATTAGAAGCAATGCAAGATTTACATGAAAATCACAATGTAAGTATTTTGATGGTTACACATGATGCATTTAGTGCAAGTTATTGTGAGCGTATTTTATTTATTCAAGATGGTCTTCTTTATAAAGAATTAAATCGTCAAGGCACTAGAGAGAATTTCTATCAAGACATTTTAGGTGTGCTCGCTCATATGGGCTCAGCTGCTGAGTCTAAGTAGGGGGCGAAACTATGTTATTTAAATTATCACGTCATAGTATGAAAAAAATGTTAAAAGATTATATGGTTTTACTTATTGGCCTCGTTATTAGTATTAGTATTTTCTATATGTTCCAAACGATGGCGATGAATAGCGAATTTACGAAAGATAATAGCCTAATTAGTAGTATTAGACTCGTCTTTTGGGTAGGTGCAATACTATTATCTTTCATTACTGTATTTTATATTATATATGCCAACTCTTTCTTACTCACGTTAAGAAGAAAAGAACTCGGTATGTACATGATGCTTGGTGCAAAAAAGAAAAAAGTAGCACAGTTATTATTTATTGAAACATTCGGTATGGGTATTGTCAGTATTATTATCGGTATTTTAGTAGGGATGTTACTTGCAAGTGTAGCAGGAAATTTTTTAATGAATGGAATGGAAATTTCAGCAAAAGGTAGTTATGCATCTGTATACACACCAGCAATTTTAGTTACAGCTATTTTCTTCTTAATACTATTTTTCATTACTGGCTTAATGAACAGTGTCCGATTGTTACGTAAAACTGAACTAGAGTTAATTCGTGAAGATGAAACACTAGATGAAGTGAAGAAAAGTAAAACTCGCATTATTATAATGACAGTACTTGGTGTATTACTAGTAAGTATAGGGTACTATTTTATGATCAATGTAAAAATATATGCTGAATTAGGTTTTATTATAGCAACCATCGTTACAACACTTGGAACATATTTTATCTTTAGTTCATTACTCCCATTTTTTGTGATGAAAATTAAGGGGAATAAAAAACGAAATGAAACTGGTCTAAATAGTTTTACATATGCACAGCTACGCTTTCGAGTAAATAGTTTATCGAGAGTATTAGGTACTGTAGCGATGTTAATTGCATTAGGCGCAGGTGCGATGACGGCAGGTATGGCTTTCCAAAAAAATGTAGGTATTATGACAGACTTTTCTCGTGTATATGATGTTGTAATTCATGATCCGAATGATCAAGACAAAGCTGCCTTAAAAGAAATGGAAATTGTTGAAGAAAGCAAGTACAAATATAAAGTAGATGGAGAAGCCGTTTATTATTTACGTAACGACTTAACTGCGAAACCACCACTTGTTTCAGACCATTTTGATACAAAAACGTTAAAAGAGCCTGTTCGTAAACGTGTGACTGAACCTTTAACAGAACCTGTATATTCAGCTTTAGAGGCTCCTGAATTAGCAAAATTCCCTCGTATGCCAAAGGATTGGGAAGACGCAGTTGTAAGAGAGATACAAATTACGCATAATCAATTTAACGGAAAACCAGTAAGAATTGCAGACGAAGAGCATTATAAAGGAATTCAAGGAACAGAACACACTGTAACATTAGCAAAAGTAGATGATATGAAAAAATATAAACCGTTATTGATCGAAATAGACAAGAGACAAAAAGCACAAATTGAAAAAGCAACAGGTGAAAAGGTAGACTTATTTACGAAAATGACAATTTATCAGTTTATGAACAGCTTCATGAGCGGAACAATGTTTATGGGATTTTTCCTCGGAATTGCCTTTTTAGCAATGATGGCAAGTTCCCTTATGTTCAAGATATTAACAGGTGCTTCTCGCGACATACGCCGTTATGAAATGTTACGAAAAATCGGTGTGAGACGCAGTATGTTAACGAAAAGTATATATAAAGAAATTTCATATTTATTTATCTTCCCAGCAATTATTGGAATTTCCCACGTTTTAGTTGGGCTTAACTTATTCAGTTTTATATTAGTTGACCCGTTTGTAAAAGTATGGGTGCCAATAGGAATTTTCTTAGTCATTTATTTCATTTATTACTGGATAACTGTTCAACTTTATAAAGGTATGGTAATGCCGAAAGAAGAGGTAGCTAAATAGTTTATCCCGCTATTTGCCAGGCAGCCCGATTGGTGAGGGCTGATTAAAGTTTTATTTTATGAAAAGAGTCCTTGTTTTGAAAATAGGGGCTCTTTTTTATGTTTTTTATAAAGAAGGAAAAGATTGGATAATGGTCGAAAAATATAATGTAACTTCCAATAAATGACTAAAATAATACTATTTTGTCGAGAGGAAGGATACGAAGTATGAAAGAAATGCTACAGTTATTTCGCAACAAAGTGTATGCACGTTTTTTCTAGCAAATATTTTAGAGCGACTCGGTTCTATGATTGCTGGAATTTCTTTAATGTTTTACTTGTTAGATCAATACGGAAAACAACCAGTTTACGCAACGATGACAAAAATTATGATTGCATTACCTGCATTAATCTTTTTTCTATTAGTAGGGACAGTAGTGGATCGATTTGATAGACAACGTATTTGTACAGTAAGTAACATATGTTGTTCGCTCTGTAATATTGGAATCCTAATTTCGCTTTATTACGGGATGATTATACTTGTCTTTATATTTTTATTTTTGGAAAATGCATGTATACAATTTTTCTCTCCATCAGAACAATCGATGATACAGGGAGTAGTTGAATCAGACCAATATGGTGCAGCAGCGGGTATTAATCAAATGGTAAATAGTTTGTATGCTTTGTTTGGTGTAGGAATTGCAACGATGGTGTACTGAACTTTTGGAATTTACGGGAGCATTTTAGTAAATACGCTCACTTTTATTATGAGGGGTATTTTGATTCAAACAATCTCCATTCCAGAAAAAGTTTGTTTACCAAATGGTAGAACAAAATGGAAAGAAGTTAATTTGAAGATGTTAATAACAGAGTTTAAAGAAGGGATTAGGTATATATACCTAAATGAAACTTTTAAAAAATTACTTTTGGGATTTATCGTGTTTGGTTGATTATTTTTTGTTACGTGTTTATTCCAAGCTATTTTACTAAGTGGAAAAAAGCGAATTTAAGGTGTGGTTGAGGAGGTTTGTTTTTTCTGGATATTCTTTCTTTCGTAAAGGGGTAATAGTTATGTTGATGCGAACTGCTAAGTGGTATGGGATTACTTGTTTACAATTATTCGCTGCAATTCTATGTATAATCTGTTTAGGTGCGCTCCCTCGATTATTTAAGGGATTACAAATTGATTTAATTGGTTTTTGGAACACGATTGTGTTTATTGGAGGAAAGTTACTCCAACCTTGGGAAATTACATATGGATTTCGAGATTCGAGGAAATTATTTCCGCAAATATGGATTCATTATTTAGAGACAATGTTTGTATTTATTTCGGCATTTTTACTGTCATTACTTATTGCGTATCTTCTCGTTGTGTGGGTATTACAACGGTCTCAATCAAAGCAACGAATGTGGAATGGGATTTTTGTCGTACTTGAAAGCATCCCAGATATTTTAATAATTTTATTATCGCAACTTCTAGTCGTAATAATCTTTCAAAAGACAGGCTTTATGCCAGTAAAACTAGCGGGGATTGGGGAGGAAAGGGCTCGCCTATTGCCAATAATATGTCTAACTTTGCCTACAACACTATTATTTATTAAGCTACTACTATTACGTTTCAGAGAAGAATTAGAGAAAGATTATAGTATATTTGCTAAAAGTAAAGGGCTTAGTTTACGACATATTTTAACAAATCATATTTCAAGAAATGTTTTGTTAACAACAATCTATTATGCAAAAACAAATATTTTATTTATGTTATCAAATTTATATATTATTGAATGGATATTTAATACGTACGGTATGTTTGTTTTTGTAAAAGAAAATTCGAAATTAGAAATATTTACAGTAAGTTTAATTATATTATACGTACCGCTTTTTATACTATTTCGTTTATTACATACATTTTTACAAAATGTAATAAAGGAGCGTGTTTAGCATGTGGCAAGTTGTAAAAAGAGATGTGAGATTTTGGTTTGGTGTTACTTTTTTAAGCGTACTTATGATTGTTAGTATTGGAAATACTTTATTTTTCGATGGGAATATCCGTGAACTTACGATGATGTATAACGAAAAAGGAGAACTAGAGGCTGCTCCGTTTTCACCGTCGAATAAATTTTGGTTCGGTAGTGATGAGAAAGGACGCGATCTTTTCCAGCTAATAATAGAAGGAGCGAAATGGACAGTTGGTGCGAGCGTAATTATAGCGATTCTACGAGTTATAGTTGGAGGAGGTATTGGTTTGCTTCTTGGTATGTATAGCAAACGTTCTTTTCCAGTTATAGCATCTTTTTTTGATCCGTTCAGCATTGTACCTATGGTTATGATTTCTTTTTTTGTGTTAAGGGAAGTTTTAGTGTTTGAAAATGGGACAGTACCAGAGCCGTTTCATTTAAGGGTAATATTTCAAATGGTTATCCTTACATGTTTAGCGGTACCAACAATTATGTTATATACAGCGCAGGAAGTCCGTCGGATAAAAAGAGAAGAATTTATGATGGCAGCAACTGTGCTTGGGGGCAGTAAATGGCATAGAGTGAAAAATCACGTATGGCCACACGTATTACCATCATTTTTTTACTTGTTGCTCAACAATTTGTGAGTACTTTATTACTTCTCTTGCATCTTGGCTTGTTAGAGTTATTTTTTGGCGGAACAATTATCTTTGGTACAGAGGCAGATAGTGTAACAAAAGAATGGACCGGCCTAATTGGTCAAAACTTCCGTCATTTAACTACTCATACATGGATTGTACTTATACCGATTGCTTTTTATAGTATGACAATTTTAGCTGGAAATCTAATTAGTAATAGCATGCAAGATGCGATTAAGTTAGGAAATGTGAGAAAGCTAGAGAGGGAAAGTAAAGAATTACAAGTAGAGAAACAAGTACAACTAACTATGGATGACTTTTCTTTTTATAGAGAGATACAAAAATAAAAAAGATAGCTGAAGACAAATTGTTTTCAGCTATCTTTTTTCGCTTAAAGTGGTGGTAAATCAATCTTACCTTCTTCAAATAATTCTTTTATCATATGTTTCGTATAACCAGCGGCTTGACCAAATGTGATTTTTGCTGGCATTGGTGCTTCGTTAGCATCTACAACTACATCAATAATACATGGTTTATTTTGTTTTACTGCATTTTGGAAAGCGGGAAGTAGTTCATCTAAATTCTCAACACGGTATCCAATACCTCCACACGCCTCTGCATATTTTGCAAAATCAGGGTTCGTTAAGTCTGTTTCGAATTCGATATTACCCATAACTTCTTGCTCGAATTTAATCATCGCAATTTTATTATTGTTTAATACGACGACAACGATTGGTAATTTATATTTTACAGCTGTTACGAAGTCATTCATCGTCATTCCAAATCCGCCATCACCACAAACTGCAAATACTTGTTTATCCGGGAATGCAATTTTTCCAGCAAGAGCACCAGGTAAACCGCAACCAAGTGTTGCGAGCCAGCTAGAAATGACAAATTGCTGGTTTGTCATACGGAAGTGTCTTGCGGTCCATACTGTTACATTTCCGACATCGACTGATAGAATTGCGTCATCATGTGCTACTTGCTGCAGAGCATGCATAACGCGTTGTGGTTTAATTGGAATGGAAGAGTCTTCTTCTTGATCGTGTAATTTTTCTTCCCACTTTTTCATCATTTCTTGGTGATGTTCTAAGAAGGAATGGTCTGTGTGTTCTTCAACATTTTCAATTAACCATCGTAATGTTTTATCAGCATCACCAGCTAAACCAATATCTGTCGCATAACGTTTCCCGATTTGGGCAGGATCTGTATCGATATGAATTGTTTTTGCTTTTTCAGGTAAGAAGCCGGTGAACGGATAAGAAGTACCGACCATAATTAAAGTATCTGCATGCTTCATTGCTTCATAAGAAGGTTTCGTGCCAATCAATCCTAATCCACCAATACAAAGAGGGTGTTCATCAGGAATAATTCCTTTAGCTGGCAATGTAAGTACGATTGGAGCACCAATATGTTCTGCCAATGCAAGTAAAGATTCTCTCGCATGTTTTGTTCCTTTTCCAGCTAAAATCACAGGCTTTTTCGCTTCATTTATTGCGAGTTTCGCCGCATCTAAATCTTCTTTTTGTGGAAACAACTCAGGCAAAGTAAAAGAAGTATTTGTAATACGAGCACCATTTTTTACTTCGAATTTCGGGACATCATCTGGAATTGTAAGAACGGATACACCTTTTTTCGTATAAGCCATTCGAATTGCTTGATTCACTACGGCAGGTAGTTGCTCTGCTGACATAATACGCTGGTTATAAACCGCAACATCATCAAACATTCTTTCTAAATTTACTTCTTGGAAAAAGTCCGTTCCAAGTAAATCGGTTTCTACTTGACCTGAAATTGCTAGAACAGGGGCTTTATCGAGTTTCGCATCATATAAACCATTTAATAAATGAATAGCACCAGGTCCTGCAATTGCCATACAAACGCCAAGTTTTCCTGTTAATTTCGCATAGGCAGCCGCTGCTAATGCACCAGCTTCTTCATGGCGAACTTGAATAAATTTAATTTTATCTTGTTTTTTTCTTAAAGCTTCAATGATAGAATTGATGGAATCTCCAGGCATACCGTATATGTGTTCTACTCCCCAGTCAATTAATAAATCAACTAATGCTTCACCGGCTGTTTTCCCAAACATAAGTGTTCCTCCTTATAATAAGTAGATAACATTATGTTTTGGATAAAAAGGAAAAATATACAAATAAGAAAATTTATCTGGTTATTTGTGACCTAAGAATCAGTGTGGGAGGTACAAAAGTTTCACTTTAGCAACTTTAATGATGCCCAGCGAATAAAGTGAACACTGTTATTAGTAAAAAACCACTAGTTGCCCACATTAGAAATGTAAGGAAAGAGAGCTGTTTCTTAGCTTTCCAAAGCATTTCATGAATTGTGACATATCCAAGTGAACCAATAGCACTTCCCATAATGAGTCCTTGCAGGTGAAGAGCTTTTCCTTCCATCAAAATGCCAAAAACTGTGCCAGTACCGAGAATAAGAGAAAGTAATAAAGTCGTTAATAAAAAGGAAATATATTTATGTTTTGTAAAAAGAAATGGAATAATTAAAGCTAATCCTTCTGGAATATGGTGAACGACAATTGCTATTAAAAAGGGAATGGCAGAGTCATTATGATTTATAAAAGCTGTACCTAACGCAAATCCACTCGGTATATTATGAATAAATATAGCGAAAGAGAGAAAAAGGAAGGTTTGCCATGCTTGTTGATCTTTTTTATGTATCATTGGATGGTGACAATAGTTATCTAATAAGCTCATAACTAAAATACCGATGGCTATACCAAGTATAGGCCCAATCATTTCGTAGCTTGAAAATGTTTCAGGAATAATTTCAAGGGATAAAAGCCCAAGTAAAATACCGCCACATAATGCGTATAAACGATGCATCTTTTCTTCAATGAGTTGGCGTGTTGCTACTCCAACAGCACCGCCTAATAGTAATCCACCAAATGAAAAAAACGTAACAATCATTGGAATCCATAATCGTTCCATAGTATCACACTCCGATTCTTCCACTTATTTTTAGCTTACGAAAAGGAAAGTTAGAATAGTCCAAGTAATTGTGTTTGAGTATAGAGAAAAAAGTAGTGATTCGTTATAATCTATATATTAAACTTAAGTGAGGAAATGAAAAGGGGAATTGGTTATGCAACAAATTAAAAAAATAGGAAACTCATTTTGGTATATGACACCTGTTTCTGAAACAGATAGACCTATCTTAGGAATGGTCGTTGGACAAGAAAAAACGTTAATGATTGATGCAGGGAATTCAGAAGAACATGCACAATTATTTTTAGAAATGTTAAAAGAACAAAATGTATCGAATCCAGATTTCGTAGCACTAACCCATTGGCATTGGGATCATATTTTTGGATTGCCTGTACTACAAGATGCATTGTCTATTGCACATTCTGAAACGAAAAAAGAGATACGTAAACTTGTTTCTTATGAATGGACAGATGAAGCTTTGGACGCACGCGTAAAAGAGGGTACTGAAATTGCATTTTGTGCGGATTGCATAAAAAAAGAGTTTGAAGAAAAAGCGAGAAATATTAACATTATTCCTCCGACCTTAACGTTCCAGAATCAAATGGAATTAGATCTTGGTGAAGTGACATGCGTGTTAAAACATGTGGGCGGAGATCATGCACATGATTCAGTTGTTATTTACGTGAAAGAAGAAAAGATATTATTTTTAGGAGACTGTATATATGCAGATATTTTTTCTTCGAAGTGGAACTATACGACGAAAAGAATGTTTGCATTAATAGATGAATTAGAAAAATTTGATGCTGAGACATATATTCTTTCTCATGGGGAAGCGATAAATCGAGAGGAGTTTTTACAAGAGATTCGCATGTTAAAAGCAGTAGGAACTTATACAGAAGCTCATAAGGGCGATGAAGAGAAGATAAAGGCAGCGTATAAACAAGAACTAGATAGAGAATTAAATGAAGATGAGTTAGAAACAATAACTTATTTTGTCAATGGTTATGAAATGAATAATCAATAAGACACTACATTAATCCAATATAATTAAATTGCACAAAAAGAGTATTGAAATTTAATTCAATACTCTTTTAAATATTAAGTCCCAAGCAATTTCTAAATTTTTTGGCTGGTTCATCATCTGGATTTATACCACTTTCAAAACTGGTAGTGAAAGGTAACCACTGCCAATCTTCGCATCCTACAAAAGCTACTCTTGACCAATTCTCAATGAATTCAATGAAATTATTCGCAATCTTATACCCATGTCCTTCTCCATCGTCGTGGCTTAGGTAAATTATTGGAGCATCTATATCATCTTTCATATCAAATGCTAAATAATCTCCATTTCCCACTTCACAAAATGCTAATTTGTTGTGCCAAACTACATCATATTCATCATCTAGATTTGAAAAAAACTCGTCAACCAAGTCTTTACGTTCTTTTTCGAATTCAGAAAGACTTTCTAAACTCCAGTGGGGTGTTCCGCAAAAAATATCAGTAAGTTCATTTGGTAGCTCTACATCGTCAGGTAAAAACCAGCGTAAGCTAAAATTTCCTGAGAACTCTAAAAGTACTTTTTTGAAGCTATTTGGTAGTTTAATACCCAGTTTTTCTTCTACTTGGATTATTTGTTCAAGGGAAGATGGTTCATCTATACAAACTTCTTGAACTTCACCACCTATGTATTTAATTCTAGAAGTTATAATTTCTATTCGTTCTTTTAGTAACTCATAATCCATCTTATCACCTCATGTTATATTAATTAAAGTATATCATTCTTAATAAATTTTTTTCGTGTTATTGAGGTTTCAAGTAGCAGCTTTTTTAGCTAATTTAGTAATATATTCAAAGAAAACATCGTGTTTTACATCGTAAACGACATTTACAGGTCGTCCATCAGCAGTTTCCTCTGTACGTCCTTGGCTTGGTCCGTATGTATGAACAATACTATTAATTGTTTCAGTTTTTGCAAGGTTAGTGTTTCCGACAAGCGCGGTAGTTAGTACATCCCATAAATAGTAGGTAGAGTTCGTTGAGAAGTGAACGAGAGGGGGAACCATTGCATAGCATTGACCAAGGAAATCCATACCAATATACTTTCGTTCTTTTGCCCATTGTTCACGTATGTTTATAGTTAACGGAACTTGGTTTGTACTTTCTAGTGTCACTAAGTCGATTTTAATTTTTGCATCCCATACACGAGCCACTGCTTCAGGGTCCCAAAACGAATTCCACTCAGCTGTTCCATCATGCTCTGGTTCATGTACATTGCCTGCTGTAAGAAATGTACCACCCATCCAAACGAGACGTTCAATTTTATCTTCTATGATGGGAGTTTCATATAATGCACGAGCAAGGTCAGTTAGGGGTCCCGTAAATAATAAAGTTGTTTTTCCTTCCGTTTGTAGAAGCGT
This sequence comes from Bacillus sp. cl96, assembly GCF_900100505.1. NCBI lineage: Bacteria > Bacillati > Bacillota > Bacilli > Caryophanales > Bacillaceae > Bacillus > Bacillus sp. cl96. The sequence continues at coordinate 341,962 of NZ_FNDM01000003.1, forward strand.
TTCTATTAAGTGATGATGTGCAGACTTTGCTGCTACAGGTGTTATAACTTTTCCAGCCTCATTTAAAATTGGTAAAGCATCTACATAAAATGCATGCATCCGCCAGTCTTTTGGAAATGGATTTTTCGCACGGGAATTTGATGCGGCTACTTTAATATATTCTTTGCTGAAGCGATCAATAATTTTGCGACTTGCAGATATTGCTGGTTCCAAATAGCAATCAGCAGGGATAACTGAAACACCTGTAAGTTTGACATTATCCATCTGAAGTAATAAAAATAGTGAAATTAAATCATCTACACCACCATCATGATTGAAGTACACTTTTTTCATCATTGTAATCTCCATCCTATTTGATTTAGTTAGAAATTAAACATGAATTGAGGAAAAGTCATCAATAATTTCGACTACTTCAATTTCGCCATTAATGAGTAGCTCAGGGAGTTCGTTATTCACATTTCCTTTCCAATATTCTCTAGCTTGTTCCATTTTTTGAGAAAAAGGAATAGCATCTTCTTTCGGTAAAAGATTCCCGTCACCTTCAAAAGAACTTCCGATTACTCGTAGTTTAACAATCTGCAAAACTTCTCGATTGTAAGAATCAAATAATGCTTTCCATTTTAAAGCATCTTCATAGCTTTTAGCAGCATATAAACAAGACAATCTTGATGGATAATCAGGATATTCTTGCAGCCTAACCATTTCCATAATCGTTTCTCTAATGGCTCTAATTGTTTGATCCATGTAATTCATAACTACTGTAGCATTTTCATTCTTTATATGTAATTCTTCATTTGTATAATGTTCTTTTAAAATTTGTATAGAATCTTCACCACTAGAATTTAAATGTTTTCTTTCAAAAAAGAAGTGGAATAGCGTATTAGTTTGATTTTTATTAAATTGAATGCTTTGTCCGATCTTCATTTTTTTCCTTGTTACGATATGATATACGAAAAATCCTTGTTCATTCATGGTTCTCCTCCTAGTAGTAATGTTTAAATTTAGTAATTCAACATTGAAATATATAAAACCGTTATAAGTAAAAGTGAGAATTTGAGTTGAAAGTAAAGAAAATATATGAAAACGTTTTAAATTTGTTCACAAAATGTTCACTTACGAAGAGGTTTCCAATATCGATATAATGACAAAGACTCAAAGAGAAAGGATGATGAATTTTGCCAACAACAAGAAAGGAAAACCTCCAATTTGGTATGATGATGTGCCTTGGGATGGTTATCGTAATGACGTTTTACAATTTACTAACGAATGGATCAGGAGGGCCAATTCATATTAAGGAGATCGCATTAGAACTACTAATTGGATTTATTATTGCGCTATTAATTGAAATATGTATCGTTGGACCTAGTGCGAAAAAAATTGTATTCATGTTGCCATTTGATAAATCGAAAAAAGTAAATATTATTATTGCGATGGCGACAGCTATGGTTATTGGAATGGTTTTCTTCATGTCGTTTTATGGAATGGCAATGATGTATTTTCATAATGGATTACATGGTGAATCTTTTGTTTCAATGTATTTCTCGATTTTTATTAAAAACTTCATTATGGCGTATCCATTACAATTAATTATTATGGGGCCGCTTGTACGTTTCTTATTTGCAAAGTTTGTTATGAAAAAGAAATCTTTTAATGTAGCGTAATTTTCATTCGTAAAACATTATATATAAATAATCAAAAACACATCTCGCATTTTTGAGGTGTGTTTTTTTCATTCCAAGTTATTTTCATAGTGATGTGACATTTGTCCTTTTGCCATTATAGGATTATAGCTTTTAATTAAGTCAGAAATAAAAGATGAGGAGATGATTTTTTGAAAGGTATTATATTTGCTGTATTTGCTGGCATATTTATTACACTTCAAGGCACATTTAATGCGAAACTTAGTTCACATATTGGTATATGGTCGACAAGTATTATTACGCATTTAATTGGATTCATTATTGCAACAACTGTATTTTTGTTAAAGAAAGAAGAGAAAGTAACAGATTTAAAGAGTGTAAAAAAAGTATATTTAGCAGCGGGTGCATTTGGTGGATTCATTATTTGTGCAGAAACTATGGCGATATATGCATTAGGAGTTACATTGACAGCCGGCACACTAATGGTTGCTCAATTGTTAACGGCAACAGTTATTGAAATGAAAGGACTGTTTCATATAAAAAAGATACAGATGGAGAGATATCATATTGTGGGAACAATAGTAATGATTATAGGTATTGTTGTATTTAATATGTAAATGAAAGGGGAAATGAATATGGAGGATAGATCAGGTTTAATTACGCATTATTTGAAAACCAATAAAACGCTCGAGATTTTTTCAGAAATAGATACAGCATATTTTCAACTAAATCACTTTGAAAAAGGCGAGCTTATTTGCAATATAGATGACGAAATGCATCGTTTATATTTTGTTGTTAAAGGTAAAGTAAAAGTTTATACGATTACACCTGAAGGGAAGAAACTAATTCTTCGCTTTATCAATCCATTGGCCATTGTTGGTGATATTGAATTAATTCAAAATAGCAAAGCACATAATGTCGTTGAAGCTTGTTCAGATGTTGTAGCAATCTCTATTTCTAATACGGTTATTAGAAACAAGTTATTACATGATCCTATATTTATGAAGTTCTTGCTTGAAAACATTGCGAACACATTAAAAATATCGACTCGTTTTACTGCTCTTAATTTACTTTATCCTGTAGAAGTACGTGTAGCTAGTTATTTACTTTCAATTTCAACAGATAGTAACGGAAATATGTATAAAGAGGATTTGGATGCAACTTCGGTAACGAGTATTGCGGATTTTATAGGGGTAAGTTATAGGCACGTAATACGGGTATTACAAAAATTTTATAATGAAAAATTAATTGAAAAGAGGAATGGAGTTATTGTAATTAAAGATTTTTTTAGAATGAAGGAAGTCGCTAAAGATAATATATATGAGCAATGAAAGGGAGAGGAAGATTTTGATTGGATTTAGTTTAGCTACATTGGCAGGAATATTAATTAGCTTACAATCTGTTTTTAATGCAAAAGTAAATGAAAATGTAGGACAGTGGTTAACGACTACATGTGTCCTTGGAATAGGTCTCATTAGCTCTATTCTATTTTATATCATTACAGAAAACAGTATTAGCATTAAAGTGTATACTGCAAATTATTTGTTTTATGTAAGTGGACTGTTTGGCATCGGGTTAATTATTTGTATAATGGGTGCAATAAAGAGTTTAGGTCCAGCATATACGGTGCTAATTAGTCTTATTACTCAATTGGTCGTTGCGTTATGCATTGATACATTCGGATTATTTGGAATGGAGAGTGTTCCATTACAAGTAAATAAATTAGTTGGTATAGGTTTATTAATTGTGGGAGTAGGAATTTTTAAAAATCTATTTTTGAATAAGAAAGCTATTCTTATAAATGAGGATAGTGTCTAAAGAATATAAAGGGAAAAAGTGTAAATGGTCAGAACTTATATATTTAGATAGTAATAAGTGAGCGATGAGGAGAGAAGATAAATGAATCAGTTAATGTTGCAAGATGGTATACACTATTTGAAAATCAATGGGATTATGCATTGGTGTAAAGTTGCAGGGACAGCTCATAATACAGTCCCTCTTATTATAGTACATGGTGGTCCAGGTGGTAATCATTATGTATTCGAAAGAACGCTTGGTTTGAAGTTAGAAGGAAATATGACTGTAGTTTATTACGAACAAAGAGGTTGCGGACGAAGTGAGGCACCACAAGATGACGGTGAGTACTCAATCAATACTCTAGTCGAAGATTTAGAGGAATTAAGAAAGCAATTACATGTAGAGAAGATAAATTTGTTAGGATATTCTTTTGGTGGACAACTTTGTTTAGAGTATGCTTTGAAATATCCAAAAAATGTTGAACAAATGGTATTACAAGCACCATCGTTAGATGATTTTAATGATATGTATACTGTGCAGATAGAAGGTTTTCTACAAGTAACGAAAGGGGAAATGAAAGAACAAATATTGATAATAAGTAAGTCAGAAATTCCTTTAAAAGAAAGGTATAATCAAGTTTGGAGTATAGTTGATACAAAAGCTGTAGATCGACTATTGTTTAAAAATGAAGAATTTGCAAAGCTAAATAGAAGGTTTTGGGAGGAAAGTCAGTTAAGTAATACAGGGAAGATGAGCAAAGTTATTTTTGGAACAAAAGCATCTTTACCGCTTATTGAGCGTATTAAAGGTTTAGAAATTGATACGTGTGTCATAGTTGGAGCGCATGACTATAACACGGGTGTAGGAATGAGTTATAGAATAACGAGACAATTGAAAAATGGTAAACTTGTTATATTTGAAAATAGTGGACATTTCCCAGATATCGAGGAGATGGATAAAGTCTGTGAAACGATTATTGAGTTTTTGGAACAAAAGGGGGATATTAAGGTCGAACCGAATTAATAGAGTTGAATTGGCTATTGGGATATTAAATCATGTAATATGCTAATTGTTTACTTGTAATTGAGGAAGAATCAATTAGTGTATTTGGAAAATAAGTAAAAAAGATCTCGTAAGGTGGAGGTCTTTTTTACTTATTATTTAATATTTTGAACTTATATGAACTGAAGTAGAAGAGTATGATAAGCACTTTCAGGGAACGAGAATATAACCGAAAATAAAATATTACTAAACATATATAACTAATGAATACAATGTCTTTTTCAGTTATTAAGTTGTAAATCATTTTATGATAAAATCTTTTACATAATTTAATAAAGGGGTAGTATTCAATGGGTTATTTCTCAAATGGTTTATTAGTTTTGTTTGTGCTAATCGTATGCAGTTGTATATTTTTTGGTTGATAATATAATGAGAGTCTTATATAAAAGAAGTTATCTTAAGTGAGATAACTTCTTTTTACTTTATATTGAGAAGGAATTCTATCTTTCTTATTGAAGTTTGTTCTAGTTATTTTTACATCAATCAGAATTGTGTAAAGGGAATTTTATGAAATATAAACAAGCCAGAGAATAGGGAGTATTGACATGGAAAATAGTATACGCTACATAAGTGAACATCCTACAGATTTTAATGGATTATTATCCTTATACGAATCTTTAGGATGGAATTCTCTTAAATTAACGGTTAACGAGTTAGAACGAATGTGTAAGCAAAGTTGGTATGCAATTTATGTTTTTGATGATAAGAGGTTAGTAGGGATGGGGCGTGTCATATCAGATGGAGTCATAACAGGCATTATTTGTGGAGTTGGTGTATTGCCAAAATATCAGTCTAGTGGCATCGGAAAAGAAATAGTGAAACGATTAATCCAACACTGTGAACAAAACAAGGTTATTCCACAACTTATGTGTGTAGAAAAATTGCAATCTTACTATGAATCTATAGGGTTTGAAGCATTCTCTATTGGGATGACAAAACATATTATAAGATAGAGGTGCTTTATCCCGCTATTTGCCGAGTAGTAAAAGCCCCACGGATTAAAGTTTCACTTTATATTTTCAGTTTACTCGTACATATTTTCAAACTTCAACATAAAGGAGAATGGCTGTATGGAGATTGCTAAAGGGATAGAAATGTTACAACTTGAATTTCAAGAATTTGTTATTCATCCAATTCTTTTATGGGATGATGAAATGGCAGTATTAATAGATACGGGTTTCCCAGGACAAATTGAAGATATACAAGTAGAGATGGAAAAGGTTGGGGTATCATTTGATAAGTTAAAAGTCGTGATTTTGACGCATCAGGATATTGATCATATAGGTAGTCTTCCGGAGTTGTTGCAGCGCTGTCGAAGTAATATTAAAGTTTATGCGCACGAACTAGATAAGCCATATATCGAGGGGGATTTACCTTTATTGAAGGACGGAAATGTAGAGAACCGACCAAAAGGAAAAGTGAGTGATACTATGATTGACGGGCAAGAACTTCCGTATTGCGGTGGAATACTAATTCTTCATACTCCAGGGCATACCCCGGGTCATATTAGTTTATATTTGAAACAAAGTAAAATTCTTGTTGCAGGAGACTCTATGTATAGTGTGAATGGGATGTTAGGAGGAATTCACGCCCCAACAACTATAAATATTAAGGAAGCACAGCAGTCTTTGAAGAAGTATTTAAATCTAGATATTGAATCTGTAGTTTGTTACCATGGGGGATTAAGTAAGGGGAATATAAAGATTCAACTTCAAAATTTATAAAAGTCGAAGATAATAATTTTTAGATAATGGATGCTAAATTATAAAAAACATGTTTGAAAAAAATTCAAACATGCTTTTTTATTAAAGGAAATCTGTTTAATATGAATGACCTAATCCGTTCCAATAAAAAGAAACGATTTCTTGTGCTAATTCATCTATATTTGCAAGAATAGGATTGTGATTTTCATCTTTAAAATTCCCAATAGATAATAAAGATACGAAAGCATGAGCCGCAAATTTAGCGTTTCCTTTCGGAATTTCTCCGATGTGCATAGCATTATCGAGTGCTTTTTCTAGTACTTCATACATATTATCTTCAGCATTTTTTAATTGTTTCAATTGTTCTTCAGATAACGACAGTTTTGCATCTTTCATAAAATTTTTCATATCAATATCCATCGTTGCGTGTAAGTAAACTTTAGCGAAGTCTAATAATCTTTCTTCTAAAGTTTTGTTTGTAGAGAGTATTTGAGACATATTCTCACGTATACGTACCATCATTTCGATCATAGTAGCGGTAAATAAATCGGCTTTTGTTGAATAGTAATAGTAGACAGTTGCTTTCGTAACACCACAAACTTTTGCTACTTCCTCCATAGAAACGACTTGATAATTTTGAGTAAGAAATAACCGAGTTGCAACTTCTAAAATGGTTTCTTTTGTAGATTTTGTATTTTTATTTTGACGAGGCCTTCCAAGAGTGCGTTGTTTTTGTTCCAAATCCATTCGCTCCTGACATGTATTGTTTAGATAATTATAACATAATTTTTATTCATTCTTGATTAATTAACCGACCAGTATATATAATTAATAGTGGAGGAAAAAAGAAAGGTGGGTTTTTTATGAAAAAGCACCCGTTACATATGTTAGGGAGGCTTGTAGCAGGTAAAAATACGCAATGGATCACTTTATCGGTATGGATTCTTATTACATTATTACTTTCATTTACGTTACCACAAGTAAATAGTACGAAAGAACCGAACCCGAAAAATTTACCCGAAACAGCTATGTCGCAGCAAGCGGAAGCACTTATGAAAAAAGAGTTTCCGAATAATGCAGGGAATCCTTTATTAGTAGTATGGTATAGAGATGGTGGATTACAGTCACAGGATTATAAACTCATACAAGATGTCTATAAAGAGTTAAAATCTAGTCCTTTAAAAGAACAATCAACGTTACCACCATTTGATACAATTCCAGAGCAAGTATTATCAAAAAGTGCGTCAAAAGATGGTACATCATTTGTTACACCGGTATTTTTTAATAAATCTGCTGGTACGGATATATTAAAAGGGAATCTTGAAGAGTTTAGAAAAATAGTGAATAGTAAGGTGGATGAAGATCCATTTAAACAAAAAATAAGTGAATCTGGTTTACATGTTCGATTATCAGGACCTGTAGGTATTCAAACGGATGCAGTTAGTTTATTTAGTCAAGCAGATGTGAAATTGTTAGTGGCTACTGTACTACTAGTGTTAGTTTTGTTAATTTTACTGTATCGTTCACCAATTTTAGCGATTTTACCTATACTTGTTGTTGGCTTTGCATACGGTATTATTAGTCCTACACTCGGTTTTTTAGCTGATCACGGATGGATTAAAGTAGATGCCCAAGCGATATCAATTATGACAGTATTATTGTTTGGCGCTGGAACGGACTATTGTCTATTTTTAATTTCGAGATATAGAGAGTACTTGTTAGAAGAAGAAAGTAAATATAAAGCATTGCAACTTGCGATTAAAGCATCTGGCGGTGCAATAATAATGAGTGCGTTAACTGTTGTACTTGGATTAGGAACATTACTACTTGCTCATTATGGTGCCTTTCATCGATTTGCAGTACCATTTAGTGTTGCTGTATTTATAATGGGAATCGCGGCTTTAACGATTTTACCAGCACTATTATTAATTTTCGGTAGAATTGCATTTTTCCCGTTTATACCGAGAACAAATTCAATGAATGAGGAGTTTGCAAGAAAGAAAAAGAGGGCTGTAAAAGTTAAAAAATCAAAAGGCTCCTTTAGTAAAAAACTTGGAGATATTGTAGTACGAAGACCATGGACAATAATTATGCTAACTGTATTTGTATTAGGCGGATTGGCTTCATTCGTACCACGTATTCAATACACATATGACTTATTAGAGTCGTTTCCAAAGGATATGCCTTCTCGTGAAGGGTTTACGTTAATTAGTGATCATTTCTCAGCTGGTGAACTAGCACCAATAAAAGTTGTTGTTGATACGAAAGGAAAAGAGCTTCCTATTAAACAAGAACTAGAGAAATTTTCTTTCGTAAATACAGTAAAAGAGCCAAAAGAGGGAAAAGAAAATAAGCAAATACAAATGTATGAAGTTTCTTTAGCGGAAAATCCATACTCAATTGAAGCGTTAGATCAAATTCCTAAATTGAAAAGCAGTGTAGAAAAAGTATTAAAAGATGCTGGGATTAGTAATGCTAAAGATCAATTATGGATTGGTGGGGAAACAGCTTCATTATATGATACAAAGCAAATTACGGAACGTGATGAATCAGTAATTATTCCAGTAATGATTAGCATTATCGCTTTACTATTACTTGTCTACTTACGATCGGTTGTTGCGATGATTTATTTAATTGTAACTGTTGTCTTATCATTCTTCTCAGCGTTAGGAGCAGGATGGATATTACTTCATTACGGTATGGGTGCGCCGGCCATTCAAGGTGCGATACCGTTGTACGCATTCGTATTTTTAGTTGCTTTAGGTGAAGATTATAATATCTTTATGGTTTCAGAAATATGGAAAAACAGAAAGACACAAAATCACTTGGATGCAGTAAAAAATGGTGTAATACAAACAGGTAGTGTTATTACATCGGCAGGTTTAATTTTAGCAGGAACTTTTGCAGTGTTAGGTACACTTCCAATTCAAGTATTAGTTCAATTTGGTATTGTAACTGCAATTGGCGTATTACTAGATACATTTATCGTAAGACCGTTACTTGTACCCGCAATTACAGTTGTGTTAGGCCGATTTGCTTTTTGGCCAGGTAAACTTTCAAGAAAGAGTGAAGAAATACAAAAGGTGGATGCATAGTTAAAAAAGCCAAGGATATTTTCCTTGGCTTTTTTCAATGTAGTTAATTAATTTTTTGAAGTTAAATCATCAGCTGCAGCGTGATCAGCATCTTCAATTGTTGTTTCGGGCATTCCGTATAAGCCGTTCATTGCTTGTTCTTCGATAGTAAGATTTGCAGTATTATTATTTTGAATAGATGTAGTGTTTTCAGTAACATTTTCTTTTTTATTCATATTTTTGTTATTCATGTATGTATCCTCCAAATTTCATTTGATTTATCTATAGTATGTGGATGGATTTCCAGAAATATGTGAATTGATTCTTACAGCCCTTTCCGAACGGGAAAGCCCATCGCCTTTAGGCATGGGATGAAAGTGAGGTTGGATACGGAGTACCACTAAAAATCGCTAAGTTTGTGGTACTTTAAGTATCCAAAATATTGGTATCTTTTGTGGTGTAGTTTAAAAGTAAAACTGATACAATGTGAATATGATAAATGATTATAGAAGAACCAAAACAACTGTGTCATTAATTAGCTACCATTTTGTGTTTTGCCCGCGATACAGAAGAAAAATTTTTCTTAACACAAAAGTAGAAGAACGTTTCAAAGAGTTGGTTCAAGAAATATGCGGAGAAATGGATGTTGCTATTGTCGCAATGGAATGCGACAAAGACCACGTTCACTTGTTCTTAAATACACTACCAACACTTAGTCCTGCTGACACAATGGCGAAAATTAAAGGAGTGACATCGAAGCGTTTGAGAGGAGAGTTTCCTCATCTTCAACACTTGCCAAGTCTATGGACACGTTCCTATTTTGTTTCTACTGCTGGAAATGTATCGACTGAGACAATTAAACAGTATGTTGAAAATCAAAAGACGAGGGGGTGAAAATTGTGTCACAAACAATCACAGTCAAAGTTAAATTGCTTCCAACAAAAGAACAAATTCAGTTATTGGAACAAAGTAGCTATGAGTATATCAAAGTCATTAATACACTTGTATCTGAAATGGCTGAAGCGAAGAAGAGCACTAAGAAAAGTACAAAAGATGTTGAAGCGAATCTTCCAAGCGCAGTGAAGAACCAAGCAATTAAAGACGCTAAAAGTGTGTTTTCTACAAAGGTGAAAAAAAGTAAATACAAAGTTATTCCGATTCTAAAGAGACCTGTTTGTGTATGGAACAATCAAAACTATTCGTTTGACTTCACGCACATTTCAGTTCCACTCATGGTAAATGGAAAATCAACTCGCTTAAAGGTTCGTGCTTTATTAACTGATAAATATAATCGCAATTTTAATTTGTTAACACACAAGTTAGGTACACTTCGTATCACGAAGAAATCTAATAAGTGGATTGCTCAAATATCTGTCACAATTCCTACAAATGAAAAAACAGGAACGAAGATTTTAGGGGTAGATTTAGGTCTTAAAGTCCCTGCGGTAGCCATCACAGACGATGAGAAAGTTCGTTTCTTCGGCAATGGTAGACAAAACAAATATATGAAACGTAAGTTTCGTAGTGTTCGTAAGAAGTTAGGTGAAAATAAGAAATTAAATGCCATTCGACAACTTGATGATAAAGAACAAAGATGGATGCAAGACCAAGACCACAAAGTAAGTCGTGAAATCATTGACTTTGCAACTGATAATAACATTTCTGTTATTCGTTTAGAACAACTAACGAATATTAGACAGACGGCAAGAACAAGCCGTAAAAACGAGAAAAATCTACACACTTGGTCATTCTATCGTTTAGCACAATTCATTGAATACAAAGCGAATTTAGTTGGTATTAAGGTAGAATATGTGAAACCTGCTTATACAAGTCAAACATGTCCGAAATGTTCTGAAAAGAACAAAGCACCAGACAGAAAATACAAGTGCCGATGTGGATTTGAGAAACATCGTGATATTGTTGGGGCGATGAATATTCGCTACGCAACTGTGATTGATGGTAACAGTCAATCAGCCTAAGATGCTATACGCACTGTCTTAGGAGGGGCAATGAGATGCCCTCATCTTGAAGTCTGTTCAAAACAGAAATGGACTGCGAACGTTTAGTCATTCAAGAATCCCACCCGTCAATCCGTAAGGATTAGGGCTTGCGACTTTAGTCGTGGGAGTCTCAATAGAAGGGATTCCAAATAGAACGAGTGTTTTAACAACACAAATAAACAATGAAAAAGCACGTTCGTTATATGAAAGATTAGATTGGGTAAATGTATTAGAACCATTTCATCCAAGTAAAAATGATGTTCCATATGTAATAATGGGAAAAGCATTAAAAACAAAAGTGAATTGATAATTATGCCATTCACAAAAATGGTTGGTTTGTAATAATGAAGGGGAAAACGAAAATGACGAAAATATCTATAGAAAAAGCTACAATTTTAGATGCTGAGAAATTAACAGAAATAATGAAAAGAACATTTGATGCAGAAGCAAAACAATGGCTATATGGCCAAGATGATGTCATTGATTATAACATTCAACCGCCAGGATATTCTTCAGTTGAAATGATGGAATATTCCATTGAAGAATTGGATTCTTTCAAAGTTGTAATGGATAAAGAAATAATCGGAGGGATAATAGTTACGATTTCTGGTAAGTCGTACGGTCGAATTGATCGTATTTTTGTAGATCCTGTTTATCAAGGAAAAGGAATTGGATCACATGTTATGAAATTAATAGAAAAGGAATATCCGAACATAAAGATTTGGGATCTCGAAACATCTAGTAGACAAATTAACAATCATCACTTTTATAAAAAGATGGGTTACCAAATGATTTTTGAATCGGAAGATGAGTATTGTTACGTGAAAAGAATAAAAACAAGCTCAAACAAAGCGAGTGTAGTTACAAATAAAGATATGAAAAATAGTCAATACGAAAACTGTAATTTAGCAAATACAGAGTATTATCAAGTGAATTTAAAAAACAGTTCATTTGTTGGTAGCAATATAATGAATATGAATATGAGTAATTGTAATGTAAGTCAATCCAAGTTTAGAAATATAAATTTTAGAAGGTCATCATATGCAGATTTAAATCTTTCTGGCAGTAAATTTAATTTGGTGACTTTAGGTGGAGTGCAATTTAAAAATACAAGTCTCGGAGATGAGAAGGAACCTATTGTATTCGATAAATGTGATTTGGAATGTAGCACTATAAGTAATAGTAATCTGAAAAATATTGAAATAGAAAATTGTGATATAGTCGGCATGAAACTAAATGGTATTCTGATTGAAAATTTGCTTGATTTATATAACAAGGTGAAAAGTTAACCAAATCCATATCATATAGTCTTTAATCTTTTTGGAAATTAAGTATTATATCGAAATAATTATGTAAAAATGACATAAAGAAATCCGGGCGAGAAGGTCATTCGTGAACGTTTCTAGAATACACACAAATATATTGTTATTTATATGGAGGAGAGAAAGATGGGAATCAACGTTAGAGCAGTAGAAATACAAGATGCTAGAGCAATTCATCGTATATGTATACAGGATGACGTTTTACCGTATATGGTTTTCTTACCTAGCATGCGTGTAGAGGCTATGGAAAATAGAATTCGAAATTTAGCACCAAATCAATTTGAATTTGTTGCAGAATATGATGGAGAAGTTGTTGGGTTTGTAGGTTTAACACAAAGTCCGGGCCGAAGATCTCATTCAGGCGATTTATTCATTGGGGTAGACAGTGAATATCATAATAAAGGAATTGGGAGAGCACTTCTTACGAAGATGCTTGATTTGGCTGATAATTGGTTAATGTTAGAGAGAGTAGAACTAGGTGTATTAGAAACGAATCCAAAAGCAAAAGTTTTATATGAAAAATTTGGATTTGTAGAAGAGGGAGTAAAGATAGGGAATTTGAAAGCTCATGGAAAGTTTATTAATGAAATTATGATGAGTCGTTTTAGACCGAATGGTTTAATTGTACATAATGAATAGTTAAAAGCATGACAGCATACGTCATGCTTTTTTATTAGAACTTGGCTGCAATAAAAATAATACTAAACCAATAAAAATAACGGTAATTCCTAGTCCTTGTTGTAAAGAAATGGTCTCATGTAATATAAAGTACGCTAGTATACAAGTGCCAATTGTTTCACCTAAAATACTCATTGAAATTACAGTAGCACTCATCCATTTTAATAACCAATTAAAAATGGTTTGTCCTAAAATTGTAGCAATGAAAGCTAATCCAATAAAGCACAACCAAGTTTGTGTAGAGTAATGGATGAAAGATTCTTGTTGCGTGAAAGCAAATATGCCAAGAAAGCCAGCACTACTTCCATAACTAATTACTGAATAGGGTATAAGTGACAAATCTTTACGAACGTGTTGGCTAATGAAAAAATAAGCAGTAATGATACCGGCAGCAATAAATGCTAAAATATCTCCATATAAAGCTTCTCCACTAATTTGGAAATCTTGCCAGCCAATGATGATACTACCTGAAATAGCGATGAGGCAACCAATAACCGCTCCTTTCGTAAATCTTTCCTTAAATAAAAAATAACCACCAATCATTGAGAACAAAGGTTGTAACGTTACGATAACTGTAGAGCTTGCTACAGAAGTATATTGTAATGATTCAAACCATAGTACATAATGTGCAGCTAAAAATAGCCCAGATACGAATCCAAGTGCCCATTGTTTTTTCATTAAAGTTTTTAGCTCATTTCGACTATTTTTATTAAATAGTAATAACGGTAACAGGATCAGTGTGGCAAAGAATAATCGGTAAAAAGCAATGATTGTCGCAGGAGCATCTGCCAATTTTACAAAAATAGCTGAAGTTGATAAGGCGAATACACCAAAAAATAAGATGCAATATGAAAGAATAGGTGATTTCAAAGTTTGTCCCTCCGATAGAATGTTTATTATAATGAACTTAATACGATATAATGTACAAAGGTAAGTATATAAGTCCCGGAGATAATAGGAAAGGATTATTTGCCTTTGTTTAGTATGTCAGCACAAAGACAATGAAATATGCATTATGATGGATGAAAGGAAGTTTTACTATGATACATGATAGGCTTGGACAAACAGTATTAAGTTATCGTAAGAAAAATAATATGACAATTCGTGAATTCGCTGATTATGCAGGAATTAGTACATCACTAATTAGCCAAATTGAAAGAGGACATGCTAATCCTTCTTTAAATGTTTTGGAGTTAATTGCAAAAGCATTAAATGTACCGCTGTTTACACTTTTTATTAACGATATCGATACAGATTCGCTCATTTCTAAGAAAAAAGATCGAAAAAAAGTATATCGGGAAAACAATGATCACATTGTATATGATGTATTAACACCTGATTTTATGAAAGCACGTATTGAAATGTTAATGATGGATTTAAATAAACGAGCAAACACAACAGAAAGCCATTATTCCCATGAAGATAAGGAAGAGATTGCTGTTATTATGAAAGGGGAAGTGTATGTGGAATTGGAGGGAAAAGAATATTTTTTAGAAGAAGGCGATGTTGTACGTATTCCACCGAATGTGAAGCATCGATTTTTGAATAAAAGTGATGAATCGAATCACATTTTATTTGTACTGACACCATCTTTAGGATGAAAATATAGTGATTTTTAATAGGGGAGAAAGAAAATGGAAAAAAGTATTTTGAAAGGCGGTCTTTCAATTATTTCTCAATGTAAAAAAGAAACAAATGATATTTGGCATGCACATTTTGGAGCAGCTGCAATTGCTAGTTATTTTTTTATGAAGGATAATAATATTGATGAAGAAACAGCTCGTAATATGTATTCGCAAACAAGGATGATGCTGAACAAGAAAAAAATTGGTGAGATGATTGATGATAAAAAAGAAATAGATTTTAAAATTGCGGAAAATATGATTATAAAATCTTTAGAACAAACGATTGATGAGCTTCATTGGGTGGGGCATAACGTCATTTATGCGTCATTAAGTTTATTAGCTATGAAAGAGCTACAAAAATGGGGTGATAATCAAGCAATTGAAGGGATTACTACTCTTATTTTATCATTTCGAAAAACAATTCCAGGTAGATCGTGGATTGGTTATACGACGAAAGAAGTAAAACAATTAAGTTTTGAAGAGGAGATACAAAGTGAATTGAGTAATCCAACACAAGTATCTCAGTTCATTTTAAATGAGTTATCGAAATTTAATAGTATTTATCGAGCGGAATCACATCATGATTTAATTGGGCATTTGCTTACATACTCTCACGCAATTAATATAATGTACGATTTAGGACATATAGATATATTTCAACGAGGGATACGTCCGCTGTTAAAACTAGTATACGTACTAAGAGCTAGCCAAAAGCTCAAGCTGAATACGGAAATAACTTTACACTCACCTATAGATCGATTACCTTTAATTCAATCTAAACGTGCAAATATTTTACCAACTGAAAATATATTTTGGATAAAAGACTATAGTGAATTCGATTGGGATTTTGGTCATGTATTTAAATTCTCATATAGTTATTTTAATCATATACAGAGAGCTCCAAATTATAAAGATATCACATTAGAAAAATTCCGTTATGTTATTCATTCTTAATGAACGTTAATGATCTGTAAAAGGATGTTTAATCTAGTTTCTTTTTTTGTTAGTAGTATATTATTTTTTCAAATATGTAAGATTTTACATGCGTATTTTACTTTTACTAATTATGTAAGTAGGCTATACTGAAATACATACATTTTATTTTTGGAGAGATGTAAAACGACATGGAACTAGCGAAATTGGAAAAAGTAATTGAAATAAAAAAAGAAGAACTTTTATATTTAGTATCGGATTATGGAATTCAACATGAAAAAGTATTGGCATTGAGTCAAGAACTAGACAAATTAATCAATTACTTTATGTTTTTAAAATAAAGAGAACTATGACGGGGTTTGTAAATGTTATAGTTCTTTTTTATTAGGTAATTTGAAAATATATTAAAATATATTGTCTAATTTCTTACAGAATGCGCAACTTGCTAGTCGAATATAAGGACTTTTGGTTATAATAAAAAGGAATTATTAATTGTATCGGTTAGGAGCGCAGCACATATGAAAACAGTTGTTGTTATCGGTGGAGGTATAACGGGACTTTCTACTATGTTTTATTTAGAAAAATTAAAAAAGGATTATAATATCGATTTAAATTTAATTCTTATTGAGAAAGAAGAGTATTTAGGTGGTAAAATCCATAGTGTGGAAGAAAAGGATTTCATTATGGAGTCAGGAGCGGATTCAATCGTTGCTCGTAATGAACACGTTATGCCACTTGTAAAAGATTTAAATTTAGAAAATGAAATGGTATATAATGAAACGGGTATTTCTTACATATATTCTGAAAACATGTTACATCCGATTCCTTCTGATACTATATTTGGGATACCGATGAGCGCCCAGTCGTTGTTTAGCAGTACGCTAGTCTCAACGAAGGGGAAAATCGTAGCTTTAAAAGATTTCATAACGAAAAATAAAGAGTTTACGAAAGATACATCACTTGCTTTATTTTTAGAAAGCTTTTTAGGGAAAGAGTTAGTGGAAAGACAAATTGCTCCTGTGCTTTCAGGTGTATATTCTGGTAAATTGAATGAGCTTACAATGGCATCTACATTACCGTATTTACTGGATTATAAAAATAAGTATGGAAGTATTATTAAAGGTTTTGAAGAGAATAAAAAACAATTTCAATCAGCAGGAAATAAAAAATTCGTATCATTTAAAGGTGGACTATCTACGATAATTAATCGCTTAGAAGAAGTGCTGACTGAAACTGTCGTAAAAAAAGGTGCTATAACGACGGCTGTAAGTAAACAAAAAGATCGATATGAGGTTTCTTTTGCAAATCATGAAACAATACAAGCTGATTATGTTGTTTTAGCAGCTCCACATGATATTGCACAAACTTTATTACAGTCTAATGAGTTAAATGAGCAGTTTAATACATTTAAAAACTCATCTCTTATAAGTATTTATTTAGGATTTGACATACTAGATGAACAACTACCAGCTGATGGTACGGGGTTTATTGTAACGGAAAACAGTGATTTACATTGTGATGCTTGTACATGGACAAGTCGAAAGTGGAAACATACATCGGGTAAACAAAAATTATTAGTTAGAATGTTTTATAAGAGTACCAATCCGGTATATGAAACAATCAAGAATTACAGTGAAGAAGAATTAGTACGAGTCGCTTTATATGATATTGAAAAGAGTCTCGGAATTAAAGGTGAACCAGAAGTAGTTGAAGTTACAAATTGGAAAGATTTAATGCCGAAATATCATTTAGAACATAATCAAGCGGTTCAAGCATTACAAGAAAAAATGACGAATCTTTATCCAAATGTATATTTAGCTGGTGCCTCATATTATGGTGTTGGAATTGGTGCGTGTATTGGAAATGGAAAGAATATAGCCAATGAAATAATGGATACATTAAATAAATAATACTGTAGAATAAATAAAAACTGTCCCTTCAGCAAAATGGAGGAACAGTTTTTATTTATTTTATTTGAATGGAAATTGTATTGTTTTTTGCATTGTTTTCTTTTATTGTTAATATTATTTCTCCAGACTCTTTAAATGAATACGGTGATAGTTGATAAATATCTTTTATATCAAGTTTTTCTTGTAATTTATTTACCGGTATTGATACGATATTTGGCTTCCATGTTTCTTGTTTTCCTGAAGGATATTCTATAAGTATTACCGGATTTTTTAACTTTATTGTTTTCCAAGAGACGAAATATAGTTGTACTTCTGTATCTTTTTTTAATAATTCTTCGGAGAAATAACCGAATTCGCCTACATTACCGAAAACAGTATAGTTTTGATTTTTTAATTTAATATCTAAATAACTAGGTTGATATGTTACTGCATGATAAGTCCCATATGAAAGTGAGAGTATGGCAGCGATTAAAATACCGATTGAAAATGTCTTAAAGCTATTGCCTTTAAAGCTAGTCATCATGAATGAGTTTGGTGTGAATTTTTTTGCGAATAAAAAAATAAGTAATATGAGTAAGAGGGATAAGCCGATGAATATATACATAGATTTTTACACCTCCATAGCGTAAAATGGATTAACTATATTTTACCATAAATGTATGGGTTAGGGTGGTTATTTAGAAGGAAAAAATGAAGGAACAAATTCTTTACAGTTCTTGATAATTTAAAATTTGATTTATGGAAATTATAGCGTGATGTTTGAGTCGCAATCAGAAGGTATCCAATTCGTGTATATAGAATAAAGAGGGAATGCGCCATTAGAAATGTTTGACTTATGGAACAATAAGGACTTTACTAATTATACATATTTTTTCTGATATAATGAATGAGTAGAGAGAAAGGAGTGATCCTATGGCATTTCCTATATTAGAAACAGAACGCTTACGTTTAGTTGAAATAGAACAATCTTATTGTCAAAAAATATATGAAATCTTTTCATTGGATGAAGTGACGTGTTATTACGGTATGAATTCTTTTACGGAGTTTGGACAAGCTTCACGTATGATCGAATCTTTTTCAAAAAATTACTTTGAGAAAAAGGCAATACGATGGGGAATTGTGTTAAAAGAAACGAACGTTTTAATAGGAACAATTGGACTAAACAATTTACAATTATGGAGTAAACGATCTGAGATTGGATATGATCTGCATCCTCGTTATTGGGGAAATGGTTACGCTTCGGAAGCAGCTCGAGAAATTATTGATTATGGATTTAAAGATTTAGGTTTGTTTAGAATTGGAGCTATTACATATCCTGAAAATGATACTTCTTGTAGAATGTTATCTAAAATTGGCTTCCAAAAGGAAGGTCTATTGCGTGGATATATTCATCAAGGAAATAAGCAACACGATGCATTATTGTATTCTATAGTACGAACTGATATTGAGGACATAAATTTATAATAAAAAAAACCTCTTAATTAAAAGAGGTTTTTTTTATTATAAATTAACCTAATTTAGGTAATAAACGTTCTCCGCTTTTCATGCTACTTTTACATAAAGGGCATTTAGGCTCTTCTTCAAATGAAAAGTTCTTTCTCATCCATCCTAAACAATCCTCTGATTCACATTCCCAAACAGGGGTTTGTTCTGGTGGTACTTCTGCTACATCGTTCTTTCGATTGCGATACATGTAACCACTCCTTTTATGTAAAAAATTTTAGTTATATATTAAAAAGGTTGTTAACCTTGCTGGTAACAACCTTTTTATTGTTTGAATTATAGCTTTACAACGTTTTTAGCTTGAGGTCCGCGGTTACCTTCTTCAACTTCGAAACTAACTTCTTGACCTTCGTCAAGAGACTTGAAGCCGTCGCCAGTGATAGCTGAGAAGTGAACGAATACATCGTTACCGTCTGCAACTTCGATGAAACCGAAACCTTTTTCGCTGTTAAACCATTTTACTTTACCTGTTAATGTCATGGTAATGCCTCCTAAAAGTAGAAAAATTACAATATGATCGGCCTTATTTGAATGAAAATAAAAGTTCACATATTATCAAAAACCCATAAGGAATACAAAATGTCCCTGATTGATACTTGATAATATGCAAAGAAAATATAGTGTTAAATTGACCTTAATTACTATCTTACAACAAATGGTTGGAAATAGCAAGTGCTGGTAATACCACTGAGTAATCTGGGTGATAATAGTAAAGGCACAAAGGCACCTCTTTTATTTATATATTATTCCTAATTTGGATTTATGCAAAATCATGTAAGAAAAACTTAGAGTAAATATTAATATTGTATTTTTTATGGTAAAATATGGTTGTTGACTGGTAGTAGTTAAATATTATAAAAGGAGAAAAGAAAGTGAAAAATAATTCATTTATAATAATTGAAGCAGCAAAAGCAGGGAGAAAAAAGGTGCATCCAGTCTTTGCTGTAATATTAGCCATTATATTTTTGACTTTAGGCGAACTTTTTATGTTATTTATGTTATTTTTACCAAAAGCTGAAACGATATTCATGAAAGGTATTTATGACAATGTTAGAATGGTGTTAACGTTTGGCGGAGCTATATTTATTTTATTTATATGGGTTCGTTTTGTAGAAAAAAGACCTTTTTCATCCATTGGCTTTTGGAAAGAGAAATGGATGAGAAAGTATTTAAAAGGTGCGTTAATAGGGTTTGTATTTATTTCAACGCCAGTTATTCTACTATTATTAATGGGGAGTGTGAAATTGCAAGTACAACATATTACCTCAACAGTAATAGTAGGAATAGTAGGATCTCTAGTTGCATTTTTAATACAAGGGGCAACGGAAGAAATTATTGTACGAGGTTGGTTATTCCCGGTTCTTTCTGTTAGAAGTCGTATATGGGTTGGGATAATTGTAACTTCATTTTTATTTGGATTTCTTCATCTACTTAATCCGGGAATTACAATATTATCTATATCGAATATAATATTAGTGGGTGTTTTCGCAGCTTTATACGTATTGAAAGAAGATGGTCTGTGGGGAATATGTGCATGGCACTCAATTTGGAACTGGGCTCAATATAATGTATATGGCTTTGCAGTTAGTGGCACAACTGTATATTCTACTCCAATTTTTAAGTCTATAACAAATGGACCAGAAACATTGCATGGAGGCACGTTCGGAATTGAAGGTAGTATCATTACAACAATCATGCTCACTATTGCTTCAATTGTTTTATGGAGAAAGTTATGGGGAAGAAAAGCGAAACAACGAAATTTTAGTTAATGAAAGAGGGGGAAACTATGGGGATAATAGCATTTGAGGGAGCAAGCGCTGTTGGTAAAAGTACCACGTGCCGTGAATTAGAAAAGAATTATGGTGCTTATATAATACCTGAAGTGAATTCTTTATTTGAAAGGCCAAAAAATGAACATAGAACATGGTATTTTGAAAAACAAGTTGAGCGCTGGAATATAGCTGTTCAGAAGTCAGAGCAATATGAATTAGTAATACTCGATGGGGATATATATCAACCACTTAGTTATAATTGGTGCTTTCATTTTGGTATATTTAATCAGCCATTATCTTTAATAGAAAATTTTTATAAAGAAAAGATGATAAATAGGGAAATTGGTTTTCCGGATCAATATTTTTATTTATATACGAACGATGAAGAACTTAGAAAGCGGAAAGTATCTGATGAGACGAAAAGAAGAAGAAACTTTGAAAAACATTTACATATATCAAAATCGTTTCAGCGTTATTATGAAAATTTAAATACTGTTACAGATGGGTATTGTAAATTAATTGAGGCGAAAAGTGTAAGAAATAATGAATTAGAAATAGTGAGAAACTCAAAAAATTTGAATGTGTGTGAAGAGAGACGTTTTGATGTTTCGAGGTTAGATGCGATTACGAAGTGGTTAAAAGAAAATCGTGCATAAAGTAAAAACAACGAGTGTTGTAGAACACGCTCGTTGTTTTTTGTTTCTTTATAAATATAAAGGAAAAATTTGTAGAATATTTTCATTATTTAACAGAATAATCTTTCGATTTTAAAGAAAAAGAAATACAATATGAGGAAGTATATATAAATAATATGATAGGGGATGCGATATTTTGAATGAAGTAACAGTTTTTATATAAGAAATAATTAGGTAGTCAGAACAGAGATATTTGGGAGGAAACAAGCGAGATGAAAACATTTTTGAAAATAATAGGTGTTATAGCTGGTATGGCGGTAATCGGAGTAGGTTTAACATATGGTATGCTGCATTATTTAAATAATAGTAAACCAGCTGCGAAAAAGGCATCACCAGCTGCTCCAGCAGTAGAAGTATTAGCTGATAGTAACGTAAAAGCAGAAGATGCAAAGATTTTAGAGAATGGCAATTATTCATTGCCAAATAGTGGTTTTAATAAAAATTTTAAATGGACAGATGAGAACATACAGACAGCATTACATGAAATGGCACATCAAAAAGCGAAAGCTGATCAAAAGTGGGGTTATATTTTTATTACACAAGAGCGGATTGAAAGCTTAATTGATATTGTAAAGAGTAATGATCTTGTACAGGGAAGTACATATGTAGAAATTTTAGAACGATGGAAACAAGGAAAATATGAAAAGGTTGATGGGGATCACAATAAGATTTGGAAATTACAAAGTGGGAATTTAGGAGAAGGAAAAGGAGTAATGTCGGAAGCTGAGCAAAAAGAATTAATTAATCAATTGTTTATGAACAAAGGTACATATTCAGGTAGTAAATTAATTGCAGGTGGCGGACAGACTAATAAATAATATACTAATTAATGTAAGAGAGTAATTGCTTATTAGGCAATTACTCTTTTTAAATGTACTTCTTAATATCTTAATCTCGTTCAAGTAAGGAAAGAAACGACTGTAACACCGGGGAAATCCATCTGGATTTATGATAGATTACATGACTTTGAATAACGGATGGAGTTTCGATAGGCTGAAAACATAGTTGTTCTTTTTGACAACTTTCCTGTACAACGATATAAGGAAGAATTGAAATGCCTAACTCACACATGACGGATTGTTTAATGACTTCAACATTGGAAGTTTCAAATGTTTTAGCTGGAATATTTCCGCTTTGACGTAAAAAACGATCTACCATTGTCCTATAGCCGCAGCTTTGTTCTGTAAAAATGAACTGGGTTTCCTGTAATAACTGGAATGGATTTGTATGTGCAGCGGAATAAGCTGGTAAAATCCATCCAAATGTTTCATTACTAAAAGTACGCGTAATAAAATCATTATGTTCTATACTTTCTCCAATTATGAAGACAACGTCTGTTTCTCCTTCACGTAATTTTTGTAATGCTTGTTCATTTGTGTTCGTTTCAAGTACGATATTTACTTTCGGATTTTTCTGTTTGTAAGTACGTAATAATTGTGGTAATCGGTATACCGCTAATGATTCATTAGATGTAATACTTAATGTACCTTCTAAATAATCTGTATTTTGGGGGATTTCTTGCGCTTTTTCATATATTGAAAGTAATTCTAATGCATAAGGATGAAATTGATGACCGGCTTTTGTAAGTAGCACTTTTTTCCCTAACCGATCGAAAAGAGGAATATGTAAATCGTTCTCTAAAGCTTTCATATGTGCTGTAACAGTAGATTGCGCATAACCTAGCGCGTGCGCAGCTTTAGAAAAATTACCATACTTCACAATGGCGCAAAATGTTTTAACATGTCTCATTTCCATAAGCGATCCCTCTTTTATTATCATGATTTGTGAATGATTATATCATGTATTTTAATTTTCCAAATGATTAAATTCTGTATAAAATGAAATTGTAGAAATATTCATTCAGGTGATATTGGAGGAGAAAAGATGATCAAAAAGGGCTATCATGTAGCTGTTGTTGGGGCTACAGGTGCGGTAGGGCAAAAAATTATTGAACTGTTAGAGAATGAAATGAAGTTTAATATAGTTGAAGTTACATTGCTTTCGTCAAAACGATCCGCTGGTAAGAAAGTAAGATTCAAAGGACGAGAGATAATTATACAAGAGGCAAAAACAACTAGTTTTGAAGGTGTAGATATTGCCTTTTTTAGCGCTGGGGGAGAAGTATCTAGACAATTTGTAACTCATGCAGTTTCTAGTGGTGCGATTGTAATTGATAACACAAGTGAGTACCGAATGGCACAAGGTGTACCGCTCGTTGTTCCGGAAGTGAATGCGCACACTTTAAAACAGCATAAAGGTATCATTGCAGTTCCAAATTGTTCAGCACTACAGATGGTAACAGCACTTCAGCCGATTCGAAAATCATTTGGTTTAGAAAGAATTATCGTTTCAACATATCAAGCTGTATCGGGTTCTGGCATTCATGCGATTCATGAATTACGAGAGCAGGCTAAGTCTATACTTGCAGGTGAAGAAGTGAAGAGTGATATATTACCGGTGAAAAAAGATAAAAAACATTATCCAATAGCATTTAATGTACTGCCTCAAGTAGATATATTTACAGACAATGATTTTACTTTTGAAGAAGTCAAAATGATTCAAGAAACGAAGAAAATATTAGAAGATGAAAACTTGAAAATGGCAGCTACTTGTGTACGTGTTCCAGTTGTATCAGGGCATTCAGAATCGGTTTATATAGAACTGGAAAAAGAAGCAACCGTTGCGGAAATTAAGGAAGTATTAATGGGTGCACCAGGTGTTATTTTGCAGGATAACCCTAGTGAACAGCTGTATCCAATGCCATTATATGCAGAAGGGAAAATAGATACATTTGTCGGAAGAATACGTAAAGATCCTGATACGCCAAACGGATTCCACCTCTGGATTGTTTCCGATAACCTATTAAAAGGTGCGGCTTGGAATTCAGTTCAAATCGCAGAGACTTTAGTGGAAAAGGGGATACTTTAATATAGTTTAAAAAACTGGGAAATCGTTAATGATTTCCCAGTTTTTATTTCATAATGGTTTTCTATATTTCGACCAACTTTACTTTAAATTAGTTGTTATTGAATTTTTATAAATATCTACTTTATGTGCAGTGAAGCGTAAGGTTTTGGATTCTGCATGAATTGTAAGGTTAATAATAATCGATAACGGCATTTCGACCGTTTTCACAATATCTTCTATAGCAATATACTCATTTTCTGTTTCGTTATAATAAACAACAGAACGGATTACTGCCTCGTTACCTTCAATATCAATTTCACACATCATAGGGAATTTTTCACCATTATGTAAGAATAGTTCGCCTAGTACGATTGAACCGTTTAACTCCTCTGTAAAATTAGTAGTTGTTGCTGGTTTTACCCATGTTTCGTCATGTTCTTCATTTTCCTCTTCATCTATTGCCCATTCCCATATGGGGTTTTGTTTTAGGTCTTCAATAGTTAATTCATCAATTGGTTTGCAACTACTCATACATAAATTCTCCTTTTATTTTGATAAATAAGTTTTTTGATTTCATGAATTAGATGATTGCTTATAAGTGGGTTTAACAAAGTATTTTGCTCATTTGATATCCAAACTACTTTATTTTGAAATAAAGCTATTACAGCAATATTAACAAAACTTTAATTGTCTAGTAAATAATTATTAGTGGAGATATTAAAATGGGATGGTGTTAAAGAAAGATAGTAAAAAACATCAAGGATGAATGAAATCCATTTGGTACGATATGGATATATCCAATGTGAGGGGGAGTTTGATGTATCAAGTAAAGGGGTATTTTTCATCATTAAAAGGAAGTTATTATGAGATTGGAAAGCAACAAGGGGAATTCGTGAAACAAAATCCGTATCTCATCCCGCAATTTATACACGAAGAAAATGTAATATCTAATAACCATTGGACAGAATCGAGAAATATACTAAACAAACATTGTCCAGGCATAAATGAAGAAATTGAGGGGTTTTGTGAAGTGTTAAAAATTCCTTCAAAAAATATGATGTATTACTATCAAACACTATTGAAAGCAGGTTGTAGTCATTGTGCAGTATTACCTAAAAAGACCGATTTAGAGCACACATATGTATTAAGGAATTATGATTTGTCACCAGTAATAGATGATATGCGTTTTTGTTCAACTCATGTTGAAGGTGCGTATGCACATAGTGGCTTTTCTACTCAATATTTTGGCCGAACGGAAGGGATAAACGAGCATGGATTAGCTGTTACATTTTCAGCATGTGGTCAACCAGTAGGAAATATTGCAGGTTTAAGAAAGCCAATGGTGAGTGGTTTACAATGTTTTGCGGTAATTCGATTGTTGTTGGAGAAATGTAAAAATGTGCAGGAAGCTAAGTTACTAATAGAAGAAATCCCAATTGCTAGTAATATTAATTTAATAATAGCTGATCCTTTAAATGCAGCATATATTGAAATATTGGACGGTCATAAATCCACAATAACGATTGATGATGAAAAACAAGCTTTTATTGTATCAACAAACCATGCAGTTAGTTCATCAATTCAGAAATTAAATAATAGGAAATTAGAACAATCAACAAAGAGATATTACCTTTTACATGAGCATTTAAATAGATGTGAACAAGTAAGCATAGAGTCTTTAAAAAAGTTAGTAGAAGAAGAATATCCTGCTGGACTTACTGTGCATAACTATGAAGAATGGTTTGGAACTTTACATTCTGTATTATTCGATTTACATGATCGTACAATGAAGATTTGTTTCGGATCACCACTTTTAAACGACTGGTATTCATTGAAAGTTGGAGGAAGTATGCCGTTTTCTGAGGTGAACGTGAACTTTAAAAATAAAACTTATACTGACTTTTGGAAGGAAGATAAGAATGAATTGATACCTAAAAGATAAATGGGATAAGATGGTGATGTAAAGAGTGCATTTACACTGGAGGGATTACCAATGCTGAAAGTTATGTTACCATTTGTTCTTATCTTTTTTCTTATTATTGCGATGTATATTGCTTATCAAAAGAGAAAAAAATCTGGGATAAAAGGATTGAAAAGTGCGTTAACTTCTATTTGCTTCTTTTCACTTGCAATCTTAAATATGTTTGCATATTGGTTTCATTTTGGCGGTGCTTTTACTTGGTTATTTTCAATTGTATTATTGCTAGTTGGTGCATATTTTACTAAATATATTCCAATATCTAAAAGGGTACATTAAAGTTTATAGGAGTTAAATATAATGTTTACTTTGTTTTGAAAAGAGATTATTCTACTAGATCGTTGTGAAACGGTTTCATAGGATAATCTCTTTTGTTTAGTTTTGGAAAGAACGTACTGTGCTTTTTAGTTGCTCAATAAATTCTCGAGTTGCAGCACACATATATTTATCTTTTCTATAAATTAGCCCTATTTCAATTGTTGGAGTAGGCTTTTCTATTTTAATAGCTTGAATGTTATTATTTTGTAAAAAGTCTATATATGGTTTGGGTAACACTGTAATTCCCATTCCTTTGGAAACCATTTGGATTAAAGATTCCATCGTGCTAATTTCTAAAATTGGTCTTGGTTTAAAGTTTAACTTTTGACAATGAGATGTAATTAGTTCGGTTAAAAAGAAATTTTTAGGTAAAAGAATTAAAGGATAGTTCTGTAATTCAGCAATAGATACATGATTACGTTCAGCTAATCGATGACCAGTGGGCACGACTAATGTAAGATCGCTTTTGTATAGAGGGATGGAGATAATCTCTTTATCTTGCACCGGGAGAAATGTAATTCCAATATCTAGTTCGTTTTGTAATAATTTTTCACGAATATCTCCTGTACGAAGCCCTAATACAGAAAGCTCTATATTAGGATATAAATTATTAAAATTTAAAATAGCTGGTGGTAGTAAATAATTTACGACGGTTAACAAAGCCCCTATTGTTAAGGAACCTTGCTGTAATCCGTTTAGGTCTTGAATAGCTGAACGAGCTTGTTCGACTTCATGAAAAATGGTTTTACTATGTGATAATAAAACCTTCCCTGCTTCAGTTAAAGATATTTTTTTACCAATTCGATCGAAAAGTGGCATTCCTACTTCATTCTCTAATGCACGTATTTGTTGACTTAGTGAAGGCTGTGAAATATTTAATTTCTCAGCTGCTTTTGTGAAATGTAATTCTTTTGAAACAGCTAAAAAGTATTCAAGTTGTCGTAATTCGATTGGAATCACCTCAAGTATAATAATAGGTTATACCTATCATTATTATATAAATAATTGAATTGAACAATGATTTTAGAGGTTTTATAATCATCTTTATATAACAGAGAGGTTTGTAAAAATTAATCGAGAGAAAATACATGTAACACCTGTAAAGGAGGAAATAGAATGGCTAATGAATATCAATTATTATCTTTAAATATAGGATTACCAAAAGAGGTTACATACGGCGGAAAAGTAATTCATACAGGCATAAATAAGAAACAAGTAAAGGAACCGGTATATTTATCCTTTGTAAAATTTAATGGGGATGGACAAGCTGACTTAGTTCATCATGGAGGAGTAGATAAAGCAGTTTGTGTTTATACTGGTGATCACTATCCATATTGGGAAAAAGAATTGAATCAAGATTTTGTATATGGGGCTTTCGGAGAAAATATAACAGTTAGTGGTATGCGCGAAGAGGATGTTTGTATTGGTGATACGTTTGAGCTAGGACAGGCAATCGTACAGGTAACACAACCAAGGCAACCTTGTTTTAAATTAGCAAAAAAATATAATATTCCAAAGTTACCACTATATTTTCAAGAAACAGGATATACAGGATTTTATTTTCGTGTATTAAAAGAAGGATGGGTATCATCAGTCGATACCTTAAAAAAACTACAGTCTAATCCAAAAGGTGTTTCAGTAGCGTTTGCTAATCGTATCATGCATAAGGAAAAACAAAATATTGAAGGGGTAAAAAGGATATTAGAAGTAAATGCACTTTCATGTAGTTGGAGAAAGTCTTTTGAAAAGCGTATAAGTGGAGAAGAAATTAATACGAAGGAAAGACTTGAAGGAATAAAAGACTAAAAATATTTTATTATAAATAGTGTATTTCTATTAGTAAAAGCTAATTAGAAAGCGCTATTTTTGTATAATAAACTAATTAATATCCAAAAATCTTAATATCGTTTTATTCGACTTATTTTCAAATAGTCAAAACATAAAATTAATTAGACTTTTTTTTTATGTTTTGTGATAGTATATTGATTGGTAAGACCTCTATTTTTAAGAGTAGGTCATATAAGTATATCTAATTTAATGGAATTTAACATTTGGAGGTACAACATGGGGAATGTTGAAAAATTGGCAAGTCTTCTAATAGAAGAACCGAAAAGAGAGCAGTTATTTCCTTTATTTGAAGAAGTGTTTGGAATTACAAATCAAACATTGAATGATTTTTCGGATAAAGGATATTGGGATGATACATATAAAGCTTTATCATTTTTACAAGAAGATAAAGTGATTGCAAATGTTGCGGCATTTTCACTCCCATTATTAATTAATGGTGAAAAAATAAATGCAGCGGGTATTCAATCAGTAATGACACACCCTAATTTTCGTAGACAAGGGTTAATGACACAATTAATGGGTAAAATGATAGAAGAAATCGATAAGAAATGTGAATGTGCATTATTGTTTACGGAAAACCCTGAACTATATACAGCATTTGGATTTAAAGTTGTGCAGGAATATTTGATGACTATACCATATGATAAAAATATTAATAATAACGATTCACTACTTAAAAAGTTAGATTACTATAATATAGAGAATAGACAGTTAATACATGAAACTATTGATAGTAGCCAAAGACTTTCAAATAGTTTTTCAACTTTAAACTTCCATCCTTCATTTTATTTGAATATGTATGATTCGGAATGGAATGAGAAATTGTATTATTCAGAGAAACTAGATGCTCTAATCGTTTATGAAGTAGAAAATGAAAAGTTGAAATTATTTGGAGTATTTGCGCCAGTACTTCCGGTTTTAGATGAATTATGTGGAGAAATCAATGAAAGGTTTACGGAAATCGAATTTTATTTTTCTCCGGATCAATTAGGGGTTGAGGAAGTACAGTTTACAGAAGTACAGTCTAGCAAGTATTTAATGGTTCGAAGTGATAAAGAGTTAGATTTTAAAGGTTATAAATTCCCAGTATTAGCGGAGTTTTGAATGTCTATATAAATGCTTTATTATGGAGGAGCTATGAATATATCGTATATACCAGAACATATTGAGCAACTCACTATAATGAATGTACCTGAATACTATAAAATTAATGATAATCATGCGTTTATTGTCCGTTCGAAAGCAGAAACTGATTTTTGGCTTAAAACACATTATGGTTTTGAAGTAATGAATGGTCATGTATTTTATAATGAGATGATGACAGACTTTCAAGCTGAAGTTCAGTTACGTATGAATCCAAATTCAAAATTCGATCAAGCAGGTCTTTTGGTTATGATTTCGGAGAACTGTTGGCTAAAAACATCTTTAGAATATATCCCCGAAGGGCCATCTCACTTAGGTGCTGTCGTAACGAATAATGGATATTCTGATTGGTCAACGCAAGATTATCCAACTGAAGCAGCTAAGCAACAACTGCGTTTTCGAATTATTCGAAAACGCGGTGATTATACAATATATGTGAAAAAGAGACATCAATGGGAACAAATAAGAATCGCTCATTTAATGGAGGATATAGGAAATGAGCCTATTAAAATAGGTTTTTACACGTGTAGTCCTTCTAAAAATAAGGGATTTGAGACTGAGTTTTTACATTTTACAATTGAAGAATTATAGATGAAAAACCGTATTCTTTTCATTAAGAATGCGGTTTTTGTATTTACATAATATAAAGCATATGTATTGACCAGAAAGTCATTAATACTTATCATTTAATAATGTTAAATATTAATTTACATAATATAATAGAAGTAATGAAGAAATTACAAAAAATATCGCTTAAATAAGGAGGGATATGAATTATTCAGTGGTAATTTCATGGGAAAAGGAGACTATGTATGAAATCATTTCGTAAGTTATTACAGTATTTAAAACCATACATGTTCTTCGCTATTATTGGACCGCTATTTATGGTACTTGAGGTTGCGATGGACTTAATTCAACCGACTATTATGCAACATATCATTGATGTTGGGATTGCAAATCGGGATTTAAATTATGTAATAAAAATGGGGCTTCTTATGATAGGAGCAGCAGCACTCGGTTTAGTTGGAGGGCTTGGGTGTATGATGTATTCTACAAAAGCAGCTGTTAATTTCGCTACTGACATACGAAAAGATGTGTTTGCGAAAATAGAAACATTTTCTAGTAATAATCGTGATTCATTTGGAACAGGTAAATTATTAACGATCGTGACGAATGATATCACTTCCATTCAATCAGCAATGACGATGACATTACGTGTTCTCGTTCGTGGTCCGCTGTTATTTATCGGAAGTATAATTATTGTTTTTGTAACAGCAAGAGAGTTATTTCCAATATTACTTGTAGTTGTTCCGATTTTATTACTTGCGATTATTTTAATTGCAAGTAAAGCAAGTGGTACATTTAAAAAGGTGCAAGAGGCATTGGACAAAGTGAATACAAAGTTACAAGAAAATTTATCTGGTGTACGTGTTATAAAAGCGTATGTAAGACAAAAATATGAAATCGCTCAATTTGGAAGTGTAAATACAAATTTAACGAAGATAAATATTCGAGCTGTGCAGCTTATTTCTTTAATGATGCCAATCATTATGCTAGTTGTAAGTGGGGGGATTGTCGCAACATTATGGATTGGTGGAGAAAAAGTATTCAATGGAACGCTTCAAGTAGGAGCGATTTTGGCATTTATTAATTACTTGAATATCATTTTAATGTCACTTATGTCGATTAGCATGGTATTTATTCAAATTGCGAGAGCTTTTCCATCTGCGGATCGTGTACAGCAAGTGTTAAATACCGAGGTTGATATAATAAGCGAAGCGAATGCAATCGAACCTGAGAAAATCGAGGGGAATATCGAATTTAAAAATGTTAGTTATAGCTATACGAAAAATAATGAATACGTTTTAAAAGATATTTCGTTTAACATACAAAAAGGTGAAAAAGTAGGGATTATTGGATCAACTGGAAGTGGTAAATCTACCTTAGCGAAACTGTTACCACGTCTATATGATGTGGATCAAGGTGAAATATGTATAGATGGAATAGATGTTAAAACATATGATTTGCAAAAACTCCGTGCTTCAATAGGGTTTGTACCTCAGAAGGCTTTGTTGTTCTCAGGTAGTATAGAAGAGAATTTACGTTATGGTAAAGAAAATGCAACACTTGATGAGCTGGAAGTAGCAGCTGCATCAGCTTGTGCGACTGAGTTTATCAATAAGCTGGAAGAATCTTATCAATATAATTTAACACAAGGTGCGACAAATCTATCAGGTGGACAAAAACAACGTGTATCAATTGCAAGGGCACTTGTGAGAAAACCACCGATTCTCATATTAGATGATTCTACATCAGCAGTTGATGCAAAATCAGAGGCTACTATTCAAACAGCTTTAAAAACAAAATATAAAGGCACAACGACTTTATTAATCGCGTCCAAAATTTCTTCCATAATGGATGCGGATAAAATACTTGTATTAGATAATGGTGAATTAGTTGGCAATGGTACACATGAACAATTGTTAGAACGAAGTGAGGTTTATCAGGAAATTTATCTTTCCCAAGGTGGTAATTTGCATAAAGAAGGTGGGGAAGAACATGCGTAATTTTCAAGGGCAATTTGCTAATAAAGGTGGACGAAACACGCCAAAGATGGGGAAAGCTAAAAATGCTCAAGGAACTGTAATGCGGATATGGAACTATATGGGCTACCAAAAAGCTGCTCTTATGTTTGTTATATTTCTAGTCGTTGTTACTACTTTACTTGGATTATTAGGTCCCTATTTTATGGGGATCATTATAGATCAATATATTGTACCGAAAGATTTAAGTGGTACAGCAAGAATGTGTATGTTACTTATCGCAATTTACGGTATAACTGTACTTTTAACATGGTTACAAACATTTGTCATGATTAACGTTGCATTAAAAACAATTCAAAAAATACGACAAGATATTTTTGAGAAAATCCAAACGCTTTCTTTACGGTTCTTTGATGTGCGTTCCCAAGGTGATTTAATGAGCCGTGTGACAAATGATATAGATAATTTGAATCAAGCTTTGACACAAAGTGTTGTACAAATTATTTCATCAGCGTTAACTTTTATAGGTGTAACGATTGCGATGTTCGCTTTAAATTGGATTTTAGCAATTGTAACTTTAATTACAGTACCTATTATGTTTTACGTTACAAAAAAACTAGTTGCATATAGTGGTAAAAACTTTGCGAAGCGTCAAAAAGATTTAGGTGAATTAAATGGATTTATTGAGGAAGCAATTACAGGTGCGGATGTTACAACGTTGTACGGAAAAGAAAAAGAAACTGTACAAAATTTCAATAAAATTAATGAACAGCTAAGAGTTTCAGCTACGAAGGCTGATACATTTTCAGCTTTTATTTTTCCAAGTATGAACTTTATTAATAATTTAGGTATGGGCCTTGTCATTGGGACTGGATCAGTTATGGTCTTAAACGGAATGACAACAGTAGGAGTTATTGCGGCTTTTATTAATTATTCTCGTCAATTCTCAAGACCGCTAAGTCAATTTGCGACTTTAATGAATACAATTCAAGCGGCAGTTGCTGGTGGAGAACGTGTTTTTGAAATTATGGATGAGGTACCAGAAATTCAAAATAAAAAAGACGCATTCGTTGTACAAAATTTACAAGGGCATGTTGCACTTGAGAATGTTTCATTTGGCTACGCAGAAAATAAAACGATTTTAAAAGAAGTGAGTCTTAAAGCGCAGCCAGGAGAGACAATTGCTTTAGTTGGTCCGACTGGATCAGGGAAAACAACAATCATTAATTTATTAACTCGCTTTTACGATATACAGCAAGGACAAATTCATATTGATGGAAAAGATATAAAAGATTATGATATTAATTCTTTACGAAGTAAAATAGGAGTAGTTTTACAGGATACGTATTTATTTGCTGGTTCGATTATGGATAATATCCGTTATGGACGCTTAGATGCTACTGATGAAGAAGTTATCACTGCAGCTAAGGCAGCATCTGCACATTCTTTTATTAAGCATTTGCCAAATCAATATGAAACAGAAATTGCTTCAGAAGGATCGAATTTAAGTCAAGGACAAAAACAACTTCTAGCGATTGCACGAGCAATTTTAGCAGATGCAGATATATTAATTCTCGATGAAGCGACATCAAATATTGATACAAGAACAGAATTACAAATACAAGCAGGACT
The DNA here is from genome assembly GCF_900100505.1 of Bacillus sp. cl96. Classification (NCBI taxonomy): domain Bacteria; kingdom Bacillati; phylum Bacillota; class Bacilli; order Caryophanales; family Bacillaceae; genus Bacillus; species Bacillus sp. cl96. The sequence goes on from NZ_FNDM01000003.1 coordinate 376,045, forward strand.
AAATAATTTAATGAGAGGTCGCACAAGTTTTGTGATCGCTCATCGACTTAAAACAATTGAAAAAGCAGATCAAATTCTTGTTATAAAAGATGGAAATATTTTAGAAAGAGGGAATCATGAATCTCTCATGGAAGATAGAGGGTTTTATTTTGATTTGTATACGAGCCAGTTTAAAATATAGTAAAAGCATTGATATGTTGCGGTTTCTCTTGAGAGGAGAAACCGTATTTTTATATTTGTAAATGTTACTATTCGAATGGTCTTTCACTACATATTTTAACAGCACCCCCTTGTATTCTAGGAAAAACATGTGAATAACGATTTAATGTTATGAACATATCTTTATAACTGAAGTGTTTACTTACAGTCTTTGGATGTATACCTTGTTTCAAAAGTAGCGTAGCATGTGTATAACGTAAATCATAAAATCGAACTTTAAAAATTGGAATTTAAATAAAAAGAGCGCTGTTAAAAGCGCTCTGAGACAAATCATATATTTAGAGAGGAGTCAAGATAATATATGGATATTGTGTGAGAATGTTGTAGGTTTTAATGAAAAATAAAGCACACATATAAGTGTGCTTTTATGAACGCTTTAGATTTGTATGACTATATAGTCATACAATAAAATATGCTTGTTTAATATAAATGTGTGTCAAATCTATAAAAAGATATTGTGTATAAGGAACAATAAATGTTAATTAGCCAAGTCTTTTGTTTTTATCCTGCTATTTGCCGGGTAGTAAGACCCCCACCTCAAAATTCAGCAGAAGCAAAGAAGTTAGGTGGGGGCTGGACTGCCCGTAAAGTCCGATTGGTGAGGGCTGATTAAAGTTTCACTTTATTAACGAATTTGTGCAACTGTTAACGCTGCAGAACGAATATCTACTGTACCTATTACTTCAACGGGGACAATTTGAAGTAAATCACCAGGGTTTAAGTTAATTAGAATGACACCACTTGATACATCGACTTCACCAGTTCCTATAATATTAGAACGGACTGCGGTTCCGGATCCTGCAATAACATTAGTCGATGAATTTAATGTCAAGAAAAAGCGTGCTGCTTCCGGGGCTAATGGAAGGTTATCAAGGCTAATCGTTAATGTATAGCTAATTTGATAAATACCAGCTACCTGAATTTTAATACCAGTTCCAGTACTAATTGTATCATTGATTACAGGGACAGTAATATTAGGATTTGGGCCTGTACTAGGTAATAGTAGTGGTGTAAATAATGTTGCGAATTGAGGTGAAGTAGCATTGAATGCAAAACCTAGGGCAGGTAGTGTACTAGGTGCGTGTGCTTCACAATTAAAATTAGCGAATTTACGAATGGATGAGCGCATATTTTCACTCCTTTCTTGTATTTAGATTTCGTGAGTATTAACTTCACATTTTGGACAAGCATAATACAATATATGAAAATTTATAGTAGATAGTGCACAAGCTTCACTATTACGAATAAAGCAATGAATAATAATAAATACTATATGGAAAAGCAGTTAGCTAACTGCTTAGTAGGTTCTCCAAGAGCAAATAGGCGCAAAATTATTGCACTCTCAAAAAGATCAATACAGATAAGTACTCTTTTTGAGAGTGAGTATAAATTTCTATCATTCTATCTAGTATTTGCACTGTATTATGTAGTTGCTACTAAAATTGATGTGAATTTTTAAAATTAGAGGTTTCTTTTAATGAAACCTCTAAAAAGACAACTAAATTTACGTTATAGTAAATTCAATTGCGATAGGAGTGCCTCCATCTAGGACTGCTCCTCCTACAATAGTAGCAGCTGTAGTAGTCACACCAGTAATAGTATCACCTGTTTGAATAACACCATTAATATAAAGTGTTAAAAAGGCATAAGAAGCAGGGAATGTTGTTACAGCACCAGTGTCATCAGTGAAGTCTGTGTTAGCAAAAGTTAAATCTGCTCCAGCAGCAGTTCCTGTTGCTGCTGTACTTACAAATCGTCTTCCTGCTATAAAAGGTTTAACGATAGGCATTTATATTCACCCCTTTTTGAGAATTAACTTAGACAAGTTTTTTGAAAGTTTTGTCCTGTATCGTATATTATGCTGTGCTTCTACTAAGAGATACGGCTTGTATACTAGTAAATAAGTATAATTATTATGCGTTTTATAAGTTAGGTTCTTATAAGTAATTAAGTGGTTAAGGGTGGATTTTGTATATGGTATGTTTATGTTAAAAAAGAGAGCTCTTTTAGAAAGAGCTCTTAATCAAATTATTATTTTAGTGTTGGAGGGAAACTGGCGGCCTCAGTGACAGATGGTAGAAATAATTTACGTGGTATTGTAATAAATTCAAGCGCAATTTGCTTTGGATAAAAAAGTATTTGAGTTAAATCTAGAGCATGTATTAATAGTATCATGAAGCTTGTAAGAATGATAAAACTACCCCAAAAGAAACTTTTTGAAGTGTTGCGGAAATCTTTTATTAAAGAAAAGAATGAAAAAAATGCGGTAACAATGAGAATAAAAAATTTATACTTATCAGCCATTGTGATCCTCCTAAAGAACAGTAATTTATATTATATCGTATTTTTCAATATTATTATAAAAAGATTTTAAAGTGAATAATAAGAAAAAAATAAAGCCATAACTTAAAATCTTAGTTTAGGTTCTATTGTTTGAATTCTTTGTTTTAGAAGGTATAAAATCTGAAATTGAAAATTTTCCAAATGAACTACCATTTTTTATTTCTGATCCAACATCAAGTGCTTAATGAAATGGTATGAAAGATTATAGGCTAGTGATACGAGATTAAATAAGAGGAATTTCCGTGCAGCAAGAGTTCTAGCTCAGATTTCTACTAGAGAAAAGTATTTAGTTGGAGTTGGTATGTTAATAAAAAACGGATGGATGTCGAAACTAAATATTCATGACATTAAGGACAAAGATCAGGAAATATAATTTGGTATTCTGGGAATAACCGGAGATCCGTAGTTAAGGTTGCATAGTATTTGTATTTTTTTTCTAATTTTTCAATTGTTGTTAAGTGATGAGAACCTAATCCGCGTCGTACACTATGTTGAGAAAGAGTAGGCCCGATTTGTAATTTTCGTTTTTTCATTGCATCGTTCCATGGACTATAAAAAAATTTAAAAATAAAAGCAGGTTCCATGTAAATGCTATAAGGATAATGCGAACCATGTCTCCCGACTCTATAGTTCCCGTGCGAATTATTGTGAATTAATCTACCGTTAAGATATAGTTGGTTTGGATTAGGTTGAATTATTATGCCGTGATAACGTTGTTTAACAAGCGGAGAGCTATATCTTGGATTAGTGTAGCCATGAGTCGGTTCATCAATCATCATAATCATTCTTATTGAAAACATATTGCCGCCCATAGTGTTAAGTGATTTGAAAAATTGTTCTTTATTATAACAGCACAGGAATTCTGTCGTATTTAATACCATTTTCCATCCTGTAATTTCTCTTTCAATTTCCATAACTTCTTGATCAACTAAATAAGCATCAAATTCGAATGATTTTGAGTTTCGTATTTCCCAATTAGGAGCGAATGTTTTACAGATTTCAACTGAACGATCAGTGGATCCACGGTTAATAAGAATGCCATGATCAAATAGCTTTGTATGGTGCATTAACCACCACGGAAGTAAATATTCTTCATTGTAAAAATGAGAAATTAAAGTAGTCTTAATCAAAATCACCTCCGTATTTAACCTGCTTCTTATTTAATATAATATGGAAGGAAACCTATTGTTAGAAGGTTTCCTCTTAAAAGTTTTAAACCACATAGGGTATGTGGATGGATTAGTATGTAAAGTAGTCTGAATGATAAAGAGTGGTATTAAAAAGTACAAAATCTAAAATGAGCATCGAATTAGTGTATAACGATTGAAACGGCACTGAAAACTAATAAAACAGCCATAATGATGTTAAATAATTGATTATGTTTTAATAAAAGTTTTTGGAACATGGAACCAAAAAGGCTCCAACTAAATGTACTCAGTAAACCGACTATACCTAGAAATAATGAGAGAAGTAGAAAACTTGAATATGAATTGTAGTAAGGGAGTATAAAAGTAGAGACTACTGTGAGTCCGAATAATATTCCTTTAGGGTTAATAAATTGAAGGAAAATACCCACTGTAAATAAGTTTTTATTATTTTTTTCATTGTGACCGGCACCGCCTTTACTAGTAATTATTTTAAAGGCTAAATATAGCATATACGCGACACCTAAAATTTTTAAAGGAAATTCAATTATAGGGATAATATTAATTAATACAATATTAAAGAAACTGCATAAAGAAGTGAGGATGAAAAAACCGAATGCTACTCCAAAGCAAAAGTTTATGCTTCTCTTTAATCCATGTTGATTTGCGTATGTCATAGCTAAGAAATTGTTGGGACCAGGTGTGAAGCTACTTATAAATACAAATAACAAAAAAGAAAATATAGGCATTTCAAAACCCCCTATTTTTTGTGTGTTATAATGACCGAAAAGAACAATATAACGTGTGCTTTTTATTATACATAACGGTCGTTATATTGTATACAGTGTAGGAGTGTTTTTTATGGAAGAAATTCAACTTATTCTGGCAAAAAATTTAAAATTAATACGTGAAAAAGAAAAATTAAGTTTAGAAAAGGTCTCTCAATTAACAGGTGTAAGTAAAACAATGATTGGACAGATAGAAAGAGGAGATTCAAGCCCGACACTAACAACAATATGGAAAATTGCTAATGGTTTGAAAGTATCATTTACCTCTTTAATTAATAATCCACAGCCTGATACAAAAGTAGTTTTACGAAATGATGTTCAAGTATTGTCTGAAGACAATGGGAGATATAAGGTGTATCCCTCATTTCCTTTCCAAGATAATAGGAATTTTGAAATCTATATGGTTGAAATTGATACAGAAGGGAAATTAAGTTCAGAAGCGCATAAAGAAGGAACAGAAGAGTTTATAACGGTATTTGAAGGGAAATTGACAATTGACATAAACGATTGTCAATATACTTTAAATAATGGAGACTCAATTCGCTTTAAGGCGGATAGACCGCATACTTATACTAATTCAGGAAGAACATTAACGCGGTTAAGTATGACTATTTATTATCCAGCTTTATAAGCTGGCAATAATATAAAGAGTAAAAGTGTATTGTTAAAACCATCTATAAGAGATGGTTTTATTTTTTGAATATAAAAAAAGACACTCAATAGAGTGTCAATATAGTATTGCTCTCGCGTATAGGATTGGAGATGTTCCTCAAATACATATTGAGATGGTCTGTAAAGAAGAAACAATCTTCATCTTTAATGTAACACCGACATGGGGGAAGTGTAAATTGATAATATATATACGGAAAATTTAGTATAGATGTTTTCTACTATGGATATAGTACAATTTATTTTTATTACGTCATCACTCTCGTAATATTTACCAATTGAGTATTTAGATTGTTTATTATAAAAAGAATGAATCATTTTTTAATCAATTCGTATAATTGTAAGAGAGGCACCTGTTGATCCACCTCCAACTAAATTCACGACAGATAATATACCAAATAATTGTAGTGAAATTGTATTACCAGCATTTAAATTAGTAATTAAATTATTACTATAATTTGAAGTTGATAAAGCGGGAGAAAAAATAGAGCCAGGAATTGGCGTAGAAGCGTTTAATAGTAGTCTAGTTCCAGCAAGTAGAGCGGTTGTCGTATTAACTTGATAGGTTAAATGATATCTTCCAGTTACAGGAATTGTAAATACGTCATTTGAAGCGTTAACTGTAAAATTACCAAGACTTTGGTTATTTGAAAGTGGAATGTTTGTTCCTCCTAATATGACTGAAACAGGACCACCTGATGTATTATTAGCGAACATAGAGTTTGTTGTAACGATAGACCCAGTACTTCCGGTAGGCCCAGTACTTCCGGTAGGCCCAGTACTTCCGGTAGGCCCAGTACTTCCGGTAGATCCAGTACTCCCGGTAAGCCCAGTACTTCCAGTAGGCCCCGTAGGTCCAGTAAGCCTGTAAGGGAAAATAATGTCAAGGGCCATTGACATTATTTCTTTTTTTCTAATTTCATTATTATCTTGAATATAAATCACCTCATCTTTTTAAATAAGAATGTAATAGATTTAGTACTTTTTAAATAGAATGATTAATTTATTATATTAATTAAAGCGGTTATAGCAACGGTAAAATGTTTAATATATGTAATAATTCTTTGGGAAGAAAAAAGAGAATAGTTATAAAGTTATTCTTTAATGATAGGGTCATAATGATGTGTATGAATTAAAAAACATGTGGAATGAGGTATTAAATTGAAACGCAATGACAATTTATCATTGAATAAGGGGATGATAGGCCCAGAAAATATTGGACCTACATTTCCGATTCTTCCACCAATTTATATTCCAACCGGAGCAACAGGCCCGACTGGAATAACGGGGCCGACCGGAGAAACGGGGCCGACCGGAATAACAGGCCCAACCGGAGTAACAGGCCCAACCGGAATAACGGGCCCGACCGGAGCAACAGGTCCAACTGGAGAAACGGGCCCGACTGGAATAACGGGACCAACCGGAGCAACAGGCCCAACCGGAATAGCGGGCCCGACCGGAGCAACAGGTCCAACTGGAGAAACGGGACCAACCGGAGAAACGGGGCCGACCGGAGTAACAGGCCCGACTGGAATAACAGGCCCAACCGGAGCAACAGGCCCGACTGGAATAACGGGCCCGACCGGAGCAACAGGTCCAACTGGAGAAACGGGACCAGCCGGAGAAACGGGGCCGACCGGAGTAACAGGCCCGACTGGAATAACAGGCCCAACCGGAGCAACAGGCCCGACTGGAATAACGGGCCCGACCGGAGCAACAGGTCCAACTGGAGAAACGGGCCCGACTGGAATAACGGGACCAACCGGAGCAACAGGTCCTACCGGGGGGATTGGCCCTATAACAACCACCAATGTGTTATATTACACTTTTGCGGATGGAGAGAAGCTTATATATACAGATGCTGACGGGATACCCCAATATGGTACAACGAATATTTTGTCTCCTAGTGAAGTTTCTTATATTAATTTGTTTGTTAATGGAATACTGCAGCCACAACCATTATATGAAGTGAGTACTGGTAAATTAACTTTATTGGATACGCAACCACCATCGCAAGGATCTTCAATTATATTACAATTTATTATTATTAATTAAAAGGACAGATCCTTAATGAAAAGGAATCTGTCCTTTTTGTTTTATATTTAAATAGTTAAAATTAAGTGAAGGTACATTCAATTTCTAGCTGTCATAAATGGTTGAATGATAGGAATTTTAACTTCAATTCTTTTCATAGTGTATTGGAATAAAATATAAAATGAATTTTTCAATATAGTATATGAGAGTTCTCTATAATACAAAGGGCTTCATGTTTAAAAAGAGAACACAATCTTAGTAAAGAAATAATGTATATTTATATGAAAAAATGGCACTGTTAATTGTTGAGTATATTCAAATTAATATGTGTATTTAAACCTAAGAGATAAACGTGGAAAAATAAAATAAACCCGTAAGTTTAGGTATTTAATCTAAGCAGTCAATTATTAAAAACATATAATTAATATGTGAGTCATGAACATAATTAAATAACGTTTTTAAGTTTAATTATATTTCATGTTTCCTATTTTAAGTCAATATATAACACATACTCTTTTACAACTTTATGATCCTTATAATAGGAAAAACTCAAATATAAAACAAGTAAGGAGGACATAAATGACAAGTAATAATTGTTTCGGTCATAACCACTGCAATAATCCGATTGTTTTCACTCCAGATTGTTGTAATAATCCACAAACAGTTCCGATTACTAGTGAGCAATTAGGTAGATTAATTACTTTACTAAACTCTTTAATTTCGGCTATTGCAGCGTTTTTTGCAAATCCAAGTGATGCAAACAGATTAGCTTTACTCAATTTGTTTACTCAACTATTGAACTTACTAAATGAATTAGCACCTTCTCCAGAAGGGAATTTCTTAAAACAATTAATTCAAAGTATTATTAATTTACTACAATCTCCTAACCCAAATCTAAGTCAATTACTTTCTTTATTACAACAATTCTACAGTGCTCTTGCACCATTCTTCTTCTCTTTAATTATTGACCCTGCAAGTTTACAACTTTTATTAAACTTATTAACTCAATTAATTGGTGCTACTCCAGGAGGCGGAGCAACAGGTCCAACAGGTCCAACAGGTCCAGGAGGTGGAGCGACAGGTCCAACAGGTCCAACAGGTCCAGGAGGCGGAGCGACAGGTCCAACAGGAGCAACAGGAGCAACAGGAGCGACAGGTCCAACAGGCCCAACAGGAGCGACAGGTCCAGCAGGTACTGGTGGAGCAACAGGTTTAACAGGAGCAACAGGCCCAACGGGAGCAACAGGTTTAACAGGAGCAACAGGTTTAACAGGAGCAACAGGCTTAACAGGAGCGACAGGTCCAACAGGAGCAACAGGCCCAACGGGAGCAACAGGTTTAACAGGGGCAACAGGCTTAACAGGAGCAACGGGTGCAACTGGTGGCGGAGCTATTATTCCGTTTGCTTCAGGTACAACACCAGCAGCGTTAGTTAATGCGTTAGTAGCTAATACAGGAACTCTTCTTGGATTTGGATTTAGTCAGCCTGGTATAGCATTAACGGGTGGAACAAGTATCACATTAGCATTAGGTGTAGGTGATTATGCATTTGTAGCACCACGAGCAGGGGTTATTACGTCATTAGCAGGTTTCTTTAGTGCAACAGCTGCATTAGCTCCATTATCACCTGTTCAAGTACAAATACAAATATTAACTGCACCTGCAGCAAGCAATACGTTTACAGTACAAGGCGCACCTCTTTTATTAACACCAGCATTTGCCGCAATAGCGATTGGTTCTACAGCATCAGGAATCATACCTGAAGCTATTCCAGTAGCGGCTGGGGATAAAATACTGTTATATGTTTCATTAACAGCAGCAAGTCCAATAGCTGCAGTTGCTGGATTTGTAAGTGCAGGTATTAATATCGTTTAATTTGTTACATTTAGTAGGAAATTAAACAGGGGTTTGTATATAGTCCTTCCTAATAAATTTAGGAAGGACTATATTTTTTTGAGAAATAAGTAATAAATCCATTGAACAATTACTCTTTGTTAAGTTCGTATAAAAAAGTATAATTTACCCTTTCTCATTTAAGGCATAAGTTATGTAACTTTAAAAATTTCCGATCAGCAAAAAAAGATGAATTCTTTTAAAAAAGAATTCATCCATAAAATAAACTATTTATTTTTATTACAGTTACATCCTTTTTTCTTTACATAGCCTTGCTCGGCTAAGTCTCTTTGCGATTGGGAATTGGAAGATTGAGAATTGGAAGATTGAGAGGATGCTGAAGAGCTACTATTTTTATTATAAGAGTAGTTTTTTCGATAGTTATAATTACTCATAGTACTATCACCTCCAATTTAATATATAAATATTATATGTATGTACACTATCAATTGTTACTATTATTAATAGGAAGAGAACATACAATAAAAAAATCTCCTCGGTATTTTCCTAGGAGATAAATGATGATTCTTTTAAAAATTTACAAATTAATAGCCCCAGTAAAGAGGAAAGTAATAAGAATCTTGGGGATACGGATTATGTTGTTGAGGGAGGGGCTGGGTTGGGTAATTTTTCATTCCACGGTTTTGATTGCAGTTTGCCGGAGGGCCAATAACAGTAGTTGATTGAATAGGAGAAACCGCTTGTTTCCATTGTTGTTCATTGAGGCAGTAAGTATGGGCCATCATATGAGCCGGAGTTAATCTTAAAATATCAGAACCGAAAATAACTTCTGGCGCTGGGGCATTGAAAATAGCTAATAAATGAGTATTATCAGCTGTAGCAATTTCATAATGCCACCACGCTTGTGGAATGTTGGCAACTTGCCCCGGTTTTATCGGTAAGTTTAATATTTGATTCGTAAATGGATTAAGTAAAGAAACAACAGCAGACCCTGAAATACAATAAACAAGTTCAGCTGCATTTTGATGAATATGTGGTTCTACAACATTTCCTGTACTTAAATAAATATCTAATAAAGAAGTATTTTCTAAAGTATTTAATTGTTTAATACCAAGTACATTTATATAATTTTGGGCATCTTTCCGAAAAAAATTACTTTTATTTACATCATAAGTAAAATTGGTTGAGGGGGAGGTATAGTCGATGTTGGCAGTCAATTGTATTACCCGCCTTTCTATAGGTAAGTTAGGTTACAAAATTAGGATATGTGTCTAGTCTTTGTTTTGTGCTGTTATCGGTAGCTTAATAAATTCACTTATTCCATAAAGAATAAGGTGTTAAGACCAAACTATATTCGTATTCCCATTCATACTTTGGATTGATGGAAAAAAGTAATGAAAATGTTAATTTAAAATTACATCAATCATTTATAAGGAGTGAATGTTCATGTCATTTAGTGAAATGATTAGAAATGAAGTACTCAGCTGGGCGGGTGTTTCTGAAAAACCGCATCGATTTGGTGGTATTGAAATAAATTATGGCAAGAAAGAACTTGGCCATCTTCATGGTGATAAATTAGCTGATTTACCATTTCCGAAGTTAAAGCGAGATGAATTAGTGAAGCAAGGCTTGGTAAAACCACATCACGTATTACCTGAATCAGGATGGATCAGTTATTATTTAAAGAGTGAAGAGGATATTCCATTTGCAATTGAGTTATTTCGTATGCAATATGACCGAATTAAAAAGTAATGAAATATAGTAGGGTAATAAAAATTTATTTTTATGTCACATCCCTCCTTAATCGTTCGTCTTGTATGTAGAACGATTAAGGAGGGATTTTATTATGAAGAAATTTGATGTAGCAATTGTTGGCGGTGGGCTTGCTGGATTAACAGCATCTATATATTTAGCGAAAGTTGGAAGGAAAGTGATTGTATTAGAAAAGTCCAGTCAATTCGGTGGCCGAGGGATGACTACAAATAAAAATGGAATCTGCATGAATCTTGGTGCACATGCTTTATATAGAGGCGGGGCAGCGTTTATAACTTTTAATGAGCTCGGTATGACTCTTCCAGGTGGAATACCATCTACAAAAGCACATGGAATATGGAAAGGGGATATATTCACCATCCCAACAGATTTTCGCTCAATTTTATCAACACCACTACTTTCTTGGTCTGCAAAAGTACAATTCTCACGTCTTATGATTCGTTTAGGAAATTTAGATGTAGGAGAAGTTCCGAAAATGAGTCTAACTACATGGGCAGAAAATGAAATAAAAGATCCAATGATTCGCAATATATTTTATGCGCTATGCCGGACAACAACATATACGTTTGCTCCTACAATACAATTAGCATCATCTGTACTAAAGCAAATACAGCTTTCTATAAAAGAAGGAGTGCTTTATGTAGATGGTGGTTGGGAGACGATAATAACAAAATTAAGAGCTATAGCAAATGATATCGGGGTGCAGTTTTTGGCTAAAAAGCATGTTGTGGAAATTGAGCATTCCGAAGGTAAACAAAGAATACATTGTGTTGATGATGAGGTTTTTGAAGTAGGTACAGTCATCGTGACGACTCCGCCGAAAGAGGCTTGTAAAATAATAAAAGGTGCAGAAGGAACAAGTTTGCATAAATGGAGTGAACAATCGGTACCGGTTACTGTTGGTGCATTAGATATTGGCTTGAGACAATTACCCAATCCTACACATCAATTTGTATTAGGATTAGATCAACCTATATTTTTCACAAATCAATCGAGAGCAGCTAAATTAAGTGAAGACGGATCAATTGCAGTGAGTCTAATTAAGTACCATAATCCTGTGCTAGAGATGAATCATATTCATGAAGATAAAGAACAGTTGGAAAGTACGATGGAGTTGTTACACTCAAATTGGAAAAGAGAAGTTGTTGCACAGCAATATTTACCGAAAATAACAGTAGTACATGATTTTCCTCATATTGACCGTGTTGAAAAGCCGGGTCCTAATATACCTGAAATGCCAGGTGTTTATGTTGCAGGAGATTGGGCAGGGCATGATGAAATATTAGCTGATGCTGCGGTAGCAAGCGGGAAACGTGCAGCGTTACACATTTTAAAGCAATATGAAAGTGAGGCAGTTCATCATGGAAACGGAGCAGTTATATGAAGCGTATCAACCATTATTATTTTCGTTATCATACAGAATCCTTGGGAGTGTTATGGATGCTGAGGATATCGTTCAGGATGTATTTATCTCGCTAAATAATATAGAAGATCCACAATCTATAGAAAATATGAAAGCATATTTATGTAAGATGGCGACAAATCGTTCAATTGATAAATTACGATCGGCAGCGCATAAACGTAACGTGTATGTAGGGATGTGGTTACCAGAGCCACTTGTAGAAGATAGTGATGAGCCATCAAAGTCATTTATAATGAAAGAATCCCTTTCCACCGCATATTTATTACTTTTACAACAACTATCTGAGGTAGAAAGGATTGTTTTCATATTAAGAGAGGTTTTCAGTTATGAATACGAAGAAATAGCTTCAATTGTTGATAAGAGTAGTGTGAACTGCAGGAAGATCTTTCAACGTGCACGAAAAAGCATGTTGGAGAAACCGAAGCAATCAAAATTAAGCACGGAGAAAATGGCTTCTTATGTTGAAAAGTTTGTAGCATCATTACAGTGTGGGGATACGGAAGGTATGTTGGAAGTATTAAAAGCAGATGCTATACTCAAAGCTGATGGTGGCGGTAAAGTTACGACTGCGATCAATCCAATTTATTCTGCAGATCGAATTATACGTTTGTTCTTTGGGATTGCACAACGATTGACAGAGGAGTACACTGTTGATTTCAAAATGGTAAATGGTATACCAGGAGTTATAGTTACAATAAATAATAAAGTAACATATGTTCTTTCGTTTGCATTTGAGGATGAGAAGATTTCAAATATTTATATGATGGTTAATCCTGAAAAACTTATGCATTTGAATGTAAAAATATAAAAAAGCGCATTTCTTCAGAAATGCGTTTTTTATTATTTTTCTAACATTTCAAGAGGTACATCTTTTTCGCCAGCTACCTCAAATTTAATTTCCCCGTCTTCTTCATAAATACGTGTAATAATCGGTATAGTAATCATTAATTTTTTATGCTGCTTTCGTTTTCGAGCAGCATCTAAGCTAATCACGTTCATTTGTAAGCATCCTTTCTTCTGGAAATATATAAACAAAGAAAATGCGTCCGAAAAGGGCGCTTAATTGAATTTGAAATACCGATTCATTTAAATGGGGTTTATATAATTTAATAACTGCAATTTTTATATGAAATAATATGAATGGAATAATTGCACGTAGAAATTAACTTTACCAAAAAACGAAACAATATGCTATAAAAAATTATAAATCTTTGTCATATAACGGGAAAAAGGATTTCGTTTCGCATATAATAAAAGTAGACGGGCAGCAAGAGCTTTTTCATCATATTGCTTGGAAAGGCGATGAAAAGAATGGATACGTTAGATTCATTATTACTTCAACTTGAACAATATGGAGAAGAGCATGATCGAAATAAAAAAACAAGGGAAGAAAAATTACGGAATGTTTCTCGTGAGATGGGGCAATTTTTATCAATTTTAGTAAAAGGGTGTAATGCAAAAAATATCTTAGAAATTGGAACTTCTAATGGTTATTCTACATTGTGGTTGGCTAATGCGGTAGAAGAAACAAATGGAAATGTAACAACTGTAGAGCTTTCTTCAGAACGAGTTGGAGAGGCACTTGTCAATTTTGAAAAGGCAAACCTTTTACAAAGGATTGATGTTCACAATCAAGAAGCAGGGGCATTTTTAGATTCCCAATTAGATCATTCATTTGATTTTATTTTCCTAGATTCAGAGCGCACGCAATACATGTGGTGGTTTGAGCATATAAAACGTATGTTACAGCCAAAAGGTTTTCTTGTTGTTGATAATGCAACTTCTCATGCAAGTGAATTAGATGAGTTTATAAAAATGATTGAAGAAGATGATACGTTTGAAACAGTGTTATTAGCGTTTCAAAAGGGAGCATTTGTAGCTCGCAAAAATAAATAGAAGTGAGTGTAATAGAATTATCACATTGAAAACGGGTGAATGTCAAAAGATTGAGTGTAGCACGATTAAAAGAACGTAAATTATTTAGGAAATATATGAAGAATCCGCCTTCAGCATGTAGTTCTCTAGGTCTTAAGTCTGAGGAAAATTATGTTGATTACAGGTATACTTATAGTAAGAAACAGGGAATGACTGCATAAACAGACATTTCTAAAAAAATCGATTTCAAGCAATCAGAATGTGTATGAAATACGATATAATTGATGAAATATAGTGCATATAAATTCGCACATATAAATAAAGGAGCGATTTTGTTGACTGAACTCGAGAAAAAAGAACCTGTATCCATTGTGAAAGATAATAATGTAGAAGTAGTGGTTGATACAGTTATAAAAGATGAAGAACTTGATGAATTAAATAAAGAAGCCGATCTTTATGTACAAAAGTTAAATAGCGAGCAAAATACAGATTTATCGAAAGTATTGTCGCAGCTAGGAGATTTGGGGGATAAAGAACAACAAGCAGCAGGACAAACGTTATCAGCATTAAAACGTCCTGTCACAGCGATGATGAATGGAAAGAATGAAGAAATTCCAAATACATTGTTAGAATTACGCAAAGTAGTATCAGAGCTTGATCCGAATTCATTAAAAGCAAGTGGTATGAAGAAAATTATGTTTAAAGTATTTAAGAAAAATCCACTTGAAACATACGTGCATAAATATCAATCTATAGATAAGCAAATTGAGGAAATTATTAGATCCCTTCTAATTGGTCGTGATAACTTACAAGAGGATACAGTTGGTCTTGAAATGTTAAAAGAACAATCGCACGATAAAATTCATGCTCTTGATAAACAAGTATACTTAGGGAAAAAGCTTGCTGGCATGCTTGAAGCTGAGAAACAAAACCCAGAGCGTCAAAGGGATATTCCGTTAATTAACGATGCATTAGAAAAGATACTTGTACGTACACGTAATATGCAGCAAGCGAAAAGTGTATTATTACAATCTATAGCTTCTGTAGACATCATTAAGAAAAATAATGAAAAATTAACAGAGGCAATACGTAATGCAATTACGATGACGCAAAACGTTGTAACAGTTTCAGCTGCTATTCAGCTTGCATTAACGAATCAACGTAAAACAATTGATGCGGTAAATGCAACGAATGAAGCAATTGAATCGATGGTATTAAGTAATTCTCAAGCGTTAAAACAAAATACAGAAGAAACGACGAAATTGCTTGAAAACCCTGCTATTAGCATGGATAAATTACGTGAATCATTCCAAAATGTGTTCGCTGCAATTGAAGCATCTGAAAAATCGTCAGAACGTATTATTGAGTCAAGCAAGAAGTTCGTTATTGAACTAGACACATTTAATGATGAGATGAAGCAGAAACTCATTCAGCGTCCAAGGAAATAACGGATTATTAGAGGAGGTGAACAAATGAGTTTCATTCAAACAGTACTATTACTACTCGGTACATTGCTTTTAATAGCATTTACTGTCGTTGTTTTAGTCGTATACTTCGGGCGGAAACTGTATTTTTCATGGACGAAGCCATATAAAAGAGCGCAAGATTCTTTAGATAAGATATCAAACAAATCAATAACGTTTCTACAAGAATTTACACAACATCCACTGTTTTATCGCTGGATTCGCACCGAAGGAAAGAAAGAACAAAATACATTAAATACTCTATTTTGTGCATCAGGTCAA
The DNA here is from genome assembly GCF_900100505.1 of Bacillus sp. cl96. NCBI lineage: Bacteria > Bacillati > Bacillota > Bacilli > Caryophanales > Bacillaceae > Bacillus > Bacillus sp. cl96. The sequence continues at coordinate 391,913 of NZ_FNDM01000003.1, forward strand.
CGTACGAGAGAGCAAGTCTTCTCGATGTTACCGAAAGAAAAGCAGAAAAAAGTGCATGTAATGGCAAAAACTACGAAAAAGCTTACAAATGAAGATATTGATGTGGCTGCGATGAAAGTGAAAGATTTCTTAAGACAAGAAGCGCAGCAAACGGTAAAACCGACAGACTTATCATTTTACAAATTGTATTTTTATGACCGTTATCCAGACGCATTAAATACAATTCAAGCGTATAAACGCTCAATAAATCCTTCATTACAAAGAACGGTTGATGATATTACAATTTCAGTATTAAATGCACTTCCGTACTATCAAGAGCAACGCATGTTTGAACAACAACATAAACTTGAAACATTCTTAATGAAAGATTTAACGGCCATGTTATCGTTGGTAGTACAATTACCACCTTCACAAAGACCAGAGAAGGAAGAAGAACTGAAGATCTACTTGGAAAATTTCAAAAAAGAAATGGAAGTAGTAGAGCGAGATATTCGCGACTCGATTGATCACGATTTAAATGTGAAGATGAGGGCAGCGACTGAGAAGTTTAAGAATAAATAACAAAAAGCGCCTTAAAAGCTAAGTATCACGGCTTTAAGGCGCTTTTTTTATGAGGTTTTATTTTGCTCTAACGGTAGTATGACTAGAAGCCACACTTTCATTATGCAATCGATCAACTGCAGTTACGACATACGTATACGTTTCTCCGGAAATAGCGGTTTTATCTACATAAATTTCTCCAAGTTTTGTTTTTCTTACAGTAGTAAGTAAATTTTTGGGATTTTGTATATCCACTTCATTTTTCCCGTTCACGCGGTAAATAGCGTAATAAGCAGAATCATTATCTCTATTGTCAATGATACCGATTGCAATACCTTCATCTCTTGGAATGGCGCCTTTTAAAGTCGGTTGTTTTGGTGGATCATGATCAAGCCAAGGCATAGGCGGGATTAATGCAGGATGTTTATATATGTTTTTTGAAAGTCTATCTTTAACTCCGAGTGGATTGTTATTAATATCTTTTAAGCTAAAATGCATACTACCTTTTATATCAGGATATAGCCGGTTTAATGCAATTTGTTTTGGATATTCTTCTGGATCAGACCAAGCAGGGACGGAGTTATTATTAATTTTATAGGCCGCTTGACCGATGTATAGGTGAAGCGGTTTGTTATTTGTTTCTTTAACCCACCAATCTACTAATATGTCATATGCAGCTGGGGTGAAACCTATATTCCAATATATTTGCGGTGTAATGTAGTCAATATATCCTTTTTGTATCCACTCACGTGTGTCAGCATAAAGGTCATCATAGTTTCTTTGGCCTGCGGTTGTGTTAGAGCCAGTAGGATCGTCAGCTATATTTCGCCATACGCCGAACGGACTAATGCCAAACTTTACATATGATTTTTCTTGTTTTATAGCAGTATTTAAATCTTTTACAAGTTCATTTACATTATTACGTCGCCAATCTTCTATATTTGTAAATCTACCATTATTATATGTTTCGTACGTTTTCTGATCTGGAAATTCTTCACCGGCTACTTTATATGGGTAAAAATAATCATCCATATGCAGTGCATCAATATCGTAATTTTGTACGATTTCTAAAGCGCCTTCTGTTATAAATTTTTTCACTTCCGGAATACCGGGATTGTAATATAACTTTCCGCCATAAGGGACAACCCAATCGGGATGTTGCCTTGCAGGGTGATTATTTGATAATCGATTTATATCGGTGTGATTCATCGTTATTCGGTATGGGTTAATCCAAGCGTGGAATTCTATATTTCTTTTATGAGTTTCTTCAATCATAAATGCGAGCGGGTCATAACCAGGATCTTTTCCTTGTGTTCCTGTAATGTATTCAGACCAAGGACCGTAATTTGAAGGATAGAAAGCATCAGCGGTTGGTTTAATTTGTACAACAACTGCATTCATACCAGTGCTTTTTACATCGTCTAATAATCTTATAAATTCTTGCTTCTGTTTTTCAATAGGTAAGCCAGTTTTTGAGGGCCAATCAATATTCAGAACTGATGCGATCCATACAGCACGTAATTCATGTTTTTTGTACGTAGTATTTACTTCAGCATAAGTAGAGTGAGGGGGAATGAAAGAGAAAGGGATGAACAAGATAACGATACAACATATCATTAATAAACGTTTAACGATCATTTATACGCCTCCCTATCATATGATTATTTAAAATAATATCTGAGGCGAGGTTGACCTTGCAATAGAGAAAATTGCATATTGAAACATTAATTTAATAGGAAAAATATTTTTAATGAAATTTACTTTCATTATAACTAAATTCATTTACTACTTCATATGCTTGTTAGTAAAGTGAAACTTCCTTTCATTTGAAGGGTAATAAATTATAAGTATAGGAGGATTAATAAATGAAAGTTTTGTTCGTCTGTTCTGGAGGAATGTCCAGTGCAATTGTTGTAAACGCTTTAAAAAAAGAAGCGGAGAAAAGTGGTGTGAACATGGAAGTGCATGCAATTGGAACGAATGAGGTAGAGGAAGAAGTAAAGAATGGCTGGGATGTCGTAATGGTAGCACCTCAAATAAGACACCGATTTGACTCTGTAAAAAAATTTGCAGAGGAGGAATCTATTCCGTGTGGCATCATACCGCCGCAAGCATACACACCGCTTGGCGGCCCGACTTTATTAAAAACTGTAAATGAATTAATCAGTTAGGGGGAAACGTTATGAATAAGTTTGTCACGTTTCTTGATAAAAACTTATCTGGACCGATGGCAAGGCTTTCTGAGCAGAGACATTTACAAGCAATCCGTGATGGAGTTATTTCGGCGTTACCATTTATTATAGTAGGAAGCTTCTTTTTAATAGTAGCATTTCCACCACTGCCGAAAGATAGTTTTATATCAGTTTGGGCATTAAAGAATCAAACAAGTATATTGATACCATATCGTTTAACCATGTTTATTATGTCCTTATATATCGCATTTGGAATAGGATATAATTTAGCGAAAAGTTATAAATTAGATGCTTTATCAGGAGCACAGCTCGCGGTATGTTCACTACTTTTAACATTAACGCCTGAGTTAATTGATAAAAAAGGATTCATGCTTCCGATGACAAATCTCGGAGGTCATGGATTATTTGTGACGATGATTGTTTCTATTTTATCCGTAGAGATTTTAAGGTTTTGTAAGAAGAAAAATGTAATGATTAAAATGCCAGAACAAGTACCGCCATCTGTATCGCGTTCATTTGAAGCACTTATACCTGCAGCATTCGTTATTATTATAATGAGTCTAGTAACTGTCGTTTTTAGCATTGATTTACACCATGTTGTTGATAAATTAGCAGCACCATTAGTAAAAGCTGGGGATAGTTACTTCGGTGTAATGATTCCAGTGTTTTTAATTACGTTTTTTTGGTCATTCGGAATCCATGGTGTGTCGGTTGTTGGAACTGTTGCTCGGCCATTATGGGAAGTATACCTAGGGAAAAATGGTGAAGCAGTTGCTAGTGGAGCAGATCAGTTGCCATTTATTTCACCAGAGCCGTTATATCAATGGTTTATATGGATTGGCGGTTCTGGTGCGACGTTAGGGCTTGTATTAGCTATGATTGTATTTGGTCGATCGAAATATTCGAAAGCATTGTCAAGAACTTGTATTGTTCCGGGTATTTTTAATATTAATGAACCAGTCATATTCGGATTACCGATTGTACTAAATCCAATTTTAATTATCCCATTTATCATTACACCACTTGTAACAGCAACTGTTGCATATTCAGCAACTGCGATGGGATTTGTAACACCAACGCATATTATGCCGCCATGGACACTACCTGCTCCAATTGGTGCATATTTAGCAACAGGAGGAGATTGGCGTGCGATTGTATTAGTTTTTATAAATATAGCAATATCGTTCCTTATTTATTTACCATTCTTTAAAATGTACGACAAAAATATGCTTGAAATTGAAAAAAATGGTGACGGGGAATCTGTTAATCCTTAATCTGCACGCTGTTATTTTGAGTGATAGACTTTTTGTCTATCACTTCTTTCACATTAAAACTAGAAAGGGGGAAATAGAATGAATATAAAATTTAGTTATAAAGGCGTATTTTTATTATTATTTGGAGTGATTTGTGCAAATTTACTTTTTGTCCCTTTATTAGGCATGCTAAATCTATCACAAATGCATAGTATCTGGCTTGTTACAAGTATTGCGGCAAGCATTTTGCTTACGGTAGTTGTTTCTTTCATTGATGGATCGTTTGCATCGAAAGCTCAGTTGTTTTTTAGATTTATATTGTTTTCGATTTGTTGTACGTTCGTTACTTACATGATTGTTTTTTAGTAAATAGGAGGTCATGCATGTTATGTATATTGCAGGGGTAATGTCTGGTACTTCATTAGATGGAATAGATGTAGCGCTCGTTCATATAGAAGGAAGTGGTGTAGATTCTAAAATCGAACTCATCCATTTTACTACTGTTCCATTTTGTAATGATATGAAAAATGAGATCCAACAAGCGTTATCGATTGAAACTTCGAATGTCCAACTTATATGTAGTTTAAATTTTAAACTTGGTTTATGCTTCGCCAATGCTGTAAAGGAAGTTTGTAAAGAAGCCAATTTTCCTTTGAGACAATTAGATTTAATAGGCTCTCACGGACAAACGATTTATCATCAGCCAAAGCAAGAAGGGAATATTATTTCTTCAACATTGCAAATTGGGGAACCAGCAGTAATAGCATATGAAACGAACACGACGGTTATCTCGAATTTCCGAACGATGGACATGGCGGCAGGGGGACAAGGTGCACCACTTGTACCATATTCAGAGATTATTTTATATCGGCATCAAACTAAAAATAGACTACTACAAAATATTGGTGGGATTGGTAATGTTACAGTGGTTCCAAGTAAACGAAGTAAAGAGAGTGTTATTGCTTTCGATACTGGACCAGGCAACATGGTAATCGATGAAGTATGTCAAAGATTATTTCATGTACCATATGATCAAAATGGTTGGATTGCAAAGCAGGGGGTAGTTGTAGATGAAATTTTAACATACTGTATGAACCATCCATTTTTGAACATGAAACCACCAAAATCAACAGGTAGAGAACAGTTTGGAGAAGCGTTTGTGACTGAATTATTGAATCGATTTAAAAAGCATAGTAAAGAAAATATATTGGCAACTGTCACGATGTTTACAGCATGTTCAATTGTTCATCATTATAAGGCGTTTATTTTGCCGTATTATGAAATTGATGAGGTGATTTTAGGTGGTGGTGGAAGTTATAATAATACACTTGTTGAAATGTTACGGAATGGATTAAGAGAAGAGAAATGTAGCATATGTATACAAGAAGATATTGGTCATTCTTCAGCAGCGAAAGAAGCAATTGCATTTGCTATTTTAGCAAACGAAACGTATCATCGTAATCCGAGTAATGTGCCGAGCGCAACAGGTGCTAAGAATTCCATAATTTTAGGGAATATAACATTCCCTCCATACGCAAATGAAAATGAGGCGAACATATGAAGTATATGATTGGAGTAGATGGCGGGGGAACGAAGACCGAGGCAATTGCATTTGATAAAGACGGAAATGAACTTGTAAGAGCTACCAGTGGTTTTGGAAACATATTAATAGATTTTGAAGAAGCTCTTGTGCATATTATGGAAGCAATTAATCAATGCCAGAAGAGTTTAATAAATGGGCATTGTGTTTGTGTTTGTTTAGGATTAGCTGGTATAAGCGGAGCGAATACAAATGAATTAACATTACGTTTAAAAAAGAAATACGGAACAAAAATTGAAATTTTTAATGATGCAATGATCGCACATGCAGCTGCTTTAAAAGGTAAGGATGGAATATTAACTATAGGTGGTACAGGTGCAATTTGTATAGGAAAAAAAGGAGAAGTATATCAGTATAGCGGTGGATGGGGACATATTTTAGGAGATGAGGGGAGCGGATATTGGATTGCATTACAAGCTTTAAAGAAAATGGCAATTCAGTTCGATCAAGGAATCAGTCTTTGTCCATTGAGTTTGAATATTCAAAGCCAGTTTCAACTTTTGACACCGTCTCATATAAAAAGCTTAGTATATACTTCTTCTAAAGATAAAATTGCAGCAATCGCCCCATTAGTTATTCAGGAAGCGAGAGATGGCAATGATGATGCGCATGAAATTATGATGCAAGCTGGAAAGGAATTAGCAAGGATTACAGTAAATGTTTATAACAAGTTGAACTTTAAGCACTCAACGCCAATTGCAGTAAGTGGCAGTATATTGCGTTTAGTTCCTGAAATATTTGCTGTATTTAAGAAATGGTGTGAAGAAAGTATGAAAGAAATTACATTCGTATCACAAGCAGAAATGGCAGTGAAAGGAACATATTATTTAATGAGGGATATATATTTTTAAAAATAGGTATGAGAATTTTTGTATGATTTGTAAAAATATGATGTTAAAATGTATAAAGGGATGTATGTTAAAAACGTACAATATACGTAGTAATTGAATATTGTATATGTATTCCCATGTAGAAAGTGAATGATTACATGATTAATAGTATGCAGTTTTTATATTTGGTGGCTTCTTATTTAATTGGAAACATATTGACCGCTTATATAGTAACAAAATTGAGACATAACGTTGATATTAGGGATGAAGGAAGCGGAAATCCTGGCGCAAGAAATATGGGGCGCGTATATGGAAAAGGGTATTTCATCGCTACATTTTTAGGTGATGCAATTAAAGGGGCAATCGTTGTTGCTGTAGCAAAATACCTTTTTGAAGATCCTACATTCGTAATGTTAACATTATTGGCCGTTATTATTGGACATATTTATCCAGTTTTATTTAAAGGCAAGGGCGGTAAAGGTATTTCAACATTTATAGGAGGACTAATCGCATTTGATTATTTGATAGCGCTTACCCTCTTAGGCATTTTTATTGTATTTTATTTAATATTTAAAGGGTTTACGAAGCCAGGACTAATTACGATTGCTTGTTTACCAATTTGTATGATTCTTTATTCTTATTCTATTGTTACCACTATATTAAGTGGAATAATTATTGTACTCATTCTATATGTAAATCGAGAATAAAATGAATGTTTAATAAGTGGGGATAATCTCCACTTATCATTTTTTATTAAATAGATAAAGGAGATAAGGCATGGGGTTAATTTATAAAGTTGCTGATCAAGATTGGGAATTTGAAAGTATACATAAATTGAATTATAAAACTTTTGTAGAAGAGATACCACAACATGAAGAAACGAAAGAACGGTTTCGTATAGATCGGTTTCATATAGAAAATACATATTTAATTTGTTTAGATGAGGATAGATTAGTAGGTATGGTCGCAGTGCGGGGAAAACGACCATTCTCGTTAGATTATAAAATTTCAAATTTAGATATTTATTTGCAAGAGCATGGAGAAAAAGTGTATGAAATTCGTTTACTTTCAGTAGAACGTGAATATAGAAATGGAAGAGCGTTGTTAGGATTAATTCGTTTTCTACATCGTTATTTGCTTCTAAATGGATATGAATTAGCACTCATTTCTGCAACAACACGTGAACTAGCTTTATATGAGCAAATGGGATTCAAATCTTTCCATACGTTAGTTGGTACAGAAGAAGCAGCCTTCCAGCCAATGTATGTTACCCCTGCTATGTTTGAAGAGTCGAGTGTTGGGGGGATTATGACGAAAGAATATACGTTTTTACCTGGTCCAGTAGATATTGAAGAGAACGTTCGAAAGGCATTTTCTACGCGACCTATTTCCCATCGCTCTAAGTCATTTCAAGTGATGATGGACAATGTGAAAAAACGGTTACTTCACATGACAAAAGCAAAACATGTACAGCTTATGTTAGGAACAGGGACGTTAGCAAATGATGCGATTGCTTTACAGTTACGTTCTTTAAAAGGGAAAGGACTAGTATTAACAAATGGGGAATTTGGTAATAGATTAGTTGGACATGCAAAACGAGCACGGTTACATTTTGATACGTATAAAAAGGAAATGGGAGATCCATTTATTTATACCGAATTAGAAGAAATTATGACAACTGGAAATTATGAATGGATTTGGTTTGTTCATCATGAAACATCTACTGGAATGTTAAACGATTTAAACGAGCTAAATACTCTTTGTAACGAGAATCAAATGAAACTGTGTGTAGATTGCATAAGCTCAATTGGAGCAATACCATTAGACTTGAAGGATGTGTATTTTGCAAGTGGTGTTAGCGGTAAAGCGATTAAATCATATACAGGAATTTCTTTCGTTTTTCATAACCACATTGTAAAAATAAACGAGGCTGTGCCGGCCTATATGGACATTGGCATGTATGAAGAAAATGAAAGTATTCCATACTCACAATCATGGAATTTAATTTATGCATTGCAAGAAGCGTTGAAGAGATTTAAAGATGAAAAGGCATTTGTAAAAATTAAAGAGACATATGATTATGTTGAAGAAGTTATTACTGATATGGGTTTAAAGCTTGTTTCACCTAAAGAACATGCCGCGCCAATTATACTTACTATTGTATTGAGCGAAGATCATTCTTCTAAAGTAGTAGGCGATACATTAGCATTACAAGGATACATCGTTCATTATGAGTCATCTTATTTACAAAAGAATAATTGGATCCAAATTGCATGTTTAAATCATTATAAAGAACGCGATATGAAGAGGATGTTAAATTGTTTGCAAATGTGTTTATTTCAGAGTGGGGTACATATATAAAGACTTTTTCTTTTCGTATAAAGGAGCTACGACTTACGAAAACTTAGGAATAGAACATTGGAAGAGGTGTCGGTATGATAACTAGAAAACTACCATTACATATAGACGATATTAAAAAAGCTCACAAAATTCTAGATAGAAATGCTCGTAAAACGCCATTAGTAAAATCTTTTTACTTGACTAGTAAAACGGGTGGAGAAATTCATTTGAAATTAGAAAATATGCAATTAACGGGTTCTTTTAAATTTCGTGGCGCATTTAATAAAATGTCGCGGCTCACGGATCAAGAAAAAGAAAGAGGTGTAATTGCATGTTCAGCAGGTAATCATGCACAAGGAGTTGCATTATCTGCTCATTTACTCGGTATTAAGAGTAAAATTGTTATGCCAATTTCTGCACCTCAGGCAAAAGTTGAAGCAACAAAAGGATATGGATCTGAAGTGATTTTACATGGTGAAACCTTTGATGATGCAAAGGTAAAATGTGAAGAAATTATAAGGGAAACAGGTGAAACATACTTACATCCATATGATGATGTAGAGGTAATGGCTGGTCAAGGTACAATTGGATTAGACATTCTTGATGATATGTGGGATGTAGATACTGTCATTGTACCAATAGGTGGAGGCGGAATTATTTCTGGTATTTCTGTAGCATTGAAATCTTTTAATCCATCCATTAATATAATTGGTGTCCAAGCAGATAATGTTCATGGAATGAAGGCATCTTACGATAAAGGAGCAATCGTAGAACACTATGAGGCGCCTACTATTGCAGATGGTTGCGCAGTTAAAATACCAGGTGAATTAACATTTGAAATTGTAAAAGAATTAGTAGATGATATTGTAACTGTATCAGAAAAAGAGCTGGAAGTAGCGATGAAAGATTTATTACAACGTGGGAAAGCTGTTGTAGAAGGTGCAGGTGCATTAGCAACTGCTGCACTTCTTGCAGGAAAAGTTGATAGTTATATAAAAGGGAAAAAAGTAGTGGCTGTTATATCTGGTGGGAACGTGGACTTACAGCGCATATCAAGTGTATGTGAGCACTTTTTTGTCGCTAATGAAGTGAAATAGTTTTATGAAAGAAGAGCTAAGAGAAATGATCTTAGCTCTTACTTTTTGTCTACCGTTTACTGTAAGTAGAAATAGACTTGCAAAATTTGCTGTTTAAAAATTATTTTATTTAAGCGCCTATTTTTACACATATCTTTAATGTTATAATAATTATTTCAATATTGTCGAAACGTAAGCAGAAATTTAATATAATAGTTTTAATGTGCTAATGAGCGGTGAGGAGGGCAGGGCATGAATAAAGAAGAACAGGTCATGAACGGTTTCAGGGAATTATATAATAAGCTGGTTTGGCTTAATAAAGATAAGATGGAAGAGGGTCTTAAAGGTTTTAAGTCTTCTGAAGTCCACTGCATTGAATATATTGAAAACAATGCAGATTCTAACGTGACACAACTCGCAGAGGCTTTTTATGTGACTCGCGGTGCTATAAGTAGAATGACTAAGAAGCTCATACAAAAAGGCCTTGTTGAAAGCTACCAAAAGTCAGAAAATAAGAAAGAAATTTATTTTAGGCTTACCGAACAAGGGAAAGAAATTTATAAAATCCATGAAAATCTACACAAAGAGTTTCAAGAGCGAGATAAAGCTGTATTTGAACAAGTAACTGAAGAAGAATTCAACAGTATAATTAGCTTTGTGGAAAAGTATAGTAGACATTTGGATGCAGAAATAAAGAAACAAGGTATACATATTAAATCGTAATATATTTTAATAATAAAGTGAAACTTTAATCAGTGGGGGGTCTTCATCTCCACTGATTATCAGCCCTCACCAATCGGGCTTTTACGGGCAGCCTTACTCTAATGAGAATAGGCTGCTTTTTTATTATTTTATTTTTGTTGACTAATCAACAAAATAGAGTTATTATTTTGTTGACAAAGCAACATTTTTTTAGGAGAGAAGTTAAATGTCTATATTTAGATTGAAAAATGAAAGGGGAACTGAAAAAAGCATAGATAAACATGCTTTACTATTCGGACTTATTTCTGTATTTCTTTGTGGTATAGGTTTCAGTATCATCATGCCTGTAGTCCCATTCTTAGTACAGCCATATACAAGTAATCCGGAAGAACAAGCATTGGTTGTTACACTACTAACTTCCGTATATGCGGCCTGCGTGTTTTTAACTGCACCAGTACTCGGAGCTTTAAGCGATAAGTATGGCCGTCGTCCATTACTTTTAATATGCTTATTTGGTTCTGCAATTGGGTACTTAGTTTTGGGAATAGGAGGAGCTTTATGGGTACTATTTGCTGGACGCATAATAGAAGGTATAACAGGTGGGAGCATAAGTACTATCTTCGCATATTTTGCAGACATCATTCCAAAAGAGCAGAGAACGAAATACTTTGGATGGGTGAGTGCAGTTGTAGGTGCGGGAACTATCATTGGCCCAACCATTGGGGGGGTACTTGCCAAGTTTGGTGATACTGTACCTATGTATTTTGGTGCAATCATAACGTTAATAAATGTTGTATATGGGATCAAATATATGCCTGAGAGCCTTGACAAAAATAATAGGTTGAAAGAGATTACGTTTGTAAGGTTAAATCCTTTTGCGCAGCTAGCAAACATACTTTCCATGAAAAATTTAAAGTGGTTACTTGTCTCAGCGTTTTTACTTTGGATACCTAACGGATCTTTACAATCAATTTTCACGCAATTTACAATGGATACTTTCAGTTGGAAACCTGCATTAATCGGACTTATGTTTTCAATTTTGGGCTTTCAAGACATTGTTTCACAAAGTTTTATCATGCCAAAGCTTTTGATCAAGCTTAGTGATAAACAAATAGCAATTCTTGGGATGGTTTCGGAGATTATAGGATACAGTTTTATTGCGGCATCAGCTTTGTTTTCACTCTATCCACTACTTATCATTGGGATGCTGATGTATGGTTTTGGGGATTCAATTTTCGGACCTTCATTCAACGGGATGCTTTCAAAGTCTGTCAGTTCTAGTGAACAAGGAAGGATTCAAGGTGGAAGCCAATCTATTCAAGCTTTAGCAAGAATGATTGGTCCTATTCTTGGAGGACAAATCTATGTATCACTTGGTCATGCCGCACCTGCTTTTATGGGTATGATTCTTATAGTAGCGGCAATAGCAGTTTTATATAAGGGAACGCATGAAACTGTATAACAGATAGATATAAGAATAAATAAAAGGGAGTCAGAACTTAGGAACAAGTGCTGATTCCCTATTTGTTTACGGTTTGAGGACTAAGAGAAATTCTTTTACTGTTTAGGAATTTATTCTGCAATGCTCTCATGGTAAATGACTAGATAGTTTCATTATGCTTGTGCTGAAGTAAATAATGACTCCATCTTTACTTTGCTCTTCTCTCGAATTTCAGCATCTGCGTGTCTCATCACGTATTTATGCGCTACAGCGATTGCTAAAACATCATCTAATAAGCCGATCCCAATAATAGCAGCTATATCTGGAATGAAATCAATTGTTAATACGTAATAAGATAAAGCGGCTAATATTATGAATTTCGCTTTATTAGGTAATTCTTTCTTTTTCATTGTATAGAATAAAATAATACTTTCATATACGCTGGATTTACCGAGGTTTACAGAGCTTTTTTTGAACTTTTTCCAAAGGGTCTGTTTCTCCATATAAACACTCCTTTTACAAAAACATAGATTTTTTAAAAGGATGGACAAAGAAGAGAGAGAGTAATCAATTTTATTGTTTTTCTTAATTATATATTTCCATAAAAATAGGGGAATACCTGTTCAAAATATTATAATGTGGATTATTTTGAACAGTGTTCCGTTACATAGTATGTGTTCGTTCCAAGTAAAGGTACTACGCAGGTAACGTTTGGTGGTAATACGTATTAAAGTTCATTTTCTACATTAATCTCTGCATTCGTACAATATTGAATTACTTCTAAATAATCTAAGGGTGCATTTATTGATGAGAACTTTTGTAATTCTTAAATAGCCTCTTTACTCGCTGTTGGTTCATAGGCTTCTAATGTAATTCTGGTATTAATTGCAAGATTAGCCACTTCATCTAGCATTTCAGGTGTTACTTTGGTTCGAACCATTTTTCCTCTCTTTTCTCCCATTTTCTTAAAAGTTGTCGCTTCGGTGATGGCTTTTTTATTTTCTCAAATGAAGCCGATGAGTTTGAGTTTTAGAATTTTATCGTGGTATTATTTATGTAACAAGGGGATGTTGTAAGAAAAAATACAATTTGAGGGGAAAATGAAAATGGGAATTTATAACTATGAAGCGAAAGAGGATTTGCAAGTAGGAGAAGTTTGTTTAGAACGAGATATTTATGAAATTATAAATTTTTATAAGAAAGGGTCAATAGTTTTATGTGATTCAGTATCTCGTTTCAGTGCGAATTCAGACAGAATGTTTAAAGTGATAAATAGGATAGAAACATATATGCATAAAAATGAAGACTATACATATCAGGTTTCGGATAGACCCAATTTGATTTATGTAGTTGAGCAGGTAAGATAAGGAAGTATCCATAACGGGTGCTTTTTTCTTTGTTATATAGAAATTACACATTAAACGTGAATTCTAACAAAATGGATATTTGGATTCAAATTATTTGTGATATGTACAGTAAAATGTATGTGTATGATTTAGTTATTATTATGCATTTTATAAGCGGTATGGGGGAAGAAAAATGAAAATAATAGAACTACCAATTGAATTCGAATTTAACGGGCAAAAACAATGTATTTATCCAAGTTTAATTATATTACATAATGAATTAACGTTAGTTGATACAGGATATCCAAGTTTTTTACCTTTAATTGAAAATGCAATATTAAAACATGGATATGAGATGAAAAACTTAAAGAATATAATTATTACCCATTATGATGACGATCATATAGGGGCTGTATATGATTTTAAAGTGAAATATCCAAATATTAATGTTATTGCTAGTGAAATTGAATCTAACTATATTAATGGTGATATAAAATCAGAGAGGTTAGTTCAAGCTGAAGAAATGTTAGAACGTATGCCCAATGAAGAAAAAGAATTTGGCAAATGGTTTATACAACAGTTAAAAAATATAAAACATATTTCCGTCGATGAAAAAGTACATGATGGTCAAATGATTTTGAATAATGAATGTCAAGTAGTGGCAACGCCAGGACATACTTCGGGGCATATTTCATTATATTTTCCGAATTTAGACTGTGTAATTACGGGAGATGCGGCTGTTCAAGAGAATCGTGAGTTAGTAATAGCTAATCCGAATTTTTGTTTGGATATAGAAAAAGCGAAACAGTCTTTAAATAGGATTAAAAGTTTTAAAGCAGCACAGTATTATTGCTATCATGGAGGAAAGCTTACTGTATAAATTAATGAAAACCGGTCTTTCCTAAATCGAAAAGATCGGTTTTTTAGTTCATATATTTTGCGATTTCAACCAAATCAGTAACATTATATTTCGGTAAAATTGAAATATATATGTAAAGAAGAATATATATAATTTGAGCAAGGGTATAGGGGGGAGAAAATGGGTTCGTTATTTCATGTAATAGCAGATATCATTTTATTTTATCCTCGAAATGACATGAAATTGAAACAGCATATCGCAAAATTAAGTGAATTAGAGTGGTTTCGAAATCTACATGAAGATCCGAAGTATACAAGTTTAATTTGGAGTAATAGAAAAATTAAGAAGTTCATTTTGTCTTCTACTAACATGGAAACATTAATAAAATCTGAGAAAAAGCAAAAAGAATTTGTTCATCTAGTACAGGATGAATATAAAAAAAGAAGATAAGAATTTTTTTATTTTTCATATTTGGCGAAACAAATGGTACAATGAAAGCTAATGTGAAAAATAAGGAAAAGAAGTGGTCTATTTGAAAAACTTTTTAGAATTAGGAATTAGTGAAACTTTTAATCATACATTACGTGAAAATGGAATTACAGAAGCAACACCAATTCAAGAGAAGGCAATTCCAGTTATTCTGTCAGGTAAAGATATTATTGGGCAGGCGAAAACAGGAACGGGTAAAACGTTAGCATTCGTGTTACCGATTTTAGAAAAAATCGATCCAGAGTCTAGTGATGTTCAGGCTTTAATTGTTGCACCAACAAGGGAACTAGCTCTGCAAATTACAACTGAAATTAAAAAAATGCTTGTTCAAAGAGAAGATATTAATGTACTAGCGATTTATGGTGGGCAAGATGTAGCACAACAATTGAGAAAATTAAAAGGTAATACACATATTGTTGTTGCAACACCAGGACGATTATTAGATCATATACGACGTGAAACAATTGATTTAAGTAATCTTTCAACGATTGTACTAGATGAAGCGGATCAAATGCTTTATTTTGGTTTCTTATATGATATTGAAGACATTTTAGATGAGACACCAGGTAGTAAACAAACGATGTTATTCTCAGCAACGATGCCAAAAGATATTAAAAAATTGGCGAAGCGTTATATGGATGAACCGCAAATGATTCAAGTACAAAGTGAAGAAGTAACGGTTGATACAATTGAGCAGCGTGTCATTGAGACGACAGACCGTGCAAAGCCAGATGCACTTCGTTTTGTTATGGATCGTGATCAGCCATTTTTAGCTGTTATTTTCTGTCGTACAAAGGTTAGAGCAAGTAAGCTTTATGATAATTTAAAAGGACTAGGTTATAATTGTGCTGAACTTCATGGTGATATACCTCAAGCGAAACGTGAAAGAGTTATGAAGAGTTTCCGCGAAGCTAAAATTCAGTACTTAATCGCAACGGATGTAGCAGCTCGTGGACTTGATGTAGATGGTGTAACGCACGTATTTAACTATGATATCCCTGAAGATGTAGAAAGTTATATTCACCGCATTGGCCGAACAGGACGTGCAGGTGGATCAGGTCTTGCAATTACGTTCGTTGCAGCGAAAGATGAAAAACATTTAGAAGAAATTGAAAAAACGCTTGGTGCACCAATACAAAGAGAAATAATCGAACAACCGAAGATAAAACGTGTAGATGAAAATGGAAAACCGGTACCAAAGCCGGCTCCGAAGAAATCAGGTCAAAATCGTCAAAGAGATAGCCGCGAGGGTTCAAGAAGTGAATCAAGACGTGATTCGAGAAATAGCTCGAGAAGTGATTCAAGAAATAGTTCGAGAAATAGTTCTAGAAATGAAAATAACCGATCATTTAATAAGCCAAGTAATAAAAAAGGTAGTACAAAGCAAGGTCAGCAAAGACGTGGCCGTTAAATAGTTATAATTGTAAAAGAGTCGCAAAATATTGTGGCTCTTTTTTTGTTTGTATATAACAAGGATGATGGCAAGAAAAAAACAAAAATTTCATTCACCGTATTTGGAATTTATAAAGGAAATTTTATAGTCCAAAACCATTAGAGCGAGGGTATTACTATCATTCAGCAGAACACTTTGGTTAAAAAAAGGTATTGAAGCGAGCGAGTATTTTCATTATACATTCCGCAATTATCGAAATAGAACAAGAGAAGTTTATGAAGGATTAAACTCGTATTGGTGTACGATCGTTGGAAACTGGAAAACTAATTTGTTAGTTTTGATCGATGAGGAACTCGAGAAGCAACACTGCCATCCTTATGAGGAAATTGCTTACGACGATGAAGGTAATGTAGTGATAATATGCGAAATAAGAAAAAAGGACTAGCAGTCGTACCTGCCGTCCTTTAATAGGAGAAAAAGTAATCTTGTTTAGAACTACGCATAAACAGAAAATCTGCTTGTAATTAGTTTTACCCTAAATATACGTGTCTATACAAAAAAGGGATAAGTAAAAAATACTTATCCCCGGAAGGGAAATCCCAAGCACAAAAATGGCTCGTATTGGTCTGCAGGTTCAAAATTAGTATATGTAAAACGAAAAATCTCATACAAAAAGCAGACAACGATTTTGGTTGTCTGCCAGTGAGTTCAATGAGTTAGCTAATTGTGATAATTTGCATCCCCATTGCGAGAAGAGTGAAGCTGCTAGTTCAAACAGCTTGTTGGTATTATTTTCGATTTCTTAAAAAATATACAGAGAAAGCAGATAAGTGAAGAACCTACCTGCTTTTGCTGTAACAAAAGAAAGAGGTATTAGCCGTGGACACGGCGGCTTGAAAATAGTATGTATTTTTATTTGAAAAATATTCACGGGGTGAAGAAACGTGGAATGTTTGATAAAGGTGTTTGTGAAATTAATCAGCTAATTAGTAAAACAAAATAGTTATTTGGAAGAAAGGGAAAATGAATATGAGATGAATTGAAGTTGTTGAAGAATTACTTGAAGTGATGAAAGAATGCTTTTGGAACGGAACATCTTTAAAGGGTGATGCTAATGATTTTAATATTGTATCTTGGCTGATTGAAGAAGCGACGCGTAAAACAAAATAAAGATTTCATTTTGTAGTAATGGGGAATAGATAAGATATGTGTACTTATTAGGGGGAAAGTAGATAAAGAGTTCTTTAAGAGGCAAGAACCGGAACAAAATAAAAGAGCGGCTAGCAAAAGCTAACTGCTCAATACAAGGAGATACAGAGAAGACTACTTTAAATGAATGTTGGCATACAGCCTACATACAGTATTGACCGAATATTTATTTTAAATTCAATTTATTTAAAGTAAATATTCCAACAGATAAAATGGTTGCGCCTGCTACAGAACCTAGCCAGTCTCTCCAGCCTAATGTATTTAAAGATGCATCTGTTAAATCCGTAATTAAGAAGATAGCAAACATTAATACACCAAATGCTAAGCATCCCCAAAATGTTTGCAAATATTTAATCATTTTCTTTCGGAACTTGCTCATATAAATTACCCTTATCAATAATTATATTTTTATAAATAAATTATCGCATGTGCAAAAATTAAAAGTACAAAATATGCAATATTACATATCGGAACTCAACAAAATACTCCATTGATAAGAACATAGATCGAACGGAGGGGAACCGTGTCGTATGAATCAATTGTCATTTTTTGAAGTCATCGATGTAAAGGAGATGCGCTTACTTGTGGTGAAGGAGCTGAAAAACTACAAAGTGTTGTGCGTCTGGATGAAGAATTGAGAAAAATAGGATCAAGCGGAGGGCATGGTTCTTTTCCTAAAATGAAAGGTGACGATAAGAAACATGAGATACGTTTTAAACAAATTGAGCGGACGTTAAAAAATAAAAATTTATAAAGGAAATAGAAAGTATGGTGTTGTATATGTACGATAATAGGAAACTTTTTGCAAACTAAACATATAATTTTAATAGACCGACAGTCGGTCAGGTGGGAAGGAGAACTTGAATGCGAATTGTAAAGGAGTATGAGGAGCGTAGAAAGGAAATTTTAGAAACAGCTGAGCGTTTGTTTCTTACGAAAGGTTATACGAAAACAACCGTAAATGACATTTTAAAAGA
This sequence comes from Bacillus sp. cl96, assembly GCF_900100505.1. Classification (NCBI taxonomy): domain Bacteria; kingdom Bacillati; phylum Bacillota; class Bacilli; order Caryophanales; family Bacillaceae; genus Bacillus; species Bacillus sp. cl96. Next base: position 410,160 of record NZ_FNDM01000003.1, read on the forward strand.
AATAGGTATAGCAAAGGGGACGTTTTATCATTATTTTAAGTCGAAGGAGGAAGTAATGGATGAAATCATTATGAGGATTATTAAAGAGGATGTCACTAAGGCGAAAAGGATTGTCTCCAATCCCGATATCCCCGTTTTAGATAAGTTATTTAAAATTTTAATGGAACAATCACCAAAATCAGGAGATGTCAAAGAAAAAATGATTGAACAATTCCATCAACCAAATAATGCAGAAATGCATCAGAAAAGTTTAGTGCAATCCATTATACATTTATCTCCTGTATTAACGGAAGTTTTAGAGCAAGGAATAGAAGAAGGCATATTTTATACTCCATACCCACAAGAAACAATTGAATTATTACTCTCTTCAGCACAAGTCATATTTGATGATGGTTTATTTCAGTGGAAACCGGAAGAAATGATGAGAAGAGCTAAGGCTTATATTAAAATGATGGAAGTATCTGTTGGAGCAAAAGAAGGGTCCTTTGATTATATGATCGAGGTTTTAATGAAACAGAAATAGCTTTTTTCTGTTTGGGTGTTATAGACCGGCAGTCGGTCTAGACTAAATGAAGGATGTGATGAGGATGCCAGCAAGTATTCAATCTTCCTTGAAAGATTTCCACTTAATGGTAAGTGGTCAAATTATTACTATTTTAGGTTCAACACTATTACGTTTTGCTCTCTCACTATATGTGCTAGATATAACAGGGCGTGCAGATATATTCGCAGGGTTATATGCGGTAACGAGTATTCCGTTTCTGCTAGCACCTCTTGGCGGAGCAATAGCAGATCGTTTCAACCGCCGTAATGTAATGGTCATTTTTGATTTTATAAACGCTGCTATTGTATTAAGTTTTATAGTTTTGTTATTAACTGAATCGGTATCTATTTTATTGATTGGAACAATTATGTTTTTACTAGCAGTCATTAGTGCAATGTACGCACCAGTTGTAATGGCGAGTATTCCGCAATTAGTTCCAGAGAAAAAGTTAGAACAAGCAAACGGTATCGTAAATGGTGTGCAAGCATTATCTAATATAGTTGCACCTGTACTAGGAGGAATATTATACGGCATAATTGGTTTGAAAATGCTCGTAATAACAAGTTGTCTTGCTTTCTTTTTATCTGCGATTTTAGAAATGTTTATTACAATACCATTTATAAAAAGAATACAGGAAGGCCATATCGTACCGACAATTGTAAAAGATATGAAAGAAGGTTTTCTTTATGTTTTAAAGCAACCTTTTATTTTGAAAGCTATGTTACTTGCAGCTTTACTAAACTTAATTTTGACACCGTTATTTGTTGTTGGAGGACCTATTATGTTACGAGTAACTATGCAGAGTAGCGATACGATGTATGGAATTGGAATGGGATTAATTGATTTTGCAACCATATTAGGAGCATTGTCAATCGGTTTCTTTGCTAAAAAGTTACAGATGAGAACATTATATAATTGGATGCTTATCATAGCTTTATTAGTAATGCCAGTGGCACTATCAGTTACACCGTTTATTCTTAATTTAGGATACTATCCACCATTTATCCTCTTTATACTTTCTTCTCTTCTAATCGCAATGATTATGACAATTGTATCCATCTATGTGATTACTGTAGTCCAAAAGAAAACACCAAATGAAAATCTAGGAAAAGTGATGGCAATTATAACAGCGGTATCTCAATGTATGGCACCAATTGGGCAAGTCGTATATGGTTTTATGTTTGAAGGATTCAGTACGAAAATTTATTTACCTATATTTGCTATTAGTTTCATAATGATATTAATAGCTATAGTGACGAAGAAAATATTAAGAAATGAAGGGAACTAGCTTCATATGATTAGGAGAATGTTAAAAAGAGATTTCTCTAAAAATAAAATGATAATTATCATTTTATTTATGTTTATCAAGTTATCAAGTTTTTAATGGCTAGTGCTTCAAGTAACGTTATAAATCTATGATCGATTGTTTAAAGTATCAAGCGCACCGCACGTCGTACAGATTCATACCGGAGAAATAAATCAAAAGTCAATGGATTCATTTGTAGAAAAAACTCCTTTTGTAAAAAAGTAGCAAACGGCAGAGATGATCCAAGTACAAGTAAACGGGTATAACATTTTTATACAAAATAAAAATAAGGCGAACATAATAGCGTAATAGATATTAGTTCCGTGAAACAAAACGCTAATTTTAATTTTTTATTAGATTTAAATAATAAAGTGATACAGATTAGTAAAGGGGAAATAGGTGTACCGATTTATTTTATGCAAAAATACAATCTGCATATTGGAGATGAAATATGGATTATAAAAAATAATATAGAACAAGAATTTACGATATCAGCATGTGTTCGTGATGTTCAAATGAATCCATCAATCGTTAGTTCAAAGCGATTTGTAATAAGCAATGAAGACTTAGAAAGATTAAAACGAAATTTGGGAGAAAGAGAATATCTTATTGAATTTCAGTTAACAGATGTAAATTAGATAAATGAATTTGAAGATTTATACCAGTCATCGAACTTACCTCAAAAAGGATTAGGAATTTGCTAAATAGGAAGGGGAAAATAAAATGAACGCTATGGAAAACGGTGTATATGAAACAACCAGATTAGTTAGTGAATCAATGGAATGACAAGCTGTAATGAATATCAATCAAATTTGTGAATTAGATCAATATCAAGAAGCGACATTATGTACATGGAATACAAATAACGATTTTGGTAGAGTTGTTTTAAATGCAGCATTAGGGCTTACGGGAGAAGTTGGTGAGGTTGCTGATGTTGTAAAAAAGCAATTTTTCATGGTCATGGATTTGATCCAGCTTATTGTCCAGGAGAAGAAGAAGGAAATACACATAAAATCGCTTTAGAGATAGGGGACATCTTGTACTACATTTCAATCATGTCTCACGAAAGGGAATATACCCTAGGAGATATTGCTCAAATGAATATATCTAAATTAGCAACAAGATATCCAGACGGATTTAGTCGAGAAGCTAGTCAAAATCGTGTAGATGTGAAATGAAAATCGTAATAAAAAAGAGCCATGAGTGGAAAGGCTCATGGCTCCTTATATAAGGGTAATGATTTTATAGGTAAATATTATTATGAAATCCCAAAAAATTAAATATAAGTCAATTAATTGGTATAGAATTTGGATTTTATTTAAAAGAAGGAACGGAGGAATATGTAAAAGACTTTGAAAGGTCCATAAAAAAAGAATTCAGTAAAACTCTGAATTCTTCTACACGTGATTTTATTTGTTAATCCATTTAGAAATAATAGGATAATGAAACTCTTTTTCTTGTAGCGCATATAAAATCCCTTTTATAGACCCGAAAATTAACAAAAGGAACAGTATTAGATATAAAGGAGCTATGCCGAAAATAATCAAAGTATTATTTGAAGTCAAGTCTAAATTAGACAAGGATAGCATTAAGATTCTTATTGCGAAGAGATTCCAAATTACTGTAATTATCCAAATGAATAGTTGATAAAACACAGCTTCAAGGATATTTTTTTTGAATGTTTTGTGATTTGTATACAAAATAAAAAATCAACGGTATATAAAAAATTGTGATGCTAAAGAAAATAAGAATAAAAAAAGATAATAAGGTAAGAAAATGCATAATTAATTTTATGTTCTTTTCTTGAGCTAGAATCATTAAGGTCCTCCTATATGTATGAGATTTGTTGTAGCTATTATATTTTAAGATTTTCATTATGGTAATAATGCGCTACTAAAAAAAATTACTACTGCCTACAGTTAAAGTTCCGCTTTCTGCTGCAGAAAATTGTATATCTATTGTTTGGCTAGCAACGGATACTAAATTTTTTCTTATAGTTATTCTTAGAGTAGAAGTCGTACCTAAAGTTGGATTAAATCCTATATTGGCACTGAATAAATAGATACCATTTATAGGGGCTGTAAATGTATTCGTTACTGAAGAATACCCTCCACCATTATTAAATATTATATTACCATACGATACTTGAATATCTGCAGGAGGAGTAAAAGACTGTGCACCATTTTTTTCTGCACGAAAATTAATGTTAAATGTGGGTCCGGTAGGTCCAGTGTCGCCGGTAGCCCCAGTGTTGCCAGTAGGTCCGGTAATTCCAGTAGGCAGAGTAAATGATGGGATTGGTGGGAAAGTAGGCCCGACTAGGTCGGGAGAAATTGAAATTTCAGATTTTATTTTAGGTGAATTGAATCTGTCTTTTCTAGACATATGTATATCATCCTCTCTAAGAATAGCAGATTATATCCAGTAGATGCATGATATGAATTGGGTGTGATTGTATTTTGAGATAATAAGAAATAAATTTATCTAATCTAACTATAAAAATTAGAACTAAACAAAAGCGTTAATTTATTATAAAAAATGGGTGACTCAGCAATTGTGTCAGCCGAGTCACCCAATACTATTGATTTTAGATAATAATCTTTTTCTATATGTAGTTATAGTGAGTTCTAAGAGGTTAACTCCAAACCGCAGTTAAAGGACAAAGAAATTTATTTTAGAAAGTATTAGATTTAACTATGTTAATGCTACAACAGCAAGAGTCAAGCCCAATGTATTTAATGTATTAGAATATGGTCCTACATTAATAGTAAGAGTACTTGTTATACCTGAAGGTGTAGTGAAAATTGCGGGTGCTGATACAGAAGTGAATCCTGCAGTATATCCCAGAGAAGTACCAGATCCAATGATTGGATTATTATTAAGATACATAGTGATACCTGCCAAATTACCTCCTGGTTGAATGATAACTTGTACTTCATAGATTGCCAAATAGGTTCTTCCACCTTCAAGTAAAACAGTTGTTGGTGGTGTGAACGAGATTGCTGTACCATTAGAATTTGCCACGGTATCTAGTGGAATCGCGGAATTTACAGAAACTATTGATGGGGTAGTTTGAACAACATTTAAGCTATTAGCCGTGGGGGATGGACAAGTGCAAGGTTTGTGAATGTTAGAGTTGTTATCATTTTGGAAATTCACAAATAATCAAGCTCCTTTGCGTAAAAAAATTTTTATCCTATATAAAACGTAGCTTTTTTGTATCTAAGTTATTTTTAATAAATTTTTAAAGATAAATCGAATATTGTTGGTCAGTCGACTCATAAAAGTATTCGATACTCTGGGATTTCAAAGTGCATCTGATAAATATATATGAATGTTTTTTTAAGGACATTACTGTAAGTTAGGAAAACATAAATCTGGAAATAAAACTTGATATTCCGGGTTTAACCGAAGATCAGTAGTTGAGGTTGTAAAGTGTATATAATTTTTTTCTAATTTATCTAGTGTTGCCAGATGATGAGTACCTAAGTCACGCTGGATGCTATGTTTAGAAAGAGTAGGCCCAATTTGTAATTTTCGGTTTTTCATAGCAGTATTCCAGGGACTGTAAAAGAATTTTAAAATGAAAGCAGGATACATGTAAACGATAAATGGATGAGGTGACCAATGTCGCCCTGCCCAATAGTTACCATGCGAATAATGGTGGATTAATCTACCACCATAGTATGGAGCAGGTGGATTAGGAGGGATTATTCTCCCATGATAACGCTGTTTGACAAGGGGGATTCCGTATCTGGGATTGGTATAACCGTGAGCAGGGTCATCCACCATCAGAATAGTTCTAATAGCATACATCTTTTGCCCTAAATTGGCAAGAGATGAGAAAAAGGCTTCCTTATCAACACAGCAAAGAAATTCAGTGGTATTTAGTACCATTTTCCATCCCGTAATTTCTTTTTCTATGTTCATTACTTCTTGATCAACTAAAATGGCATCAAACTCTAGTACCTTTGATTCACGGATTTCCCAATGAGGTGCAAATAATTTGCATAATTCAACCGAACGATCAGTAGACCCACGATTAATAAGAATGCCATGATCAAATAATTTTGTGTGGTGCATTAACCACCACGGAAGCAGATACTCTTCGTTATAAAAATGAGAAATTAAAGTAGTGTTAATAAAAAGTCCTCCTTTCAAAATTTTGTGGAATATATCCTTATCTAGTAAGATATGTTACTTGATCTAAAAAGAATGAAGAAAGATTTTTAACAAAATAGTTAGTTTAATAAAAACCGGAAAATGTGGGGGAGTTAAAGGAGAAGAACCCTTTATATAAAGGGTTCTTCTGGTGATTTAATCTATCAATTACATTCGTGGTAATATTTATCACATGAATCGTTATTATCGTTACAGCATATACAGAATGTTTTTTGAACAAATAAACTAACTACACTAGTAGAACCTTCTTGCTTTGTAAGAGTAAGACTTTGAAAATCTTCAACTTGAAATATTTTTGTTTGAACAGGTTGTAATGTAGTAGTAATTGGTACGTTAGATCTTCTTGTTAGAATAGTTACTTGAACGGGTGCACTCATACCGACAACGAATAACTGAATTAATGTTTTATTATGATTGTTTGTAAAATCCTCAAATACAGTTTGTGGAGCGGTGGTTTCAAGGAAAACAGATACAGGTATATTCCCATTTGCATTTTCTGCAGAACCAGCTATCGTATGAGTTTCAATAAAACAGTTGTTTTTTTGATTGTTGGAATGCGATTGATTTTTATAATATTTTTTACCATCTTTATAAAAGTAATCAGCCATATGAATTTAAAGCTCCCTTCTTTTAGATATCTATATAGTCTATTTAATAAAGTGAAGTAGTGCTTGTAAGACATAATAAAATCCGCTCTCGTAATTATCTGAAAATGTTATTTAGAAATTAAAGAGCGCCATTCAAGGCGCTCTCGGATAAAAAATAATATTGAAAAAGAATACCACATTATATTTTATGCATGTTCTTAATAAATGTGTAGTTTTTAACAAAATCCTTATTTGAAAACAAGAAGCCCTAGATTTAGGGCTTCTTGTTTTGGTATTCTCACATGGTTTTTCAAAAAGAATAGAACATATTGAAGATAACATGTGAATGTTTCATATATGTATCAAAAAAGTGAACAAAATCGTTATTTTAATTAGTTCAGCCCCTTGAAGGGCGCTCCAAGGGGCGAAGATTCGAGAACTTGTAAACTCTTGTTTAATTACATGAAAACTCCCTAAGGAGAATCTATGATATTTTAACACTCAACTAACTATTTTGACAAATATATATTGATAAAAGAAACCCCGATTGTCCGCGGGGCTTCTAAGGGGAAGTGCCAAGTAATGACGTACTCGACTAATTAACCATATCATGAATTTTTTGGTAAAAATACTAGTAAATCCGTCCAATTGTATGATCGTTAATTTGAACAAAAACTCTATTTTGTAGAGCTTTAATTCCATGGGAAAAGAGCACTTTGTAAAAGTGCTCTTCTGACCAAAATCCATTTTGTAAAAGAGAGGAATAATATCATATGAATTTATTTTTAAATGTGTTTAAAATCGTATAAAAACTTCATTTTGCACAACAAAGCAGCCAGCTTAATTAGCTAACTGCTTGTTGTACAAAAGAAGATTAGGCCCTACAAGTAAATGATATGTAACTTTAAGTTACAACTATATTATAAGCAGAATTAAACATGTTATGCGGTAGTAAAAATAAGCTTAATCAAACTTTCATTTTGTATTAAGTTGGAATATAAAAAGAGCACTTAGTAAAGTGCTCTCGTGACGAGTCTCATTTTATAACGACTATTTTATAAAGAAAGGAACTCAGGATATTATATGTGCGCCAGTCAATTGAGTACCTTGTACAAATAAAGAGCAGCTAGCAAAAGCTAACTGCTTATATAAGGAAATCGGAGAAAGATAACCATGTGTCTACAGTATTGACGGAATATTGGTTTTTATTCGTGAAGAACTACGATTAACTTAATGCATAGCCCACAATCAAAGTTAGTGTTAAAAACACTGATAATAACATTGTTAGTAGAACTGTTACTATGCTTCTAAGCATTGATATCCAATTATCTACTTTAGAGAATCCTTTAATACCAGCAAAAAAAGTTCCTATTGAAAAAATGAGTACGAAAAATAAAGGGTGAAAATAAACGGCGTTTATAAAAGATGCATTTATTTCAGGTGTACATACTTCAAGATATAAAAGAAAACAAGCAATACAAACGAATGAAAAAATAAAGGACCATAGATTTATATTATGTTTCATAGGTTGCTCCTTTGTTATCGGAATATTTCTATTAAATTTTAATGGGAAATATAAGAAAAAGATAGTGTTTATAAGTTAGAATGAATTTTTTAACAAAATAATCCTTTTAAAGTAAAACAAACAGAATATAGTCCGGCTAGAAAACTAGAGGGCACCAATTCATTAAAGCAGCAATTAAAGCTGTTTTAGGAATAGGTGTTCTTTTTATTTTGAAAAGAGGGATGGGGAAATATGAGGGCACTAAAAGAACAATTACGCGAGTGGAAAAAGCAATCCAAGCAAGGAAAGAAGAAAAATAAGAAAAAACAAAAAGAGAAATTAAGTACTCGTGAAATTGGTGATTTAATGGGAATACATAGACCTTGTTATGAACGAAGACACGGAGCATTAAGACAAAAATAATTTAAAAATAAACAGGAGTGGTCTTACATGACTAAACAATTATTTTTCTTACCAAAAATCGATAGAGTAGCAACGCAGAAAAAATTAGAAGGTGCTCTCGAAAATGTACATTTATATAGACAGTTTGGAATGATGCGTGAAGAAATGAAAGTTACTCCTTCTTATGAAATTAGATATCACGGATCTACAAATGATGTAGGAAAGCCATTAGAAGATGTAGCGATGGCTAATATTCAACAAAGTAAAAGAGAAGAATGGATTAAGCAAACATCATTTCGTATTGACCAGTTTCTTAGTCGTTTGGGTAATGGGCGTGCAGGAAGGGAGCAAAGAGACATCATCATTAAGCGTTATCTAGAAGATGAAGATGTATGTGATTATATGGTATATAACGAAATCGGCATGAGTGAGCGTACTTATCGACGTGTTAAGGCTAGAGTATTTTATAAACTTGCTTTTGCTCTTAGATTAGAAGTTTATGAGACTGAAGAAACTAGAGGTAATGAATAATGAATTTTGTTCAGCTAATACGTGATCCAGAACAAATACAGCAGCTTAAAGAGTATTTTAAGGAAAAGAGCTTACGCAATTACATCCTCTTCATTATGAAAATCAATACAGGCCTGAGAATCTCGGACATTTTGAAATTGAAGGTAGGAGATGTTAAAAGTAGTCATATATCTATGAGAGAAATGAAAACTGGGAAACAGAAACGAATACAAATTACTGCAGCAATGAAAAGAGAGCTTAAATGGTTTATCGAAGAAAGGGAAGATAATGAGTATTTATTGCAAAGTAGACAAGGTAGGAATCGTCCAATTGGTCGTAGTATGGCATATAAGATATTAAGCGGAGCAGTGGCAGAGTTTGGATTAGATGAAATAGGAACACATACATTGAGAAAAACATACGGGTCTCACATGTACATGCAAACGAAAAACATAGCATTGCTCATGGAGATATTTAATCACTCGTCAGAGAAGGTCACGTTACGTTATATAGGTGTAAATCAAGATGCAATGGATAAGGCAATGACTAGGTTTAAAATTTAATCATTGCTTTTTCTTTTGGGATAGTTTAAAACCTTAGCCTGATTGCGATGGGATCGCCACATCAAAAAAATTCGCATGTTACGTTAAGACACATTTTAGGCAGAAAATCAGTAGTTCTCTGAAGAACTACCATTATCAATCCTGTTTTATTGGATAATCTTGAGAAAATATTTATCTGGATAAAAAATTAACATTTTTTCAATTTCCTGTAATTATAATTAAAGGTATTCTGTTAGTGTTATACAAATGTATCTTTCAATCTATTCCATGTATGAATCTAGTCTGGCTATCAACAGAATATTTCACACACAATTGAAAAAGGGGGAATGTTTATGCAAAGAATTTTAAAGTTCCTGTTCATGTTCGTTTTTTCTTTGATTTGTGTTTTGTATGTTCAAACGAACGCTTTTGCCGCACCAGCATACGAGGGAGTTGTCAAAATGAAGCAGCCGTCAGGCGAAACTTTTGAAGGCACGTTACATGGAGATGAATGGTTCCACTGGGTAAGTACAAAGGATGGCGACATACTTTTACAAGATCAGAAGGGATATTGGAATTACGCTGAGCTTACATCAGATGAACTGATATCAACGGGTACAAAATATAAAATCGATAAGAAGCCTTCAATGGCGTTAAATGAGGACAATTTGAATAAGTGGATAAAAAAATACAACCCTCAAGCAAAGAAAAAACAGGTGCACATGAATAAATTACAAAAAGAATCACCAAAAAATATTGATGGAACTGTCACTCCAGTTGTAGGAACCAAAAAATTACTTGTTTTGTTAATTGGGTTTACAGATGTTGATATTGCATATAACGATAACGACTGGAGTAACAAATTCTTTTCTACAAATCAAAAGTCAGTTAAGAATTACTATAATGAAGTAAGTAACGGAAAAGTACAGATAACTCCAGCTCCTGAAACATATGGTACTCAAAATGATGGAGTGGTTAAAGTGAAATTAGATTACGCTCATCCGAGTACATCGGGAAAAAGTATGGGTACGGTTATAACAGATGCACTGGCTAAAGCTGATTCTCAAGTGGATTTTGCTAGTCTTGATACTAATAATGATCAAGTCATTGACTCTAAAGATGGCTTCTACATTGTAAGTTTTCTTGCTGGTAATGAACAGGCTGCTCCTGGTGCTCCACTTCCTTATATTTGGGCACATCAGTCGTATGCTCCAAATACAAATCACGATGGTGTTACGGTATCAGGCATGTATACGGCGCAGGGTGAAAAACAATATGGTCATATGGCAACAATTGGTATCCCTGCTCATGAGTTAGGTCATTCCTTTGGCCTGCCAGATCTATATGGTGATAATAATCGTGTGGGTAGCCTAAGTATAATGGGTAATGGATCTTGGAATAGTCTACAAGGAGAAGATTATGGAGCTACACCGGGTCATATGGATGCTTGGTCAAAAGTAAAATTAGGATTTGTAACACCAAATGTAGTAAATACCACTAATAACTTTACTCTAAATGCTATCCCAAATAATTATAATGTGTTAAAGATTCCTTTAAAGGATAATACGTATTTTTTAGTTGAGAATCGCGCAAAGGTTGGGTATGATGCGAGCTTACCAACAAATTCTGGTGGTATTGCAGTTTGGCATATTGATGAATCCATGAATAATAATTCCAGTGATCCGCATCCTTTCATTGATATAGAACAATCAGTCAGTGAATACCAAGACCCGTTCTATTACACGAATCAAAATCATGCTGCTACCTTTGGTCCAGAAACTAATCCGAATAGTAATACCTACACGGGAGAAAAATCAGGAGTAACGATTACAACGACAAGTACAAGTAATTCTGCTATGAATGTAGCAGTCACAACAAAAGAAGCTAGTTTAATTCCACAAACAAACTGGACACTAAAATATATAGATAGTTATAATTGGTACAATTTAGGTACGTATGCCTTTGATGGAAACAAAGACACATTTTGGCATACAAACTGGAGCCCCGTAGCTCCAATGCCGCACGAGATTCGAATTGATTTAGGTGCAACTTATAACCTCTCCAAATTCAGCTACTTGCCAAGGCAAGACGGCCAAATAAATGGAACGATTAAGGACTATGAGTTTTACGTCAGTAGTGATGGAGTAAACTGGGGAACAGCGGTATCCATAGGTGCTTTTGCAAACAATATTAACTTGAAAGAGGTCAGCTTTGTAAACAAGACAGGTCGTTATATTAAACTACGTGCATTAAGCGAGGTAAACAACAATCCATGGACAAGTGCCGCTGAAATTAATGTATTTGGGGTGGTTCAATAATATATTTGTGAGGTTATCTAATTAAATTATTGATACGCTAGTTCAAAGGGTTATCATCTGCTGAGAGTTCCCTCGGCATTTGATAACCTTTTGTTCTATACTAGCCAATATGCAAACGAAAAACATGGATTGATAAAATTCATATTCTTAGCTTGGTAGCAATGTGGTGGTATTCCTTACAGTTACTCATAAATTTTGTACTATGTAACTCAAAAAAGAAAGTGTTATAAATTCAATGATACCAAGGGATTCAGCAAAGGGTTCAGTTACACACAATATAAGATATGGGTAAGTCATAGAGAACTTGAAATAATATATTAATTACTTAGTGAAAATAGTATGGATTAAGAAGATAATGATTTCAAATCGTCAAAGTAGAGAAAAAGATACGAATGATTAAATTTAAATGTGGGTTATAAAATTATTAATATAAATATAACGATTTTAAAAATGGTCAATGACATTTTCCTCAAAAATGGAAAAGTTGATATAAAAGCACATAACCGTTTACAGCCCAATACATATAGTGTCAGTGTAGTGATAAGCAAGTACAACATGACTGCAATGAAAAATTATTTTTCTGTTAGCTTGTTTTCATTACGAGTTAAATTAATAGAACTTCTGTTAGTTATTATGAAACGCATCTTTGTTATAGGATCGGGGGGGAATATCTTGGCTGCAGAAAAAGGATATAGAAGTGGTTGTGGTTATGGCGGAGGATTTGCATTACTAGTCGTATTGTTTATCTTGCTTATTATCGTTGGCGCTGCTTGTTTTTGCTAGTTTATGAACTTCATTTTTTTCTAGAGAGGAGGAGTGTATCTTGGCTGCAGAAAAAGGATATGGAAGTGGTTGTGGTAGTTATGGCGGAGGATTTGCATTACTAATCGTATTGTTTATCTTGCTTATTATCGTTGGTGCAAGCTGGTGCGGATATGGTGGTTTTTAAGTAACAACCTTCTTATATCACCAAGAATAAATAAAGGGTTGCTTCACGTAGTGTGAAGTAATCCTTCATCAATATAGTTTAATATATGTTTAGAATATATAATGTGTTCGTTATGAAAGGAGAAAAAAATGGGATCTAGCCCATATTTTAATAAAAATGTTTCGTATCAAACTTCATCTATTCCAATAACCGAAGTAACTCAGAAGAAAAGTCGAATAATAGCGGCCGAAGCTGTTACACTTTCCAAAACGAATAATGAAACAACCAATGAAGCAATCAATGGAACGACTGATGAAACATTAAAAAAACAGAAAAATAATTCATCTGATTATTCGCCATTCCAAATTAATATTCCATATTTTAATATAAAAATAACTTCGACAGAGATATTAGGTGTTGCTAAATCCGTATTTATGCAAGCTCTTATTCAAAAGGTTCAAGATCCGGTATTTTTAATGAATCTTTTGAATAGTGAAGGTGGAAAGAAACTACTTAATTTAGCAGGTGATTTTTTTAAAGATACTGCTACGAAATCAGAAAATGATAAAGATGAAAACTAACATCAGCCTTTATTGATATACATCTCTTTGATAGCTCTAATTTCATAAATACTACAATCACAAAAGATAGGGATTAAAAATAATCCCTTCTTTTGTGAGCATAATTGCATTTTTCATTGTAATTATATGTAAATCAGATAATAAAAAGTGAAAGGGTTATGGCCGTTTTTTGGCAGGAAATGTGCCGGTCGTTTTGGAGTTAACGTGATATATTTGTATTGTGAGAAGTGGCGGAAAACACAACTCATAATATACCTTTATAATCTATAAAATCAATTAATGGATAATATAAGCCGTATGATGGCTACTTCCGCAAGCCAATTAGGAGGATTAAAGACCGTCATGAGTGGTGTATATGGAAGTATGTCAAACAGTAGACAAGCCATGACAAATAGTGTATCAAATCAAGTCATTAATAATTCTTTCGGATCATCTGGCGGTGGAGTTATTCCAATGCTTGGTGGAGATTTATTGAAGTACCCGTAAATTTAGAAGGAAGAGACGTGGCACGCGGTACTTATCGGCTATACAACCGAGTATCAAGAAAGAGAAGAAAAGAGAAACTCAGCCTTTTAGGTTTGGGTTTCTTTTATTTTATAAAAAAACGGAGTGTCAAAATGAGCTCTTTTACATTCAACAATCAACGAAAAGAATATATCCAACTAGAAAGAGGATGGAGCCCGCCAACATGGGAACCTCTAAAACGTAAATTCTTAAACACGCCTGGATATCCAGGCGCAAGATTATTAGGAATGGAAACAGATCCTCGTCGACTTTCTGTCCCTGTGGGAATTATCGTTCCAGATGGAACAGATTTAGAAACGTTAAAAGAAGAAATAGCGACATGGTTAATTACTGAACAAGCAACCGAGCTAACTTTTGATACAAAACTAGATAGAACATATATAGCTGTTATTGATGAAGATTTTAATGTTGATAATTTTATGAGTTTAGGAAAAGGCACCTTAAAATTCATTTGTCCAATGCCTTATAAACTAGGCCCAAGGAGAAAAATAGATTTCAAATTACAAGGAAGTAGATTAATTACAAATATATCGAATAATGAGAGTAAATATTCTGATCCTACGTTCATAGTTAAGGTAGAAACTCCCTCTACTTTTATTGATATTTCACGAAAAAAGGAAGAAGAAATTCAACATTTTCGTATGGGATACCCTGTTTCTGTGGAAGAACGAACAGTCGAGAAAGAACAGCTTGTTATGCACGATGAAATGAAAACAATGGTTGGTTGGAATCAAAATGGTCCAAACACTAACGAAGGTGAAAACACAGGAACTCTAAAGTCAGATAGTGAGCGCTTTGTTATAGATAACTTTGGTGCAGGTAGTACATGGCATGGCGGAGTGGCTAGGAAAAGTTTAAAAGAACCGCTACAGGATTTTACTGTTGAAGTAAACGAAGAAACAGGTGAGTATCTAACTTTTGAAAAGATTAACGGTGGGAAGTTATACGTCGCTGATGCAGATGCCTTACAACGTTGGACAGAAGATGGTTCACACAAATATGACATCTATAGTCCACAAACAGAAGATCAAAATATGTCAGCCGAAAGATTAAAACAACTAACGGAAGCGGAACTAAAGAAACGTATTAATAGCACTGTACAGTATGAAGTAACTCCAATTGCATTAGAAAAGATATTTGGTTTATCTCATGAAAAAGTAAATAAGGGCGATATTGTCCATTTCAAAGATACAAAATTTACGCCACCTTTGTTTTTAGAAGCACGTCTTATCGCAGCGGATGAATGTGATACAAATGCGGCAAATGATAAATATTATTTTGTTGATTTTAAAGAAGTAGAAGATACGAGAAGTCTGTTAGATCACATGTATGCCCAAGTTATGGGCAGTCTAGCTGGAAAAGCAAATAAAGGCTTGTTAGATAAGTTGGAAGAACTTGTGAAAGAGACAAATGAACAAGTTGATGTTGTGAAAAAGGAATCAGAAGCAGCAAAAAAGTTAGCAGAAAAAGTACAAGAAAACCTTAAAAATTATCAAACAAAAATTATTGAAAGCGCAAAACCACCGACAATCGGTTTAGAAAATGGAAAAACCTTATGGTTAGATATTTCAAACGGCAAGCCTGGCATCCTCAAATTATGGAAGAATGGCAATTGGGAGTCGGTTGTTCCTGATATGGACAAAGTAAAGGAAGATACCTTAGAGCAAGTCAACAAAGATATTGAAACCACAAAAACAGAGTTGAATAAAAAAGTTCAAGAAGCACAAAATCAAGCAACAGGACAATTTAATGAAGTGAATGAAAGATGTTGAAGATTACGTTGGTGGAATTGGTAACCAAACGGTTTTACGCAATGTCTTGTAGAAGAACGACACGAAATATTGGCAATTAACTTCAAACGCAGTAAGAGATACACAAGTCACTTATAAGAGGTGCAATTCACTTAGTGTTATTACTACAGGTAATATGACTTATTCTTTATCCTGTTTCTTTCTTAGTTGTACCTAGCGCGTTTTTATAATTCTTTATTTAATTCCTAATTTAAAGAACAAACTATCCAAAATAACATGATTTATATGACTATGTATACTCTTTTTGAAAAATATTGTAATTAATTAATATTTGAAACTATAACACAAATTATTTAAATAATATATCTAAATTTATCGTCATCACAATGGTGCTTGTCTTTAAATTTTCAGCAATCATTATTCCAGGAAATCTTTTATGCCTCCCTTCAATTAGGGTCAGTATTATTCTATGTTTTAGTAAAAAAACTGCTTGTTTATTAACCTATTATTATACTTTTATATGATAGAGAGCTTTCTACTAGATATAGAATTCATAAAAACTATGCTAATTTTTAAGGGAGAGTGGATAGAACTACTGATTATGAAATTAATCAACACACATTTATCAAAGAAAATATTCTAATTTAAAATAATTTCTTATTTTGGAGTATACTGTCTTGAATGTATATTTCAAAATTGAATAGGTAAAAGATTTTATGTAACAACAAATAAAACTTCAGTATATGTAAAGCGATTTTTTACGAATATATAGCTTGATAAAAATAAAAATCATCATTTGGTAACCATGTTCATATCGTGATATCCAAAATTAAATTCAAGATAACTCATGTAATAAAGACTTCATAATTTTACCGAATCTGCGAGATACGTTGAAAACAGAATTTGTATTCCTCTAAAAATATTAATTTTCAGAATTTTCAATAAAAATGATTAGATTATACTAACTTAATGATAATGATTAAAAAGGCTACTATAGAACCCAAACATTAGTAGAAGAAAGACATATACAAGTATTATGAGTTTGAAAATTTCATAAACTCTAAAATCTTATAAAAAGAGGAGCATAAAACATGAGCGAACAATGTCCAATTAATGTACCATGTCAGGTAGCGGGACAAACCCAAACACCATTAAGTGATGAGACTGCAACACCAATTGTTACTCCAGGAGCACCTATTGTAAAGATTCCAGTTGTATTAGCTGAAAGAACGCTTCAAATTGTTGTAGAGTCTGATATTTCATTAGAGCCTCCAGCAGTCGAAATTAAACGCATCTTAAAAAACGTATTTTTAACACAATGTAAGTTAGTGCCTGTAGCATTCGTACCAGTACCAGGTACACCTTACCGACGAGTTACAAGAGCGAAATTATTTGTACAAGGCTATATTCGTAAAAATATTGAATATGCAAATGACGAGTGTAATGGAGTTCTATATGATCGTATTGCAAATGTTCCATTTTCTGGTTTTGCAGATCTGACAGAAGGTGATTTTCTATCATTAGCTTTAGTAGCTTCTTCTTCGGACACTACTTCTCATTTTATAAATCCTAAAAACGGTGATTTACCACGTCTAGACAAATATTTCTTTGAAAATGCAGTTTTTTATAACGAACAACCATATTGTGAATTAGTAAGCGCTCAATTTTTTGAATTAGACTTTTCACCTTGTCCTACAAACCTAAACGAACCATTTGATACGCTTCGTGAAAAAATTGTACTAGATCTTACTTTAAAAGTTTTACAAGTACAACAAGTACAAGTAGCACTATAAAAATAAAAAGAAATTGTCTTTGTTAAAAAGACAATTTCTTTTTTATTTTTATACAACATATATAATGATGAAATGGTCACATACAAAAAACAAATTTTTTGAATTTCATCAGACGGGGGGATGGTGATGAAAAATCCATGGATTGGTAAGGGGATATGGGATGAAATTTACAAGTATAAAAAACTGAATATACAAGATAATTTACACGAAAAAAGAGGGGGAAAAGAAGAAATACCACCTGAATTAAAGGGAGAATATGTAGCATCAAAATTAGAGAAAGAAGGTAAAGCGTCTGGATCACAAATAGGGCCTTTAATACGCTCACTGGTGGTCAAAACTCCATTTTCTATTTTTTCAGAAGTAACTAGTTTTAAAATATTTCCCAAAATAAATGTTAAAAATCAAGAAGCATTTGTATTTAGGAATGAAAAAGGTGTAGAAGGGCGTGAATTAGATTGTAAGTTATTAACTACAGTGCAACAATATTATTCGGATAGTTATTGTAAATTAGTTTCTTTAAATCTTCATGAGAAGAGAATTCATTTTGAATTATATAACCAAAAAAATAAAGGGAATAAAGAAGAGAATAAGGTAGAGGCATCTTCATGGATTCCTATTCACAGTATAATATTAGAGAGTGAAAATGGGGAAGACGTAAATAATTTTATTACAGCGAAACTACCAATAGAAATAGGAAGATATAAAGGTGAAATTAGTTTGCGAGAAAAGGTTGTATTTAAAGAAAAAGTGATTGGAATAAAAGAGGTTGAACAGGAGATTATTTTGACAAAAACCGAATTTTTAATACCAAAGGTAAAAAAGAATGAGCAAAATACACTTACAGTTGAAAAAGGGAGCTTATTGGTAGAAGGGTATATATATCAATGTATTGAATACATATCAGAACAAAGTAAACTTCATGATAATGAGCATCAGTTAATACAAAATATTGTATTGGAGTTAATCATTCAAGTAATACAAGAACAAGAAGTACAAGTGCGAATTAAATAAAAATAATTATATTCCCTCGATTAGCTGATTATTTTTATTCGTAGTGTATCGATGGGTATTCTTTTGTAAATCATTCAGTGCTGCAAACTATTTGTTAAATGGTTTATCCTTGATAAATACAATTTTACATTGTTACTAAATTGTATGAATCTCCTCTGGTTTAAGTTTTAAAAAAGTGCTAACAAGTTTGCAAACGATCTTGCTAACACTTATACAGAATAGACATAAATTATCGCTGATATGTCGTTTTTAAAAATAGTCTTAATCAGTTAAATCACACTTATACGAAATGCTCATAAAAACCGTCTTAGTATCAAGAATATAACATGTTAGGTCAAACAAACCTTGATATAACAATGTTTGTTTAACTTGAATTTGTAAAACATTTACATTTTATAAATGCAAGTTATCCAAATCAACGTAATTATAAACATAAACATGATTAACACCAATCGGTTTACGTGACATTCGTATATTTTAAGTCTTTGATAAATAATACAATTTAAATTTTGCAGATCAGTAGAATGAGGAAATATGCTTAGAGTATTAGCGAAACCCAATCCTAATCAATTCTTTATCATTTATTTCAATTACGAATCTATATTCTTTGTCTAATATCCAGTAATAAAAACTGACTGCATCAACGTCAACTAATGATTGGAATACTTTATCAAGATTTGTACTTACTACAGGGATTTCATAGTTATCCCATATTATAAAAATCTGTTCGTCAAAATCTAGTTGGTTTGCTCTAATAAGGGAAATTAGTTGTTCTTTGTTCGAAGCTATGAATTGGTTATCTATCTGTTCCCAATCTATTCTTCCCGAGACAGTTATAGGAAATGAATTCATTAAAATAATAGCAATCTGCTGGCTTTTTTCTTGGGAGAAAATGAGAGTTTCGTTTCCTAGGGATTCAAGGCATTCACTAAACAAAGGGTTTGTGTCATTGTTGTTTTTGGTTTTCAGTGCTCTTAACTTTTGTCGCAATTTCCATTGTCTTGACGATCTATCATCCATTTTTAACATTCCTTATACAATTATTTAAGAATGAGTATAGCATATAAGGGAAGTCTTTATGAAAAGGAACTTTTTAAATATAAATTAAATAAAAGCGTTATTTGAAAAAAAGCCTTTTAAGGAAAGATAAGAGGCCATCAAAAAATATAACAACATGAAAATTTTATATTATGTATATACAATTTAAAGAGTTAGTGGAAATAATAAAATGTATAAAATTCTTATAAAAAAGCCCTAGGATTAGGGGATCTAGGGCTTCCTCTGTTGGTATATCTCACACGACATTATAAAAAGAAAAGAACTTAATGAAGGTAACACATGAATGTTTCGTAAATGTATCAAAAAAGTGAACAAAAGCGTTATTTTATTAGAAAAGTATGATTGTATGAAATAACATGTATGAAAGAAGAGGCGTTAGCAAAAATATCCCTTAACGAAATCGGCTTTATTTTTCAGCAAAGTAACCTTCTTAAGTGACTCATGTTGTATAGGTAGCAGAGAAAACAGAAAGAGTTCTTTTTATGGAGGACGGAGAAGTTGTTAGTGAAATACAACTAGGCAAGTTTAGGAATGATGATTTAAAAGCGCGAGAAGAGAAATTGTTAAAATGGTTAGCTATACTCGGATTTTAAAGACAAAAACTCCTATTGAATATAGGAGTTTTTTCTTTGTTTGAAAGTTCGAAAAGATATATAATAATTTTCTGACTATTAATTTATGGAGGGGTATTAATGAAAACTGAAATGTTACACACACAAGAAGATATTTTAAAAATGCTTGATTCATTATTAAGACCTGCTGAACCATTTTGGAATGAGTTTTATGAGAATAGAGAAAAGGATGTTCCGTTTTTTGAAAATGTTCCAGATGAGAATCTAGTTTCTTATATACAAAAAGAGAGAGTTTTAAAAGGGAAAGTATTAGAACTTGGATGTGGTCCGGGTAGAAATGCAATTTATCTAGCGAATGAAGGATTTGATGTAACAGCAGTGGATTTATCTGTAGAAGGCATTAACTGGGCAAAAGAAAGGGCATTGGCAAAAGGGGTAGAAATTCATTTTATTTGTGATTCAATTTTTAATTTAGAGGTTCAAAACGAATTTGATTTTGTATATGATTCGGGCTGTTTGCATCACATTCCACCGCATAGAAGAATAAATTATGTGGATTTAATTAAAAACTCATTAAAATCGGGTGGTTATTTCGGATTAACATGTTTTGCAGCAGGCGATTTAGATGAGCGAAATGGATCAGAAATAACAGATTGGGACGTATATAGAGAATGGAGTCTACAAGGTGGTCTTGCATACTCGGAAGAAAAGTTAAGAGAGATATTTAAAGAATTAGAGGTAATTGAGATTAGAAGGATGAAACAAATGAAACAACCGAATGAAATGTTTGGAGAATCATTTCTTTGGACAGCATTATTTAAGAAGAAATAATAAAGTAGATAATTGACAAACTCATCGTTTTTATAGACAATATATTCATAGGAATATACGTTCGTTTTTTGAGTGACGTATGTTTTACATAAATACATAACAAGGGGCTGTCTCCATATGAGTAACGCAAATCAAAAAATTACTACGTTTTTAATGTTTGAGGGCAAAGCTGAGGAAGCAATGAATTTTTATACGTCGCTATTTGATCAATCAGAAATTGTAAGTATTTCTCGCTATGATGAAAATGGACCTGGTAAAGAGGGAACTGTAATTCATGCAACTTTTACGCTAAATGGCCAAGAGTTTATGTGTATTGATAGTTATGTAAATCATAATTTTACATTCACTCCAGCTATGTCTCTTTATGTAACTTGTGAGACAGAAGAAGAAATTGATACGGTCTTTCATAAACTAGCGCAGGATGGAGCGATTCTTATGCCTTTAGGTTCTTATCCGTTTAGTAAAAAGTTTGGCTGGTTAAATGATAAGTATGGTGTATCTTGGCAGTTAACTCTTGCTGAATAAAAAAGAAAAAGCGTAGCTTATTTTTGTTTGTAAAAGATGTTCATCTTGTATGGAATGAAGTTTCTAGGGTTTTAAAGAATAAAGGTATTCTTATTGCTGGATTTACAAATCCGTTACTATGGATCTTTGATGATAACCAAGAACAAAAAGGTATTCTGGATGTTAAACATTCAATTCCTTCATCAATATTGGATTATTTACCAGAGGATGAAGTTCAAGATTACATCGATTCAAATCAAACAATAGAATATGCGCATACTTTAGAAGACCAAATCCAAGGCCAAATTGAAGCTGGTTTTGCTATAACAGGTTTTTATGAGGATGATTTTGGTGGAACAAGGATATTAGATAAGCATATTAAAACATTTATTGCGACAAAAGCTATAAAGTTAAAGATGGATTAAGAATTTTTGCTTGTCGCACGGGGCGTTAGTCGAAGAACGCTCTTAAAATAGAAAAGGATGGTGCTTTCCATCCTTTTCCTTATGTATTTTGATTGTCGAAACTATTCTCAAAACAAGTTTTACACTACCAATTGTATAATTAGGTTATGCTTTTATATTAAGAATTTTGCTGACCAAATCTTTTCCCGAGTTTAGCTAACAATTCAGGTTGATCGCTTTGGCTCATTATAACTTCAATAAAGATAAGTTGATTCTTATTAAAAGTTATATTTGTTAAGACTTCTGCTAATTCTGATTCATTTTCTACTTTAAATGTTAGACTTTTTTCTTCTGCCCCAAATACCATTGATAGTTTATTGTAATCCCACATTTGTATATCATTATAAGGTTGGTTTTGGCCGTGAATGGCACGTTCAACAGTGTATCCGTTGTTATTGATTAAAAATATAATTGGTTTTAAATTTTGACGTAATATAGTTGATAACTCTTGGGCAGTTACTTGGAAAGAACCATCACCAATAATTAAAATGTTGCGCCGTGATAAATTGGCGAGCTGTGTACCAAGTAGAGCAGGCAGTGTGTAGCCGATAGATCCCCATAACGGTTGTCCTACATATGCAGTGTTATTAGGTAGAGGGATAGCAGCACTACCAAAGAAAGGTGTTCCTTGCTCTACAATTAAGACGTCGTTTTCTTGTAAGAAATGGTACATTTGCTGCCAAAAACGTTTTTGTGTGACCATTTGTGCTTTTGGAATGAACTCTTCAGTAAAAGGTGATGATTCTAAAATAAATGGCTTAACGTCAAGGGTATCTTTATTACGATGCTCAATTGAATCACTTAAATGTTGTAAAACATCCTGCATTACAACTGGACCGTATTTTTTATCTATAATTTTCACAGTGTAGGGATGGATTTCTATAACTTGTTCTTTTTTAAAACCTTGTGTGAAGCCGCCTGTAATAGTATCAGTTAACTTCACACCAATACTAATAATACAATCAGATTCATCAATTCTTTTTCTCAAGTACGGAGAACTTACATCACCAGTATAAATCCCTATAAATTGAGGGTGTTTTTCTGGGAATATTCCTTTTCCCATACTTAACGTCGCGATGGGAAACCCAGTTTTTTCTACGAATTGATGTAAATTTTCTTTAGCGTGAAATCGATCTACTTCAAAATCAGCTAAAATTACAGGTTTTTTGGCGTTATTTATTATTGAAGTGGCATGTAGAAGCATTTTATCCAACGCTTCTTTATTACTTAAAATCGGTTTATATAAAATTGGTTCTGTAGGTTTATTAATTGGTTTATTATACACATCAATCGGCAAATTAATATGAACCGGGCGTTTTTCATTCCAACATGCGCGTAAAACACGGTCAATTTCCTCAGCAGCATGCTCAGGTGTTACATTTGTTTGTGCCACAGTGATTTCTCGATACATATTGGAAAAGTGATCGAACTTTCCATCTCCTAACGTATGATGGACGATTGCTCCATTTTCCATTACTTTTGTTGGTGGCGTACCCGTGATTTTTATAACTGGCACGTTTTCCGCATATGAGCCAGCAATACCGTTAATAGCGCTTAATTCTCCAACACCGAAAGTAGTAATAAGAGCAGCGATTCCTTTTATGCGAGCGTACCCATCTGCTGCATATGCAGCATTTAATTCGTTACAATTGCCAATCCACTTTAAATTTTCATGTGCTACCACATCATCTAAAAAGGCAAGATTATAATCACCAGGAACCCCAAATATATGTTCAATTCCTAATTCATGTAGTCTATCCAATAAATATGTACTTACAGTATATTGTTTTTTCAAATGAATCATCTCCTAATTATGCAATGAATGTTTCAATAGACTAAATAAGTTCTAATGCGTTGATTAAAATATTCATTACTAGATTGTGGTATAATTTACATACAGGGGGAAAGTAGATGACACAACATAAAGAAGAACAGATGAATGAGGCATTAGCATTATTTTATTTTGCATATAAAACATTTACTGAAAAGCCAGATGAAATTATAAAAGAATATGGCATTCAACGAGTACATCATCGAATTTTATTTTTTATCGCACGTTTTCCAGGGATAAGTGTAAATGAGTTACTATCACTATTAGAAATAAGTAAACAAGCTCTCCACGGACCGCTACGTCAACTTGTGGAAAAGGGCTTAATTGAGAGTAATGAAGCTATGCATGATCGACGTGTAAAACAGTTGTCTTTAACAGAAAAAGGTACAGATTTAGAGAAAAAACTGAGTGATGTACAAAGACAACAAATGGGTGCTATTTTTTCAAAATTTGGTGAATCATGTGAGGACAATTGGCACCAAGTTATGAATGAAATGGCAAATAGCCGATCAGGTTTTGATGCTTGGATATCCAAACGTGAAATACCAGTCGATCAAAAATAATGAAAAAACTTCTGTTTTTATCGTTTGAAAAAGAACAAATTTTATCCATACATTTGGCAACTATGATTTGGTCATAGAGTGAATGGATAAAAAGATACATTACTAGATACTTTATACGTGTACGCAATGGAACAATAAAATTCACATTTCCGAAAGGGGAATTATAATGATAAAACTTGTACTTATTCGTCACGGACAAAGCTTATGGAATCTTGAAAATCGCTTTACGGGATGGACAGATGTTGATCTATCAGAGAATGGATTAAGTGAAGCGAGAGAAGCAGGAGCAATATTAAAGAAAAACGGATATACTTTTGATGTGGCTTATACATCAGTATTAAAACGCGCAATTCGGACGTTATGGATTGTACTTCATGAGATGGATCTTACTTGGGTTCCAATACATAAATCTTGGAAGCTAAATGAAAGACATTATGGTGCATTGCAAGGGCTGAATAAAGATGAAACTGCACAAAAATATGGTGAGGAGCAAGTTCATATTTGGAGAAGAAGTGTTGATGTAAGACCACCGGCTCTTACTGAAGACGATCCTCGATATGAAGCGACCGATCCAAGATATAAAACACTCAAAAAAGGTGAATTTCCATTAACTGAATGTTTAGAGGATACGGAGAAGAGAGTACTTGCTTATTGGCATTCAGAAATTGCGCCGACATTAAAAAGTGGTAATAAAGTAATTATTTCATCACACGGTAACACAATTCGCTCGCTAGTAAAATATTTAGACAACCTTTCAAGTGATGGTGTAGTTTCATTAAATATTCCCACTAGCATTCCGCTTGTTTATGAATTAGACGAAAACTTACGTCCGATTCGTCATTATTATTTAAGTATGGATGGAGAAGTACCTGAAGGGGAAATTCCGAAACATATTTCTTTTTAATACGAAAATTTGAAATGAATGCTTGTCTACATATACAATATAGACTCATGGTAAAGTGAAATTTTAATCAGTAGGGGTCTTATTTCCCACAAATAACAGGATAAAAGACGTGGTACTTTCTAATATATATGCGATGTAGCTAATTTTAGAAGCTAGTCCACGTCTTTTGTCATAAAGAGAGCAGCTTGCGCATGTAATGATATCGTGAGTAGTTTTTGAATGGAGGGTGATGTGATTAATGATCTCTAACATTCGAATCGGCTTATTTGTTTTAGCGATTGTCTTTGTAGTCCTTGTTTTCTTTTATTGGAAAAATGAGGAGTTGTACGAGGAGAAAAAGCAACGTATTAGAAAGACTTGGTATGGTTTGTTTATCATATCTGTCACCGTGTATTTCATGATAAAAGGAATTGATTTAACCCTCTGGAAAAATCTTTTAATGTTTACTGCAATGGTTATTTTTGTTGATATTGCGTTCATTTTAACGCCTAATATTTCAGAAATATGGGGTGCGAAATTTAGCGATATTGGCAAGACAGTTCAATCAATAAAACGATCATTAATTGCATCTAAAGCGAGAGGGGAAATATACACGACAATTATTCAAAATGTTAATCCAGCAGTATTCGGTACGATGGAATGGCATACGGAAGAGGAATATACAAAGAGCTTAAATGCATTTTTAGATTCATATGGGGAAAAGATTGGCGCGAAAATTGTTGTTTTTGAAGCCGCGAAAGAGTTAAATACAAACTTTCGTGGTATTCGCTCGCAATTTAGTATTATCGTTCCGTTAGAACATATCGAGCAATTGAATGAGCAGAAAGCGGTGCAAGTAGAAAATGTCGGGATTATACCAGCAAAAATAGTAAGTGACGTTTTCATTGTTATTGATGGAAAGAAAAATAACCTGCAAGATCGGGATTTTGAAAATGTATATAATTTAACAATACATCATAGTTATTTTAGTAAATAAGGACAGAATCTTTTTCTGTCCTTTTCTTCTATACATAAATTAAAAACAAAATCCGACAAAGTTGAATAAAATTGGACAATCATTCCTACACTAGCATGTAGAGGTGATTGTAGTGGTAAAAGATTATGACAATGATTTTTTTAAAGAAGGTAACGAAGATACAACAGATTTCTCTTTAATAAAAGGGGATACGTTGCAGCAAGTAGAAGAATTAGAAGAAGAATTAAAAAGAAAATCATAAGTGTACACTCTTTCTACATTTGCTATATAATATAAATAAAAGGTTGTATCTTTTTGAAAAGGGGGAGAAGAGATGGCTGAAGTCAATGTACAAAAGTCTTCGTTTTTTAAAGAAAAAAAAGAAGAATCAAATACAGATTTCTCTCTTGTGAAAGGTGCATTAACGGAGAATATAAATCGGTTAGAGAAACTGATGAATAATAGTAGTTCAAAATATATACAGGTGAAAAGAACAAAAGAAAATGCATAGAGCATTTTCTTTTGTTTTTTTATTTAATAGTAAACTTATCTTTTACTTTTTCAGGTAAATCTGCTTTCTGAATCTCTTCATAGGACTTTACTTCAATTGATGATATTTCATTTTTGCTATTATCATCTTGATCTACATAAAGGCGTAAAAACGCGTCTTCATTTAATTTATGGGCGTTTTCTTTTTTTGTACTTCTAAATGTAATTTGTTTTTTAACACCATCTTCATCATATGCGGGCAGCGTATAGTTTCGTAAGTTTCTACCATCTACCTTTTCAATAGTTCCTTCGCCTTTTATTTGCATGTAATATACATCTTTACCAATTCTATTTAGTGACGCTCTCTCACAGCCAATAGTAAAACTAAAAAATAATAAACATAGTGTAATAATTGCTAAAAACTTTTTCATTTTCTTCATCTCCTTTAATGTGTTTCTTTAAAAAGTATACGATTATTATTAAATGAGAAAAATCGATATAGATTACAACGCCCTTACAATATTGTAATATTGTTGTACATAAAATGAACAATAAAAGTTAAAAGAAAGGTAAAATAATGAATCATGGTATAATGATATGAGACTTACATATTATTTTGTCATTTGGAGAGGAGCTTGAAAAATGTATTCTACTTTAGAACAATTAACAAAGCACCCTGTATTTTATCATTTTGCAGAAATTTCAAAGATTCCTAGAGGATCAGGTAATGAAAAGGAAATTAGTGATTATTTAGTGGGCTTTGCAAAAGAGCGTAACTTAGAAGTTATTCAAGATGAAGCATTAAATGTCATTATTAAAAAAGAAGCAACAACTGGTTATGAAAATGTACCAGCTATTATTATTCAAGGTCATATGGATATGGTTTGCGAAAAAAATCAAGCAACAGTACATGATTTTGAAAAAGATCCAATTGAATTACGAATCATTGGGGACATGTTATATGCAAATCAAACAACTTTAGGTGCTGATAATGGTATTGCAGTTGCGTATGCATTAGCTTTATTAGATTCGAAAGAAATTCCGCATCCAGCACTTGAAGTCGTTATCACTACTGAAGAAGAAACGACAATGGGCGGGGCTTTTGCTATTGATCCAAATCATTTTGAAGGAAAGATATTTATAAATATTGATTCTGAAGAAGATCATAAATTACTTGTAAGTAGTGCAGGTGGTGCGAAAGCTGTTGAAACAATTCCCGTAATTTGGGATGAAACGCCAGCGAATATGGATGCATACCGTCTATATGTTGGTGGTCTAAAAGGCGGACATTCTGGTATGGAAATTGATAAACAACGCGGTAATGCGAACAAAGTATTAGGACGAGTATTACGTGATTTATCGGCACATACGGAGTTTAACATAAGTGAAGTTCACGGCGGATTAAAAACGAATGCAATTCCGCGTGAAAGTGTAGCTACACTTTTAATTCGTACAGAAGATGTAGGACAAGTAGAAGAAAAACTAGAATCATGGACACGTGTATTACAAGAAGAAATGCGTGCTGTTGATCCAGATGTTCATGTTACACTGACAAAATTGGATGAAACAGTTGAAAAAGTATTTGCTAAAGAGACACAAAAGCAGCTTATTTCATCATTATTCTTAATTCCAAATGGCATTCAAAGTATGAGCATGGATATTAAAGGTCTTGTAGAAAGCTCAACAAATTTAGGCGTTATTGAAACGTTGCAAGATGAAATTAAATTACGTAACGAAGTGCGAAGTTCTGTAAGTAGTTTAAAACAACATGTTGCAGAAGAAATCAAATATATTGCTGAATTAGTTGGTGCTACATTTGAAATAGAGTCAGAGTATCCAGAATGGCCATACAATCCAAACTCACAAATTCGTAATTTATTTGAAAAAGTGCATCAAGAAAAATACAATAAAGAAATTGAAATCTTCGCTGTGCATGCGGGGATTGAGTGTAGCGCATTCGTTCAAAAAATGCCTGAATTAGATGCAATTTCATTCGGACCAGACATTTTTAACGTCCACACTCCAGATGAACATATCAGTATCTCTTCTGTAGTGAATAACTGGGGATTCTTCATTGATGTAATGAAGGGTACAAAAGAATTAGCTAAGTAATAACGACGAAATAAAAAGGAGCCTATAAAAATTTATAGGCTCCTTTTTTGTATTGGAATTTATCCCGCTATTTGCCGAGCAGCCCGATTGGTTTAACTAACAATCAGTGGGGGATGAATAAAACCACTACTGATCAAAGTTTCACTTTATGAGAAGTCATTTTTCGTTAGTATGTAATATTAAGCTTGAACAATTAATAAGGATGAATTGTTGATGTTTTTTAGTACTGATGAAGGGGTGGAGAAATGAAGGGAAGAAAGCATTTTATTGTTTGTATGTTTTTATTGTTCTTCACATTTAGTTTTATTGGTGTTCAGAAAATAATAGCAGAGGAAGTTGAATTTACAGGAACAACAGCTCCATTGAATGTTAATGTTAGAGAGGCAAAAAGTTTGAATGCAAATATTGTAGATGTGATTCCCGGAAATACAACAGTATCTTTTAAAGGATGGGAGTATGGTGAAGCGGTTAAAGATTACTGGACAGGAAATTTAGATAATCGTTGGTTTTATTATTTTAAAGATGGAAAAAAAGTATATGTAACGTCAGCGTATATTAATGGAAATCCTCCAAATACATCAATAGATCGTAAATTATCTGTACCTAACATATTACAAGAAAGATCAAATTGGTGTTGGGCAGGCACTTCGGTTTCAGTTTTAAATTATTTTGGGGAAACTCCTTCACAAGATCAGTACGTTAGGTATGTTAAGGGTGGATCATATAATAATCCTGCAACTTCACGTGAAATACAATATGGATTATCAGGATATGGTGTTAGCTCAGCTATAAGTTCTGGAGCAAAATCATATGATTGGTTCAAAAGTCAAATTAATAGTAATCAGCCGATGATTGCACTCATTATGTGGCAAAATGGAGCTAACATCGGACACTTTCTAGTACTTGATGGATTTTATAAAGGGACAAATGGAACAGATTATATAACGTACATGGACCCTTGGTATGGTGATCATTATAATCATAATTTCAGTACGTTCCATAACAATAATAATTTTTGGTGGAGTGAAACTGTTTATAATATCCATGCAAACTAATAATATTAAAAGCGGGGGTTCATAAATGGGAAAACTACTTAAGCTTGTGATACCGTGCATGTGCTTAATGACCGTTATTATTTTCGCTAGTAAAATTAGTTATGCATCAAAAAATAAAAGTGAATCAGTACAATCGATCGCATTAAAAGATTATCAATATAGTAAGGGAAGTTCTTCTGAAAATTTAAGTTTTGAAAAAATAACAACATCTCCATTTTCGTTACCAATCTATGCAACAATTCCAGCACAGCAAATTTTAAATAGCTCTGAATTTAAGAATTTACTATTATCAACAAATGAAAAGCTGTGGTTTATTATGAAGGGTGAGCAGCCAGAAGGACTAATTGTTGCGAATGATATTGAACCGATTCGAACGGGCGGAGAAAATAGAAGTAAAGATTTATATGGATTATATACAGCAATAAAGAATAATACAAATGAAACAAAAGAAATTAGTTATTTCGAATTTGAAGGGCAAGGAATATTGGTAGTAAATCAAAATAATGATCAAGAAATATACCTTAGTAAAGGTGCCGCTGCCATATTAAAACTTCCTACTGGTCAAAAAGTATTGAGCAGTGAAGTATTACAGAAAATGAAAGAGAGAATTGTAACTGGTTTTGAATAGTGGTAATGTCTGATTCTTTTTTGTGTTTATACAGGGTTGAATAGGGAACAGGATCAATGGTAGCATTAGGGCATCTTTACTGTTTGAAACCTAATAGTGTATATAAAAAGGTTAGAGAAGTTAATTCTCTAACCTTTTTATATTAATGTATGAAATTTAAAAACTGATGGAGTAAACCAAATAATAAAAATTTGTCTGCTCTTCTATTTTTATTTGCAATTTAAACTCGTTATATTCCGCTATCTATTGTACAACCTTTTTACATAGCTGAATTTTTTTATTTGAAAATAAGGGTGCATCTATAAAACCATAATGATAAACTAAAATACCTAATTCCACTCTAGAATTAATATGCCATTTTTCTTTAATATGATTAATTATCGTTGAAATTCTTCGAGGGGTAACATATATTTTTTTGGAAATTTCTGCATCTGTATATCCTTTTGCTACATAAATAGCTACTTCTAACTCTCTTTCGGTCAACATTCTTTTCATAAAATACGCTCCTTCGAAATTATTTATATAAAAATCAAAAGAAACTATTAAAAGAAATAAAGGTGAAAAATCATATTTATTTTAATCAGGCTATTTGCGGATAGTAAGATTCCCACCTCAAAATTTAGATGTGGCAAAGAAGTCTAACTCCCTGTAAAAGCCTGCCTGGAGTGGACTAATAATCAGTGGGGGGATAAAACTCCCATTAATTATTAGTGAACCATTTTTTAATAATTTCTCGTATTGTAATACAAGTTTGTAAAAGAAACTATAAATCCATATAATTAGTAATTGTAACTATATTAATTTTACATTACATTAAAAGTTGGGAAATATTCTTATACTCATAAAGTGTTACATTTGAGGGAGGAAAGATGGAATTCTACAATCTTGGTATTATTATTAAAGAACTTAGAAAGAAAAAAAACATGTCACAATCTGAATTATGTCATGGAATATGTTCACAAAGTCAAATTAGTAAGATAGAAAAAGGTATTATTTATCCATCTAGCATATTGTTGTATCAATTATCTGAAAGACTTGGTATTGATCCAAATTATATATTCGCACTAACCAAAAATAAAAAAATAAAATATATTGAAAATGTAAAATGTGTAATGAGAGATTGTGTGAAACAAAAACAATATAATGAGCTTTACGAAATAGTAAAAAAAGAGAAAGATGAGAATAATTTTCAATCAAAAGAAGATAAACAATTTCTATTATGGCATGAAGCGATTGCTATATATTATGTAAATGGAGCAACAAGTAATGCCTTTGACATTTTAAATAGAGCACTAAAACAAACCTTAAGTAGTAGTAACTTTTTATCAGAAAAAGAAATAAGCATAATGAATTCAATTGCTATAATACATGCAGAAAATGAAGAGTATGAGAAAAGTATAAATATATTAAAACAAAGTTTAATTAATTTTAATAAGATAGAATTTCCTAGAGAAAAAGAAATCAAATTAAGACTCATTCATACGTTAACAAAATGTTTACACCTTGCAAATCAATATGAAGAAGCAATAAAGTATAGTGAAATAGGTATAAAATTAGCGATAAATATGAATACTTTATACTTATTAGGTGAATTATTTTTTGAAAAAGGTGCAATTTTATTGAAAGTTCAGCACTCTAATGAAGTTGGTTTAACAGACATAAAAAAAGCATTATTTATATTTGAACTAACTGAAAGAAAACAATATATAAAAATGATCAAGGAAAAATATATTAAAAATCAAGAATAAACAAGAAAGAATTCTAACATAAACTATTCCTAATTGTTATTTTTTTCTAAAAAAAGTACTGTAATACGAACTATTCCTAATTGTTGTTTATTGCTAAAATAAATACCGTAATATTAGATAAATATAAAGGGTGGCATTTTATGAAATCAAGAGGAATTACTCGTAAAGCAGATAGCATGGGGCGTATTGTTATTCCAATGGAAATAAGACGGAGTTTAGGAATTGTAGAAAAAGATTCTCTTGAAATGTTTATAGAAGAGGACCAGATTATTTTACGAAAATATCAATCTCCAAGAGCTTGTGCACTTACAGGGGATATTTCAGACAGCAATATTTCGTTAGCGAATGGGAAGATTATTGTAAGTCCAAACGGGATGGAACTGTTAATAAAGAAGTTACAGCAATATCTTTTAAAATAAAGTGAAACTTTAATCAGGGGGAGTTTTGTTCATCCCCACTGATTATCAGCCCTCACCAATCTTGCTTTTATGGGCAGCCCGAACCCCCACCTAACTTCTTTGCTTCCGCTGTATTTTAAGGTAGGGGTCTTACTGCCCGGCAAATAGCGGGGTAAAAGGTAAGTAAGAACTTTAAAATAGAATATACTTGAAAAAAATTCCTCTATCAATTTAGGGGTTTTTTTATTGTTATCAATAAAATTGAGGGGCCGTAGTTCGTTCAATGGAATACGAATTACTTCATAAATAGTCTGACTATTTTTTATAAAAAAACTATTCATTTACATTTTTTGGTTTCGTGTTATATTTTTAATGTTAACATAGTTGTATTGAAAATTCTGATTTTAAAATTAGGAAAACTTTAGAAAATGAAAGAGATTTTTAAATTAAATTTACCAATTCAATAGAGGTTCGTCGGGGAAATGTACCTAAGAAGAAATCTCTTATAATCCACGTTTTTTATTTGTAAATCGGTAGTTCTAATAGCTCTGACGAAAAGCGAAGGAGCAAAAAAGAAATGGATAGTTTGTTTAATAGAAGATAGGGTATAAAAAATAAAACAACGGAGGTTTTATAATGAATAAAGGAATACTGCAGATTACAGAAATTGAAGAAATTAGCATTCCTAATGTATTGAAGGATAAAATGAAGAATCTGATAGAAAATGAATTGAAAACTCATAATCCTTATACTTGTGATCAAGAAATAGCAGCATATTTTTCAAAAGAGTGGCTTAATTGTTTGATTGACTATTCAAAGAAAAATCCGAATTCAGATATGAAAAACCTACTACATATAATAAAAATAGCGAATTGTGGCGGAAACGTACCACCTACTCTTATTAAAAATACTCCATGTGATCCTATGGAAACACTATTACCTGGGGAAAATCGCAGAGGTTTTAATTATGGCGAAGACGAACACGATAGAATGAAAAAATATTTTTATGCAGAATGGGTCACATGGCTTTTTGCCACACTTTTTAATTATGATGCTTTAATTCACCCATCCGAACATGCAGGGAAAAATAGATTTCATCTTATTTCACCTTTAAACAACGATGAAGTTTTGCGAAATGTCGGTGCAAGCACCGGTGGCGGGAACTTTTATCAACATAACGATGCCACAGTGTATACAGATATGAAAGACCAATCAGATATTGAAGCAAGATTGAAAACATTCAATACGAATTTAGAAATTGTATCAAATAGACTTAATAAATCCGTGGAACGAATAGTGTCTGAAATTACTTGTGGAAAATTTACTAGAGTTGATGCTCTTTTATTAAAAGGAGTGTTAAATTTAAAAACTCAAACTCATATTGGAACGCCAAAATTACTGCAAAAGCATCTTGAAGAAAATCACTTCAGTAAAGATGACATATTGGCGGTAAGTAAAATGCCTATTGCTCATATCGCAGGAATGGCTGATGGTGAAATATCGGGATTTGTAGGAGAAATAAACCAAATTATATTTTTAGATGATAATGGTGATATTATTGCAACTTGTTTGAATGGAGCGGAAAATAGATTAATTTATGTGGGAGAAAGTGAAGAAGAAAAATTGAAATTTGACATGTTTTTAGAACTCTTACGAACAACGCCTACTTATAAGGTTCCACTTACATCTGAAGATTTATTACTTATACCAAATTCATACTATGGTAAACAAACAAATGTAACTCATGGTAGGGAAAGGTTATCTGAGGAAGAATATAAAATCCCGATTGGAAACAATAAATATGGAAGAAGAATTGTTTGCAGACAATACGTTTCCAGTCGATTACGTGATCAAAAAGAAAGTTACTTTACAGATTTAATTAACTAGTTTAAAGAGAGGAGGGACGATGGGGAGGTTTGGGTTATAATAGCTCAAGCCTCCCCATATTCTTTGTATGGATTTTACTATTGAATTACTTATACTACTATTTTTAGTAGCTGTATTAGCAGGATGGATAGATACGATTGCTGGGGGCGGTGGTATGATAACTATCCCGATAATGTTATTAGTAGGTATGTCTCCTTCTGTAGCGATAGCGACTAATAAACTACAAGGGAGTAGCGGAACCCTCATGGCAACAGTGTTTTTTATTAAGAAGAAAGAAATTAATCTTAAAGAAATGCGTTTGTCCATCTTAATGACCTTTTTGGGATCAGTTTTGGGTGGATGGCTTGTTTTACAGATACGAGCAGAATATTTAATCATGATATTACCTTTTTTACTTATTATTATTGGTCTTTATTTTCTATTATCTCCAAATATAGCAAACGAAGATCGACCGAGAAAAATAAGTATGTTGTTGTTTGCGTTAACAGTGGCTCCATTCCTTGGATTTTATGATGGTTTCTTCGGCCCAGGAACAGGTAGTTTAATTGCTTTAGCATTCATTCTTTTATGTGGATATAGTGCTACGAGAGCAACTGCAAATGCTAAAATCTTGAATTTTACAAGTAATTTCGCTGCTTTGTTATATTTTATTATTTTTGGCCAAATCGATTGGACAATTGGGTTGATTATGATGCTTGGTCAAATTATAGGATCGTATATTGGAGCGAAGATGGTGCTTACAAAAGGGACGTCATTAATACGACCAATAGTGGTTATTGTTTGCTTTGTCATGGCAATTAAAATTTTTTTACAAAATATAAACTAAATGTAATCAATATATTATTTGGATCAAAGTTAGAGTGTTTTCATGTTCTTATTGCAGTATTACGCTGTTTAAGATGTGTTCAAAATTACACAATTTGACTAGTGTAATATATTGCGTTATGCTTTTTTATAGTATAAAAGAAAGGCTTGAAGATAATGATTCGTCGTTTGAGAAAGCTAAAAAATGTAGCAGTCGTAGTAAGCTTCTAAGTAAATAGCAAAATATATAATACTTAGAAGCGAGGAATAAAGTTATGAAGTATCCATTATTTAATCATTGGTCAGAAACAAAGTATATAAAAGATATAGTAACAAATCCACTCATTGAAGTAGGAGAGTACTCCTATTATTCAGGCTATTATAGCCATCAAAATTTTGAAGATGGCTGTGTAAGGTATTTGTGGGGAGATGCTAAGTCTCAAGCACTTTTCAATCCAATTGAACAGATGGGATGGCATCTTGATAAACTCATTATTGGGAATTATGTTTGCATTGCAAGTGGGGTAGTCATTTTAATGGGTGGTAATCATAATCATCACTCAGAATGGATTACAGTATATCCATTCGCTGAGCAAATCAAACAATCATATGAACCAAAGGGCGATACAGTCATTCAAAGTGATGCTTGGATTGGAATGAATGCTATAATAATGCCTGGCGTTACTATTGGTGAAGGGGCAATTGTTGCTGCAGGATCTGTCGTAAGTAAAGATGTTCCGCCGTATACAATAGTTGGTGGAAATCCTGCTAAGGAAATAAAGAAACGATTCACTGATATAGAGATAAATATGTTAATGGAAATGCGTTGGTTTGATTGGGATAGGAAATTGATTGAGAAGGCAATTCCGCTGTTATCTAGTCCATCCATCGAACCATTATTTGCTTTTTATAAAAATGAAGTGAAAAATAAATAAATCAGTTAGAAAAACTACATCCAGTATAGGGTGTAGTTTTTTTATTACAAAAAACTAATAGTTTAGACTAAATAAAATTCATCTCTAATATAGGTCTAGCAAATAGCTGAATTGAATAATTAAAATCCTTGATAGCTAATAAAGCATTAACGGGCAGTAAGACTCCCACTGATTAAAGTTTCACTTTATTTTTTGTAAATATGGAACAAATGTAGCATCTAGACTGTCTATTAATTGTAATCCTAAAAAATATGAAAGTGCGAATCATTTTGAAAAATATAAGGGGATTAAAAATAGGGATATGTGTGGGAGTACAAAGTATCAGGGCACCTAAAAGTGTCGGATGAGATGGTCTATATGAAAGCGATCCTAACGTCTAATATGTATATATAATTTGAGAACACTGTCTATTTTTTTGAGATTATGTTAGAATAATGCTTTTTTTTGAGTACAAAGGTATTGGAGGTAACAGAAGTGAAAGGTATGTTTTGCAAGAGATTTATTACAATAGTAACAGTGCTTACACTATTTTTTAGCATGTTCGTTACATTTGGAAGAGCAGCAGCGGAAACAGTTTCTGCTATAGACGTTGAAGCGGGATCAGCAATTTTAATAGAAGCAAATTCCGGAAAAATTTTATATGAAAAAAATGCAGATGAATCATTGGCAATTGCTAGTATGACAAAAATGATGAGCGAATACTTAGTTCATGAAGCGGTGGATAAAGGAAAACTTAAATGGGATCAAAAAGTTAAAATCTCTGAATATGCACATAAGATTTCGCAAGATCGTTCATTATCAAACGTTCCATTAGAAAATGGTGGCTCTTATACGGTAAAAGAGTTATATGAGGCAATGGCAATTTACTCTGCAAATGGTGCAACAATTGCTTTAGTTGAACAGATTGCTGGTAAAGAAGTCAATTTTGTAAAAATGATGAACGATAAGTCGAAAGAGTTTGGAATGAAAGATTATAAATTTGTAAACTCTACAGGCTTAACAAATCAAGATTTAAAAGGATATCACCCAGAAGGGACAACTCTAGACGAGAAAAATAAAATGTCTGCAAGGGATTGTGCAATTTTAGCGCAACGTCTTATTCAAGATTTCCCCAAAATATTAAATACAGCAAAAATTCCTAAAAAAACATTCCAAGAGGGTGGTAAATATCCAATTGATATGGCGAACTTTAACTGGATGTTAAAAGGTTTAATTAAGCAATATGAAGGTGTAGATGGTTTGAAAACAGGAACGACTCCAGAAGCGAGAGATTGTTTCACTGGTACAGTAGAAAGAAATGGTATGCGCCTAATTTCTGTAGTGATAAAAGCAAAATCTCATACGGCACGTTTTGATGAAACAAAGAAATTATACGATTATGGATTTGCGAATTTTGAAGTGAAGAATTTCTATGGAAAAGATTCAGTAATAAAAGGATATGAAACAGTTCGAGTGGCAAATGCAAAAGACAAAGATGTAGTAGTTCAAACGAAGCAAGCTGTTTCACTTCCAATGTCGAAGGGCAATAAAGACATTTATAAAAAAGAATTTAAAGTATTGAATAAAGAACAAGAAGCGCCTATTAAAAAAGGTGTAACAATTAGTAAAATGATTATCTCGCCTAAAGATAATACAGATCCTGGGTTCTTATCAGGTAAATCATTACAAATAGACCTTGTAACAAAATCTGATGTGGAACAAGCAAAGTGGTTTACACGTTTTATACGTAAAACAGGATCTTTTTTTAGTGGCATGTGGGATAGTGCGATTGATATAATAAAAAGCTAATTTTATAGGATACAACTAAATATTAGTTTGAAACAAAAGATTTCAAAGTACTATAGATTCTTATGTGGATAGCTTGGAATATCAGGGTGTAATTTTTTCTTCTTACTTTGTGCATTGCAATGACACTACTTTTTTCTATAGTTTCATATCATTTAATCGAAAAGAAATGTATCAACTGGGCGAAACAAAGAACAACAAATTTTTTGAAAAAAGTATAATTCCTAGATAGATTTTATTTCTTTAGTAAATATATGAATATGACCGATTCTAAATGTAAATATAGTAAAGTGGAATATAATTGAAATCGAAAACCACTTAGAAATAACAATTACGGTGTGAGCTATTGTATAGTATAGATATGGTTAACAATAAAGGGGGAATACATATGTGGAAGCGATTTGTAGCAATTGGCGATAGTTTTACAGAGGGGATAGGGGATGAAGTTGAGGGAATTGCATTAAAAAGCTGGGTAGATCATTTTGTTCAACTGTGTGAAAATGATATAGAATATGCCAATTTTGCAAAGCGTGGGTTAGTAACTAAAGAAATTCAATCGCAGCAATTGGAAAAGGCGCTAACTTTTAATCCAGATTTGGTTAGTCTCATTGCAGGGGCAAACGATGTTTTAAAAGGACGTTGGAATCATGATGCATATAAGAACGATATGGAATTTATGATAGATACATTAAGTAAAGCAGGGGCTGATATTATTATAGCAAACCTTCCAGATTTTACAGTTAGGCTTCCTTTTGCTTCTGAAAAAAAACAAGTAATAAAAGAACAATTATTAGAGGCAAATGAAGTTATACATTCACTGAGCAGAGAGTATAAGCTTCATCATGTTGATTTTTGGAATCATCATTTAGTTAATGACAATACGCTTTGGTCTAAGGATTTAATTCATCCAAACTCAAAAGGATATGTAAAAGTTGCTGAATTAATTTTTAGTAGTTTGCCTGTACAGAAGACAAAATAATAGTTTGCAATGTAACGAATATGATATTAATTGTATGAAGCTATGTTTTTTAGTAAATAGAAAGAACTAAACATTTAGCAAACAAAGCGTTTCTACGATATATTTCTACAGTAGTGCACAAATACAGAATTACAAAGAAAGATCACTTATGGAAATAGGTGGTCTTTAAATGTTTTTATAACTAAATTAGTATATACTGTATTACTAACAGTTTCGTACTACATAAAAATTAAGTTCTCTTATAGAAAAACTGATTTTATATTATCTTAAAATATAATAAAACGTTCAAAACATATTTTGGGTATGTATCCTAATTGTGAATGATGTGTAATTTTTTGAAGTATAAATATCCAATAAATAAAATAGGTAGTAGGTGCAGAAGTATTAATACTATATTATTCAATTCTTGTTATGAGTACATTAGTGATTGGTAATATTATATTTTTATTATCAACTTTAGTTATTGGGATTAATTTGCATAGAAAATATGTAGGATAAGAAAAAAATATACTTTATTGTATATTTTTTTTGTTTAGTAGGATTTACGGTCTCTTTAAACTATTATGTTAATAAAATTAAAAAACTTAATTCTTGATACCCTTATGGTTAAAGCTATCTATAAAATGAAAATATAAATAAATAATAGTTTGTTATGATTTGTGGATTTGGTTTTTTATCCGAATTTTCTGATTCAAATATTTCAACTTTATGAATATAGTAGGTGAAATATTTGTGTGATAGTATTTGAGATAGAAAAAAGCCAACTTTAAAAAGGATGTGAATTGAATGTGTAAACGACTGTAAAGGGTTATATTAAGGCAACGTTTAGCTGTTATTAGTGTAAGGTAAAGATATATTTTGTAACAGTTGATATAAAAATGAAGAAATAGGTATGCTTTCGTTTGTCTGACTATTTTAAATATATGAAAAATAAGACCGGTCTGAGTTTTGGCGAAGTTAAATTCTAGGTGAGATGTCAATAATGATTAATTAGGTTTAATAAAGAGGTACCTTATACGCAAAAGCGTTTATATTAGTAACCTAAGGAGCTTGCTTTTATGAAAACTACTGATTCAAAAGGCCTATTAGGAAATAGGGTTTATTTACAAGTTTTCTCTGCCTATTCATTGCTTATGCTTGGTGTTTTTATTGATATGTTAGCGATTATGACTATAGTTGGGTTTGAATGGGAAGTAGATCCTACTATGATTGGATTGATTCCTGTTGCATATGCACTTCCTGGAATTATTTTTGGCTCATGGGCAGGTGTTATTGCAGATCGTTTTAGAAAAATTCCAATTATGATGTTCTGTAATCTAATGGTTGGTCTAATAACAATTGCT
Source organism: Bacillus sp. cl96 (assembly GCF_900100505.1). Lineage (NCBI taxonomy): Bacteria > Bacillati > Bacillota > Bacilli > Caryophanales > Bacillaceae > Bacillus > Bacillus sp. cl96. The sequence goes on from NZ_FNDM01000003.1 coordinate 450,490, forward strand.
CTTTTATTTGTACAAGATATCCACTGGCTCTTAGTGGCATTAATGATTCGTTCCATTTTTATTGTTTTCTATTATCCTGCACAGCAAACACTAACAAGACAGATTGTATCCCCGGACGTGCTTACTAAAGCAGTAAGTATCAACGGAATAGTAGAGCAGGGTACAAAGATAGTAGGCCCCCTTATAGGGGGCATGTTGTTGAGCTGGTTTCAACCAGAGTTCTGCCTCATTATAAGAGCTATAAGTTGTTTATTAGCTACCTTAGTTCTCATACCCACAATAAAATTTAAAGAAACTATATCGAAAGAATTTGTTGAACAGCAAAAACAAAGTACTTGGACCGCTTGGGTACAAGGGTGGGGTTATGTGTTATCTAATCGGATAATATTATCAACCATGATTTTCGTTACAATAGCCATGGCGGTATTACAATTAGTAGACTCACAATTCCCAACTTTATTTAAGAGCTTATTCCCACATGATAAAAGTAAAATGGGATATATCATTTCTATTATTGGTCTTGGCGGAATACTTGGTGCATTACTAACTCAGAAATTAAAACAATTTCAATATGGCTGGGTAGTATGTGGAGGTATGGTTTTAATGGGAATTGGTTTTGGGGGGATTGGTTTGATAACGCCCGGTACGGTCTTCGTTTTAGCTTATTTAATTAGTTTTATCGCTGGTATCGGAAGTGGGCTGATGCTTGTATCTAATCAAGTCATTTTACAAATAGAATCCGATCAAGATCAAGTAGGAAGAGTATTTGGTATACAAAGCAGTTTAACAAACGCAGTTCTAATTATTTCTCCTGCTATGAGTGGTCCATTAGTGCATTTGTTTGGAGTAACTCAACTCTATGTTTATGGAGGGATTGGGCTTGTTATTATTGGAGTAATTGGAGTTTCACTGCAGAAATATTTATGGGCTAAACATAAACACGAACCTATAAGAGCAAATAATTTTTGAAGGGAAGATTTTTATGACCAATGAGGAATGCTATCCATTAAGCCATCCGCAGCGAAGAATATGGTATACAGAAGTCGTTTATTCTGATAAAGGAATATGTAATTTAAGATTTTTATTTAAACTTCATCGAAAAATGAATTATTCAAAATTAAACCAAGTTGTGAATCGCGTTATCAGTGAAAATGACGGTCTGTGCATTAGGTTAAAAGAAAATGGGCATCAGGAACCGAAACAATATTTTACTAAACATGAAGAACAAGAATTTGAGTTTTTTGATTTCAGTAATGTGGAGAATACAAATTTGCTTGAGGAATGGATTGAGCAGAAAACAAAAGAAACGTTTACATTATTTAATTCAAATTTATACTATTTCGCTTTAATAAAATTAAACGATAATGAATGTGCAGTCTTTGGAAATGTTCATCATATTATTATGGATGGTTTATCAATTCAAATATTTACTGAGCAGATTGCAAAATATTATTATGACATGCATAACGAGAATCAGGAAGGCGAAATTAAAAATTCATATGTTCAATTTCTGACCAACGAACAAACATACTTGAATAGTAGTCGCTTTCAAAAAGATCAAAAATTTTGGTTAGAGGAATTTAAAACACTGCCATCTGTGACTGGATTGAAGCCTTATAATACGTACCAAGTTAGTACAAAAGCATCACGTGAGACGTTTATATTAACGGAACATTTGAAGAGAAAGATAGAAAAATTTTCTGAAGATTACAAAATTAGTTTGTATACTCTTTTTGTTGCTGCTTTTTCGTTGTCCATGTATCGGTGGACCTCATCGCTTGATATTGGTTTAGGAATGGCTTACGGCAACCGTATGACTAAAATGGAACGAAAATTGATTGGAATGATGGTGAGTACAGTTCCTTTAAGAATGGATATTGATCCGGAAGAAGAAGTACTTTCATTTATTAGTAGAGTGTCCAGAAAACAAAGTAAATCATTAAGACACCAGAAATATCCATTTGATTTGTTATTAAAGCAGATTAATAAAGAGAATAACAGTAATGTGAGACTTTTCGGAACTACGATTGATTATAGGGATCGTGATGAAAGTGGTGACTCACTATGGATTCCAAACCGTGAAGAAGTACAAGATTTTGCAGTTCATATTGAAAATCTAATTGATATAGACTCTTTACATGTACATATTGATTATCGTGAGGAGCTATTTTCTAAGGAAGAGATAGAACGATTCTTTAACGTTATGCTAGTGATACTGGAAAATATTTTTGAAAACCCAAAGCAGAAGGTGGCTGAAATAGAAATCATTTCTGAGGAAGATAAAAGAAAAAGTTTAGTTGAGTTCAACAATCCTAAACTGGATGTCCCACCTCAAGTAACTATTCATGAAATGTTCGAACGGCAAGCGATGATTTATCCAAATGCTATTGCAGTTACGTATGAAAAAGAAAAAATTACTTATAAGGAGCTTAATGAACGTGCAAACCAGTTAGCTCATTATCTGCAGAAAAAGGGAGTAGGACCTGATACTTTAGTTGGACTGTGCGTTGAACGTTCCCTCGAAATGATTGTAGGTATTTTAGGAATTTTGAAGGCTGGTGGGGCTTATGTTCCACTTGATCCAACATATCCAGAGCAGCGACTTCAATATATTTTAGAAGATGCTAGCATTCAGTTATTCGTAACGCAAGAAAGTTTAAAAGAATTGAACTGGTTACCAGAAAATGTTGAGTCGATTTGCCTGGATCGTGATCAAGATGAGATTGGGAAAGAAAGTAAGACTTTGCCGGTTTCTAGTGTCGGTCCCAAAAATCTGGCATATGTAATCTATACTTCGGGATCAACGGGAAATCCAAAAGGCGTTATGATAGAGCATCACAATGTTATACGGTTATTTAAATCGACGGATTGTTTGTATCAGTTTAATGAAAAAGATACTTGGACGCTTTTTCATTCGTATGCATTTGATTTCTCAGTATGGGAAATTTGGGGAGCGTTATTATATGGTGGGAAATTAGTTGTTGTTCCGTACTGGATTAGTCGATCACCTAAGGATTTTTATCAAGTATTGGTGGAGGAAGAAGTCACAGTTCTAAATCAGACACCTTCCGCATTCCGCCAATTAATACGAGTGTGTGAACAAGAAGATAAGAATAAAAATTTGCAGCTGCGTTACGTGATATTTGGCGGAGAAGCGTTAGAACCTATTGGCTTGTTACCGTGGTTTCAAAGGTATGGGGAGAAAAAACCACAGTTAATTAATATGTATGGAATTACAGAAACTACAGTTCATGTTACATATTATCCAATTACTCAAGATGATGTGCAGCATGCTTCAAGAAGTAATATTGGAAAGCGGATTCCCGATTTAGAAGTGTATATACTAGACGCTTATCAACAACCTGTTCCTATAGGTGTTGATGGTGAACTTTATATTGGTGGAGCAGGATTGGCACGTGGATATTTAAATAGACCTGAATTAACAGCAGAGCGTTTTATATCTCATCCATTTAGTAGTAATCCGAAAGAAAGATTATACCGGACAGGAGACTTAGCTAGGTATTTGCCAGATGGGAATCTAGATTATCGTGGAAGAATTGATCATCAGGTTAAAATACGTGGTTTCAGAATTGAGATTGGGGAAATTGAGTCTACTTTAAATACATATGCATCTGTAACAGAGGCAGTTGTAATTGTAAGAGAAGATCAGCCGGGCGATAAAAGATTAGTAGCATATGTTGTAGGAGATGGAAATGTAGATGCGTGGAGAGAGTATCTTAAAGCGAAACTACCAAGTTATATGGTTCCTTCGGGATTTGTGGCGATGGAAGCTATTCCACTTACAGCTAACGGTAAAGTTGATCGTGAGGCCTTACCTATGCCAGAGGAAAAGCAGATTAATAGTGAATGGGTTGGCCCTCGGAATAGTAACGAACAGATACTGACTGCCATTTGGAAGCGAGTATTAGGTGTTAAAAAGGTGGGAATCTATGATAATTTCTTTGAAATTGGTGGCGACTCGATTCTCAGTATTCAAATCATATCTCAAGCAAGTCAAGTGGGGTTAAAACTTACTCCAAAGCAAATGTTTGAATGCCCAACTATCGCTGAGCTGGCACAAGTGGCTATAGAAACGCAGGGAGTACAAGCGGAGCAGGGAATTGTGATAGGTGATGTGCCTCTTACTCCAATTCAGTGCTGGTTCTTCGAGCAAGAACATCCACATACAGAGCATTGGAATCAATCAATGCTTTTAAGAGTAAAAGAAAGATTGAATGTGAAATTACTAGAGGGAGCGATATTAAATTTACTGAAACATCATGATGCTTTACGTTTCCGGTACGAACAGTTACCAAACGGAACGTGGAGGCAGAGAAATGAAGGGACTGATGAGCTGTCAGTACTCCATGTTGTAAAACGTAATCAAGTTAATGAAAAAGAGTGGAATAAAATAATACAAGAAGAGATGAACATTAATCAAGCTAGTTTCAATTTAGTTACTGGTCCGTTAATGAGAGTAGTGTACTTTGAAGATAACTTGACTGGAAATGATCGAATATTCTGGGTGATTCATCATTTAGTAGTAGATGGAGTGTCATGGAGGATTCTATTGGAAGATTTACAGGTGGTATATAACCAGATGAAACAAGGTCAAGAAGTTCGCTTACCTGCGAAAAGTACATCTTTTAAAGAGTGGTCTGAACGACTCCAGACATACAGTGATTCGGGTATTTCAAAAGAAGTACAAAATTATTGGAATGAACAAGTAGAAAAAGAAACGATGAAAATTCCAATGGACTATCCAATACAAGAAACAACAGAAGAATCGATTGATCAAGTGACGAGGACTCTAGGAATAGAAGAAACACAAACATTGTTATACGAAGTTCTAGTCACTCATAAGACAAGGATTGATGAGGTACTATTAACGGCATTAGGACAAGCTATCGTTGATTGTATAAATCAGCAAACCGTTTCTATTCATCTAGAAGGACACGGAAGAGAAGAGATGATTGAAGGTATTGATTTATCAAGGACAGTGGGCTGGTTCACGAGTATTTATCCCGTTCATCTCAATTTTCAAGGAACTCAGACACCTATTGAAGGGTTAAAGGCTGTCAAAGAACAATTACGTCGAATTCCAAATCGCGGAGTTGACTATGGTATTTTACGTTACTTGAATAAAGGATTACTTCCGTTTTATCAGCAAAAGCCTTCAATAAGCTTTAACTATTTGGGCCAATTTGATCAGGTGTTTTCAAGGGACTCTTTGTTTATGCAAGAGACAGGATTTACATTTTTAGATCATGCTCCAGATTCCAAACCGTCTCATCTAATTGATGTTATCGGAATGGTGAAAGATGAAAAGTTACATTTTATTTGGATGTATAGTAGGGAACAGTTTTCTAAATTGAAAATTCAAGTGATAGCAGATGGTATGTTAAGGCATCTCCGTCAACTTATAAATAAACCAACAACAGAGTCTGCTTTTACGGTATCAGATTTTGCTGATGCAGAGGATCTTACGGAAGAAAGCTTAAGCAAAGTATTACTTAAATTAACAAAGAAGAGGGTGTAAAAATGGGAGACGTTATTGACATATATGGTTTATCACCTTTGCAAAAAGGAATACTGTTTCATACTTTATACGATCAAGATGATGAACATTCTTTTTCCTATATTGTACAAGTAGGTTTCTTGCTCGGGGGGCAATTGGATGTTGCCACTTTTGAAAAAGCTTGGGAATATGTTATTCAACGACATGAGGTTCTGCGCTCAGTATTTGTTTGGGAAGAAGTAGAAAAACCTCTACAAGCAGTTTACGAACGTCTTCCTTTTACTATTCATCAAGAGGATTGGAGTACCTATTCGCATGAGGAGAAGGAGAAGAAATTACAACAGTTTTTGACTGCAGATCGTAGGAAAGGATTTTTATTGGATGAAGCACCATTGATGAGAGTCACTGCGATTAAAGAAGCAAAAGAGGAAACGAGAATTATCTGGACACATCATCATATTTTGCTAGATGGATGGAGTGTGTCATTGGTCTTTAGTGAAGTGATGGAAGTTTATCTCAAGATGATAAAGGGAGAATTTTTGAATCTTCCTAAATCTCTTCCTTATAAAAAATATATTCAATGGATAAATAAACAAGATCAAAGTCAAGCAGAGGAATTTTGGAAAGAAGAATTAAAAGGATTCTATGCACCTACTCCATTAGCAATGGAAAGAAAGGATCAAGGACAAGAGAAGGGTTATGGGGAGTGTGCTTATCAAGTATCTGAGGAACTTACTGAGAATTTACAAGAGTGGGTACGAAATAGTCGATTAACGTTGAATACGTTAGTACAAGGTGCATGGGCTTATTTGATGAGTAGGTATAGCGGTGACAATGACGTCGTATTTGGCGTAACTAGCGCTGGACGTCCTACTGATTTAATAGGAGCAGAGAATATGGTGGGGCTATTTATTAACACATTACCTACCAGAATTCGATTAACGGATAATACATCAGTAGTAGATTGGCTTCGTAAAATACAAATGAAAGAAATGGAACGAAGACAGTATGAGTATAATTCGTTGATAGATATTCAAGGCTGGAGTGAGGTTCCGCGAAATAGCTCCTTATTTCATACCTTGTATGTGTTTGAAAATTATCCAATTCAAGGTGAGAGAAATGATGATTTAAGATTACTAGATGTTACAAGCACGGAACAAACAAATTATCCTTTAACACTCATTGTAATGCCCGGTAAGAAAATTACTTTAAAGTTGATGTATGATCGAAGCTATTTTAATGAAGAAACAATAAATCGGATTCAGAATCACTTATTGCAAATATTAATTCAGATGACGAAGAGCCTAGATTCAAAACTATTTGAAATTACTCATTTAACAGAAGAAGAACAGATACAGTTACTAGAGGAATGGAATCATACTCAAGTTAATTATTTGGCTGAAGGCATGATTCATACGATGTTTGAGGAACAAGTTAAAAAAACACCGGAAGCAATCGCGGCTAGTTACGAAAATGAACAAATTACCTATAAAGAGTTGGAGAAGCGTGCAAATCAGCTAGCTCATTATTTACAAAAGCATGGTGTAGGCCCAGAGTCTCTAGTTGGGGTATATATGGAACGTTCATTACAAATGATGATAGCGTTATTAGGTATTCTAAAATCAGGAGCAGCGTATGTTCCACTTGACCCTACTTATCCAGAGAGTCGACTTCGATATATATTAGAGGATGCTGGAATCGAAGTACTAGTGACGGAAGAGAATTCTAAAAATTTGTTTGTATCTGAAAATATTGAAACGATTTGTATGAATAAAGATTATACTGCAATTGAAAAAGAAGAAACAACCCCATGTATAAGTGGTGTAACAGGAGAAAATTTAGCGTATGTTATGTATACTTCAGGATCTACAGGGAATCCAAAGGGAGTAATGATTGAGCATCATTCAGTAATTAATTATCTAGAATGGATGCAACATAAATATCCGCTCTCTGAAAAGGATGTGGTCTTGCAGAAAACGCCATTCTCATTTGATGTCTCTGTTTGGGAATTGTTTTGGGGCATTCACGTTGGTGCAAGTGTATCTTTCCTACCTCCAGGTGGAGAAAAAGATCCTTCTATTATAGCTGAAGTGATTAAACAACATCAGGTTACTATAGTTCAATTTGTACCTTCGATGTTATCTGTTTTCTTAGATCACTTCAATCATATTGAAATGAACATGAATTGTTCGTCCGTACGCCATGTATTTTCTGGTGGAGAAGAACTAAGTTCAGGGTTAGTTAGACGATTTCAACAGAAATGGAATTATAGTGGACAAGTGAAATTAACCAACTTTTATGGACCAACTGAAGCCACTATTTATGTGAATGCATTTGATATTCAGCCTAATCAAGAATTTGTTTCTATTGGGCAGCCAATACAGAACACGCAATTATATGTATTAGACCAAAATCAACGCTTGCAATCAATAGGAACTGAGGGTGAGTTATATATTGGTGGTGCTGGTTTAGCGCGTGGATACTTAAATCGTCAGAATCTTACTACTGAAAAATTCATTTCGCACCCATTTCGATTGGGGGAACGACTATATCGAACAGGAGATTCAGTAAGATATCTAACTGATGGAAATATAGAATTTATAGGTAGAATGGATCATCAAGTCAAAATGCGTGGTTTTAGGATTGAATTAGGAGAAATTGAAGCCACTTTAGAAAAATGTTCGTTTATTAAAGAGGCTGTCGTATTAGTTAGAGAAGACCGTCCAGGTGATCAACGATTGGTTGCATATGTAATAAGCGATGGAAATACCGAGGAGTGGAGAGAGTATTTACAAAACCAATTACCGAATCATATGATTCCAGCGCACTTTATAGAGTTAGAACACTTCCCACTTACTCCGAATGGGAAAATTGACCGAAAGGCCTTGCCAGCACCTGATGAGCAAGCTATTGAAGATTTAAATGTGCTACCTCGGACGCCATCGGAAGAGCTTATTGCCTCGGTTTGGAGCAAAGTGTTAGGAACAGAAAATATTGGTATTCAAGATTCCTTCTTTGAACGTGGTGGGCACTCACTACTTGCTACTCAAATTGTCTCTCGATTGCAAGAACTGTTCCAAATTAAAATTCCATTACGTGAACTTTTCAAGCACGATACAGTGGAAGCATTGGCGAAACGGGTGGATCAGTTACGAAAAGAAGATAAAAAACGAGAGGTTGCTCCCCTTGTACCTATGAAACGAGAAGAAATTATCCCACTTTCCTATGCGCAGAAACGTCTATGGTTTATTGATCAATTAATGCCAAATAGTGCTATGTACAATATTCATGCAGCGTGTCGCTTAACAGGTGAATGGTCAATTGAAGCATTGGAGGCCGGATGGAATCAATTGTTGGAGCGTCATGAATCATTAAGGACGATAATTCTAGAACAAGAGGGTGAACCTTTTCAACAAGTTCAATCTCATGTATTCAGACATATTCCTCAAACGAATCTAACAGATCTCTCTTTGGAAGATAGGGAAAGAGAAATGAAACGGCTCATTCAAAACGAAGCTGAGGAACCATTTCATTTTGGACAAGATCCTCTGATTCGAACACGAATATTGAAAGTGGACAGGGAAGAATGGATTCTCATTTGTACGATGCATCATATTATTTCAGATGGATGGTCAATGGGAATCTTACTTGAAGAATGGATGGCTTTTTATGAAGGAGCATTAAGCGGAAAACCGGCGGAATTGAAGGAATTATCTATCCAATATGCAGATTTTGTCATGTGGCAGAAGGAATGGCAAAAAGAAGAAAATTTGAATCAGCACCTTCAATATTGGAAGGAAGAATTATCTGGGGAACTACCGGTTTTACAATTACCGATGGATCGTCCTCGACCTGCAGTTCAAACCCATCGTGGTGCAAGTCAGTCCTTAATAGTGGCGAATTCCCTACAGGAAAAGCTCAAAGATTTAAGTCTGCAAGAAGGATGCACTTTATTTATGACATTGATGGCAGCGTATCAAAGCTTCCTTTCTCGTTATACAGGACAGGATGACATCTTGGTTGGAAGCCCAATCGCTAATCGAAATGTGAAAGAGATTGAGGGATTAATTGGATTCTTTGCAAATACGTTGGTTTATCGAGCTGATTTCAGTGAAAATCCGTCGTTCCAAGAACTTTTGTCGCAGGTAAGAAAAAAAGCACTAAAAGCATACGAGTATCAGGACATCCCATTTGAGAAAGTGGTAGAATCCGTAAAGCCGGAACGGAATACAAGTCATTCACCAATATTCCAAACTATGTTTACTTTACAGAATGCGAAGCAAGAATTTCCTCAGCTATCTGAAAGACAAATGGAACTCATGGAAAGCCATGCTTCTGTAGCGAAATTTGATTTGAGTTTATTTGTTACTGAGACGGAAGAAGGATTATCACTAACCTTTGAATACAATACTGATTTGTTTGATGATACAACCATTGAACGTATGGCAAGTCATTTTGAGCATTGGTTAAATCAAATTGTCTCTCATCCAAAAGGTGTATTATCAGAACTGAATATATTATCGAAAGTAGAATATAAGCAACTACTAGAGGAATGGAATAAATCGCGTGTTATAGATATGGAAGAAAGTACGATTCATACAATGTTTGAAGAACAGGTGAAAAAAACACCAGAAGCAATTGCAGTAGTGTGCGAAGATGAAGAACTAACATATCGAGAGTTGGACGAACGCTCGAATCAGTTGGCACATTATTTACAAAAAAATGGTGTAACATGCGAATCATTAGTTGGGATTTGCGTCACACGTTCATCTGAGATGATTGTCGGTCTCTTAGGAATTATGAAGGCGGGAGGAGCATATGTCCCAATTGATCCAGTGTATCCGGAAAGTCGACTACAGTACATTTTAGAAGATGCTCAAATAAAGGTACTGGTGACACAGGAAAAGTTACAACAAAAAATGGTTATACCTAAACTCGTCAACGTGATTTGTATTGATAGTAATCGAGCAGAAATAGAACAAGAAGTAACTACGGTATGTACGAGTGAAGTGACGGGCGATAACTTAGCCTATATTATCTATACTTCAGGTTCCACTGGAAATCCAAAGGGAGTAATGATTGAGCACAGGAATACAGTAACAATGATTCATTGGGCGCATCATACGTATTCCCGAAAGGAATTAGCGGGAGTGTTAGCTTCAACTTCGCTATCTTTTGATTTATCCGTTTTTGAAGTATTTGTTCCCTTAACGATGGGTGGTAAGGTGATTGTCACTGAAAATGCTCTACATCTAGAGAAGTTGTCTACCAAAGGTGTAACTTTGGTTAATACTGTACCATCGGCAGCGAAGGAACTGGTTCGAGCAAAAACAATCCCTTCTTCGGTAAAGGTGATGAATTTGGCTGGAGAACCATTGCCATATTCGCTTGTTCAAGATTTATACGAGAGAAGTACGATTGAAAAGGTGTACAACCTATATGGACCGTCCGAAGATACTACGTATTCCACGTATATGGAATTAGAAAAGGGTGTCATGTATAGGGTACCACCAATTGGTAAACCAATATTCAATACAGAAGTATATGTACTAAGTGCCGAACAAAAAATGGTTCCAATTGGTGTAGTTGGTGAGCTATACATTGGTGGATCAGGGTTAGCACGTGGATATTTAAACCGCCCTGACTTAACGCAAAATCTTTTTATATCGCATCCGTTTAAAGAAGGAGAGCGAGTATACCGGACTGGAGATCTAGTAAGGTATTTACCAGATGGAAATTTGGAGTATGTTGGACGAATTGATCATCAAGTAAAAATTCGTGGGTTCCGGATTGAACTAGGAGAAATTGAAGCGGCATTACAAAGGCATATATTAGTTAACGAAGCTATTGTAATGGTGCGGGAAGATTATCCTGGCGATCCACGTTTGATCGCCTATGTTGTAGGAGACGGGGATGCTCAAAAGTGGCGTGATTATCTCAAGGATCAACTACCAAATTATATGATTCCATCCTATTTTGTTGGAGTAAATGCATTTCCACTCACTCCTAATGGGAAAATTGATAGGAAGGCTTTACCAGCACCAGAGAAGCAGGAGATAGCGAGTTGTTATATTGCTCCTCGTACGTCTACGGAAAAAACAATTGTTTCGATATGGCATGAAGTTTTAGGTATGGAAAACATCGGAATTCAGGATTCGTTTTTTGAAATTGGTGGACATTCATTACTTGCTACGCAAGCTGTTTCCAATCTTAAAGAGGCTTTTGGAATCGAGATACCATTGCATGATTTATTTATGTTTCATACGGTGCAGCAATTGGCAGAACAGATTGATCAATTGCTCGATAACAAAAATCAAGAAATGCAGAATGATAGTAAGGAGAATGTAAGTCTTCAAGACTATGTTCAAAAAGAAGCAGAAGTGAGTAATGATGAAGAATTATTGGAACTACTTAAGCAATTAGAGGAGCTATCAGAGGAAGAAGCACAAGGGATATTCGAGAGTAATTTGATTGAGGAAGGGGTAAAAAAATGAGAAGTGATTTACTTGCAAAGCTGAGTTCACTTTCTCCTGAGAAGAGAGCATGGCTTCAGAAGCAAATGCAAAAAAAGGAGAATAAAGAAGCACTCCCGTTGTCTTATGCACAACAACGTTTGTGGTTTATGGACAGGTTTAACCCAAACAGTTCTTTATATAATATTCCAACAGTATGGCATCTAAAAGGAAATTGGATACCTGAAGCATTAGAGAAGGGATTCAATCGACTCATTGAACGTCATGAATCATTACGAACTGTTTTTAAAGAAATAGGAGAACAGCCTGTGCAACAAATTGTCGAATTCCTTCCTAGCGCATTACCTGTAAGGGATTACTCTCAACTTCCTCTAGAAGTAAAAGAAAAAGAGGTAGATAGTTTAATTGCGAGAGAAGCGCAAGAACCATTTGATTTAATGAATGGTCCTTTAATTCGTAATCAGCTTGTTCAATTAGAGAAGGATGAATGGTTATTACTGTGTACGATGCATCATATTATTTCTGATGCTTGGTCCATTGGTATATTCATGAATGAATGCCTTGCTTTCTATGAAGAAGAAACAGGCGGAAATCCTGCTAAATTAAGTTCATTATCTATTCAATATGCAGACTTTGCGAAGTGGCAAAAGGAGTGGTTGCAAGGTGATGTGCTAAATCGTCAGCTTACGTATTGGCAGGAAGAATTGTCTGGTGAGCTTCCTATCTTACAACTGCCAGTGGATCGACCTCGACCGGTTAAGCAGACTTACTCTGGGGCTGCGCATCACGTGATTTTTCCTTATAAATTGCTCAGTCAATTGAAGGATATAAGTCGACAAGAAGGATCCACTTTATTTATGACTTTAATGGCCGCATACCAGAGCTTTCTCGCTCGTTATACGGGACAAAAAGATATTCTAGTTGGTAGCCCGATTGCAAATCGGAACCATAAGGGAGTAGAAGGATTAATTGGTTTCTTTGTTAATACATTGGTTTATCGATCAGATTTGAGTGGCACCCCTACTTTTCGGGAGATTTTGAACCAAACAAAGAAAAAGGCGTTAAAAGCTTACGAATATCAAGATATACCATTTGAAAAAATGGTAGAAGCTGTGCAACCTGAACGAAGCATGAGTCATTCCCCTATATTTCAGACCATGTTTACGCTACAGAATATAAAACAAGAACGACTAGATTTGCCTGATAGAAGTATTGAAATGGTAGAAAGTAATATGTCTATTGCTAAATTTGATTTGAGCTTAACTGCCTATGAAGTGGAAGAAGGTCTATTCGTCTCATTTGAATACAACACGGATTTATTTGATAGTAGTACCATTGCACGTATGGCAGGACATTTTGAGAACTGGCTAAATGAAATCACGTATCATCCAGATGAATCATATACAAAGCTGTCAATGTTATCGGATACTGAGCAAAAACAACTCTTAGAAGAATGGAATGATACGGACGTAGTTTATGGTCATGATTGTATGATTCATGAGCTATTTGAGCAACAAGTTGCACGGACACCTGATGCAGTGGCGGTAGTTTATGAGGGTGGAAAGCTAACGTATCAAGAACTAAATGAAAAATCGAATCAATTGGCACATTTTCTACAAAAAAGAGGTATCGGACCTGAATCATTGGTTGGTATATGTATTGAACGTTCTCCTGATATGATTATCGGTCTCTTTGGGATTTTGAAGGCAGGTGGGGCTTATGTCCCACTGGACCCAAGTTATCCTGAAAACCGCCTGAGATATATTTTGGAGAATTCACAAATTCAAGTGCTGTTAACAAAAGAGGCACTACAGGACTGGTTACCTAAAGATATTCAAGCAATTTGTTTAGATCGGGATCAAGTGATGATTTCTAAAGAGAGTAATTTAGCTCCGGTAAGTGGAGTAACAGCAAATAACTTAGCCTATATTATATACACTTCGGGTTCGACGGGAAATCCAAAGGGGGTAATGATTGAACATCATTCCGTTATCAACCGCCTACAGTGGATGCAGAAAAAATACCCATTGTCCGGGGAGGATACAATCCTACAAAAGACACCGTTTTCATTTGATGTTTCTGTATGGGAATTATTTTGGTGGTCATTTGTAGGAGCACGTGTTTGTTTACTTCCACCAGGAGGAGAGAAAGATCCTGCGGTGATTGAAGAGTATATTGAACGATATCGCGTGTCCACCATGCACTTTGTTCCGTCGATGTTATCTACTTTCTTAGATTATATGGAACTATATAATTCGAAAAGGGATGTATCGTCTTTAATTCAAGTTTTTACTAGTGGAGAAGCGTTAAACACTGAGCAGGTTCGCCGGTTTAAGGGGATCTTTTACAATGTTCAGCAAACAAAGTTAATTAACTTGTATGGTCCTACTGAAGCAACTGTGGATGTGACTTATTACGATTGTGATTTAGAAAAAGAACCAATGCTTATTCCGATTGGTCGTCCGATTGATAATACAGAGTTGTATGTGTTAGATCAATATCAACAAGTCGTCCCGATTGGTGTGGCAGGGGAACTTTACCTTGGAGGAGTAGGATTAGCACGTGGCTACTTCAATCGACCGGATTTAACTACTGAACGTTTTATTCCGCATCCCTTTAAGGATGGGGAACGATTATATCGAACGGGTGACTTGGTGAGATATATGAATGATCGTAACTTAGAATATATTGGAAGAATAGATAACCAAGTTAAAATTAGAGGATTCCGAATTGAATTGGGAGAAATTGAAGCAGCTTTACATGATCACTCATCTGTAAAAGAGGCAGTCGTGTTGGTGAAGGAAGATCGACCAGGAGATAAGCAGTTAATAGCTTATGTAGTGGGTGAAGGCGATACTGGGGAGTGGCGTGAATATCTCAAGAAGCAACTGCCACATTATATGGTTCCGGCATACTTTTTCAAAATTGAAGGTATGCCACTCACTCCAAATGGTAAGGTGAATCGGAAAGCCTTACTGGAATTAGAAGAACAGTTCATAAGTGAAGATATTACTTCATCACGAACACCAGTGGAGGAGCTTATCGTTTCCGTTTGGAGCCAAGTGTTAGGAATAAAAAATATTAATGTTCAGGATTCCTTTTTTGAAATCGGTGGTCATTCACTACTAGCTACTCAAGTAGTTTCACGTTTACAGGGAATTTTTCAAATTGAATTACCAGTACGTGAACTATTTGAATATACAACGGTGGAGTCACTGGCAAGGCGATTAGATCAGTTACGTAAAGGAGATAAAAAACGAGAGATTCCGCCGCTGATACCAATGAAACGAGGAGAAGCTATCCCACTATCTTATGCCCAACAACGCTTATGGTTCATTGATCAATTTACACCTAATAGTGCCCTTTACAATATACCAATGGTATGCCGCCTTACAGGGAATTGGCTACTTGAAGCATTGGAAACGGGATGGAATCAACTAATAGAACGTCATGAATCACTGCGGACGGTCTTTCACGAAGTGAACGGTCAACCCGTACAGCAAATTGAACCGTATGCTTTTCAATCAATTCCGAAAACGGATTTAACTATGCTTTCTTCTGAAGATCAAGAAGAAGAAGTTAAACGTTTAATTCAACAAGAAACAGAAGTGCCATTTGATTTAACAGAGGGTCCATTAATCAGGGCAAGTATTTTGCACGTGGGAGAGGAAGAATGGATACTCCTTTGTACTCTACATCATATCATTTCAGATGGATGGTCAATGGGAATCCTACTTGAAGAATGGATGGCATTTTATGAGAAAGCAACGGATGGAAAGGTAGCGGAACTTGAACCATTGCCGGTTCAATATGCCGACTTTGCTCAGTGGCAAAAAGGATGGCTAAAGGAGGATGTGCTTGATCAACAACTCCAATATTGGAGGGAAGAATTGTCTGGGGAGCTTCCTGTACTCCAACTTCCTATGGATCGCCCGCGTCCCGCGATACAAACTCATCACGGGTCGATATACACTCTGGTTCTGCCAAGCACGCTACATGATAAATTGAATGAACTTAGTCGAAAAGAAGGGGCTACACTCTTCATGACGCTTTTAGCTGCATATCAAAGTTTTCTATCTCGTTATACGGGACAAGAAGATATTCTGGTCGGAAGCCCAATTGCGAATCGGAATTATAGAGAAATTGAAGGACTAATTGGTTTCTTCGTTAACACGCTGGTTTATCGAGCTAATTTGAGTGGTAGACCGACATTTCAAGATGTACTGTATCAGGTTCGTCAAAAGGCATTGAAGGCGTATGAATATCAAGATATTCCATTTGAAAAAATTGTAGAAGTTGTGCAACCGGAGCGAAGTACAAGTCATTCGCCAATCTTCCAGACTATGTTCATTTTGCAAAATATGAAACAAGAGTTTCCGGTGTTATCTAGTAGAAGTATTGAAATGATAGAAAGCCATAGTCCAATTGCAAAGTTTGATTTAAGTGTAATGGCAGCTGAGACGGAAGAGGGGTTACTTTTTACTTTTGAGTATAATAAGGATTTATTCAATGCTACTACTATTGAACGGATGGCAGGACACTTTGAGAAATGGCTACATGAAGTTTCTCATCGTCCACAAAATCCGTTGCATGACCTGAGTATGCTATCAGAACCCGAGCGTACTTTGTTATTAGAAACATGGAATGACACTGTAATGGAAATGTCTCATCAGGGTCTTGTTTGCGACAGATTTGAGGAGCAAGTAGCAAGGCGTCCTGATGCGATTGCGGTAGTTGACCAAACAAAACAGTGGACTTATGGTGAACTAGATACACAAGCAAATCAGTTGGCAAATGTTTTACAACGAAAGGGAGTAGCCCCAGAGTCAGTGGTAGGAGTTTATCTTCCGAGGTCAGCTGAGCTAATGGCAAGTTTACTGGGCATTTTAAAAGCTGGTGGAGCTTATGTCGTTTTAGATCCGTTGTATCCAAAATCAAGGTTAGAATACATGATTGAAGATGCAGGAATTCAATTTGTAGTGACGGCGGAAGGACAAGAAGGACATTTCGCACACGTTGAAATGGTTAGGTTAGAAGAATTAACGGTGGAAAGCGTAATCGCACCTACACGTCAAATAAATCCAGAGAACTTAGCCTATATTGTCTATACCTCTGGTTCTACAGGAAAACCGAAGGGTGTCATGGTTGAATATCGCTCATTAATGAATATGGTTTCTTGGCATCAGGAAGTTTATCATATTTCAGCAGAGGATCGTGCGACTCAGATTGCAGGGGTTGCTTTTGATTCGGCTGTCCAGGAGATTTGGCCGTATCTAACTGCTGGCGCAGCACTCTACTTGTCAACAGAGGAACTGAGAATTAATCCAGAAGCGCTAAGGGACTGGCTCATCGATTCACAAATAACAGCTAGCTTTGCACCTACGCCTATTCTGGAAAGGCTCTTGAAATTATCTTGGCCAGATAAAACGGATCTTCGTTTTATCATTACTGGTGGGGATCAATTAACGCAGTATCCATCTAACGATATTCCTTTTGCGGTAATTAATCAGTATGGGCCATCGGAAAATACCGTTGTTACCACAGATTGTTATGTACCTGTAGGAGTGACAACAGGTACGCCATCGATTGGTCGACCGATTGCGAATACAGAAGTTTATGTGTTAGATTCTCATCTTCAGCTAGTACCAATTGGTGTAATTGGAGATCTCTATATTGGAGGGAAGAATCTTGCACGTGGATATGCTAATCGTCCGGATCTTACAAAGGAAAAATTTATTCCACATCCTTTCAAGTCAGGAGAACGTCTCTATTATACAGGAGACAAAGCAAGTTATCTTTCTGATGGTAATCTCCAGTTCCATGGCCGTATAGATGACCAAGTGAAAATTCGTGGTTTCCGGATTGAATTGGGAGAAATAGAAGCTGTTTTGCAGGCACATTCTTCTGTGAAAGAAGCAGTTGTATTGGTACGAGAGGATAATCAAGGTGACAAGAGATTAGTAGCTTATGTAGTTGGTGAAGGAAGTGTCCATGAATGGCGAGAACATCTACAAACACATTTACCAAATTACATGGTTCCAACAAACTTTATTGAGATGGAAGTTTTACCACTTACACCGAATGGAAAACTTGATTTGAAGGCATTGCCTATACTTAGTGAACAATCCGCCGAAAATACTGTATACCCACGAACTCCGCTGGAAGAACTTATCGCTTCAGTGTGGAGGCAAGTGCTAGGAATAAAAGAAATTGGTGTTCAGGATTCTTTCTTTGAGCTTGGTGGTCACTCTCTACTTGCTACACAAGTGGTCTCACGTTTACAGGAAGTCTTTCAAATCAAATTGCCAGTACGTGAACTGTTCGAATATTCAACGGTCGAGGCATTATCAAAACGAATAGATCAGTTACGTAAGGGGAGCGAAAAACGAGAAATTCCACCATTGGTGCCGATGGAACGCGGAAATAATATTCCACTATCTTATGCCCAACAGCGCTTATGGTTTATTGATCAATTTGCACCTAATAGTGCACTTTATAATATGCCAATGGCATGCCGCCTTACAGGGAATTGGTTACCTGAGGGATTGGAGTTGGGATGGAATCAGTTAATAGAGCGTCATGAATCTTTGCGGACGGTATTTCATGAAGAAGAAGGTCATCCTGTGCAGCAGATTCAACCTTATATTTTCCGTCCTCTTCCGCAAATGGACCTAACTAAGCTTTCATTAGAGGAGAGAGAAAGAAAGTTGGAGCAATGGATTCAAACTGAAGTCGAATCTCCATTTGATTTAGAACAAGGGCCATTGTTCCGTGGGAAACTCATAAGAATTTCAGAAGAAGAATGGGTTCTTCTGTGTAATATGCATCATATTATCTCAGATGGATGGTCGATGGAAATCTTACTTCAAGAATGGATGGCATTTTATGAGAATGCGATTGGTGAAAAACAAGCAGAGCTGGAACCACTACCAGTTCAATATGCAGATTTTGCTCAGTGGCAAAGAGAATGGTTGAAAGATGAAGTACTAAATCAACAGCTTGCATATTGGAAGGAAGAATTATCTGGTGAGTTACCAGTCTTAATGTTGCCAATGGATCGTCCGCGTCCGCCAGTGCAAACCCACCATGGATTAATTCATAATGTGCTGTTGTCACGCTCATTACTGGATAAATTAAACGAACTAAGTCGTCAAGAAGGGGCAACGCTTTTCATGACCTTATTGGCATCGTATCAAAGTTTCCTTGCTCGTTATACGGGACAAACGGATATTATTGTTGGCAGCCCAATTGCAAATCGAAATTATCGAGAAATTGAAGGGCTGATTGGTTTCTTTGTCAATACATTGGTTTATCGAGCTGATTTAAGTAATGCACCGGCATTTCAAGAGTTGTTGTCTCAAGTGAGGATAAAAGCATTGAAGGCGTATGAGTATCAAGATGTTCCGTTTGAGAAAATTGTAGAGGTTATCCAACCTGAACGAAATACAAGCCATTCTCCGATTTTCCAAACCATGTTTACTTTGCAAAATACGGGACAGAAGCTACCAGAACTACATGGAAGAAATATAGAAGTAATAGAAAGTAATGCTCCTATCGCTAAGTTTGATTTAAGTTTAACTGCTGCAGAAGTGGAAGAGGGTTTATTACTTACTTTTGTTTATAGAACTGATTTATTTGACAGCTTAACTATTGAATCCATGGCTGAACATTTTGGGAACTGGTTGAATGTAATCGTGGAGAATCCTGATAAATCATTAGCTAAGTTGCCTATATTGTCAGGATTACAGCAAAAACAGTTGGAGGAGTGGAATAATGATGCTGTAGCATATCCACAGGAAAGTACGATTCATCAGCTGTTTAAAGAGCAAGTAAATCGTACACCTGATGCGGTAGCAGTGGTAGATGAAAAACAGAAGTTAACGTATCGAGAGCTGAATGAAAAAGCTAATCAATTGGCCCACTATCTTCAGCAATGCGGGATTGGGAATGAATCATTGGTTGGACTTTGCTTTGAGCGTTCAGTTGAGATGATTGTTAGTATTATGGGGATTTGGAAGGCTGGAGCAGCATATGTTCCATTGGACCCATCATATCCAGAAAGTCGCATACGATATATTTTGGAGGACACTGGAATTCAAGTATTAGTTACGAATGAGTCATTAAAAGATTGGATACCCAAAGAAGTCAAGGTAGTTTGTCTAGATAGGGATCAGGCAATGATTTCAAAAGAAAGCATTCTTTCACCAAAATGTGAAGTAACAGGAGAAAACTTAGCGTATGTTATCTATACTTCGGGATCGACGGGGAATCCAAAGGGTGTCTTGATACAGCATCATTCTGTAATAAACTTGTCGCATGGTTTACAAAAAGAGGTTTTCGAACATGAGATACCATCTAACATGCATGTTGGTTTGAATGCGTCAATTGCCTTTGATGCATCTATTCAGCAATTACAAATGCTGTTGTATGGTTCAAGTTTATATATTATTCCGAATGAAGTACGAAGTAATCCGGAACAGTTTGTAGCTTATATTAGGGAGAACAAGTTAGCAATCTTTGATATAACGCCTTCAATGCTTCAATTACTTATAGATGCCGGATTGTTAGAAACGTACGATGGTGTTCATGTTCCAAGTAAGGTACTGGTTGGTGGCGAAGCGATTATGCCGTCATTATGGGAACATCTAGTAGAGACTGATAAAATACAGTTTTATAATGTTTATGGTCCTACAGAATGTACGGTTGATGCAACATGCTATCATATCAAAAAAGATAGTAAGAGAGTAACAATTGGGCGTCCATTGCCTAACGTCCAAACTTATGTATTAGATAGAAATAGGTTGCCAGTTCCAGTTGGTGTGATGGGTGAACTTTATATCGGAGGAGCGGGTCTAGCGAGGGGATACTTAAATCGTCCAGAGTTAACATCCGAACGATTTATTTCTCATCCATTCAAAGAAGGCGAGAGATTATATAGAACAGGCGATCTCGTGAGATATCTTTCTGATGGTAATATAGACTATTTAGGAAGAATGGATAATCAAGTGAAGATTAGAGGATTTCGAATCGAACTTGGGGAGATTGAGTCGACTTTACAGGAGCATGACTTGATAAAAGAGGCAGTTGTAATAGTTAGGGAAAATCAGTCGGGGGATAAGAGGTTAGTAGCTTATATAGTGGGCGAAGGCAGTTTAGAAGAATGGCGAGAGTATCTTAAAATAAAACTGCCAATCCATATGATACCTTCCTACTTTGTCGAAATGAAAGAATTACCGCTAACCATAAATGGAAAGGTTGATCGGAAATCATTGCCTATACCAGATTATCAAGGAACACAAGAAGGCTACGTAGCCCCAAGAAATGAACGTGAACACAAGCTTTCTATCATTTGGGAACGTGTGCTAGGTTCAAAACGTATTGGTATGAATGATAACTTTTTTGAAATTGGTGGAGATTCAATTCTTAGCATTCAGATTGTCTCTCGTGCGAAGCAAGCTGGTTTACAGTTGACACCAAAACAACTATTTGAACACCAAACGATTGCTGAGTTGGCGCAAGTAGTCAAAGAAGAACAAGGTGTACAAGCTGAACAAGGAATTATAATTGGAGAGACGATACTTACACCTATTCAGCAAAGGTTTTTTGCACAAAATCATCCTAACCCACATCATTGGAATCAATCCATGTTCTTTAGAACGAAAGAAAAATTGGACATAGGATCACTGGAAAAGGCAGCGCGTAACCTTCTACTTCATCATGATGCCCTGCGTTTAAGATATGAACGTTTACCTAATGGGGCTTGGAAACAGTGGAATGAAGGAATTGAAGAACAATTGATGCTGACTGTCATTTCATTAGATGAAGTGCCGGAAGCGGATTGGCATGAAGTTATTCAAAAAGAGATTAATATAGCACAAGAAGGTTTAAATTTACATGAAGGTCCGTTAATGAGAATGGTGTATTTTGATGAAGGTGAGAAGACTGGCCGATTATTTTGGACAATTCATCACTTAGCCGTGGATGGTGTTTCTTGGCGAATTTTATTGGAAGATTTGCAAACAGCATATACGCAAGCGGTCCAAGGGCAAAAAATTCAATTACCTATGAAGAGTACATCTTTTAAAGAATGGTCGGAGAAATTACAACATTACGCTCAAACTGGAATATCAAAAGAAGTGCTACATTACTGGGAGCAGCAGGTTGAACAAGACGTAGTTATACTGCCAGTAGATGGTACTATAAGTAATCCAGTAAGCGCAGTAACTGAGGAAATTACTGTGGTGTTAAACGAGAATGAGACCCGTATGTTATTGCAAGAGACTTTAAGCACTCACCGTGTCCAAATCAATGAAGTATTATTAGCAGCATTGGTACAAGCTACAGCAGCATGTACGGGGCAGCCGATATTAAGCGTAGATTTAGAGGGACATGGTCGAGAAGAGATTATTGAAGATGTTGATTTATCGAGAACCGTGGGATGGTTTACAAGTATTTACCCAGTTCATTTAAATATTACTAATGCTAATACGCCAATTGCAGCATTAAAAGCAGTTAAAGAACAAGTTCGCAAAATTCCTAATAAGGGTGTTGATTATGGGGTGTTGCGTTACATGA
Source organism: Bacillus sp. cl96 (assembly GCF_900100505.1). Lineage (NCBI taxonomy): Bacteria > Bacillati > Bacillota > Bacilli > Caryophanales > Bacillaceae > Bacillus > Bacillus sp. cl96. Next base: position 473,056 of record NZ_FNDM01000003.1, read on the forward strand.
ACACAACAATGTGTGAGCTATTAAGCTCCCAATATACACCGTCTATTAGTTTTAACTATCTTGGACAATTTGACCAAATGTTTTCTAGCGATGCAATGTTTATTCCAGAGAACGAATTTAAGCGTTTAGATCATGCTGCCGGTTCCAAGCGATCGCATGTAATTGATGTAATTGGGGTTGTAACGGATGGAAAACTTCAGTTCACTTGGGTATACAATGTTGGACAATTTGCCAAATCAACGATTCAAAGTATTGCACAGAATATGCTATATCAACTGAGTAGATTGATTCAATCTTCAGATAGAGAATCTGCACTGACCATTTCGGATTTTGCAATGGCTAATCTTAGCCAAGAAGGTTTGACAAATGTACTAAATAAAATGCATCGTGGAAAGAAAAATCAGATTACTGATTTATATCCACTATCACCTTTGCAAGAAGGTATGATCTTCCACACATTGCATGATCAAGGGGATGAACATGTTGCACCGTATATAGTGCAATTGAGTTTTATGATTCAAGGGGAAATGGATATTCCTACTTTTGAGCAGGCGTGGAAATCTGTAATTCAGCGGCATGAAATTTTTCGTACAGCATTTGTATGGGACGAAATTGAAGAACCTGTACAAGTGGTGTATGAAAATATCCCATTTAAAGTGAACAAAGAAGACTGGCGTACAATGACAAGTGAAGAGATAGAGGAAAAAAGAAAAGTCTTTTTGACATTAGATCGAAAACAAGCCTTCCAATTTGATGAAGCACCATTGATGAGGGTAACAGTCATTCAAGAAGGTGAGGAAGAATATCGGATTGTTTGGACCCATCACCATATTTTACTGGATGGATGGAGTTTACCATTAGTATTTAATGAATTACTTACAGTCTATCAGAAGAGAATGAATGGAGAAGCTGTGAAGTTACCTAAGTCCTCACCATATAAGAAATATATCCAATGGTTAAGAGAGCAAGATAAGGAGCAGGCGGAACAATTTTGGAGAGGGAAGCTAAAAGGTTTTACTGCGCCAACTTTGCTGGGCTTAGAAAGTAAAGAGGAAGAAAAAGGTTACACAGAGAAGGTTACGTATTTATCAGAAGAGCAGACTCAAGCGTTACAAGGATGGGCGAAACGCAATAAACTTACTTTGAGTACAGTAATTCAAGGTGCATGGGCATATCTCATGAGCCGATATAGTGGAGAAAATGACATTGTTTTTGGTGTAACAAGCTCAGGGCGTTCTACGGAGATTATTGATGTTGAAAACATCGTAGGTTCTTTCATTACAACGTCACCGACGCGAATTCAATTGATGGATGATATAAAATTAATAGATTGGTTGCAGAAGATACAAGAGGAAGAGATAGAAAGAAGACAATATGAGTATGCTTCTTTGACAGAGATTCAGGGGTGGAGTGAAGTTCCTAGAGGAATACCGCTGTTCAATAGTTTATATGTGTTTGAAAATTATCCAGTGAAAGAGGAGTCTTCAGAAAATCTGGAAATTGGTGAATTGGAAGGGGTAGAACAAACCCACTACCCATTAGGGTTAGCTGTAGTTCCAGGAATCCAGTTATCGTTAAAGTTAATGTATGACCGTAGTAAGTTTAATAGAGTAACCATTGAACGAATGCTGGGTCATTTACACCAAGTGTTAATGCAAATGCTCAAAAACATTGATCAAAATCTATCGGAGCTAGTATATATTACGGAAGCTGAACAAAGAAAGCTATTGGAAGAATGGAATAATAATAATATATCCTATCCACGTGAGAATGCAATCCATCAACTATTCGAAGAGCAAGTAAATCGTACGCCTGACGCGTTGGCAGTGGTAGATGAAAAACAGCAACTAACATATCGAGAGCTGAATGAAAGAGCTAATCAATTAGCCCATCATTTACAGAAATGTGGAATTGGGACAGAGTCATTAGTTGGCCTTTGCTTTGAGCGTTCAGTTGAGATGGTTGTTGGTCTCATGGGAATTTGGAAGGCTGGAGCAGCCTATGTTCCATTAGATCCATCGAATCCGGAAAGCCGCCTGCAATATATTTTAGAAGACACGGGAATTAGAGTGTTAGTTACAAATGAGGTATTACTAGGATGGATACCTAAAGACATCAAGACAGTTTGCCTAGATAGGGACCAAGCAATGCTTTCTCAAGAAAGCAAACTTTCACCAATATGTGAAGTAACAGGGGAAAACTTAGCGTATGTTATCTATACTTCTGGTTCGACAGGGAATCCAAAGGGGGCTTTAGTACAGCACCATTCTGTAATAAACCTATCCTATGGTTTACAAAAAGAAGTTTTCTCACATGAGATACCTAGTAATATGCGCGTCGGTTTGAATGCGTCAATTGCCTTTGATGTATCTATTCAGCAATTACAAATGCTGCTGTATGGTTCAAGTTTATATATTATCCCAAGTGAAGTTCGCACTAATCCGGAACGATTTGTGTCTTATATTAGGGAGAATAAATTGGAAATGTTTGATATGACACCTTCATTACTTCAATTACTTATAGATGGAGGATTACTAGAAACAAGTGCTGATGTTCATGTGCCAAGCAAGATATTGGTCGGTGGTGAAGCAATCATGCCGTCATTATGGAAACAGCTAGTAGAGACTGAAAAAATTGATTTTTATAACGTATACGGTCCTACAGAATGTACGGTTGATGCAACGTGTTATCATATCGAAACAGATAGTAAGAGAGTTACAATTGGACGTCCGTTGCCGAACGTTCAAACTTATGTATTAGATAAAAATTTGTTACCTGTTCCAGTTGGTGTAACAGGTGAGCTATATATTGGTGGTGCAGGTATAGCGCGAGGATACTTGAATCGTCCAGAATTAACAACAGAGCGATTCATCCGTCATCCATTTAATGAAGAAGAGCATTTATATCGTACGGGAGATTTGGTTCGTTATTTACCTGATGGTAATTTAGATTACTTGAGAAGAATTGATAATCAAGTGAAAATTAGGGGCTTTCGTATTGAACTTGAAGAGATTGAAGCGAGTATAGAGAGGCATCCATTGGTAAAAGAAGCAGTAGTTTTGGTGACAGAGGATAAGCTAGGAGAGCAGAGATTGGTTGCTTATGTAGTTGGAGATGGAAGTATGCATGACTGGCGTGAATATCTCAAGACACAAGTACCGAATTATATGGTTCCCGCACACTTTATAAAGGTAGACAAGATTCCTCTTACACCGAATGGAAAAGTTGATCGAAAGGCATTGAACAGTTTAACAATTCAAAGAGAAAATAATTTGTCTACACCAATCATTCCAAGGGATGAAATTGAATATCAGTTGATTAAAATCTGGCAGGATGTGTTACAGATAGAAGATGTCTATGTAAATGATGATTTCTTTAATAGAGGGGGACATTCTCTCCTTGTAATTAAATTGATTTCAAAAATTAAGGAGAAGTTTGGAAAAGAGATTAAGGTGTCTACATTGATTAAGAATCCAACATTGGAAGGAATCGCATGCCTTATTCGTGATAAGCATGATATGACAAAATCTGTATCAGCGCTGGTTCCACTACAAGAATCAGAGAAAAGACCTTTCTTCTGTGTTCATCCGTTTATGGGGAATGTATTCTGTTACATTCAACTAGCAAGATTACTTAAGAATCATTGTTCATTTTATGGTTTACAGAATCCTCTTATAGAAAAGGGAGAAATTGATGAATTGACCTTGCCGGAAGTAATTCAACTTTACATTGAAGAAATCAAACGTGTTCAGCCAGAAGGTCCATATCGTCTTGGAGGATGGTCTTTAGGCGGTGCGATTGCTTATGAAATCGCAACTGTACTAAAGAATCAAGGTGAGGAAGTTGAGTTGTTGATACTAATGGATACTAAAGTACCTTCAGAGCAGGACTATAAAACAACGGAGGATATGCTTTCATATATATATGAGCATTTCATTCCTAGAGATTTTACTGAGCGGGGGGAAGGCCTCTTCCATGAACAAGATATGCTTGTAGAGCGATTACTTATGGAAGGAGTACTCCCGCCTGATGCAGATCTTATGAATTTGAAGCAAGTTATCAATGCTCATAGGAAATGCCTGAACATAATGGCAGATCATGATTTAATACCATACTCTGGAGAAGTTCTCTATTTTAGTGCTGAGGAAGGAAAAGAGTTGTTTACAGATTGGGGACCTTTATTAAAAGGAAGAGTAAATAAGTATTCTGTCCCTGGATCACATGAGGAAATAGTAGACTTCCCCGCAGTTGAAAAGATAGCTAAGTACCTATTAAATGAATTTGAAGAGATAAAAGGAACATCCCTTTCATTAACTGAAAAGTAGAGAGTGCAAAAGATGCAACGCTATGAACGAAAAGGGCAGCCCAATAACTGCAAATAAAGTGTAGGCAATAATGAATATATCAAGAGTATTACTTTTTAAGAGGATAATGTAAAAAGTAATTGGTAGAGACATAGAAATCTTTGTAATAGAAGCGAATGCCTGATGATATTACTGAGGAAAGGTGCATATTTTCATTGATATGTAAATATGCACCTTTTCTATTGTATTTGCAATTTAATAAAGTTAATTTGAATTTATGTAACGCACATATATGAAGCCATCTTTTAAAAAAGGAAGTGATTTATCATACACATTCAAGCTGTGAAAATACCAAAGAATATTGAAAGTCATTTGTTTAAGCAACTTAGTAACTTGGTTTCAAATGAGAAGAAAGAACGAATAAAGCGTTTATTAAACTCATGCGACGTTAATAGGACCCTGATAGGGGATTTACTAATCCGATCTCTAATCTGCCAAAAGTATAAAATTAATAATGAAGAAATTAGATTTAAATATAATGAGTATGGAAAACCTTTTGTTGAAAAATTTTCTGACTTTCATTTTAATCTGTCACATTCAGGAGAATGGGTGGTTTGTACTACTGCTAATTTTAATGTGGGTATTGATATAGAAAAGATTTCAGAGATAGAGGCTCTTAAATTAGCAAAAGAATTTTTTTCAGCGGATGAATTTTATGATATATCTAATATGAATTCTGATGAACAAATTAATTGTTTTTTTGATTTATGGACATTAAAAGAAAGCTATATAAAAACGATTGGAAAAGGGCTTTATACCCCATTAAATTCATTCTCTATAAAAAAAGAATCACGAACTTTAATTTCATACAAGAATATACCTAAAAACTTTTACTTTAAACAATATAACATTGATCCAAATTATAAGTTATCTGCTTGTGCAACAAGGGATGAATTTCCGCAAGAGATAATAATTAAAGACATTTATGCAATTTTCCAAAATATATACAAATTTGAAAGTAAGGAGAAAATCAATGCAGAAGACTAAACTTTTTTGCTTTCCACATGCTGGGGGATCTGCGTTTAGTTACGCAAAATGGAAAAATCACTTTAATCCATATATTGAGGTAGTCCCGGTAGAGTTAGCTGGTAGAGGATATAGAATTGAAGAAAACTTGTACCAAAGTATGGAAGAGGCAGTAAATGATGTCTACAATAAAATAGTTATGCAGATAGATGATTCGCCCTACATTCTATTCGGGCATAGCATGGGAAGTTTGATCGCCTATGAAGTAGCCAGAAAAATAAAAGATTCTAAAAACGTATCGCCTGAATTTCTTGTTTTGTCCGGTAGAAATCATCCAAATAGTAAAATAAAAAATATCCGACATAATCTTTCTAATGAGCAATTTAAAAGAGAAGTTATTGCAATGGGAGGTACACCATCTGGGGTACTGCAATCAGAAGAATTAATGGAGATCTTTCTCCCTATTCTAAGAGCAGATTTTAAAATCGTTGAGACGTATATTCATGACAAAAATACACAACCATGTGATATTGATTTTCTTATATTTAATGGGGAAAATGATGAATTTACTACATATGATCAAGTAATAAAATGGGAACGATACACAAGTAAAACGTGTACTTTTCATTCTTTTGAAGGTAATCATTTCTTTCTAAATGAAAATATTGAAGAAATAGCAAATAGTATTAAAAGAAAGTTAGATTCTAAAAGATTATCAAATAGTTTTTAGAGTTTTATAAGTATGCTCATAGCTAAAAATATTAAAGGGTTTGAAGTATACACTTCTTGTGCAGATATGCATGGCAAAAAGACAATCGAGTACATTCGGTGGTCTTTTTCTATTTTTATGGAGTTTGTGGCGAAATGCTAGACTTGCTAGATTGTGGATCTAGTAGCCGTTGAATGTGCGGGTTCAAGTCCTGTCATTCCGACCACGAGGGGGTATAATTTAAGGGTAAAACAGGGGCCTCCAGAACCTCTGATGTGGGTTCAATTCCCGCCATCCACTTATACTTGTTCATTAAAAGGTTTCACAAACAATATGTAATACGTTATGGGTGCTTACATAAATTTATTGATTTTCAGTTAAAAAGTATTGTGCGATTATACACGTTATGTTACAGTAACGTTACTAAGTTGTTACAATATATCATAAACGTTTCGATATTATTTCTTTTTGTTTCCGTAATGTTACAAAAAACTATAAATATTGTTATGTGTATAGGAGTGTGTGTAGTAAAAAGTCTGAGTTGAAAGTACGTGCACACTTTAAATTTCCTTTTTGTCTGAATGAAGAAGACTACCAACTAATTAAGGGCTTTAAAGTAACCACTTTAAATAAAATGTGCTTCCTTTCCCACACACAATTGAGTACATATTTAAAGTACAGTCTAATTGCTACACAGACTCTTGTACATATAAACATTAAGGTGAAATAGAGATAAGAATTCATTACATAAAAAGCATTACCAAGCTAAACGTACAAAATATCATCTGTGCATTTTGATGAAATGTTAAAATGCCTAGATGATATTTTTTGAAGAATTCTTGGATATGTTTATGAATAACAATTCCTAATACTTAATGATTCTCTACTACTAAAACATCCGATAATTTATGTAATTAGATTTATAGGGTGTATGTACATTCACTTATATAGGGAAAATGAGGTTTTTCATATGAAGTATAGTTATAAAGTGTTTATATTTATTTGGACAATTATTTTATTGTTTTTTCTACTTTATTTTGGTTACAGTGAAATTTCCGAAAACGAGCAAATGCCAGTCATAACAATCAAACAATAAAAATAAGAAATACTACAAAAGCAAAACATAATAAAAATAGATACCCGAAAATGTTTAAGAACAGGAACAATTACATGCATAAACAACCTTACGATTTCCATGCATACCCCACGTCATTTGGGCATAGGGGAAAAGTATTATTATTTGGCGTGCGCAATCTTCCATCACTAGTAGAAACGGAAAGTTCCGTATACCTGCTGAAGGAGGAAAATGTCTACCTGCCAGGGGGCGGATCTATTCAGCATCTAGAAATATTGGAATTAAAAGTGTAGAAAACAAATAGTGAAAAGGGAACATATCTTGTGATTCCTTTTTTATTCTTGTAGATAAGTCTGGGGAGAAAACGGGGATTTCTGCACGTAACATAGATCTCATCGGTATACTAATTGTGTTTTACGTATAGCTGGGAGTTGGTGTGAGGGTATTTGCAATGGATGTGAGATTCCGTCATTCTTTTCATGAAATTGAATCATTAGACATTCCAAATATATTGTTTCCGAGTCAGTGCAGGAAATTGTATCAAGTGATTGGAATTGGCATTCAAGAAGAATTCCGCAATCCCTATGTCATTATAAAAGAGCAACATGGTTCCGTTACATTCCGATTACCAGAAGAATTATCAACATGGGTGCAGAACAAATGATTACTTGTTAAAGGGGGCCAGTTTGTTTCCATACTGCATTTCAGTTAGCCATGCGAAGTTTTGTGCCATTTTTTGATCTCGGATATAAAAAGAATAGTCTGTCAGGTTAGGTGAGGAGATGCCACCTCTGACTTTCACATCATACGTAGGATGTGGTGTAACTTGAATCAATTCAGATTTATGATTCTGAATAAACATTCTAACCTTTTCAAACTTGTTAATTACGGGCTGTATCTCCATTTTAAACCGATCATAGGGATATGTTTTATTTTTATTGTAATACCTATCCAGTTCAATCAACTCTGACACTGCTGTATCAAATTCACTCTTTACTTCAGGATTTACTTTGTGCAACCATTCTTTTGCATAAGAGCGGAATGAAGATTTATAAAACAAATTCATATCAAAACCAGCTAATGTGAGTGGCTTTCCTTTTTCTTTTTGTTCTTTCATATAGGTAAATAATTGTTCAAGTTCCTCAGTTTTCCATACAGAGTATAAGGATTGTTTCATCGCTTCTGTAGCGGTTGAGTTATCAAAATTTTGCTGAACAGCTGCTGCTTCCCAAAGCCCTGTTTCAAATGCAATCACATCATATTCCAGGTGTAACAGCTTGAGAGGAAGTGCTGGAAGACGGGATCCCTAAGAAAGCAAAAAAACTAGGTGTGAAATAATCAGTTATTTGTGATGGTGGATTCTCCTAGGTGGAGGGTTCGCCGTTTTTTATTATATGTTATGTTGTGGTTTTTATATAAAGCATATTGAAAAGATGGATTAAATCTTCTGGAATGATGTCTCCATAATTAATAACTTGTACAATAACCTTTCAATTATCACTAAATCCATTCATATCAACAAGTTGTCCCATATATCCCTTTGTAGCAATATCTTTTAAAGTACGCTAAAAAATACCCTTTATTTTATCTTTATCTTATCTTTACCTTATCTTTAAATTTTTATATTAAACTTGAAACCTTAAAGTATTGATATATGAGTCTAAAAAGGGCGGGAGATAGATGTTCATTACATAGTTTGTATATAACCAATTACCTTTGAAAAATTGAATTTCTTATACGAGGAGGAATATATGAAGGATACAAGTAAAAAACAAATTATAAAAGTGTTCCTTATTAGTATTTTAGGCTTAGTAATAATACTTGGAATGCTATATTTTAATCATAAAACCAATATTCAACAAAATAAAGCGCAAGCCACCAAAAAACGTGTATTGCAATATGAGTCTACCTTAAAAAAAGAATTAGAAAAATATAATTTAGGAGAGAAAACACCAATTTTATTAGGAATTATGTATCAAGAGAGTAGAGGTGAGGGAAACGATCCTATGCAGTCATCTGAATCACTTGGATTAAAGCCAAATGAAATTCAAGAGACAAGCTTGAGCATTGAACAAGGGGTAAAACACTTTGCTAAAATGTACAAATATGGAACGGACAAGGATGTTAGCATGGATACAATTATTCAAAGCTATAATATGGGGCCAGGTTATATTGATTTTGTTGCTAGTCAAGAAGTTAAACAACACTCGGAGGATTCAGCCAAAAAGTTTTCTAAGATGAAAGTTGATCAAAATCCAGCGATGTATACTTGTGGTGGAAATAAAAATAATTTTAGGTATCCATATTGTTATGGTGATTTCACATATGCCACAAAGGTAAATGAAAAAACAAAACTTATTGAAGAACTTCTTCGAAATGTACATAGCTCTTCTAAATAAGTTGCAGAATAAAATATAATGATACCGTCAGTTAATAATAATAATAGCTAAGAAAAAACTACTTCCTTTCTTAATTCACATAATTTTCAAAAATAAATCCTGTGGATGTTAATATTTGTTATATAATATATTTGTCAAAGCATTACCCCTAAAGTTTCTACAGTCAATCTGTAAGATAGTTTGTTTGGCTCGTATATTCACCTTAAAACAAAAAGAACTTGTAGAGAGTCCTACAAGTTCTTTTTGTTTTAAGGGTTAAATGTGGATTTAAAATATAGTTGCAATTTTTTGAGGGGGAAAAGTAAATGTTTATAAAAACAGAAAGATTATTAATACGGAAATTTGAGTTCAAAGATTGGCAAGCTGTTCATGAGTATACATCAGATATCAATGTTATGAAATACATACCTGAAGGGGTTTTTACTGAAGAAAATACAAGAAACTTTGTGAATGAAAACATTGGTGAAAACGCTAAGAACTTTCCTGTAGTATTAATTGATAAAGATATTCTGATTGGTCATATAGTTTTTCATAAATATTTTGGTGAGCATACATATGAGATTGGCTGGGTGTTCAATCCTAAATATTTCAATAAAGGATATGCTTCTGAAGCAGCACAAGCTACATTGAAATATGGCTTTAAGGAAATGAAATTACATAGGATTATAGCTACATGTCAGCCACAAAATACCCCATCATATCGAGTAATGGAGAAGATTGGAATGAGAAGAGAAGGCTATTTCAGGAAGTGTATACCACATGGGAATGAATGGTGGGATGAATATTATTACGCTATTTTAGAAGAAGAGTAGTGCCTTGGAACGCATCATTTAAATTGACACTCCTATTCCTAAATAGGTAAGTTGACTATCTTTATTGGAGATTCTTGCTACTAAAGGCGAAGTTTATTTCCGGTATCGCTGACGTGCAAAACTTTGTATAATCTGATCTTATCTCTAAATCACAACTGTTACCCCATCACCATCAAGTTAAAGTTTCATTTTATTTTGCTAACTTGATGGTGATGTGACGTAACCTTAATTATTTAAAAATTTTAAAAAGGCCCCTTAGCCATGTTAAAGGGACCTTGATCACGCAAATGATCTGTAAGCCAATTCATTTTTGATATACAGATCATTTGTATGATAATTTTTATAAATAATTGCTAAATAGTGAATTTACATAAATGCTTTTAGAAGTTCTTGAATTAATGGGATTGCTCCACCTATAAATTTTAAAACTGCCATTGCGATTTCCATATTATTCTCTCCTCTTTTTCGTATTAAAATGTAATAAATCTTTATAACTTTATTATAGTAAGCGCTTACAATAATAACAATACATTTCCGTATGCAATATTGCATATTTATACATTAGATCTCTATTATTCATTTTTTAATGTTACTATAGCGAGGTGAGAGTCTTTAAGGGTTCTCCTTAATAGGAGGAAATATGGAAAGAGTGCAAGCGATTTACAGTAATCAAAAATTTAAGAGTTGGGTTAAACAGGTATTAGCTGTAGGAGGAGTAATAGGGTGCTGTTATTTGGTGTTATATGTTTTCTGTTTCTTAGTTATCATGTAAATAGTATACAACTAAACTAGTAGAGTCTTGCCTAGAGAGGTAAGGCTCTTTTATTATAGTACCTGGAGATGAGCAAACTACATACAATACCTCTCAGGTTTTTCAGATCACTTTGTAGGATTCCTTGTTTAGAACACTAATTCATATCATTGAAAACAGAATTCTATGGATAAAAAATATGTTTTTACTAGATACATACTAAAAAGATAAGCATAAATTATATTAGATTTTGGCAAGATCTTTTTGAATTGGAAAAGGATTTAAATCTTACTTATAGACTTGATTCCTTTTTATATACTATAATCCTTATATTGATACGTAAATATAATACAGTAATAATAAATTAAAAGCAAGAATTTTAGTAGCGGTACGTTCACACATCCATCAACTTAAGATTTTCAAACAAAAAATTCTTTTTTTAATTGATTAATAGTAAACGGGAAAGATTGGCAAATTAACAACTAAAGAGATTTCTTCAGGTAAAATCTATCAAAAGGTCCTTTACAAAATTTATACATAAGTCAATTATAAAATCATGTAAATATTATGTATTTTTGTAAAAGAAATCCATTGACACTTGTGTATATAAGTAACTATACTCGTTACATCAAATTGAATGCGTGATAATACGATTTTATTATTATTACAAACATGTAAATATAAAAATAGAAAATCTCAATTTGATAAATACAATGGTAGAGGTGTTTATTTTAATGAAGCACAAATTAATTGCAACAGGTATCCTTGCAGGAGCTATATTATCCTATTCTTCTAATATTTTAGCAGATACTCATAAATTCCCTGATGTTCCTACATGGGCTGATAAATCCGTTAACTATTTAGTTGATAAACAGGTATTAAATGGTTATCCAGATGGAACTTTTGGTTCAAATGACTCCTTAGACAGAGCTTCGGCTACAAAAATTATGACAAAAGTTTTAGGTATAAAAATTGAGCCTAATGCAAAACCATCTTTTACAGATTCACAAAACCACTGGGCTACTCCTTATATTGCTGCTGCTGAAAAAGCTGGTATTGTTAAAGGTGAAGGTAATGGAATCTTTAATCCATCCGGAAAAGTAACTCGTGCTGCTATGGCTACCATGCTAGTAAATGCATATAAACTACAAAGCACAGCAAATCATAACGAGCAGGTTAGATTTGAAGATTTAAAAGGGCATTGGGGAGAAAAACATGCCAATATTTTAATAGATTTAAAAATTTCTAATGGTACCGAGAACGGTTGGCAACCAAATAGATTTATAACACGTGCTGAAGCTGCTCAACTTACTGCAAAAACAGATATGTTACAACAAAATTTAAACGATGAAAAAGAGGTTATTACTGCTACCTCATATGAAGATTTAAATTTAACAGTGGCTTCGAAAATTACAGCTCAAGAGATTGATAGTTTTATTGCAAAATATCATTCAGATAGTCCCTTAGTTGGACATGGACAAGATTTTATCAATGCGCAAAATCAATATGGCGTGAGTGCTCATTATTTAGCGGCGCATGCGATTTTAGAATCTGGATACGGAAAATCAGAAATCGCATATCAAAAACATAATTTATTCGGTCTACGTGCATATGATGGAGATCCGTTTAAATATGCGAAATATTTACCAAGCTACGGCGATAGTATTGCTTATAACGCTAATTATGTACGAGAAAGATATTTAGAAGAAAGTGGTATGTATTATAACGGGTCAACATTAACTGGCATGAACGTGAAATATGCATCAGATAAAGGCTGGGCTAAGAAAATTGCGGGTATTATGGAACGTATTAAACCGTTTCGTGTAGAAGACTATACATATGCAAAAAAATTACCAAAGAATCCTGAAACATTAGATGTCGACGCGTTATCTAATGAAATTCCATATAAAATGTATGCAGACGGTTCAAGCTCAAATGTTGTATCATCAGCTACTTACTATCAGGTACCTTATCCATTTAATTTAAAAATTAAAAGTAGACCAGATGTAGCTGTCGAGGAGAATAAAGTTGGTACAGTAACTCCTGGAACAACCATCTTTATTTATCGGGAAGATCCGAATGGATGGGTAGAATTCTCTTTTGAAGCTAATGGAGAAAAATATTGGACATTAAAAAATAAATTAAGTATGTAATTAAAAAGATCTATTTCACTAGTTTTAAAAGTATGGGATTGGACAATTGATTCTCTAGATTGGAAATACAATAAATTCCCCGTTGATGTAGCAGCTGCAAAGATTATTCAAAATGTCTTAGCAGGTGCTACATCCGCATACTTTTTCGGGAAAATGTTGCGCAAAGTAGGTTCATTTTCAACACTATCTCCTGGTTCACCGTAATCTTCAATGATGTAATATTCCTTATCTTTAATGTATATATTGAATATACAAATATATTGTGTTATGATGTGAATTAGAAACTCGCGTGTTTCAAATACAACATTTTTATCTTTTTGATGACCTCTTATCTTTCCGTAAGAGGTCCTTTTTTATCCCTCCGTATTGCATAGCCGCTAAAATACTATGAAAAGATACTAGAGACTACTACAATGTGATATTCTCTAGTATTTTTTCTTTATCCATATTATCTATTGTTGGGTGATTGATGAATTATTAATTTTTGTATAATTTTCACAAAATAACTTTGAACCATTATTTATTTCAATATAAAATAATAAAGGTATATATATGAATAGGTATGTCCTTTTTATGTGATGATAATGCGAATTGAAGCGTAATACTGAAACGGTAAACGAGAAGAATCAGGGCCGAAACAGATAGTAAGGAGCAGACAATACTTATAATGAAAACGTTCATAATGGACTGTCTATGGATGGAGAAAAAATACGAAAAGATAAAAGGGGCAAATGAATATGAACAGAGCCTTTAAAGGTACCGTATTAGCAGGGATAAGTGTGGGTTTCTTGCTAGCTGGTTGTACAATAGAAACATATGTCCTAACGCAGTCCAGAATATAAGCAAGTAGATTAAGTATTCTAAGCAGATAAATGAAGACTATAGCGATGAAGAAATTGAAAGACAACTAAGAGGTATAGCATCCTGACTTTCTAAATAACATGAGTGTTTCTATAGAATGAATCCTTAGGAGGGCTATTGTGGAACCTTTAATCAATGCTATTTTATACTTTGTATTTTTATTTGGAGCACTGTTTCTTATACTGGGTACTGCATTGGTTTTATTAATTGTGGCTGCATTACCAGTAATCTGGAAGGAAAATCTATCATTCCTAATGATTAGCTTGGGTATAAATATACTTGTCATTCCATTGTCTTTTTTTATTGGCGGGATGGCAACAGATTCCCCTGGTAGTACGATGCACGATTTTTGGGAAGTATTTTTGTTTATTCAGATATTTCCGTTTCCCCTAGTACTGTTATCTTTAGTTTGGTGGCTTGTGCGTCGAAAAAAAGAAAAAGTTCATGTGTAGCGTTTTTAATGCAAATAAGCTGTCCGTTTGGGCAGCTTATTATATTTATTACTAAGCGTGATTATTTCCAAAATGAATGCAATACCACTATACAGTTAAATTGAAGGTGAACCATATTGAAATCTTATCAAACTTTAGCCCACTTGTATGCATTAGGACTAGGCTGCGGACTTTGGAATAGAGAGGAGGTTATTTCATGGTGCGATAGGTTGATTGAAGCAAATGATCACCCGCCATATGAAATTATGGAGATATCTTTAATGTCTAAAGCAAAGCTGATATATATAGAATCGGCTTTACTGTCATATAGCCGCATAGTTGATGAAAACCCCTCGGTAAACATCCTTCTTTCAGTCTTAAATGAAAAGTTAGTAGCTCAGAAATGGAATATTAAACAAGCTATTACTTGCTCTACTCGATTACTAGTAAATAGAGGCCTGTATTGGGAAGAAGAATATTTTGATTTATACAGCCTTAATGATAGCTATGACTTAGCACAGGAAGGTATCCATTTTAATGAAAAAGATGTGATTTCTGCTTATATCGATACATTAGGTGTTTTTCGCGTCCATTTTAACGAGTTTGAAGATCTCTATTTACAAGTCATGAAACAGAAGTGGCAAGGGTAGAAGGCAGGAAAAAGAATCATTGAATCGTAAGAGTTACTTCCTGTATTTATCACCAAATTTATCTAGCCAAGACAAATCTGTCTTCGTGTTGATGAATTTTTGTCTCTTAATAACTTAATGCTATCGTTTTTATTTTTTCCGACAGCAAGCTAAGTTAGCATGTTTAATGCATAATGAGACGCCTGTAAATGAGCATTACTATTTAAATTTTTACCAGAGAGTAATTTAGTTAATTAGTAGAAAAAGGAAGGGGCCTATTTGGCTCCTTCCTTTTTCTCATACATACATAACGCTTGTTGACAACTTATGAAATAATAGCATTCATCGCTATTAAAATATAACATTAAAAGCAATTAATTAGATATGTAATTTTGCATATATTGTACTATTTCATGAATAGGAACAAAACTATTTATCTCTTTCTGTATGGAGACAAATAGATTTAGGTTTACTTAAGTTAAGAAGATCTGATCATTGATTACTGGTTAAACCATATTTCTACGTATTTGAAAAAAATTATTTTACTGGATTGCATGTTAAAGAGAGTGAGGACT
Organism: Bacillus sp. cl96; assembly: GCF_900100505.1. NCBI lineage: Bacteria > Bacillati > Bacillota > Bacilli > Caryophanales > Bacillaceae > Bacillus > Bacillus sp. cl96. Next base: position 488,781 of record NZ_FNDM01000003.1, read on the forward strand.
TTATGAAATGTAGGTTGTTCCTTGATTTCTTACTCGTGATTTTACTAGGAGGATGCATTGGAAAAGAAGTTACGTTATATACAATTTCAAAAGGGGATATTAGTCAGTGTATCCAAAGATGCGCTCCGCTTCCTGTTTCCTATCCTACTAAATTACCATTCCAAGCAAATTCCTTCTCTTTCAAACAATTTATCCATTAAATAAAGATAATTTGGCCATACGTATCGGAGGGCATGAAACCTTTTTAATAAGATTTGGAATATATTTCAATATAATTCCGATACTATAACAAATCGAAAATTTCTCTATTGGAGGTATATAATGGCATATCCATTTCGTAACTTAGTATTTGAAGGTGGCGGGGTAAAGGGAAGCGCTTATATAGGTGCCATCCGTGCACTAAATGAAGAAGGGATTTTACCAGAAATACAACGATTTGGGGGTACTTCAGCAGGAGCGATTACTGCATTACTTTTAGGTCTTTCTATTCCATTCGCAGATCTTGTAAAAATCCACAAAGACATGAATTTCAAAGCGTTTAAAGATGATGATTTTTCGATTGTACAAGATAACATTCGTTTATTTTTTGATGGTTTTGGTATCTATAAAGGGGATTTCTTCACTGAGTGGGTAGGAAAGATTGTTGAAAAGTGGACAGGGAGTAAGGACACAACTTTTCAGCAGTTGTATGACAAAACAGGAAAAGACGTGTTTTTCCAAGGAACGAACGTTTCTACACACGAGCTTCGTACGTTCTCTCGCGAAACGACACCTGATGTCCTGTTAGTAGTTGCTGTGCGGATTTCGATGTCCATCCCATTCTTTTTTAAATCTGTGGAATGGGATAAAGATTATTATGTAGACGGAGGTGTACTCGATAACTACCCAATTCGTTTATTTGATTGGAAAAGTTTTGTGAATAAGGAAGAACACTTCACGACCACAGATACGATTGACGAGGTTAATAAACTGATAAGCAATATAGAGGATCATTCTACACTAAGAAGCTTACACACGAAATACAATGCATCTTTCTTTGATCCTACAGATGAAATTGTCTACAACAAAGAAACACTAGGTTTCCGTTTAGAATCTCAGGCCGAGGTTGCCATGTTAAAACATATCGCAACTTCAACAGAACATCATATTGGCCATTCTCTTATTCATTTTGCATGGAATTTGTCTCAAACCATGATCAAAGGTCATGAGAGTGGAAAAACAACCAAAGAAGATGCTGCCCGCACTGTATTTATCAATACATTCTTTACGCCGTCATTTAATTTCGATATCACAGAAGAAGAAAAGAAAACACTCATGAATTCAGGCTATACTTCTACTAAAGACTATCTACATCAGTTTAATACGTCTGAAGTAAAAATGTTTAATCGACCATAAAGCCGAGTGCAATGCACTTGGCTTTTTTTAATCGTCCTGTAAATTTTTTAGTAGCTAATAAAAATTCAAATAGACTATACATAGAACAAGAGAGAGGAGATAACAGAAAGTAATAAATATAAGTTTTGATGACCTCTTATTTTGTAAAACTAGGGTGTAGAAAGGGTGAAACAGGTGGAGGAAAAACGAATTATGATTTATAAAATTTTTCGGCTAACACAGTACAAAAGAGAACCCTAAAACCGTGGATGGGAATGTATCAAAAAATGAATAGAGTAAAAAGGCGGATTTCTTGTGAAAGTAGGGATTTACTTTTTCTTTCTACTGATAATAAAGCGTTATGTAGACTGGAAATGTATAAGGTATTCGTTGCTATTCCTTCAAAATGCTGATGTTACATCATATTAAAATAACCTCTAATTTAAGTATTGAAATTCTCTAAATCTCGATGTATTATATTCTTGTATTTTCTCACTTTGCAAATCCGAGAAAACATCATCACTTCTGAAAGAACCCGAACTCCAGCGGGTTCTTTGGATTTACTTGAACTTATTTTTGAATCATTGTATTATATTTTTGAGTTTTACTTATATAAATCATTATCAGGAGAATCTGCAAATTTGCAGGTTCTTTTTTTATTTTATTGAAAGTAAGATTTTAGCCAGTCGTTTATTTTCATATTGTTGGTTTTTATACGTGTTTGGTAAAAATCAATGAGTTGCAAAAACATCTCTATTTTTATTCCATAACTTTCTAAATTTTGTTCACGATAGTTTGATATTGTAAAAAAAGAAAATATGTGGCATGACATCACCTTGTTTTTATACAGCTTTGTAATTAAACTATAATATTGTATTTTTTCTTCATTATTGAAATTAGTAATAATAAAATGTATTATTGAAAAGCACAATTTATAATTCAAGTAATCAAGCATATGTATCCATAATAATTTGAACATTCAGAAATTATAATATTGGCTAAAAACGAGGCGAGATTCATAGAAACAGTACATATTAAATGGTATGGAATGTATAGTATAAATGACTTCTATAATAGGGAAGAAGCTTCTAAGAAGGGGATATTTGCAATCTCTAGAGTATATGCTAAGAATGTAACATTGCTCTATATAGGACAAACTAAAAGAAGCTTTATACAAAAGATAAGAGAACTTAATAAAGAGTGGGCTTTTGATGAGAGCGAATTAAAGATTACATTAGGAATAATAGAATTTCCTAGTGGTGAACTTTACTCTGAAAAGAAGGTAAAAGAGATAAAATCTCTTTTGATTTTACGACATACCCCATTAGAAAACGAAACATCTTTATTATACTATAGAGGGAAATTTAATTTTAAAATTATTAATAAGGGAAGAAGAGGTTTAATTGTTAAAAAGCTTTCTACAGGAGATCTAATGTGGACGTAATTGGAATCACCTTTGAATAAAATTGAAGGTTTCTTAAGTGCAGAAGCTTATCAATTTTTAATGTATTAAACTATTTTGAATAACATATGTCAGATACTTGAAAAAACACA